>JADYZU010000069.1 GCA_020852925.1 Rubellimicrobium sp. | reverse complement strand
ACATCCGCCTCGAACCCGCCGATGCTTTCGGCAAGACCCGTCGCGCGGATCTGGCCAAGCCGGCCAGCCACCGCGTCAGCATCGGTCAGCGTCTGCGGCGTGACGGCGGCAAGCGGGCGCGCGAGGATCGCCGCCCGCGCCGAGGGCGCGAGATGGGCGAGGACCACGAGGCCCGATGAGGTGGCATGGAAGGGCAGGATGTCTGCATCCTCCATCATCACCCGCATCGCGTGGGCGGGCGAATAGGCATAGGACAGCATGCGCAGTTCACCCGCGACGATCTGGGCCAGGTGCGCCGTCTCGCCGGTGGCGCGGGCCAGGGCCTGCAGCACCGGTTGCATCGCATCGCGGGTCGGAACCTCGGCCTCCCTTAGGGCGGCCAGCCGCAGAATGGCCGGACCGAGGCGATATTCGCGCCCTGCGCCCACCTGCTCGACCAGGCCGCGGGACTGAAGCTCGCTCATCAGCCGGAAACAGGTCGCCTTGTTCACGCCGGCCTGTCGCGACAGTTCGGAAAGGCCGATCCGCGGCTGGGCCCGGCTGAACAGATCCAGAAGATCGAGCGCCTTTGAGACTGTTCCCACCGACCTGGCCCCCGCTGCACCAAGCCAGTTGACAGAAAGCATGCCACGCTGTCAATCTGTTTTAGAACCATCGGTTCATATACAGAACCATTCGGGAGCGCGCCGTGACCCTGAGCCAGAGCGACATCACCCGTCTTGCCACCCTGCCCGTCCGGCGTGGCCAGCTTCTGATCGAGGGGCGCTGGCAGGATGGCGAGAATGGCGAGAGCGAGGTTCTGTCGCCCATCGACGGAAAGGCACTGACGACGCTCGCCCTTGCCAGCGCGGCGGACGTGGCGCGCGCGGTCGCCTCGGCCCGAGCGGCGTTCGAGGATGGCCGCTGGTCGCGGATGGCGCCCGCGGGCCGCAAGGCGGTGCTGCACCGGCTGGCCGACCTTATCGGGAAGAACGCGGGCGAACTGGCGGTTCTGGGCGTGCGCGACAACGGCACGGAAATCGGCATGGCGCTGAAGGCTGAACCAGGCAGCGCCGCCGGCACCTTCCGCTATTATGCCGAGGCCATCGACAAGGTCTTCGGAGAGATCGCGCCCACCGCCGACAATGTCCTGGCGCTTGTCCACCGCGAACCGGTGGGCGTGGTCGCGGCGATCGTGCCCTGGAACTTCCCGCTGATGATCGGGGCATGGAAGATCGCGCCGGCGCTGGCCGCGGGCAACTCGGTGGTGCTGAAACCGGCTGAAACCGCATCCCTGTCGCTCCTGCGGCTCGCGGAACTGGCGCTTGAGGCCGGCGTGCCGCCGGGCGTCTTCAACGTCGTCACCGGCCCCGGCCGGGTGACGGGAGAGGCGCTTGGCCTGTCGATGGATGTCGATGTGATGGTCTTCACCGGATCGGGCGCCACCGGGCGGCGTCTGCTGGACTATTCGGCGCGGTCGAACCTGAAACGGTGCTATCTGGAACTGGGCGGCAAGAGCCCGAACATCGTCTTTGCCGATGCACCCGATCCGGACGTCGCCGCCAAGGCCGCGGCACATGCGATCTTCCGCAATGCCGGTCAGGTCTGTGTCGCCGGATCACGCCTGTTGGTCGAAAGCGCCATCCATGATGATTTCGTCTTTGCCCTGACCCGCGCCACCGAGGCGATGAGGCTCGGCAACCCCCTCGACCTGGCCACGAACATCGGCGCGGTCAATTCCCTGGCCCAGCTTGACGGCAACCTCGGCTTCGTTGCCGACGCCACGCGCGAGGGCGGCGATATCGTCACCGGCGGCAAGCGGGCACTGACCGACACCGGCGGCTATTACATGGAGCCGACCATCGTGACCGGCGTTCAGGCCGCGCATCGCCTCTTCCGCGAGGAAGTCTTCGGCCCGGTCCTGGCCGTCACCCGGTTCGGGGACGAGGACGAGGCGCTGCGGCTGGCCAATGCCACCGACTACGGGCTTGCCTCGGGCGTCTGGACCGCGAACCTGTCGCGCGCGCACCGGATGATCCGCGGCATCCGCGCGGGCGTGGTGCATGTGAACACCTATGGCGGGTCGGACATCACCGTGCCCCTGGGCGGGGTCAGGCAATCCGGCAACGGTCATGACAAGTCGCTGCATGCGCTCGACAAATACACTGACCTGAAATCCGCATGGATTCAGCTCTGACCATCGGCTTTCGGGGGGGACAGATGGGAAACCGCATTCTGGTCGTCGGCACCTACGACACCAAGGACGACGAACTGAACTCTATCGCCGGGGTGATCCGCGCGCAGGGCGGGGTGGCGCTGACCATGGATGTGTCGGTCCTGGGCGATCCGTCGCGGCGGACGGACTGGACCAAGCATGACGTGGCAAGCGCCGCCGGATCGACGATCGCCGAGGCCATCGCTTCGGAGGACGAGAATTTCGCCATGCAGATGATGGCGCTTGGCGCCGCGGCACTGGCGCGGCGGCTTCACGGCGAGGGGCGTTTCGACGGGGTGCTGGTGCTGGGCGGTTCGATGGGCACTGACCTCGCGCTCGACCTGTGTGCGGCGCTGCCGCTGGGCGTGCCGAAATACGTGGTTTCCACCGTCAGCTTCTCGCCGATGATCCCGCCGGGGCGGCTGGCGGCCGACATCCAGATGATCCTCTGGGCGGGCGGCCTCTACGGGCTGAACTCGGTCTGCAAGGCGTCGCTCAGCCAGGCGGCGGGGGCGGTGCTGGGCGCGGCGCGCGCGGTCGAGAAGCCCGAGGGCCGGAAGCCCATCGTCGGCATGACCTCGTTCGGCAAGACCGTGCTCCGCTACATGGTCGCGCTGAAGCCGGAACTCGAAAGGCGCGGCTTCGAGGTCGCCGTCTTTCACGCGACCGGCATGGGTGGACGGGCGTTCGAAGGGCTGACCGGCGACGGGGACTTTGCCTGCGTGATGGATTTCGCCCCGCAAGAAGTCGCAAACCACCATTTCGGCTCGGCGATCAGCGCCGGACCGGACCGGCTGACGGCGGCCGGGCGCACCGGCACGCCGCAGATGGTCTCGATCGGCTGCTATGACCTGATCGACTTCGTCGGCTGGCAGGACATGCCCGCCCGCTTCGCCGACACGCCCGCGCATGCGCACAACCGGCTCCTGACCTCGGTCGTGCAGACCGCCGGCCAGCGGCGCGAGGTCGCGCGGATCCTCTGTGACAAGCTTGCCCTGGCCACCGGGCCGACAACCTTCTTCCTGCCCCGGCAGGGTGGCAACGAATGGGACAGGCCGGGCGCGCCCCTTTCGGACCCCGGCGCGCTGGCCGCCTTCTGCGACGAGATCCGCGCCCGCTGCCCGGCGAACGTCACGCTCGTCGAGCTTGACGCCCATATCAACGATCCGGCTTTCGCCACTGCCGTCCTGCGCCAGTTCGACGACTGGATCACATCAGGCATCGTGAAACACTGACCTCATTTTCTGTCCCAAAATATCCCGGGTGGGGTCCGGGGAGGGCAGAGCCCTCCCCGGCCGGTCGGCCCGCCGCAGGCGGGACGATCCTACCGCGCCGCCAGGTCCAGCGCCTCGGCCAGTATGGCCTTTGCGCCGACATGATTGGCAAGGATCAGGACAAGCCGCGCGTTCAGCGCATGGCTTTCGGCCTCATCCAGGCCCTTGTGCACCGCCAGAAGTGCTGCATAGAAACCATCGGCATCCTCGAAATTCGGCGTGACCGTCAGGCTCATGGCCGCCCCTCCCCAATCGCCCTCACACTCCTGTTGATCTGGTCCGCGTCGGCGCTGGCCCAGCGGGCGGCGACGATCTGGTCGGGGCGGATCAGGTAAAGCCCCGATCCCGCCCGGCCCAGATAGCGGGCGCGGACGAATTCGTTCACTTCGGCCACCAGAACCTGCGCGCAGACATCCTTCGGCGCGACGGCGTTGAGGCAGAGGAGCACCGGCGCGCGCCCCAGCCGGTCGAGAAGCCAGCCCTCTCCTTGCGGCGCGTCGGGCGCCACCGCGCCGGGGCGCGATATGGCGGGCATCAGCCCCTCGTCATGCCCCGAGGAAGGATAGACGCAAGGCACCGACAGCCTGCCGGAATTGACCAGCGCGCGGGCAAAGGGCATCTGTCCCGCAAGCTTCAGGACCTGGTCGCGAAACAGCCACTCGATCCCGTTGGCGGGCGTCATGAAGCGGGTGGTGCGGCTGGAATTGAGGATGTTCTCGTCCGCCCCATGCACCCTTTCGCGGTCATAGGCGGCAAGGCATGCCTCCGCCGCTTCGCCCCGGATCACCGCCGCCAGCCGCCAGCCCAGTGCATCCACATCCTGCAGGCCGCCATTGCCGCCCCGCGCGCCGAACGGGCTGACCACATGGGCGCTGTCGCCGGCAAAGATCACCCGGCCGTGCACGAACCTCTCCAGCCGCCGGCACTGGAAGGTGTAGATCGACGACCAGTCCAGACGGAACTCGCGCTCGCCCACCACCTTGCGGATGCGGGGGATGATGTTTTCGGGCCGCTTCTCGACCTCGGGGTCGGTT
>JADYZU010000068.1 GCA_020852925.1 Rubellimicrobium sp. | reverse complement strand
TTCGCCGCCTCGAGCGCGATCATCCCGTTCTGGCGGCGCAGGCGTTTCAGCGTGGCCTCGGCCTCTTCGACGAGGGCCACGACGATGTCGCCGTTGTCGGCGGTCGCGGTCTCGCGGATGATGACGATGTCGCCGTCGTTGATGCCCGCGTCGATCATCGAATCGCCCTGCACCTCGAGCGCGTAATGTTCGCCCCGGCCCAGCATCGACTGCGGCACCGCGACGTGATGCGATACTTCGGAAATGGCGGCGATCGGCACGCCGGCGGCGATGCGGCCCATCACCGCCACCTCGAACGCCTGGGCGGGCAGCGGCGCGGGCGCGTGGCTGCGCCCCTCGCCGTCGCCGATCAGGCGCACCCGCGGCGCGGAGGCGGGAACGGGGGCGGCATCGGCCCTGCCGGCGGTCGCGGCGGCGTTGGCGCGGGCGATCAGGGCATCGGGCATGCGCACGATCTCGATCGCGCGGGCGCGGTGGGCAAGGCGGCGGATGAAGCCGCGTTCCTCGAGCGCGGTGACAAGGCGGTGGATCCCGGATTTGGAGCGCAGATCCAGCGCCTCCTTCATTTCGTCGAACGAGGGGGGAACCCCGTCGCGCTGCATCCGCGCATTGATGAACTCGAGAAGGTCAAGCTGCTTGCGTGTGAGCATCGCCGCGCGGTCCCGTGCCAGAGGTTTGGGGTATGTTCTGGCACTGTTCCCGTTTTGTGTCAAGCACCTTGCAGGCGGATCACTTCGATCGGATCGCCGGCGGCGCCGCCGTCGTGGCCGGGGGGCTGCACGATCAGCACATCGGCCTCGGCCAGCACCGTCAGCAGCGAGGAATCCTGCCGCGCGAATCCGCGCACCCCGTCAGGGTCGAGCCGGGCGCGCAGGTAATGTTCGCGCGGCCCGTTCGGCGGCAGCGGCGCGGCCAGCGGATGGGTCTCGCGCGGGGCGGGGCCGGGGGGCAGGCCCTGCAGCGCGCGCACCAGCGGGATCATGAACACCGTGGCACAGACCATGGCCGAGACCGGATTGCCCGGCAGACCCAGCATGAGCTGCCCGCCGCGCCGCCCGGCCATCACCGGCTTGCCGGGGCGCATGGCGACCTTGTGAAAGGCAAGGTCGAACCCGGCCTCGCCGGCGGCCTTGGCCACAAGGTCGTGATCGCCCACCGAGGCGCCGCCGATGGTGACGATCAGATCGGCCGCGCCGGCCAGGGCTAGGCCTTGATGATGCGCCGCCATCGTGTCGGCGGCGATCGGCAGGATGCGCGCGCGGATCCCTTCGGCCGCCAGCATCGCGGCAAGGCCGAAGGCGTTCGAGGCCACGATCTGCCCCGGGCCGAGCGGGCTGCCCGGCACCACCAGCTCGTCCCCGGTCGAGAGGATCGCCACATCCGGCAGGCGCGCCACGCGCACGCGGGCATGGTTCATCGCGGCGATGAGCGCGACATCGGCCGGGCGCAGCCGGCGCGGGGCGGCAAGGCGCGCGCCCCGGGCGAAATCGCAGCCGCGCGCGCGCACATGGCTGTTCGGGCCGACAAGGTTCAGCGTGATGCGCCCGCCGTCGCGGGTCACGTCCTCCTGCATGATGACGCGGTCCGCGCCGGGCGGCAGGGGGGCGCCGGTCAGGATCCGCACCGCCGTTCCGGGCGCGACCGGCGCATCGCCGGGATGGCCCGCCGCGACATGACCGGCCAGATCGAGCACCGCCCCCGGGCGCGCGTCCGCCTCGCGCAGGGCATAGCCGTCCATGGCCGAGGCGGCGAAGGGCGGCTGGTCATGGGCCGCGACCACATCGACGGCCAGGGCGCGGCCGGCGGCGCGCGACAGGTCCACCGCTTCGGCGGGCAGTGGCGTGACCTGCGCAAAGAGCGCGGCCAGGGCCTCGTTCACGGAAATCATGGGCTGTAGCGGCCGGACTTGCCGCCCTCCTTCAGGGTGACGCGGATGCCGCCGATCTCCATGCCGCGTTCGGCGGCCTTGAGCATGTCATAGACCGTGAGGCAGGCGACCGAGACCGCGGTGAGCGCCTCCATCTCGACCCCGGTGCGCCCGGTGCAGCGCACCGTGGCCGAGACCCGCACGCCGGGCAGGGCATCGTCCGGGGTCAGTTCGAGCGCGACCTTCGTCACCGGCAGCGGATGGCACAGCGGAATGAGATCGGCCGTGCGCTTGACCGCCATGATGCCGGCGACGCGCGCGATGCCAAGGACATCGCCCTTGCCCGCCCGCCCCTCGCGCACGAGGGCAAGGGTGGCGGGCGTCATGCGCACATGCCCTTCGGCGCTGGCGATGCGGTCGGTTGCGGCCTTGCCGGTGACATCGACCATATGCGCCTGTCCGGCGGCGTCGAAATGCGACAGCACCATCGTTCAGAGCGCCCCGGGCGCGCGCAGCGGACTGGCCAGCAGCGCGCGCGTGGCGGCGGCGACATCGTCGTGGCGCATCAGGCTCTCGCCGACCAGAAAGCAGCGCGCACCGTAGCGGGCCAGATCGGCCAGATCGGCCGGCGTGAACAGCCCGCTTTCCGCGACGATGAGCCGGTCCTCGGGGACAAGGCGCGCCAGGCGGCGCGTGGTGTCGAGGCTGACCTCGAAGGTCTTGAGATTGCGGTTGTTGATGCCGATGAGGCGCGCAGGCAGGCGTTCGGCGCGGGCCAGTTCCGCCTCGTCATGCACCTCGACCAGCACATCCATGCCCCAGCGGGCGGCGGCCTCGACCAGGGCCATGGCCTCGTCGTCCGAGAGCATGGCCATGATCACGAGGATGCAGTCGGCGCCCAGCGCGCGCGATTCGGCCACCTGCCAGGGGTCGATCAGGAAATCCTTGCGCAGGCAGGGCCGGGCCACGGCCTCGCGCGCGGCGGTGAGATAGTCGTCGGCGCCCTGGAAACTCGGCCCGTCGGTCAGGACCGACAGGCAGGTCGCGCCGCCCGCCTCGTAGGCGCGCGCCAGGGCGGGCGGATCGAAATCGGCCCTGATCACCCCGCGCGAGGGGCTGGCCTTCTTGATCTCGGCGATGAGGCCATAGCCGTCGCGCGTGGCCTCGGAGAGGGCCTGGGCAAAGGGGCGCAGGGGGGGCGCGGCGGCGGCGCGGGCGTCGATCTCGGATGGGGGGACCGCCTCCTTGCGGGCGGCGAGGTCGGTTTCCTTGTAGGCGCGGATGCGATCGAGAATGTCCATGGGATTCTTGTAGCGGCCGGGCCGGGGGAAGGAAAGGCACGAGGGGCGCGCGCGGCCCCGCCACTCAGGCGGCCCAGTCGATCGGGGCCGCGCCCTGCGCCACCAGCCAGCGGTTGACCGCGGAAAACGGGCGCGATCCCAGAAACCCCCGCCGTGCCGACAGGGGCGAGGGATGCGCCGTGGCGATCACCAGGTGATCCGCCCGCGTCAGATGCCGCCGCAGCGCCTGCGCCTGCGCCCCCCACAGCAGGAAGGCGCGCGGCCCCCGGTCCAGCCGGGCCAGCACCTGCGCCACCAGCCGGTCCCAGCCCAGCGCCGCATGGCCGCCCGGCTGTCCCGCAGGCACCGACAGCGCGGTGTTGAGCAGAAGCACCCCCTGCCGCGCCCAGCCCGACAGATCGGTATCCGTGCGCCGGATGCCCAGATCGTCCTGCAATTCGCGCAGGATGTTGCCCAGCGAGGCAAGGTTGCCCGCGAACCCCGGCGCGATGGAAAAGGCCAGGCCGTCGGCCTTGCCGGGCGTGTGATAGGGATCCTGCCCAAGGATCACCGCGCGCACCCGGTCCGGCGGGCATAACGCCAGCGCCCGGAACCGCATCTCTCCGGGCGGCAGGACCGGCCCGGATCCGGCCGCCAGCGCCGCCCGGATGCGCGGCCAGTCCGCGTGCCAGAACGGCAGGTCGGACCAGCCCGGCAGGTCGGGCGTCACGTAACGGACGGGGCGGATTGGGCGGGCGGCTGAAGCGGGCTGATCGCGGCCAGCCTCTCGACCGCGCGGCGGGCGGCGCGCGAATCGATGCTCGCGCGCGCGATCTCCACACCCTCGGGCAGGCTGCCGGCCCGTCCCGCGACCACCAGCGCCGCCGCCGCATTGAGCAGCACCGCATCGCGATAGGCGCCCGCCGTCCCGTCGAGCAGCGCGCGGAAGGCGGCGGCATTCTGCGCGGGGGTGCCGCCCAGGATCGCCTCGAACGGATGGACCGGCAGGCCCGCCTCTTCGGGGTGAATCTCGCGCTCGCTCACCCGGCCCCGGTCGAGTTCGGCGACATGGGTGATCCCCGCGATCGAGATTTCGTCGGTGCCGTCGCCGCCATGCACCAGCCAGGCCCGTTCCGACCCGAGCGCGGCCAGCGTTTCCGCCATCGGCCGGATGATCGCGCGCGAGAAGGCCCCGGTCAGTTGCCGCTTCACCCCGGCGGGATTGGTCAGCGGCCCGAGGATGTTGAAGATCGTCCGCGTCCCCAGTTCGGCGCGCGTGGGCGCCACATGCTTCATCGCCGGATGGTGCATCGGCGCCATCATGAAGCCGATCCCGGCCTCGTCCAGCGCGCGTTCGACCACTTCCGGGCCGACCATGACATTGATGCCCAGTTGCCCCAGCGCATCGGCCGCGCCCGATTTCGACGACAGGTTGCGGTTGCCGTGCTTGGCCACCGGCACCCCCGCGCCCGCGACGACAAAGGCGGTCGCGGTCGAGATGTTCAGCGTCCCCTTGCCGTCGCCGCCGGTGCCGACGATGTCCATCGCGCCCTCGGGCGCGCGCACCGCATGACAGCGCGCCCGCATGACGCCCGCGGCTGCGGCATATTCGCCCACCGTCTCGCCCCGGGTGCGCAGCACCATGAGAAAGCCGCCGATCTGGCTGGGCGTGGCATCGCCGTTGAACAGGATTTCAAAGGCGGCCCGGGCCTGGTCATCCGACAGCGGCCCCGCGACGGCGGCGGCGATCAGGGGCTTCAGCGCCTCGCTCATGCTGCCCTCGTGCGCGGCGCGCGGCCGGGAATGCGGTCCAGGAAATTGCCCAGCAGGCGGTGGCCGTGCTCGCTGGCGATGCTCTCGGGGTGGAACTGCACCCCCTCGACCGGCAGGCTGCGGTGGCGCAGCCCCATGATCGTGCCATCCTCGAGCGTGGCCGTCACCTCGAGGCAGGCGGGCAGGCTTTCGCGCTCGACCACGAGGGAATGATAGCGCGTGGCCAGGAACGGATCGGGCAGTCCCGCGAACACGCCCGCGCCCTGATGGCGGATCGGGCTGGTCTTGCCGTGCACGATCTCGTGGCAGCGCACCACCTTGCCGCCAAAGGCCTGCCCGATGGCCTGATGCCCGAGGCAGACCCCCAGCAGCGGCACCCCCGCCGCCGCCGCGGCGGTCACGAGCGGCAGGCAGATCCCGGCCTCGGTCGGGGTGCAGGGCCCGGGCGACAGCACGATCGCCTCCGCCCCGGATCCCAGCGCCTCAGCGACCGTCAGGGCGTCGTTGCGCCGCACCACCACCTCGGCCCCCAGTTCGCCCAGATAATGGACGAGGTTCCAGGTGAAGCTGTCGTAATTGTCGATCAGAAGCAGCATGTGCAGCGCCCTTCGCCGGCCGGACCGTGGCCCGGTGGCAATTCCCGGATGGTGCCGGGACTGGCCCGGCGGTATAAGCGCCCTTGATGGGCCGCGCACCGGGGGGCGTCAAGATCCGCATGGGGGCGGCGGCCGGGGTCGAGGCAGTCGCGTGCGCCCCCTGCATCCGGTCGGGCCGGTCGGGCCGTTCGGGCCGCGAGGCAGGGCAGGGCAGGGTGGGGCGCGGATCGGGCAGGGGTGCGGGCGTGGTTCGTGGAATCATTTCGGGTGTTGCGGGCGGGGCCCTCTTTTGCGCGGTCGCCCTCGGGACGGTGTCGCTGATCGCCCCGCAGCCGGCCGGCAACAGGCCGCCCGAAACGCCCGAAACCCGGGCACCGCAAAGCGTGGCGCCGCGCAGCGCGCTTGTCCCCGGCGCGGCCGACCCGGCCGCTTCCCCCGCCCCCGGGCTGGCGGGGGCGCCGCCCGCCAGCGGCGCGGATGCCGCCCCCGGGACCGCACCGGACCAGGGCACGGGCGCCGCACCGGGCATCGCCCGCCCGCAGGCCGCGGATCCGGCCGGCACCCTGCCCGAGGCCGACCGCACCCCGGCCGGCGCGCCGCAGGTCGGCCCCGCCGACGGGGCCCTCGCGCCCCCGGCCACCGATGCGGCGATCCCCGCCCCGGTCGCCTCCGCGCCCGGCGGGACCGAAGCCGCGATCGCCCCCCGTGGCCCGGCGCCGCAATCGCCCGTGGCCGAAACCCCGGTCACGGCGGTCGAGCCTGCCCCCCGCCCCGTGCCGCAACCCGCCCCGGCCGAACCCGGATCCGCCCCCGCGCCCGAGGCCAACAGTCCGGCCCCCCCGCAGCCGGCCGAGGTTCCCGGCCCGGCCCCGGCCGAACCCGCGCCGCTCCCCGGCCTCGCGGCCGCACCGGCCCCCGGCCTCGCGGCCGCACCGGCCCCCGGCCTCGCGGCCGCACCGGCCCCCGGCCTCGCGGCCGCACCAATCCCGACCGGCGCGGCCGAGGCTCCGGCCCCGGCCCCCAGGCCCGCCCTCGAGATCGCGGTCCCGACCCCGCCCGGAGGCGACGCCCCCGGCCCCGGTCTGCCCGCCGCTGCCACCGACCCGGCCCCGCCCGCCGACACGGCCCCGCCCGCCGACACGGCCCCGCCCACCGACACGGCCCCGTCCACCGACACGGCCCCGCCGGCCCCGGAACCGGTCCCTGACCCGGCCCCCCCGCCCGAGTCCCCGGCCCCCGCGCCGGCAGGCGACTCGCCGCAACTCCTGCCGCAATCCGGGAACCGCGCCCTGCCCGGGGGGGCCGACGGCGTGGTGGTGAACCGCCCCGGCGCCGCCGATCCGGCTGCCGAGGCCGCGGCGGGGGCGCCCGGGACGGTCGCCGGTCCCCCCGCCGGTCCCCTCGCCGAGACCCTTGCCGATCCGCGCCCGCCCCTCGAACGCGAGGCCGCCGCCTTCGCCGACCCGGGCAACCTGCCCCTGATGGCGATCGTGCTGATCGACGACGGCAGCATCGGCCCCGGCCCGGCCGTGGCCGGGGCGCTGCCCTTCGCGGTGACGATCGCGCTCGACCCGACGAGTGGCGGCGCGGCCGAGCGGATGCAGGCCTATCGCGCGGCCGGATTCGAGATCGGCGCCCTCGCGCGGCTGCCCGAGGGCGCCGATGGCACCGACCTCGGGGTGATGCTCCAGGCCACGTTCGCCACGCTCCCGGCCGCTGTGGCGCTGATCGACGGCGCCGACGGCGGCATCGCCGCCTCGCGCGATCTGTTCGCGCCGACGCTGGCGCGCCTTGCCGAGGAGGGACGGGGCTTTGCCTGGCTGGCCGGGGGCCTCGACCGGTCCGCGCGCCTGGCGGACGGGACCGGCGCACCCGCCCTGCCGATCCTGCGCGACCTCGACGGCGAAGGGCAGGACGGCACCACCATCCGCCGCTTCCTCGACAACGCCGCCTTCCGCGCGCGTCAGGACGGCCGCGTGGTGCTCCTCGCCCGCTTGCGGCCCGAGACCGTCACCGCGCTCACGCTCTGGGGCCAGGCCGGCCGGGCCGGGACCGTGGCCATGGCGCCGCTCTCGGCGCTCCTGCGCGCGCGGGACTGACCTTCCCTCGCTCCCGCCCGGCCCCAAGGCGGGGGGGCGCTGCCCCCCCGGGCCCTGCGGGCCTCCCCCCCGGGGTATTTCGGCAAAGATGAAGGGGGCCCCATTCACCTTTGCCCCAAATACCCCCGCCGGAGGCAAACCGAGGCATTGCGCAGGCAATGCCGAGAGGAAAGGAAGGCGCGCGCGACCAGCGCGCGCTCCGTTTGCGAGGACGGGCGCAGGTGCAACGGTCGGGGGGCTTCTCGGGCGCGGGCGGGGCGGGTGGTTGCGGTGCCGGTCGCGCGCTGGCAGTCAGGGCACATGATCGCGGGACTGGCATGGGGGGCCCTCAAGGGCGCGGGGCGGATCGCCTGGGCGGTCTGGACCGTCTCGTCGCGCACGCATATGGGGCTGATCGCGGCCGGGGTGGCCTTTTACGGGTTCTTCGCGCTGTTTCCCGGCATGGCCGCGCTCATCGCCGTGTTCGGTCTCATCTCGGATCCCGAGATCGTGCAGACCGAGATCGAGCTTCTGCGCGACTTCATTCCCGAGCAGGCCTACGAACTCATCGCGGCGCAGCTCGAGCGTCTGCTCCTGACCTCGGGGACGACGCTGCGCTGGGCGACCATCGTCTCGTTCGCGGTCGCGCTCTGGTCGGCGCGGGCCGGGGTTTCGGCGGTGGTGCAGGGGCTGAACGCGATCTACGACATTCCGAACCGTTCGGGCATCCGCCACGAGATCCTGTCCCTTGTCATGACCCTCGCGCTCATGGCGATCGCGGTGGTGGCGCTGCTGATCGTCGTGGTCGCGCCGATCGTCATGGCGATCTTCCCGCCCTATCCCGCGCTTGCGCTCCTGCTTGAAGGGTTGCGCTGGGGCGTGGCGCTTGCGGTGCTGGTCACCGGGCTGTGGATGCTGTACCGCTACGGGCCCAACCGCGCGGCCGAGGGGGTGCTGTGGATGACCCCGGGGGCGCTGGCGGTGGTGATGCTGTGGTTCGGGGCCTCCTGGGGCCTGGGCACCTATCTGGCCAATTTCGGCCGCTACAATGAAATCTACGGCTCGATCGGGGCGGTGATCGCGCTGCTGTTGTGGCTTTATGTCTCGGCCTGGCTGATCCTGGCCGGGGCCGCGCTCAATGCGGTGATCGAGCGGTTGCGCCGCCGCCGCCAGAGCCGGCAGGGCTGAGGCCGGGCTGGCAGCCGGCGTCCGGCCCCCGTCACGAACCCGTGAGCCGACCCCGCAACCGGCGCATCAGGGCCCTGGAATGTGACCTTGTCGCCACGAAAACGGCCGGATCGGGGCAATGACGCGGCGCCGTGGCGGCATTCGCGGTTTTTTCCCCTAGCCAGAGACCGGCACCGCCGCTAGCCTGAAGGCAATCAATAACGCGGCTGGCGCAAAGTCCGGCCGCACGAGGCGGAGTGAGTGGTATGTCGGCAATCGAGTTTGTCGTCCGCAATTCTGCGGGCGCGGTTCAGCGCGGATTCGTCGGGGGGGACAACGGTTCGCCCCTGGTTCTGGCAACGGCGGGATCCGATATCTCCCTCAATCTGGGGCGGGCCTCGATCGCGGGATTTTCGCGCGACGGCGATGTGCTGCGCGTGGCGCTCACCAGCGGCGAGGTGATCCGCATCGACGATTTCTTTGGCGCCGACGGGCGCCCGGTCGCGGACCTGTTCATCTCGTCGGACGGGCTTCTGGCCAGGGTCGATCTGGCCGCGGGCGCGGATGGCGCGATGTTTGCGAACTATGTCGATCAGGACGTGTTCGGCAAATGGAGCCCGGACGACGATCTCTATTTCGTCGGCGGCGGGGCGCAGGTCGTGGCGCAAGTCGCGGCCGCCGATGACGAAGTGGGCATGCTGGCCGCGGGCCTGCCGTTCCTGGGCGGGCTGGGCCTGCCGCTGGCGGGGCTGCTGGGGCTGGGCGCCGCCACGGCGGTGCTGGGCGACAACGACACCCGCGATGACGGCGACGGAGATGGCGACGGCGACGGGGATGGCGACGGAGATGGCGACGGCGACGGAGATGGCGACGGCGATGGGGAGGGTGACGGCGACGGGGACGGCGACGGAGATGGCGACGGCGACGGGGATGGCGACGGGGATGGCGACGGGGATGGCGACGGCGACGGGGACGGCGACGGAGATGGCGACGGCGACGGGGATGGTGACGGCGACGGGGACGGGGACGGCGACGGGGATGGCGACGGGGATGGCGACGGGGACGGCGACGGGGACGGCGACGGCGACGGCGACAAGGTCACGGTCGAGATCACCGGCGGCACCCAGGGGGCCGGGCATGTCGTCAACGGCGTGGATCAGCAGGACGGGGCCGAGATCAGCGGCACCGGCACGCCGGGCGCGACCGTCACGGTCGAGGTGAACGGCCACACCCAGACCGGCACCGTCGATGCCGGCGGCAACTGGAGCGTGACCTTCCCGCCCGATCAGGTGCCCCCCGGCGATTACCAGTGGCCGGTCTCGGTCACGATCAGCGACGGCACCCACAGCGCCAGCGCCACGGATGTGCTGGATGTCGATACCGTGGTCTCGGTCGGGTTCGCGGCTTCGGCCACCGGCGGTGACGGGGTCGTGAATGCGGCCGAACAGGCGGGAATCGTGCGGCTTTCGGGCACGGTCGATGCCGGCGCCTCGGTGGTGGTGACGCTGAACGGCAAGGATTACACGGCCACGGTGAGCGGCGCGGGCTGGACGCTGGATCTGCCGGCGGGCGAATTGCCCACGGGCGATTTCATGCAATCCGCCACGGTGACCGCGACCGACGAATACGGCAACACGTCCAGCGTGACCGGCAGCTTCGAGGTCGATACCCTGCTGAACGTGGATTTTGCCGCTTCCGCGACCGGCGGCAACGGGATCGTCAACCTGTCCGAGCGCGACGGCCAGGTCGTGCTGTCGGGCACGGTCGATACCGATGCGACCTCGGTCGTGGTGACGATCAACGGCCAGGTGTTCAACGCCGGGATTTCGGGCGGGGCCTGGTCGCTGGCGCTGCCGGCGGGCTTCCTGCCGCGGGGCGAGGACGTGACCCAATGGGCCACGGTCCGCGCCACCGATGATGCCGGCAACAGCAGGACCGTGACCGGATCCTTCGTGATCGACACCGAGATGGGCGTGACCATCGCGCCCACCGGCGCGGGCGGCGATCTGATCGTGAACGCGGCCGAGACGGCGGGCGCCGTGCGGGTGCAGGGCACCGTCGATCCGGACGTGCAGTCGGTGCAGGTCACCATCCTGGGCGTGGTCCATACCGCGACCGTCACCGGGACCACCTGGCATGTCGATCTTGCGCCGGGGTTCCTGGCGCAGGCCAATGCCGAAAAGACCCTGCCGATCACCGTGCAGGCGGTCGATGTGAACGGCAACAGCGCCAGCACCGCCGGCACGGTCGAGATCGACACCTGGGTGAACCGGCTCAACTTCACCGGCGGGGCCGTGAGCGGCGATGGCACCGTGAATGCCGCCGAGGCGCGGGCGGGCCTGACCGTCACCGGCCAGGTCGAGCATGACGCGACGCTGGGCCGGGTCTCGAGCGTGGTGGTCGAGATGCGCGACGGCACCGGCACCGTGGTCGCCACCCAGACCGCGACCGTGACCGGCGGCGTCTGGAGCGCGACCTTCGCCACCGGGTCCATCCCGCAGGGCGACTACGCGGCCTCGTTCACCGCCATCGCCACCGACCACGCCGGCAACAGCCGCACCATCACCCAGGGCTTCCATGTCGATACCGTGGCCCCGGTCGCACCGATGATCCAGGTCGCGGCGCAGGATGTCTCCACCCATGAGGTGATCGGCTTCACCCTGGCCAAGAGCGCCGAGAACCTGACCCTTGCGCGGGTCTCGGGCGGCACGACGGTGAACGACGTGGACTATGAGGTTCTTGTCGGCTGGCCCGCGCCGTCCAGGACCTATGTCGATTTCCTTGATGACCCGGCGCCGAACGGATCGCATCTGGTGCTGACGGCCTCGGACGGGGCCGGCAACTCGAGTTCCACGCTCTTTGTCCTCGACGAGCTGGGCACCAATGCCGTGAACGCCACCGCCTCGGGCTATGACCGGTTCAACATCGAGGCGATCGACCTGCGCTATGCCGAGGATTCGCAGCTGACCCTGACCGAGGCCGATCTGAAGTCCCTGAGCGCGAACAGCGACACGCTCACGGTCCACGGCGGCGCCGACGACAGCGTGACCGCGCTGGGGGCGACCGATACCGGCGCGAACCTGACGATCGGGGGACATGCCTATTCGGTCTACAGCTTCGGCACGGGGACGCTCATCATCGACGACGACGTGAAGGTCTTCGTCTGAGCCGGAGGCGGGCAGGACTCCTTCCATGCCCGCCCCCCTTCGCGCATCCGATACGGGAGTGCAGCTCATGCACAGGTATCCCGCCATGGCGGCCCTTCTGGCTTCTGTGGCGCTGGCCGGCTGTTCGGGCGGCGGGCCCGGCGCCGAAGTGACGCGCAGCGCCCCCGCCGATGCGATCGCGGCCACCGCGCCGCGGGTTCCGGCCCTGGCCGCCGCCACGGCGCAGGATGCGCAATCGGCGCTGATCGGCGGGCTGCTGGCGCGGCGCGGCGTGCTGTCGGCAGGGCCGCTTGCGGATGTGGCGGGGGCGGTGCTTGCCGCCAATTCCCGCGCCGCCGAGGCCGGGTTGCGCGCGGCGATGCTGCGGTCGCAGGCGCGCTCGCGCAACTGGCTGCCGCGACTGGGGCCTGCGGTCAACCTGACATCGCTGGGGGCGGTGGTCACATCGCTGGTGCTGAACCAGGCGATCCTCGATCACGGCGCGCGCGCGGCCGAACGCGATTTCGCCCGCGCCGATGTCGAGGTCGCGGCCGTGGCGCTGGCCGAGGATGCGAATGCGCGCGTGCATCAGGCGCTTGGCCTCTATCTTGCCGCCCAGCGGGCGACGGCGCAGGCCGAAGTCCTTGCCCGCGCCGAATCCGAAATGGGCCGCTATCTCTGGATGATCGAGGAGCGCGTGCGCGCCGGGGTCAGCGACCGGGGCGAGTTGCAGGCCGCAGGCCAGCGGCGCGACCAGATCGCCGCCGATCTTGCCGCCGACCGCGAGGCCGCCGCCGTGGCGCTGTCCGAACTTCAGGCGATGGCGGCCACGCCGGTCGCGGGGATCGCGGGCCTGTCGCCGGTGGGCGCGCCCGAGGCGGGGGTGGTGGCGCTGAGCGTGCTGCGCGCGCAGGCCGAGGGCAGCCGCGCCGTGGCCGAGGCCACGGTCACGCGCGCGGGCTATCTGCCGGGGCTGTCGCTGGGCGGCGATCTGGGCGGGCCGGGGCTGGGCCTCACGCTCGGGGCGCAGAACGGGCTGGGTCTGGGGCAGGGCGCCGCCATCGAGGCCGCCCTGGCCGAGGCCGCCGCCGTCGAGGCCAATGTCGCGCGCGAGGACGAGAACGCCCGGCGCGAGATCGCCTCGCTCGAGGGGCGGCTGGCCTCGTTCCTGCGGCAGGAGGAAGAGGCGCGGAGGCTGGCGGCGCAGGCGCAGGAGACGCTGGCCCTCATGGCCGCGCAGCAGGCGGCCGGGCAGCGCGGCGCGCAGGAGGTGATCGGCGCCATCGAGACGCGCGCCCGTGCCGAACGCACCGCCGCGGGTCTGGCCCATGACATCGTTGCCGCGCGCATCGCCATCGCGGCGCGGCTGGGACTTCTGGTGGATGGAGAACGGATGTGAAGGGACCGATCCTTGCCTTCGATGCCACCCAGGCCCGGACGCCCGCCGAAGGCGTGCCGCCCGCGGCGGTTCTGCCGTCTTTCCTGCGCCGGCCCGGCCCGGCCGGCGCCGCGCTGCCGCCGGCGGTTCCGCCTTCGGGTGACGACGGCGGCGCTGCCCTGACCGGCGCTGCCATGACCGGCGATGCGGTGCCGGCGCCCGGATTGCCGCCCGCATTGCCGCCCGGATTGCCGCCTGCGGCCGGTCCCGCCGTGAGCTTCGCCCCGGTGGCCGCGCTGGTGCAGCCGGGGGTGGGGGTGGTGGCGGTCTCTCCGGCGCTGGTGCCTTCGGCCCGGTCCACGGCAGTTCCCGCCGCAGTTCAAGCCGCAGTTCCCGCCGCCGCTCCGGTCGCGGACCCGGTTCCCGCGACCCGCGAACCCGATCCGGCGCCTGTCGCGCATCTTGCCGCCGTGGCCGATGCCGCCCCGCCCGCGCCGCCGCCCAGCCGGTTCGCCGCGCGGGTGCGCGCGCGCGCCGATCTGGCGGTGTTCTACGCGCGCCTTCTGGGGGTCGATCTCGACCGGGGCGACCTGCTCGAGCGCATGGTCCTCTCGGGCAGCCGCGAGGTCAGCCCCGGCGTGATCGCCACCGCGCTGACCGATGCGGGGCTGCGGGCGCGCGTCCTGCGCGATGCGCGCATCGGCCCCGCACTCTGGCCCGCGCTGGCCGAGATGACCTCGGGGCAGGTGGTGCTGGTCCTGGGCCAGAAGGGCGAGACCGTCCATGTTCACGACCGCACCTGCCCCGGCGACCGTGCCGAGGTGCCGCTGGCGGAATTCGCCCCGGTCTTTGCCGGCACCGTGATCCGCGCCGAGGCCGGGCTGGACCTGCTCGCGCGCCGCCATGCCGACCCGGGCGCCGGGCCGCACTGGTTCTGGGGCCAGTTCCGCCATTTCCGCCGCAACATCATCGAGGTGGGGGCGGGTTCGCTGGTGGCGAACCTGCTGGCGGTCGCGGTCGCGCTGTTCTCGCTTCAGGTCTATGACCGGGTGATTCCGCATGAATCGACGGCCACGCTCTGGGTGCTGGCGATCGGGGCGATGCTGGCGCTGGTCCTTGAAGGGGTGCTGCGGGTCGCGCGGGCGCAGATCATGGACCGCACCGGCCGCCGCATCGAATTGCGGCTTCAGTCGCTGCTGATGGAGCGGGTGCTGGGCATGACCGCGGCCGGACGCGGGGCGCCGTCGCAGACGGCGGCAGCGGTGCGCGACTTCGGCTCGGTGCGGGAGTTCTTTACCGCCTCGACCGTCGGCAGCCTGACCGACCTGCCGTTCATCCTGCTGTTTCTGGGACTTGTGGCGCTGATCGGCGGGCCGGTGGTCTGGGTGCTGGTGGCGGGGGCGATCCTCATGCTGGCGCCGGCCTTTCTTGCGCAGCGGCGCATGCTGGCGCTGACAGAGGCCACGCAGGGCGCGGGCATCCGCGCCGGGCGGGTGCTGAACGAGGTGGTCCATGACGGCGACACCATCAAGGCCCATCGCGGCGAGGACCGGTTCCGCCGCACCTGGGACGAACTCACCCGGCTGTCGGCGGCCGCGACCTCGGAGCAGCGGCGGCTGGCGTCGATGCTGACCTACTGGGCGGCGGGGGTGCAGCAGGCCACCTATGTGGCGGCGGTGGTGACGGGGGCCTATCTGGTCTTTGCCGGCAGCTTTACCGTGGGCACGATCATCGCCGTGGGCATCCTGACCTCGCGCACGCTGGCGCCCCTGGGGCAGATGGCCGGGATCCTGTCGCGCTGGTCGAACGTGAAGACCGCGCTGGTCGCGCTTGACCGGATCGTGGGCGCCGAACAGGACGAGGCGCCCGGCCGGTCCTACCTGCGCCGCGCCGAGTTGCACGGGCAGTTCGAATTGCGCGATCTGGTCTTCCGCCATGACGAGGACGGCCCGCGCGCCGTCGAGATCGCCGCCCTTGCCATCGAACCCGGTCAGCGCGTGGCCCTGCTGGGCGTGAACGGCGCGGGCAAGTCGACGCTCTTGCGGCTTCTGGCCGGGCTGGACCGGCCGGCGCAGGGGCGGGTGATGATCGACGGGGTGGATCTGGGCCAGATCATGCCGCGCGACCTGCGCCGCGGCATCGGCTGGCTGGGGCAGGATGTGCGGCTTTTCGCCGGGACGCTGCGCGACAACCTCAACCTCACGCTGATGGAGCGCGACGACGGGCGCCTGCTCGAGGCGCTGGATTTCGCCGGGCTGGGCCAGTTCGTGCGCGCCCATCCGCGCGGCCTTGACCTGATGATCCAGGACGGGGGCACCGGGCTGTCGGTCGGGCAGCGCCAGTCGCTGGGCTGGGCGCGGCTCTGGCTTCAGGATCCGCGCGTCGTGCTTCTGGACGAACCGACCGCGGCCATGGACCAGACCCTCGAGGCGACGCTGGTGGCGCGGCTGGACCAGTGGCTGAAGGGCCGCACGGCGGTGATCGCCACGCATCGGGTGCCGATCCTGACGCTGGCCTCGCGGGTGATGGTGATGCAGGCCGGGCGCATCGTGGTGGACGGCCCCCGTGACGAGGTGCTGGCCCATCTTCAGCGCGCGGGCGCGCGCGGCGCGGCGGGCGCGGCAGCGGGCGGCACGGCAGGAACGGCAGGCGGGGGGGCGCGCAGATGAGCCTTTGGGAAGAGACCCTTGGCGATGTCGAAGAGGGCTCTCGCGGGCCGAGCCTGCTGGTCTGGCTGATCGGGGCCACGGTGGTGGTCTTTCTGGTCTGGGCGGCCTTCGCCCCCCTGACCGAGATCGTCCGCGCCCAGGGCGAGGTGGTCGCCGGCGACCGGCCGCAGATCGTGCAGAACCTCGAGGGCGGGATCCTTGCCGAGATGCTGGTCTCGCGCGGCGAGGCGGTGGAACCCGGACAGGTGCTTGCCCGGCTTCAGGGCACGCAGTTCCAGGCCGAAGTGCAGGATCTGTCGGCGCGCATCGACGCGGCCCAGATCCGCCGCCTGCGGCTCGAGGCGGAAATGGCGGGGCAGACCACCTTCGACGTGCCCGCCGACATCGCCGGGCGCGCGCCCGAGATGGTCGCCTCGGAAACCGCGCTGCTGGCGGCGCGCATGGCCGATGTGCAGACCCAGACCGATGGCGCGCGCGCCATCGTCGAGGAAACCCGCCGCGAGCTTGCGGTGATGGAGGATCTGCACGCGCGCGGCATCGCCGCGCTGATCGAGCTGACGCGCGCGCGCAAGGCCAATTCCGACGCCGAGGCCCGCCTGAACGAGATCGTCTCGGCCGCCGGGCTTGACCGCGCCACCGCCTATTCCGAGGTGCTGGGCGATATCGGCTCGCTCTCGGCAGAGCTGCGGCTGGCGCAGGACCGGCTTGAACGGACCGAGATCCTCAGCCCGATGCGCGGCACGGTGAACGAGATCCGCATCGCCACCATCGGCGGCGTCATCCGCCCCGGCGAGGAGATCTTCGAGATCACGCCGGCGGGCGACGCCCTCTTTGTCGAGGCGCGGGTGCGGCCGCAGGACATCGCCCATGTCGCCGTCGGCCAGACCGCGACGATCAAGCTGACCGCCTATGACTACACCATCTGGGGGTCGCTCGCGGGCGAGGTGGCCTATGTCTCGGCCGACACGTTCGAGGACGACCGGCGCGCCGATCTGCCGCCCTTCTACCGGGTGACGGTGGCGGTGGACCTGTCCGCCCTCGACGAACGCCAGCGCGGGATCGAGATCCGCCCGGGCATGCAGGCCACGGTCGAAGTGCAGACCGGCGAAAAGACGGTGCTGCTCTATCTGGTCAAGCCGCTGATGCGCGGGTCCGAGGCGCTGCGCGAACCCTGACGGGCGCGCGGCGCCCCCGTCCCCCGCCCCCGTCCCCCGCCCTTGCACCCCGCCCGGCCCCCCTTTATGTGGGGCCGGCAACCCCCGGCCAAAGGACGCGAGAGGCGATGAGAGATCCGATCGAACATTACATGGACCTCGTGCCGATGGTCGTCGAACAGACCAGCCGGGGCGAGCGGGCCTATGACATCTTCTCGCGCCTGCTGAAGGAACGGGTGATCTTCCTGACCGGGCCGGTGCATGACGGCATGGCCAGCCTGATCGTGGCGCAGCTCCTGCATCTTGAGGCCGAAAACCCCAAGAAGGAAATCTCCATGTATATCAACAGCCCCGGGGGGGTCGTCACCTCGGGCCTGTCGATCTACGACACGATGCAGTATGTCCGGCCGAAGATTTCCACGCTGGTGATCGGACAGGCGGCGTCGATGGGGTCGCTCTTGCTGACCGCCGGGGAAAAGGGGATGCGCTTCTCGCTGCCCAACAGCCGCATCATGGTGCACCAGCCTTCGGGCGGGTATCAGGGGCAGGCGACCGACATCATGATCCACGCCCGCGAGACCGAGAAGCTGAAGCGCCGGCTGAACGAGATCTACGTGAAACACACCGGTCAGAACTATGAAACGGTCGAGGCCGCGCTCGAGCGGGACAATTTCATGGGCCCCGAGGAAGCAAAGGCCTGGGGCCTGATCGACGACATCCTCCAGGCGCGCGGCAAGGAAGAGACCCAGGCGACCTGACCGGGGCGGGCCCTTTTGGGCGTTGTGGAGCACGCGGCGCTGCCCTATCCTTCGGGATCGGGGCGCAGGGCGCCGACCTGACGAGAAAGAGGCCAGAGGGCGCAATGGCGACGAACAGCGGCGACAGCAAGAACACCCTCTACTGCAGCTTCTGCGGCAAGAGCCAGCACGAGGTGCGCAAGCTCATCGCCGGGCCCACGGTGTTCATCTGCGACGAATGCGTCGAACTGTGCATGGACATCATCCGCGAGGAGACCAAGACCGGCGCCTTCAAGGCCGCCGACGGCGTGCCCACCCCGCGCGAGATCTGCGCCGTGCTCGACGATTACGTGATCGGCCAGGACCACGCCAAGCGCGTCCTGTCGGTCGCGGTGCACAACCATTACAAGCGCCTGAACCACTCTGCCAAGGCCTCCGACATAGAGCTGTCGAAGTCCAACATCCTGCTGATCGGCCCCACCGGATGCGGCAAGACGCTGCTGGCGCAGACTCTGGCGCGGATTCTCGACGTGCCGTTCACGATGGCGGACGCGACCACGCTGACCGAAGCAGGCTATGTCGGCGAGGATGTCGAGAACATCATCCTCAAGCTCTTGCAGGCCAGCGAGTATAACGTCGAACGCGCCCAGCGCGGCATCGTCTATATCGACGAGGTCGACAAGATCACCCGCAAGTCCGACAACCCCTCGATCACCCGCGACGTGTCGGGCGAAGGGGTGCAGCAGGCGCTTCTGAAGATCATGGAGGGCACCGTGGCATCGGTGCCGCCGCAGGGCGGGCGCAAGCATCCGCAGCAGGAATTCCTGCAGGTCGACACGACGAACATCCTGTTCATCTGTGGCGGCGCCTTCGCCGGGTTGGAAAAGATCATCGCGCAGCGCGGCAAGGGCAGCGCCATCGGCTTTGGCGCCGAGGTGAAGGAAGTCGACAGCCGCGGCGTCGGCGAAACCTTCAAGTCGCTGGAACCGGAGGATCTGCTGAAGTTCGGTCTGATCCCGGAATTCGTCGGCCGTCTGCCGGTGATCGCCACGCTGGAAGACCTCGACCAAGAGGCGCTGGTCACCATCCTGACCCAGCCGAAGAACGCCCTGGTCAAGCAGTATCAGCGCCTGTTCGAACTGGAAGGTACCGAATTGCAGTTCACCGAGGATGCATTGGCGGCAATCGCCAAGCGCGCGATCGAACGCAAGACCGGCGCCCGCGGGCTGCGCTCGATCATGGAAGACATCCTGCTTGAAACCATGTTCGATCTGCCGTCGATCAGCCATGTGGACAAGGTCGTGGTGAATGAAGAGGCGGTGACATCCGGCGCCAGCCCCCTGCTGATCTTTGCCGAGGGCAAGAAGGAACAGGCCGCCGCTGGCTGAGGCCTGGGCGAGGCCGGGGCGGCGCGACGCCAGATCCTGAATGCAGGTGATCCGGTATTTGCGCTGGCGATGGTGCTCGCCCCGACGATCTTTGTCGCCGCGATCTTCGTCTGCTTCTCTGCCTATCCTGCGGTCGTCGGTCTGATCCAGAATCCCGGCCCTGCTGTTCGATGGTCTGATGGACTGCGATCCGGTGCGGCCCCGGCCGAGCCACCGCCGAGGATCGCTGACGAAAGCCCGCCATTCGCCCATGGCGGCGCATGGCATGCAAGCCCCGCGGCATCTGCGGGCGACTGCATCCGCGATTCGCGCGGCTCTTGCGGACGGAATTGGAATAGGCCGCTGGCCGGGCGGCACGACCGGGCGTTGAATGAACCGGGGTCATGGTATATCCGCGCCCTTGTCGGAGAGACGATCCATCTCTATTCCGCGCCCGAGCGACGTGCAGCCCCTAGACGTGCAGCCCTTATCCGAAATGAAGGTTGACCCATGAGCCATCGCTGTATCTCCACCGGCTCACCGTTCGAGCGCGACATCGGCTATTCCCGCGCCGTGGTCTGCGACGGCTGGGTCTTTGTCGCCGGAACCACCGGCTACGACTATGCCACGATGACCATGCCCGTGTCCGTCGAGGACCAGTGCCGCAACGCGCTGGCCACCATCTCGGGCGCGCTCGGCGACGCGGGAGCCAGTCTCGATGACGTGGTCCGGGTGCGCTACATCCTGCCCGAGGGCGATGATTGGCCACCGTGCTGGCCGATCGTATCGCTTGCCTTCGCGCGCGCGCGGCCGGCGGCGACGATGATCCGCGCCGGATTGCAGACGCCGGAGATGCGGATCGAGATCGAGGTGACGGCGCGACTGCGCTGAGCGCGCGTCACAGCCCGTTGTGACTGGACCTTTCCGGCCGGTTCGCCCATATCTCGGGCGCGTAGATACGCGAATGCGGCGACAGGCGGGGCAGTACGATGGGTTTCTTCAGGACGGTTCTCAGGGTCTTCACCTGGTGGGAAGGCCAAACTCTGAACACCCAGTTCTGGACCTGGCGCAAAGGCCGCCCGGTCGGCGTCGATGCGCAGGGCAACCGCTTCTACCAGACCCGCGACGGTCGACGCCGCTGGGTGATCTACAACGGCGAATCCGAGGCCAGCCGGGTCAGTCCGGAATGGCATGGCTGGCTGCACCACACCTGGGAGGCCCCGCCGACGCAGGTGCCGATGCTGCACAAGCCCTGGGAAAAGCCGCATCTGCCGAACATGACCGGCACCGGCCTGGCCTATGTGCCTGCTGGGTCGATCCGCCGCGCCGATCCGGTTGCCCGCAAGGACTACGAAGCCTGGGCGCCCGAGTGATCGCAGCCCCGCGACGACGAGCGGCTTTGCGCAAGTTGCAGGAAGGCAGGCTCTGATGGCTGGAACCATTTCCGAAACCGTCACCGGCGCCGTCATCCTTGCGGCCGCGGTCGGGTTTGCGATCTACGGTGGAAAGCTCTCGGGTATTGGTCTCGGCAGTGGTGGCAGCTATCCGCTGGTCGCTTCGTTCCGCTCGGTCGAAGGGGTGACGATCGGAACTGATGTCCGACTTGCCGGGGTCAAGGTCGGCACTGTCACGGCGCTGGCCCTGAACCCCGAGACTTTTTTCGCCGACGCCACGCTCAGCCTTGGCGGCGATGTAAAGCTGCCTGACGATAGCGAGGCGCGGGTATCGTCGGAAGGGTTGCTGGGCGGGAGTTTCGTCGAGCTGCTGCCGGGCGGGTCGTTGACCAGCTATGAGCCGGGCGCCGAGATCGAATATACTCAGGGCGCGGTCAGTCTGATCGACCTGCTGCTGAAATTCGTCAGCGGCGGCGGTGGTGGGTCGGGCGACGGCGCGGCGGCCGCAGCTGGCGAGGCCAACCCATGAGCCGGGCGACACTTGCATTGGGGTTGGCGGCTTTGCTGATCGCGCCGCCGTCGTTGGCGCAGCAACAGGTGAGCGAGGGAACCGGCGCGGTCCTGCGAGGCCTCGACAAGATTTCCGGCGTGCTCAGCGACCTCGAAATCGCCAGCGGCGACAGCCGGGTCTATGGCAAGCTGCTGGTCTCGGTCGAGGATTGTCGCTTCCCCTCGGGAAATCCGGCGGGAAATGCCTTCGCCCATGTGACCATCCGCGACACCATCCCTGCTGACAAGCCGGTGCTCTTCGCGGGCTGGATGGTGGCGGGATCGCCAGCGCTGAACGCGCTTGACCATCCGCGCTACGATGTCTGGGTGCTGCGCTGCCTTACCCCCTGAGCCGGTGCGCAAGCTTGTCGCCCGGCGGCAGGGGGCTTGCGGAATTGAATGCGGCGTTCCGTTTCAGCGCCGCGCGCAACTGCCGCAGATAGGTCGCGCGCGGGATTTCGATGCCGCCGAGGCTTGCCAGATGCGCGGTCAGGAACTGGGTGTCGAAAAGGCGAAACCCCTGCCGCGCCAGATGATCGACCAGATGCGCCAGCGCCAGTTTCGATGCATCGGGGACGCGGGAGAACATGCTTTCGCCGAAGAAAGCCGCGCCCAGTGTCACGCCGTAGACGCCGCCGGTCAGGGTTTCCCCGTCCCAGACCTCGATCGAATGCGCGCTGCCCCGCGCGAAGAGATCCAGGTAGAGTGCGCGGATTTCGGCGTTGATCCACGTCTCTTCACGGGCAGCGCAGCCATCCAGAACCGAAGCAAATGCCTGATCCAGCGTCACCTTGTAGCCTCCCCGCCGCATCCGCCGCGCCAACGAGCGGGACAGGTGGAAGCCGTCCAGTGGCAGCACCCCGCGCCGCACCGGATCGACCCAGAACATGTCTTCCGCATCGCGGCTTTCGGCCATCGGGAAGATGCCCATGGCATAGGCGCGCAGCAAGAGATCGGGGGTGATACGCTCGGTCATGGGCGCCGGGCGGTCAACCCAGGTTCCGCTCCAGCCATCTTTCGAGCCAGTGGATCGAGTAGTTGCCCGACTGGATGTCCGGGTCGGCAAGCAGCCGGTCGAAGAGCGGCACCGTGGTATCGACGCCGTCCACGATCAGTTCGCCCAGCGCGCGACGCAGACGCGCCAGCGCTTCGGGCCGGTCGCGGCCGTGGACGATCAGCTTGCCGATCAGGCTGTCGTAGTAGGGCGGGATCACGTAACCGTCGTAAAGTGCCGAATCCATCCGCACCCCCAGCCCGCCCGGCGCATGGTATTGGGTGATCCGGCCGGGGCAGGGCGAGAAGGTCGGCAGCTTTTCGGCGTTGATCCGGACCTCGATGGCGTGGCCGCGGATGGTCAGGCGGTCCTGCTCAAACTCCATCGGTTCGCCGGCCGCGACGCGGATCTGCTCGCGCACCAGATCGACCCCGAAGATCGCTTCCGTCACAGGGTGTTCGACCTGCAGACGGGTGTTCATTTCGATGAAGTAGAACTCGCCGTCCTCGAACAGGAATTCGATGGTTCCGGCACCCGAATACCCGAGTTTGGCCATCGCGTCGGCGCAGATCTTGCCGATGCGGGCGCGCTGTTCGGGGGTGATCACCGGGCCGGGGGCTTCCTCGAAGACCTTCTGGTGGCGACGTTGCAGCGAACAGTCCCGCTCGCCCAGATGCACCGCGCGGCCCTTGCCGTCGCCGAACACCTGGATCTCGATATGGCGGGGGCGTTGCAGGTACTTCTCGATATAGACTTCGTCGTTGCCGAAGGCGGCCTTCGATTCGGCCCGCGCGGTGCGGAAGGCGACTTCGAGGTCGGAGGTGTCTTTCGCCACCTTCATGCCGCGGCCGCCGCCGCCGGCGGTGGCCTTGATGATGATCGGAAAGCCCATCTCGCCGGCGACCTTCCGCGCCGCGTCGAGATCCGCAACCCCGCCGTCCGAGCCGGGAACCACGGGAATCCCCAGGGATTTCGCCGTCTCCTTGGCGGTGATCTTGTCGCCCATGATGCGGATATGCGCGGCTGAGGGGCCGATGAAGGTCAGCCCGTGATCTTCGACAGCCTGCACGAACTGCGCATTTTCCGACAGGAATCCGTAGCCGGGATGGATCGCTTCCGCACCGGTGATCTCGCAGGCCGAGATGATCGCGGGGATCGAGAGATAGCTTTTCGGCGACGGCGGCGGACCGATGCAGATCGCCTCGTCCGCCATGCGGACGTGCATCGCGTCTGAGTCGGCGGTGGAATGCACCGCGACCGACTTGATGCCCATTTCGCGCGCCGCGCGGATCACCCGCAGCGCGATCTCACCGCGGTTGGCAATCAGGATCTTGTC
>JADYZU010000067.1 GCA_020852925.1 Rubellimicrobium sp. | reverse complement strand
GAGGCGCGGTAGATGTAGCTGCCGCCGGGGGCGCGCGCGCTCGACCCCATCTGCGAGGCGATGAAGGCGATCTTCGGCGCGGCGGCGCGGCGCAGGTTCGGCAGGAAGGCCTGCACGGTCAGGAAGGTGCCGGTGACGTTGACGGCGAAGCCTTCGGCCCAGAGGGCGGGGGCATAGCCGGTGTCGAGCGGTTCGGACCGGCTTTCGGGATAGACGCCCGCGCAGCAGACCAGCAGGTCGAGCGGGCGCGCGCCATAGGCTGTCGCGGCCGCACGGATCGAGACCGGGTCGCGCAGGTCCATGGGCAGGTCATCCGGCCCCGCGCCGCTGCGCCGGGTGCCGGTCACCCGGTCGCCGCGCGCCCGGAAGGCGGCGGCCAGACCCGCGCCGATGCCCCGTCCGGTTCCGGTGATCAGGATGTTCATTGGCCGGCCTTTCGCGGGCGTCCTTCAGTTGACCTTGCGCGCGGGCAGGAAGGGCAGGGGTGCGACCGGCACACCGTCTTCCAGAAGCTTGCGCGCCTCATCCGCGCGAGCCTCGCCATAGATCGAGCGCCGGGGGCTGTCGCCATCATGGATGGCGCGGGCCTCGGAGGCGAAGTTGAGGCCGACATATTCGGAGTTTTCCTCGACCTGGCGGCGAAGGGTGGCCAGCGCCTTCTCGATTTCGGTCGCCGGGGCGGCCAGGGGCGGGGGCGGCGGGATGTCCGCATGGCGGATGGCGGGCGCCATCAGCGCCTTTTCGACCGAGGCCGACCCGCAGGTGACGCAGGTGACGCGGCCGGCCGCATGCAGCCGGTCGAAGGCTTCGGCCGACTGGAACCAGCTTTCGAAGGCATGGTTCTTCTCGCAAGTGAGCGCGTAGCGGATCATTTTGCCTTTCCGGTTCTCTGCCTGGCAGAGATGGCGATTTTCGCGGCGAAATCAAGCCGCCTGCCCGGCGGCAGGCGGTGCTGGCCGCGGCCTTCAGCCCTTCATCCGGTTCGGGGGTGGCGGGCGGAAGGTGGCGAGGATCGTCTTCAGCCCCGGTTCGTCCACGGCGGCGGCGGCGGCGAAGGGGCTGAACCACATCCGCCTGCGCACGGCCTTTTCGGGGAAGTCATAGGCAAGGTGCGCGACCTCGATCACATGCAGGCTGACCGCGCAGGGCAATGGCGGCCCTGACGGCATGGTCTTGTCGTAGAAGTAGTGCCCCGCCGGGCCGGGCAGGATCCTGCCGGTGACGCCCGCTTCCTCGCCTGCCTCGCGCAGGGCGGAGGCGCCGCCATCCTCGCCCTTCTTGGGCCAGCCCTTGGGCAGCACCCAGCGCCCGGTGTCGCGGCTGGTCACGAGGAGTATCTCGCAATCGCCACCGATCCTGCGGTAGCAAAGCGCCGCATGCTGTGTGGCCGGCTCGGCCATGCTGGCCTTCATTCTTTGTGCTTTCACGACCTGTCGGGGTCTTTGCCCCGTTCCCTGCTGCCTCAGTGTAACAGTTTTGTAACAGGGTAGCAGGGATGCGCCCGCCGTCCAGTGCGCAGCGCATCGGTGCACGCAATGGTGATCGGCGGCGGGGCTGGTGTGGCGATTATGTCGCAGGCGGACGTGGATCGCGCGCGGCTGCGGGCAGGAGCCGGTCGAGCGCGGCAAGGAAGGCGGCCTGCGGATCGCTGGCGGTGAAGGGGGCGAGCGCCTGGCGGGCGTGCGCGGAAAGCGTGGCCTGCGCCCCCGGCTGGCCGACAAGCGCCGTCAGCGCCGCGACCAGCGCCGGCGCGCCTGCGACCGCCACCGCGCCGCCCTGCGCATCGAGCGCGGCATAGGGGGCGGCGAAATTGTCGAGGAAGGGGCCATGCAGGATGGCGCAATCGAAGGCCGCCGGTTCGAAGGGCGTGTGCCCGCCACGCTCCACCAGCGAGCCGCCGACGAAGGTCACGCCCGCCGCCTGATACCAGCGCGCCATCTCGCCCAGCGTGTCGGCCAGATAGACGAGCGTTTCCGTCCCTGCCTCCTGCCCGCGCGAGCGGGTGGCGAAGCGGAGGTCCGCCTCCGACAGCAGCGCTTCGATCCGGTCGCGGCGGGGCGGGTGGCGCGGCGCGAGGATCAGGCGGGCCGAGGGCAAGGCCCGGCGCAGGGTGGCGAAGGCGTCGAGGATGATCTCCTCCTCGCCCTCGTGGGTGGAGGCGGCGAGGATCGTGTCGGCGCGGGCGAAGGGCAGGCCGGTGTCGACCAGCGTCGCCCGGCCATCGGCAAGGGCCTTCAGTTGCAGGATGGGGCCAAGCCGGTCGGACGGCAGTCCGAGCGCGAGGAAGCGGTCGCGCGACAGGGCGTCCTGCGGCGACAGCCACGCGATCGCCATCATCAGCCGCCGGGCAAGGCCGGGCAGGCGCCCCCAGTTGCGCGCCGAGCCCGCCGACAGCCGGCCGCCGATCACGAGGACCGGGATGCCGGCGGCTTCGGCGCGCAGGATCCGTTCGGGCCAGAGTTCGTTCTCAAGGATCACCAGCGCCGCCGGCGCCGCCTGTCGCAGGAACGGGCCGACGATGCGCGGATGATCGAAGGGCGCCAGCCGCGCGGCCGTGCGCGGCAGGCCCCAGCCCCGGACCATCGCCCGCGCGCTGAGGCTGTTGGTGGTGACCAGAAGCCGCACCCGCCGCGCCTCCAGAAGGGCTGTCAGCAGCGGGCGGGCCGCCGTCAGTTCGCCGTTCGAGGCGCCGTGGACCCACAGGACCGGGCCGTCGCCTTCGGGAAGCAGGACCGTGGCATCGGTTCTTTCCGACAGGTCAGGTTGCGCGCGCCGGGTCAGCCGTGCGACCGTCCGCCGGGCGCGCAGCAACCCCAGAGCGATCGTCATCAGGAGGCGGTAGAACGTCATTTTGCCCGTCTGACACGGATGGGGCCTTCATGCAATCGCCCCGGCCAGTGCCGCCACCCGTGCCGTCATTGCGCAATTCGCCCGAACCAAGCAGGATACGCACATCCATGGGGACGCGATCATGACCAATGCCTTCACCGCGCCGGGGCGGTTCTTCCGCGGCAACCTGCACACCCATTCCACCCGCTCGGACGGGATACTGGAGCCGGAGGAAGTCTGCCGCCGCTATCGGGCCGAAGGGTATGACTTCATGGCGCTGACCGACCATTTCATCGGCGCCTATGACTATCCGATGGTGGATACGCGGGCCTTCCGCAGCAAGGATTTCACCACGATCATCGGGGCGGAGCTGCATTCGGGAGCAACGGCGAACGGCGAGTTGTGGCATATCCTTGCCGTCGGCCTGCCCTTCGATTTCACCCCGCCCGATGCGCCGGGCTTTCACCCTGTCGAGGGGATGGAAAGCGGTCCCGACATCGCCCGGCGCGCGCGTGACGCCGGCGCCTTTGTCGCCGTTGCCCATCCGCAATGGTCAGGGCTGACACTGGCCGACGCGCTCACGATCGAGGCGGCCCATGCGGTTGAAATCTACAATCACGGCTGCTGGGCCGGGTGCGACCGGGCCGATGGCTGGGCGATCAACGACCTGCTCTTGTCGGAGGGGCGCCGTCTGTCGGCGGTGGCGACCGATGACGCGCATTTCAGCGAGCCGGACCATTTCGGCGGCTGGGTCATGGTCAGGGCCGAGGAGAACGATCCCGACGCGCTGGTCGCGGCGCTGAAGGCTGGGCACAATTATTCGACGCAGGGTCCGGAAATCCGCCGGGTGGAGGTCACCGACAAGACGGTGGAAGTCGAATGTTCGGCGGCGGTGTCGGTCATCGTCCAGGGATTCGGGCAGGCGGCGCGCGCCGTTCACGGCCTGTCGATGACCCGTGCCTCGGTCGGGCTGGAGCGGTTCTGGAAATCGCCCTGGGTGCGGGTGACGGTGGTGGATTCTGCCGGCCGCAGGGCCTGGTCGAACCCGGTCTGGCGCGAGGGGTTCTGACGGGCGGTCGAGGTCAGCCAGTGAAGAGCGGCAGGTCTTCGACCAGCGCCGCGATCCGCCGGGCCGAGGGCGCCAGGGGATTGGCGCGGTTCTGGACCAGCACCACCGGCTCGCCCGCGCCAGCATCGCCGATCGGGCGCGTGACCAGCGCTTGCCCGTCATAGCTGACGGCGGGTGCCGGGCGCGAATAGCTGATCCCGATGCCAAGCCCGTTGGCGGCGAAGCTGCGCATCAGTTCAAGCGATGCCGCCCGGTGGGCGATCTGCGGCACCAGTCCGGCGCGGGTAAAAAGCGCGCGCATGTGGCCGACGCTCAGCCCCTGGTCGGCGAGGATCAGTGGTTCCGTGGCCAGATCGGCCAGCGTCAGGCCGGGCCGCCCGGCAAGCGGATGATCCGCCGCCATCACCGCATGGGGGGCAAGCCGCGCGATTTCCGTCCGGGCCAGCGTGTGCGCCAACCCGAGGTCGTAGGTCAGCGCCAGGTCGGCGCGGCCGCGCGCAACATGGTCGGCTAATGACTCGAACCCGGCGACGAGGGGGGTGATGCGGATGTCGGGGCAGGCAGTGCGGGCCCGCGCCAGAAGGGGGGCGAGGATCAGGGGGGCCAGATCCTCGAAACAGGCGAGCGTCACCGGGCTTGGCGCGTCCGCCCCCTCGGTCAG
>JADYZU010000066.1 GCA_020852925.1 Rubellimicrobium sp. | reverse complement strand
TCAGGTGTCGCAACCCAAACCTTCTCCGAAGATCGGCGGTGACCGCCAGCGTCACCCACGGCCGCGCGCTGCGCTACGCCGGAGGCTCCGCGCGCGGCCTCCTACACCACCACCCGGGACACTGCCCAACTTGATGCGTGGTTGCCTCACCGCGCCCGGCTTGCAGGCGGTTCATGCCGATGTGGTCTGTTGGACTCCGGTAATGTTACCGCACCCGACGGCATCGACATGCCGCAACAGAAACAGGCCACCCCGAACCCCCTTGTGCGCCCCAGTGCACCATGGGGTCTTGGCCCTCGCAAAGGCCACCGACCAGACAGGGGACAGTTTCTGCGGCTACGTTCCTGCAATCGCCCAACCGTGAAATCGTGCCGACTACAGGTTCGGGTATTCAATCGCTCTCCCTTGCGATCGGCAGATCCGGCTCGCCCTCGCGGCCGGGCCTCAGCAGGCCGGCATCCTCCAGCGCCTCGGTCGGGGTCAGGTCGCGCGGACTGCCGGGATCGCCACGCGCGGCGCGGACCGCCTCGGCATGGCGCGACCGGGTGCGGAACTGCCTGCCACCAGCGGTGCGGGCGATCTCATAGGGCCGGTCGGCCAGTTCGGCGGCGATATCCGCGATCAGCAGATCGAGCGCACAATCGCGCCCCACCACGCGGGCCAGCATGTCGCGGCTCACTGGTTCCGCGGCGGCGAACAGCACCGCCTCGACCCGCGCCATCCATTCGCGCCAGCGCAAGGGCTGCGGCAGGTCGGTCAGTTCGGTGTCCAGATCCGCCATGATCAGAGCCCGTAAAGCCGGAAACTCGGCCGCCCGGTCAGTTCCCGCACGACACCAAGCCCGGTCAGCCCCTCGATCAGGGCCTGCGTGCCCCGCAGGTCATGGGCCTGTCCCGGCAGCAGGCGGAAGTCGGTCAGATTGCCGAGCGCGTCGGCCAAGGCCATGATCTTGGTCGTCATGCCGCCGCGGGACCCTGCAGCGCGGAGGTTTCCGGTGATGTTTCGCGGCCGTGCCTGCCGCCCCCCTGCGGATCAGGTGAGATGGCAGGCAGGGGCGACGGTCAGTCGCCCTTGCCTTTCGGCATGTAGTCGGAGACGCGCTTGCGTTCCTTCAGGATGCCCTGCGGACGATAGAGGACGATCCCGGCCAGCAGGATCGCCACCAGCATCCAGCGGAAATAGGCGCTGCGCGATGGCAGGTCGTCGGAAATCAGCCGGAGCGCGGGCGAGAGCGAGTCGATCAGCGTCTCGGTTCCGGTCCAGACCGCCCAGATGACGAACGCGCCGAGGATCGCGCCCCGGTTGTTGCCGGACCCGCCCAGCATCAGCATCACCCAGATGATGAAGGTGGCATAGAGCGGGTTGAAGTGGCTGTAGTCGATCGCCACCATGTAATGGGCATAGACCGCACCGCCCACCCCCATGATGAAGGCGCCCAGCACGAAGGATTCGATGCGGTAGAAGGTGACGGGCTTGCCGCTCATGGCGGCGGACTGCTCTTCGTCGCGCACGGCGCGCTGGACCCGGCCCCAGGGCGAATTGGTGATCCGCTCGAGCGCGACATAGATCACCGCCAGCACGAGGGCGACGATGACGAAGTTCACGAAAGAATAGTCGCGCGCGCCCAGGGGGGCGAGCCAGTCCGACAGCCAGCCCGGCAACCAGCCGCAGCGCGGCTCCTTGACCAGGCACAGGCCCGGCTGCGGGATGCCGCGCAGCGGCTGCGGGCCATTGGCCAGCCAGCGTTCGTTCTGAAAGATCAGGCGCACGATCTCGGCGATGCCCAGGGTGGCGATGGCCAGGAAATCGGTGCGCAGCCGCAGCACCGGAATCGCGATGAGCCAGCCGACAAGGGCCGACACCAGCCCCGCCACCAGCACACCCGCCAGATAGGGCAGCCCGAGACCGAACAACTGGAACGAATAGCTGGCCAGCGTCCCCGTGGGCATGACCGTGGTGACGAGGGCCGACGTGAAGGCGCCGACCGAGAAGAAGGCGGCAATGCCGAAGTTCACATGCCCCGACATGCCCCACTGGCTGTTCAGGCCAAGGGCGAGGATCGCGTAGATCATCGCCATGGTCGAGAAGGAGGCGACATAGGTGAAGAAACCCGGATCGAGCGAGGCCGCCAGCCCGCCCGTGACCAGCACCGCCGCGATCACCGAGAGGACCACCCGAAGGGCCCGCCCCCCGGGAATGACGAGGAGGCCCAGCAGGAAGATCGGGATGACAAAGAACGAGGCGCGCGCCAGTTGTGCCTGATCCATTTTCTCAATCCTCTCCCGGCGTGAAGATGCCCTGCGGCCGCACGATGAGCACGAGGATCATCAGCACGAAGGACACGCCCGGCCCGTAGGTCGGGTCGAGGAACGCGGCCGAGAGCTGTTGGGCAGTGCCGATGATCAGCGCGCCGACCAGCGCGCCGACCGGGCTGCCGATCCCGCCAAGGATCGTGCCCGCGAACATCGGCAGCAGCAGGAAGAACCCCATCTCGGGGCGCAACTGCGAGGCGAGGCCATACATCACTCCGCCGGTGGCCGCGAGGGCGCCGCCGATGATCCAGGTCCAGGCGATCACCCGTTCGGTATTGATGCCGCGCACCTGCGCGAGATCGGGGTTGTTCGCGGTGGCGCGCATCGCCTTGCCCATGCGCGAACGCTCGAGCAGCAGCCACACCGCCCCCACCATGACAAGGGCGAGGACAAAGACGAAGATCTGATCGGCCTGCACGCGGATGCCGAACGGCAGGTAAAGCGCCGGATTGGCGCGGCCGGGGTAGTAGAACTGGAAATCCGCGCCCCAGATCAGATAGATGACCGACCGCAGGAAGAACATCCCCGCCAGCGACGCCATGCCGAACAGCACGAGCGAGGCCCCCCTTTGCCGCAGCGGGCGAAACAGGATGCGGTCGACGATCAGCGCCACCACCGCCGCTACCGGCGCCGCCAGCAGGATCGCCGCGATCAGTTCCCAGCCGAAGGAAAAGGGCCCGATCGCCTCGCTCCAGGGCAGGATGGACATGAAGTAGAAGGCGACATAGGCGCCGATGGTCAGCATCTCGCCATGGGCGAAGCTGGGGAATTTCAGCACCCCGTAGACCAGGGTCAACCCCATCGAGCCCAGCGCAAGGATCCCGCCAAGCATGATGCCGCTGACCGTCAGCCCCAGAAGCGTTCCAAGATCCGCCCCTCTGGCCAGGCCAGCGATCCAGAACAGGACAAAGACGCCGAGGATCGCCAGAAGCAGTGGCGCGCGGCTCTTGCCGGTCGCCCCCTCGCGCGTCACCCGCTCCGAGGGTGCATCGGCGGTGGCTGTGGTCTCGTCGGTCATGGTCACTCCCGCGCGTGTCGTTCGGTTTGCAGTCGCCGGTCAGCCGCCAAGATAGAGCCGGCCCACCTCGGGATCGTTCAGCAGGTCGGGGCCGGTGCCGGTAAAGCGGTTCTCGCCCGCGGCAAGGACATAGCCCCGGTGCGACATGGCCAGCGACAGCTTGGCGTTCTGCTCGACGATGAGCATGGCCGGGCCGTCGGTGCGGTTGATCTCGGCGATGCGTTCGAAGATCATCGACACCATGACCGGCGACAGGCCCGCCGAAGGTTCGTCCATGAGCACGAGGCGCGGATTCATCATCAGCGCCGCCCCCATGGCGACCATCTGCCGCTCACCCCCGGACATCTTGCCCGCGCGCTGGCGGCGACGTTCCTTCAGGCGGGGAAAGATCGCATAGATGCGTTCCTTGCGCGATTCGATGCTGTCGCCGCGCAGCAGGAAGGCCCCCATCTCGAGGTTTTCCTCGACGGTGAGATCGGTGAACACATTCGCCACCTGCGGCACATAGCACATGCCCAGTTCGACGATCTGATAGGGTTCATGCCGCGAGATGTCCTGCCCGTCGAAATGGATCGACCCCGAGCGCGGATGCAGCAGGCCGAAGACCGCCTTCATCAGCGTGGACTTGCCCGCGCCGTTCGGCCCGATGATCGAGACGATCTCGCCCGCGCCCACCTCCATGGTGACATTGCGCAGGATTTCGCTGTCGCCGTAGCCGGCGGTGATCCCCCTGACCTCAAGCAATGGCATATTGGCCCCCGAGATAGGCCTCGAGCACGCGCGGGTCGTTCTGCACGTCCTCGGGGCGCCCCTCCATGAGGCGGCGGCCCTCGCTCATGACGATCACCGGGTTGCAGAGGTTCATCACCATGTTCATGTCGTGCTCGATCAGCAGGAAGGTGATCCCCCGCTCGCGCCGGAGTGTCTCGATGTTTTCGGACAGCCGCTTCATCAGCGTCCGGTTCACGCCTGCGGCCGGTTCGTCCAGCAGCACGATCCGCGGATCGGTCATCAGCGTGCGGGCAAGTTCGAGCAACTTCTTCTGGCCGCCCGACAGCTTGCCCGCGTATTCCTCGGCCACATGGGTCAGTTCGACGAAGCGCAGCACCTCTTCGGCCTTGGCGCGGATTTCCTCTTCCTGGCGGCGCACCTCGGCGGGGCGCAGCCAGCAGTTCCAGAACCGCTCGCCGATCTGGTCCGGCGCCACCAGCATGAGGTTCTCGATCACCGACATGCTCATGTGTTCGCGCGGGATCTGGAAGGTGCGGCACATGCCGCGGCGGAATACCTCGTGGGGCGGCAGCGCGGTGATGTCCTGATCGCCCAGGAACACCCGCCCGGCATCAGGCCTGAAGAACCCGGTGATGACGTTGAACACCGTGGTCTTGCCGGCGCCGTTCGGGCCGATCAGACCGGTGATCGTCCCTTCCTCGACGCTGAATGAACAGTGATCAATGGCCCGCAGGCCACCGAAATCCTTGACCAGCCCTTCGACTCGCAAGAGTCCGGGCCGGCTGCCCGGCGCTGAATCAGCCAACGGCTCCTCCCTGTTCCCCTGTTGCTTTGCCGCAACTTGTCCTGGGGATTGGAGCCATGAAACATCAAATCCCCGGTGTCGTCAAATTGAACCGGGGTCGGCAACACGGGACTGAGGGAAAAGCACGCGCGACGTTGCGGCGGTCATTCGGCCGCCTGCGCCGCCGGGGCCAGCGTTGCCGCGATCCGGTCGAACAGGCGCGCAGCCTCGGCGGCATCGAAATCGGCCTGATAGCGCTTGCGCACCCCGTGATCGGACAGCAGGAGCCATTCGTCGGGCGCCACCCCCTGCCGGGCAAGGCAGCTTTTCACGCAGGCAAGCGCGCAGCCGTCGATGGCGATGATCCGCCGCCCCGAGCGTGCGACGCGCACCAGTTTCGGCACGTCCCCGCCGACCCCGGCGATGCAGGACATCTCGGCCAGGCCGCCGCGGTCAAGGCGCACCGCCAGATGGTTGGCCATCTGCGCCGCGCTGGAACAGCCCGAACAGGAATAGACCAGGGGAAGATGCGCGCGGCTGGGCATGACGGAACTCGCTTCGGGCCGGACGAGGGCAACCACGAAGGCCCGGCCTTGTCCACGCGCGAACTGTCGCAGGCGCGCGATGAAGCGCCCCCCCGCCACGGCTGGCCGGGGGGCAGGCGGCGCGGTCAGATCGCAGCCACGACCGTTTCGAGCATGCCGCGCACCTTGCCGGCCACATCCTTCAGCTCGTCATTGTCGATCGCCTGCATCGAGGCCACCGGGTCGATCGCGCTCACCTCGACGCCGCCCGCGACTTCGCGCAGGATGACGTTGCAGGGCAGCATGGCGCCGACCTTCGGCTCAAGCCCCATGGCGCCATGGGCCATCTTCGGATTGCAGGCGCCAAGGATGACATAGCCGGCGACATCGACATCCAGCTTCTTCTTCATGGTCGCGCGCACGTCGATCTCGGTCAGGACGCCAAAGCCGTTGTCGGCCAGCGCCGTGCGCGTGCGGTCGTCGATTTCGGCCAGGGTGGCCCCGGCAAAGCTGCGGTCGATGGTATAGGTCATTGCGGCATCTCCTGTCATTTCAGCGCCGGTCACATACGAGCCGAGATGGTCGCCCGCGCGCGGAATGCAAGGGGGCGGCGGCGGTGACGTTCAGGCACCGGCGGGTTTCGCCCCGAAGAGCAGCACGCTTTCCCGACGGCGCAGCGTCATCCGCGCCGCCGGATAGGGCGCACCGCCGCGCAGTTGCGGAAACAGGCGATTGAGTTCCTCGCGCGGGGCGTGGTCCATGGCGTCAAGGGTGCGGTGGCCGGGCTGGAAACTCTCGCTCCAGGCGCCGTTCGACAGGATCACCTCATGCCGGGCGAACAGCAGGTGAATGTAGCTGACCGCGCCGGGGCGCGTGCGGGTGATGCCGGGGCGGCCGACCAGATGGATCGCGGGCACCAGCACCTCATGCGCGCCGAACCACAGTTCCGCGCGCGGGTCGCTGATCAGGATGCGATGCTGCGGCGAGACCACCAGTTCCGCCGCGGGTTGCCCCGGGCCAAGCGCGCCAGCCGCGACCCGCACTGCGGCCAGATCGGGCTGGGCCGCCACCTCGGCCGCGGACAGATCGCGCCGCCCGATCCAGAGCGGCGGGCACAACCCGTTGTCGCGGGTCAGGACCGGATCGCCGGGGCGCATGTCCTCGACCGCGACCTCGCCCTGGCCGGTGGCGATCAGGGTGCCGGGGGTCAGGCAGGACGGCGCCTCGATCACCCGTTCGATTCCGGACAAGCGGATGGCGCCGATGGCGGCGCCGTCGCCATCGAGAAACCTGACCGTGCCGGATTCCGCGCCGTCCTGCGTCAGGCGATCGCTGTGCCGGTCAGGCGCGCTCAGGTCGAGCGGGTCGCGACCGGAACCGTCCTCGCCCTCGCCCTCGATGGAATCGTCCTCGCCCCCGCCAGCAATCGTGTCGTCGCCGGGGGTGCGGGGGTTGAACCGGATTGCCACGCGCGCCCCCTCCCCCGATCCAGCGGCCCCCACCCCCACCGGGCGGGGGATGTTCCGGGTCGCTCCTTCCGGGACAATCTCGCCGGAAGGTGCGAAGAATCGGTTACGCCGCGCCGGAGGCCGGCTTGCGCCCGCCCGACAGCAACAGGGCCGCCCCGAGGGGCGGCCCCGCGCGATCCCTGACGGGAAAGCGGCCGTGTCGCGGCTCAGTCCTTGGTGACGAGGCGGTAGAACACCATGCCCGAGAGCGCGCCGTTCACATAGCCCTCGACATCATCGGCCATGGCAACCTGATAGGCGGCCTGGAACATGATGACGATGGGCGAATTCGCCTGCACCTGACGTTGCAGATCCAGATACATCGCGTTGCGCGCCTCCTGATCGGGCTGCGCGAGGGCGGCCATCACTTCGGCGTTCATCGTGTCGGGCACGGCCCAAGCGTTGCGCCAGGTCGTGGTCGCGGCATAGGAATCGTCCGCGTTGTTGGCATTGTAGGCAAAGGCCCGCGCGTTCGAATGCGGGTCCATGAAGTCGGGGCTCCAGTAGAGAAGCATCGCCTGATGGCTGCGCTCGCGATACTTGGTGATGACCTGCGCCCCGGTGCCCGGCAGGATCTCGAGGTTGATCCCCGCCTCGGCGAACCCGGCCTGGAGCGATTGCGCCATGTCGGTGAAGGGCGTGCTGTTGATCACGTCGAGGGTGACGGTGATCGGCAGTTCCACGCCCGCATCGGCCAGGATCTGCGCCGCATGTTCCGGGTCATAGGTGAAGGGGTTTTCGTTCAGCGCGCCGGGGAACCCGTTCGGCCAGAACGCCTGATGGATTTCCATCTGCCCCTTGAGGAAGGTTTCGGTCATCCCCTCGTAATCGACGAGATAGCGCGCGGCCTCCCAGATGGCGGGATTGGTCAGTTCCTCGACCTTCTGGTTGAAGGACAGGAAATGCACAGCCGCCTGCGGGAACCGTTCGATGCGGATCCCCTCGGCGGTGATGCCGGAGATCTGGTCGGGGGTCAGGTTGCGGGCAATGTCGACATCGCCCGACTCGAGCAGGAGCTGCTGGGTCGCGGCTTCGGCGACGTGCTGGATCACGATCGAGTCGAGTTCCGGCGCGCCCTTGAAATAATCGGGGTTCGCGACAAGGCGGATCAGTTCGGACGGGCGGTAGGTCTGAAGCGAGAACGCCCCCGAACCCGCGTCATTGGCGTTGAGCCAGGCATTGCCCCAGTCGCCGTCCACCTCGTGTTCGCGCACGGTCAGTTCGTCCACCACCGACGCGGTGCGCGAGGCCAGCACGTTGAGCACGAAGGCCGGACCAAAATCGCCTTCCCAGCCGATGACAACCTTGCCGTCCTCGACCCTCACCATCTGCTCGACGTTGTCGGCGGTCCAGCCCAGTTGCGTGAGCAGGAAGGCCGGGGTCAGGTTCAGCTTCACCACCCGCACGAGGGAATAGACCACATCCTCGGGGCGCACCGGATTGCCCGAGTGGAAGGTCGCGCCGTCGCGCAGCGTGAAGGTCAGCGTCTTGGCCGCATCGTCGGCAGCCCATTCGCTGGCAAGGCCGGCGGCAAGCACGGTCGTGTCTTCGGCGTCATAGAGCACGAGCGTGTCATAGACGTTGGTGACAAGCTCGCCCGAGGTGAATTCATAGGCCTGGGCGGGGTCGATGGCGACGATGTCGTCGATGTTCTGGGCGACGACCAGAACCCCGTCGGGGGTCTCGGCCAGGGCCGCGGCGGGCAGCATCGGCAGGGCGATGGCCGCCGAAAGCAGGGCAGCGCGAAGGGTTTTCACGAATGGCTCCTCTGGACAGGGGGGGGAATGGCCGGATCGGATTCCGGCTTCTTGGCGGTGGCGTCCGAATTGGTCCGGGACGCGACGGAAGGCAGGAACAGGTTCAGCGTACCCGTCCACAAGAGGCGGGCGGGCCGGTCCGAGCGGTTGGCCCAGGCATGGCTGCGGCTGCCGCGGAAGTGGAGCGCATCCCCGGCGCCAAGGCGCATTTCCTCGCGGTCGAGCCACTGGATGATCTCGCCCTCGAGGACATAGAGCGTCTCTTCGCCCTCGTGACTCACGGTTTCCGAGCGGTAGCCGGGCGGCACATGCATGAGGAAGGACGAAAGCTGACTGCCGGGAAATTCGGTCGAGAGGCGTTCGTAGACCACCGACGATCCCGCGATCGAGAAGTGCGGCCGGCCACCCGCGCGGCTCAGGGCGTCCTGCGCCGAGGGCGCGGCGATGAAATATTCGACCCCGACCCCGAGCGCCCGCGCCACCTGCGCCAGCGTCGCCAGCGAGGGCGTGGCCTGGTCGCGTTCGATCTGGCTCAGGTATCCGGTGGACAGCCCCGCCCCTGCGCCCAGCGCCGACAGGGTCATGCGGTTCTGCTGGCGCCGGTTGCGGATCAGCGGCCCGATGCGCGGCAGGTCCGCCGCCCCTGCCGTGGCCGGGGCGGATTGCTGGGCCTGGATCGGGGCGGGATCGTCGCGCACGCGGGCTCCATCAAATTTATTTTGATATACGAAAACATTTCTGTCATAGCCAGTGAAATCTGCCATGATCCGCCCGAAGGCTGCATCCCGGACCGGCGGCCTGGCGCAGGGCGGAGGAGCGGCTGCGTGAGCGACACAGGACCAGTTCCCGCCGGGGGCCCCGCAGTTCCCGCCACGGCAGGCCAGCACAGAAGGCGTCTGCGGCGCATCGCCGTCGAGGGTGCCTGGCTTGTCGTCACGGTCGCGCTCACCTTTCTGGGGCTGATGGCGATCACCTTCTTCATCGGCCGGGTGATCCCGATCGACCCGGTTCTTGCCGTGGTCGGCGACCGTGCCACGCAAGAGGTCTATGACGCCGCGCGCACGGCGATGGGCCTTGACCGCCCGCTGGCGGTGCAGTTCGCCATCTTCGTGGGCGACGTGCTGTCGGGCGATCTGGGCAAGTCGATCACGACCGGGCAGCGGGTCGCCTCGGACCTGATCCGGGTGTTTCCGGCCACGCTCGAGATGGCGACCCTGGGGATTCTGGTGGGCGTGCTGGTGGGCGTGCCCCTGGGGGTGATGGCCGCCGCCCGGCAAGGAAGCGTCACCGACCAGATCATCCGGGTTGTCGGCCTTCTGGGCTATTCGATCCCGTCGTTCTGGATCGGCCTTGTCGGCCTTGCGTGGTTCTACGCGCAACTGCGCTGGGTGGGTGGTCCGGGGCGCCTTGACATCGCCTTCGACGGACTCGTGCCGGTGCGCACCGGCCTCATGCTGGTGGACAGCCTGCTGGCGGGCAATCGTCAGGTGTTCGCCAATGCGCTGTCGCATCTGATGCTGCCGGCGGCGATCCTCGGGTTCTTCTCGCTGGCCTATATCGCGCGGATGACGCGCAGCTTCATGCTCGATCAGTTGGCGCAGGAATTCGTCACCACGGCGCGCGTCAAGGGCGTGCGCGAAAGCGTGGTGATCTGGCGCCACGCCTTTCGCCCGATCCGTATCCAGCTCATCACCGTGATCGGCCTGTCCTATGCCGGCCTCCTCGAGGGGTCCGTGATGATCGAGACGGTGTTTTCCTGGCCGGGGATCGGCAACTACCTGACCAATGCGCTGCTCAACGCCGACATGAACGCGGTGCTGGGCGCCACGCTGGTGATCGGATCGGTGTTCATCTTCATCAACAAGGTCTCGGACGTGCTCTATACCATCCTCGACCCGAGGGCGCGCTGATGGCGGCGGCACCCACCTTGCGCGACTGGCTTCTGGACGACAGCCCGGCCTCGCTGGCGCAGGCCAACCTGGGGCGGGCCTGGCGGCTGGCCTCGGCGATGCTGCGCAATCCGCTGACCGCGTTGGGCATCGCCATCATCGCCGCGCTGGTGCTGACCGCGATCTTCGCCGATCTGCTTGCCCCCTATTCGCCGGTGCGCCAGAACCTGCCCGCGCGCCTGCTGCCCCCTTCTGCCGAACACTGGATGGGCACCGATGCGCATGGCCGCGACATCCTGTCGCGCGTGATCCACGGCGCGCGCATCACGCTGCGCATCGTCGCCCTGGTGGCGGTGATCGCGGCGCCGGTCGGGCTGATCGTCGGGGCGGTCGCGGGCTCTTTCGGCGGCTGGGTGGACCGGGTGCTCATGGGGATCACCGACATCTTCCTGTCGATGCCCAAGCTCATCCTCGCGCTGGCCTTCGTCGCCGCGCTGGGCCCGAGCATCAACAACGCCATCATCGCCATCGCCATCACCTCGTGGCCGGCCTACGCCCGCATCGCCCGCGCCGAGACGCTGACCTTCCGCAATGCCGAATACATCGCCGCGATCCGCCTTCAGGGCGCCTCGCATCTGCGGGTGATCGTCGCGCATGTGCTGCCGTTGTGCCTGTCGTCGATGATCGTGCGCGTCACGCTCGACATGGCGGGGATCATCCTGACCGCGGCCGGCCTCGGCTTTCTCGGGCTTGGCGCCCAGCCGCCCCTGCCCGAATGGGGGGCGATGATCGCCACCGGGCGCGACTACATCCTCAAGGAATGGTGGGTCGCCACCATGCCGGGCATCGCCATCCTCGTGGTCAGCCTCGGGTTCTGCTTCCTGGGCGACGGGCTGCGCGATGTCCTCGATCCCAAGGGAGAACGGCATTGAACCCGCTCCTTGCGATCGAGAACCTGCGCGTCACCTTCCCCACCGCCAAGGGGCCGGTCGATGTGGTGAAGGGCATCTCGTTCACTCTCGGGCGCGAACGCCTTGGCGTCGTCGGAGAGAGCGGCTCGGGCAAGTCGATGACCGGCCGCGCCATCCTGCGGCTGATCCGCGCACCGGGGCGCGTCACGGCAGACCGGCTCGACTTTGACGGGACCGACATCCTTGCGCGGACGGAACGCCAGATGCGCGGCATCCGCGGCGCGCGCATTTCCATGGTGATGCAGGATCCGAAATTCTCGCTCAACCCGGTGATGACCATCGGCGCCCAGATCGCCGAGGCGCTTCAGGTCCACACCCCGATGGGCCGCCCCGAGACGCGGGCGCGCGTGCTCTCCATGCTCGAGTCGGTGCGCATCAACGACCCCGAGCGCGTGGTGCGCCTCTATCCGCACGAAGTGTCGGGCGGCATGGGCCAGCGCATCATGATCGCCATGATGCTGATCCCGGAACCCGATCTCCTGATCGCGGACGAGCCGACATCGGCGCTTGACGTGTCGGTGCAGGCGCAGGTTCTCGACATCATCGACGAACAGATCCGCCGCAAGGGCATGGGCCTGATGTTCATCAGCCACGACCTCGACCTGGTGTCGCGCTACTGCGACCGTATCGTGGTGATGAGCGCGGGCCGCATCGTCGAGACCTGCGCCGCCGGCGACCTGCACAATGCGCGCCACCCCTATACGCAGGGCCTGCTGGCGGCGATGCCCCGCCTTGACGAGCGGCGCACGGAACTGCCGGTGCTCGACCGGGCAAGCTGGGGCGGCACATGAGCGCGATTTCCCTCTCGAATCTCTCGGTCTCCTACGGAGAGACGCGAATCACCCATGACGTAACCCTGGACGTGGCCGAGGGCGAGAGCTTTGCCCTCGTGGGCGAGAGCGGTTCCGGCAAGACCACGGTGCTGCGCGCCATCGCCGGGCTGGCCCCCGACTGGACCGGCGCGATCAGCCTGCTCGGGCAGCCGCGGGGCCACGGGATCGACCCGCAGTCGGTGCGCGACTGCCAGATGATCTTTCAGGATCCCTACGGATCGCTGCATCCGCGCAAGTCGATCGACGCGGTGCTTTCGGAACCGCTGCGCATCAACGGCATCGGCAACCGTTCGGCGCGGGTGGCCGAGATGCTCGCCGCGGTCGGGCTTGACCCGCGCTTCCGCTTCCGTTTTCCGCATCAGCTTTCGGGCGGGCAGCGTCAGCGCGTGGCCATCGCCCGCGCGCTCATGCTGTCGCCCAGGGTGCTGCTGCTCGATGAGCCGACATCGGCGCTTGACGTGTCGATCCAGGCCGAAATCCTGAACCTGCTGCGCCGGCTTCAGCGCGATCAGGGACTGACCTATCTGCTGGTCACCCACAATCTCGCCGTCGTCGCCTTCCTGTGCGACCGGCTGGCGGTGATGCGCCATGGCCGCATCGTCGAGGTGGCCCCGGTCGAGGCCCTGCGCCGGGGGCAGTTGTCCGATCCCTATTCCCGCGAACTCTATGCCGCCAGCGGCGGCACCGTCACCGAAAGGACCGCCCCATGACCGACCGCCTCGATTCCGCCCGCGCCGCCTATGCCGCCGCCATTGCCGACGCGGTCACGGCCGAGGCGGCCCTCGGGGCGCTGCATGACCTGGCGCGCGCGGTCTGTCCGGCGCGGCTGTTCACCGTCACGCTGACCGACCTGGCGGCAGGCGTGGCGCGGCGGGCCTATTCGTCGGATCCGGTGGCCTATCCCGTCTCGGGGACCAAGCCGATCGGCAACGACCGCTGGTTCGAGCGCATCCATATCGAGCGGCAGACCTATGTGAACAACGACATCGCCACCGACAAGGAGCATTTCGGCGACTACGATCTGATCGTGTCGCTGGGCTGCGAGGCGGCGGCGAATCTGCCGGTGGTGATTCACGGCGAACTGGTGGGCACGGTGAACATCCTCGATGCCCGCGACAGCTATCCGCCCGCGACCGTGGCCCGGATCGAGGCCGAATTGCGCGTCCCGGCGATGCTGTCGCTGCTGGTGGCGACGCGCGCGCCGGGCTGACCGGCGGCGGGGACGGAATCGGAGGGATTTGCGGTGGTAGCGTGGGGCGGACTTGAACCGCCGACCCCGGCATTATGAGTGCCGTGCTCTAACCAACTGAGCTACCACGCCTCACCACGGGCGCCGATTAGAGTGTGGGGCGCCCGGTGTCAAACCGATTTTCTTGCCCCCGTCACAGCCGGTGATACGGACCACCCGCAAGGATCGTGGCGGCGCGGTAAAGCTGTTCGGCCAGCATCACCCGCACCAGCATGTGCGGCCAGACCATCGGCCCGAAGGACAGCATCCGCGCCGAGCGGGACCGCAAGGCGGGGTCGATGCCGTCGGCCCCGCCGATGACAAAGGCCACCTGCCGCCCGGCATCGCGCCATTCGGCCAGCCAGCGCGCGAAGGCGGGGGAGTCCGGGCTTTCGCCGCGTTCGTCGAGCGCGCAGATCACCGGGCCGTCAGGCAGGGCGCGGGCAAGGAGCGCGCCCTCGGCGGCCATGCCGCCACCCTTGCGGTCCTCGACCTCGACCACCGACACGGGCCCAAGCCCGAGCGGGCGGCCGGTGCGGTCGAACCGGGCAAGGTAATCGTCGAGAAGCGCGCGTTCCGGCCCGGCCCGCAGCCGGCCCACCGCGCAGATCGTGACGCGCATCAGCCCCCGGGTGCGGTCGTGCCGGCGGTCACGCCGGCCGTGGGCAGCCACATCTTCTCGAGCTGGTAGAAGTCGCGCACCTCGGGGCGGAAGACATGGACGATCACATCGCCCGCGTCGATCAGCACCCAGTCGCCCGTCTCCTTGCCCTCCATGCGGGCAACGACACCGGCCTCGTGCTTGACCCGTTCGGCCAGATGCTCGGCGATGGCGGCGACCTGCCGGACCGAACGGCCCGAGGCGATCACCATCCAGTCGGCCATGTCCGACCGGCCGCGCAGGTCGATCTGCACCACGTCCTCGGCCTTGTCATCGTCGAGCGAGGCAAGGGTCACGGCCAGAAGCCGTTCGGCAGGGGTGACGGATCCGGGGCGAAGGGATGAAGCCGGGCCGGTCATCGGCGGCCGCTGCGTGGCGGCCGGGGCCGCGCTGGGGTGGGGTGACAGAACATCGTCCTCCTTGAGCGCGCCGACGGGATGCCCCGGCGCCGGGCAACATGCAGCAAAGATAGCATCGGGCCCGCGCGCAAACAACCTTCGCGGCAAAAGAACCCGCAAGGCGCGGCAGGCCCGGTCAGAAGAACCCCGGCCCCGCCTGTGCCAGCAGCCTTTCGGCCATGTCCCGGCCAAGGGCGGCGGCGTCCGCGACGGGGGCGGTCGCCTCGTCCGAGAGGGCGCGGCTGCCGTCGGGGCGCAGGATCTGCCCGCGCAGCCGCAACCCGCCGGGCACGAATTCGGCCAGCGCGGCGATCGGCGTCTGGCAGGAGCCGTCGAGCCGGGCAAGGAAGGCGCGCTCGGCCGCAAGGCGATGGCCGGTGGGCGCGTCGTGGATCGCGGCCAGCATCATCGCCGCACGCGCGTCGTCGCTGCGCCTTTCGACTCCGATCGCGCCTTGCGCCACGGCGGGAAGCATGGTTTCGGGCGCAACCGCCTCGCGCACCACATCGGCGCGACCGAGTCGGTTGAGCCCGGCCAGCGCCAGAAGCGTGGCTTCGGCCACGCCGTCCTGCAGCTTGCGCAACCGGGTCTGGACGTTGCCGCGGAATTCGACCACGCGCAGGTCGGGCCGCAGCGACAGGATCTGTGCCCGCCGCCGCAGCGAGGAGGTGCCCAGCACCGCGCCCGCGGGCAGATCGGCCAGCCGCGCATGGGTGAGGGACACGAAACCGTCGCGCACATCCTCGCGCGGGAGGGCGCAGTCGAGCGTCAGGCCCGCCGGCTGATCCACCGGCATGTCCTTCATCGAATGCACGGCGATGTCGATGGAGCCATCGAGCAGCGCCTCTTCGATTTCCTTCGTGAACAGGCCCTTGCCACCCAGCGTGTTCAGCGGCAGGTCCTGCACCATGTCGCCCGTGACCTTGATGACCGCGATCGCGAAGGCCGCAGCCGGCAGGGCGAAGGCGGCCATCAGACGGTCGCGTGTCTCGTGCGCCTGGGCAAGGGCAAGGGGCGAGCCGCGCGTGCCGATGCGCAAGGGATGGGCGGGGGTGGGCAGATCCTGGGACATGGCAGTGACCTAATGCGCGGGCGGCCCGGTCGCAAGCGCAAGCGGCGGCCGGGGCGGGGGCGCTTCGCCCCCCGCACCCCCCGAGGGTATTTCGGCAAAGATGAAGAGGCAGGCAGGGCGCGGGCCGCGGCCGGCTTGACTTTGGGGCGCGCCCCTGTGAGGGCGAGCCCGATCCCGCGACGGATCCCGCGACGGAGGCCGAGATGAGCGACAAGACGATGCTGCGCGCCCTGCGAGGCGAGGTCCTGCCGGTGCCGCCGGTGTGGATGATGCGGCAGGCGGGGCGCTATCTGCCCGAATACCGGGCGGTGCGGGCCCGGGCCGGGGATTTCCTGTCGCTGTGCTACACGCCCGAACTCGCTGCGGAGGTGACGCTCCAGCCGATCCGGCGGTTCGGGTTCGATGCGGCGATCCTGTTCGCCGACATCCTGCTGATCGCGCAGGCGCTTGGCCCGAGGCTCTGGTTCGAGGAGGGCGAGGGGCCGCGCCTTGCGCCGGTGGGTTCGGCCGCGGATGTCGCGCGGTTGCGCCCGGCGGCATCGGTGCATGCGACGCTGGCGCCGGTCTACGAGACCCTCCGCATCCTGGCGCGCGAACTGCCGCGGGATGTCACGCTCATAGGTTTTGCCGGGGCGCCCTGGACCGTGGCGACCTATATGGTCGCCGGCCGCGGCACGCCGGGGCAGGAGCCCGCGCATGCGATGATCGCGGCCGACCGCAGCGCCTTTGCCGCGCTGATCGACCGGCTGACCGAAGCGACGGTCCTTTATCTGTCGGCACAGATCGAGGCCGGGGCCGAGGTGGTGAAGCTGTTCGATTCCTGGGCCGGAAGCCTGAGGGGGCGGGACTTTGACGATTTCGCCCTTGCCCCCGTCCGCCGCATCATCGCCGCGCTGAAGGCGCGCCATCCCGCGGTGCCGGTGATCGCCTTTCCGCGCGGCGCGGGCGCGCGTTATGCCGGTTTCGCGCGGGCGACCGGGGCGGATTGCGTGGCGCTCGATCAGGCGGTCGATCCGGGCTGGGCGGCGCGGGAGGTGCAGGTCGATGGCTGCGTGCAGGGCAATCTCGACCCCGGCCACATGGTCAGCGGAGGGCCGGCCCTCATCGAGGCGACGCGGCGGATCGTCGAGGCGTTCGCGGGCGGGCCGCATGTCTTCAACCTCGGGCACGGGATCACGCCGGATGCCGACCCGGCCCATGTCGCGCTGATGATCGAGACCGTCCGGAGCGCGCGCGGCTGATGTTGTGGGTTGGCGCCACGCTCCTGGCCGCGGCGGCGCAGACCGGGCGCAACCTGGCGCAGGCCGGGCTGACCGCGACGCTGGGCACGTTGGGCGCGACGCAGGTGCGGTTCCTCTACGGGCTGCCGTTCTCGCTGCTGTTTCTGGGCCTGGCGACGCTGGCGGCAGGCCATGCGCCGCCGGTGCCGGGAATGCGGGCGTTCGTGACGCTGGCCCTGGGCGGGGTGGCGCAGATCGGGGCGACCGCGCTGATGCTGGCCACCATGGCGCGGCGGGGCTTCGCCGTCTCGACCGCCTGGCTCAAGACCGAACCGGTGCTGATCGCCCTTGGCGGCATGGCGCTGGGCGAGGGGCTGGGCCTGCGGGAGTGGGCCGGGATCGTCATTGCCACGCTGGGCGTCATCCTGAGCGGGCGGGCGGGGCCGCGCGGGATCGGACCGGTCCTGACCGGGATCGCCGCCGCGGCCGGGTTCGGCCTGTCGGCCATCGCGTTCCGGGCCGGGATCCTTGCGCTGGAGGAACCCGATCCGTTCCTGGGCGCCATGACCGGGCTGGCGATCTCGCTTTCGGTGCAGGTGGCGCTGCTGGCGCTGTGGCTGGGGCTGTTCCGTCCGGGCACCATGGGGGCCACGCTGGGCGAATGGCGCGCATCGGTCGCGGCGGGGTTCCTTGGCGCCTTCGGTTCCGCGATGTGGTTTCTGGCCTTTGCCCTGGCCCCGGCCGCGCAGGTGCGCACGCTGGGCCTGGTCGACGTGTTGTTCGCGGCCATCCTTGCCCGCGTCCTGCATGGCGAAAGGCCGCCGCCGCGTGCCCTTGGCGGCATGGCGGTGATCGTGCTGGGGGTGGCGCTTCTGCTGGCGGGCTGAGGGACGGCCTATTGACCCGCCGCGCGCCGGGTGCAGAGTGGAGGCAGGCCTGCCCGCGCGACCTTGCGGACATGGGCCCGCTTTCACCGGCCGCGAGCGAGCCCGCGCGGCCCGCCACTTCACGAGGCCCCCGATGGACACCCTTCTTTCCAATGATCCGCGCGCGGTGATCGAAGCCGACCGCGCCCATGTCTGGCACCACCTGGTCCAGCACAAGCCGTTCGAGACCACCGACCCGCGCATCTTTGTCGAGGGCAAGGGCATGCGGCTGTGGGACATCAACGGGCGCGAACACCTTGATGCGGTGTCGGGCGCGGTCTGGACCGTGAACGTGGGTTACGGCCGTGAATCGATCGCCAACGCGATGCGCGACCAGCTCATCAAGCTCAACTATTACGCGGGAGCGGCCGGCACCGTTCCGGGCGCGCAGTTCGCCGAGAGGCTCATTTCCACGATGCCGGGCCTGACCCGGGTGTTCTATGCCAACTCGGGCAGCGAGGCGAACGAGAAGGCCTTCAAGATGGTGCGCCAGATCGCGCACAAGCATCACGGCGGGCGCAAGCACAAGATCCTCTACCGCGACCGCGACTATCACGGCACTACCATCGGCTGCCTGTCGGCCGGCGGCCAGGACGAAAGGAACGCCCTTTACGGGCCGTTCGCGCCCGGCTTCGTGCGGGTGCCGCATTGCCTCGAATACCGGGCGCAACCCGAATACGCCGGCGAGAACTATGGCGAGCGCGTGGCCGGCGCCATCGAGGAGGTGATCCTGCGCGAAGGCCCCGATACCGTGGGCGCGCTCTGCCTTGAGCCGATCACCGCCGGCGGCGGCGCCATCGTGCCGCCCCGGGGCTATTGGGAGAGGGTGCAGGAGATCTGCCGCAAGTACGACATCCTGCTGCATATCGACGAGGTTGTCTGCGGCATGGGCCGCACCGGCAAGTGGTTCGGCTATCAGCAATACGGGATCGAGCCCGACATCGTCACCATGGCCAAGGGCCTGGCCTCGGGTTATGCCGCGATCTCGTGCTGCGTCACGACCGAGCGCGTGTTCGACATGTTCAAGGACGACACCGACAAGCTTGGCTATTTCCGCGACATCTCGACCTTCGGCGGCTGCACCGGCGGGCCGGCGGCCGCGCTCGAGAACATGCGCATCATCGAGGAGGAGGGCCTTCTCGCCAATACCGTGGCGATGGGCGAGCATCTGATGGCGCGCCTCGAGGACATCAGGGAGCGCCACCCGGTCGTGGGCGAGGTGCGCGGCAAGGGTCTGTTCGCCGGGGCCGAACTGGTCAAGGACCGCGCCACGCGCGAACCGGTGAGCGAAAAGGAAGTGGCCGCCGTCACCGGCGACGTGATGGCGCAGGGGGTGATCATCGGGGCGTCGAACCGCTCCATGCCGGGGCTGAACAACACGCTGCTGTTCGCGCCAGCCCTCATCGCCACCAGGGACGACATCGACGCGATCGCCGATGCCGTGGACCGCGCGCTGACCAAGGTGTTCGGCTGAGAATCGCCCGCCGCCCCCTTGACGATCGGGGGGCGGCGGGCCTTGGTTCGCGAATCACTTTTCCGTTGACGGGTGCGCCTGACTTGCCCTAGCATTTGTGGTGCATGGAAATGCAGCCGCATCATGAAGGGCTACTCGCCTTTGGGTTGCGGCTGCGCGCGGCGGCCTGATCCGGGCATCTGCCCCGTCCGGCCGTTTTCGCCCACCTAACCGGGGATCCCGGCGGCAGGCAGGAACGAGCGGCAAGGCAAAAGGGGGCCGGTCAACGGCCCCCGTTGCATTTGCCCGGCCGGTGCAGCCCCTCAGGCCCCGCCCGGCACGATCCGGGGGGCGTCCGCGGCGGTGTCCTCCGCGCGCGGATCGCCCCAGCCGGCCGCCTGCATCTCCATCAGGCGGCTGGCGGTGCGGGCGAATTCGAAGGCGCCCTCACCCTCGACATACAGCCGGGCGGGCGGCGCCGCGGCGCTGCAATAGAGCCGGGTATGCGCCTCGTAGAGCGCGTCGATCAGGGTGACAAAGCGGCGGGCCTGATTGTAGTTCTCGGCGCCAAGCCGGGGAATGTCCTCGAGGACAAGAACCCGCGCCACCCGCGCCAGCGCAAGGTAATCCGCCGGGCCGAGCGGCTGGTCGCAAAGCTGGTAGAAACTCGCGCGGGCGTGCCCGTCGTGATAGGCCGGGATCGTCACGTTGCGGCCGTTGACCGGCAGCACCAGCGGCACAGCCCGGCCTGCGGTCAGCTCCTGCCACACCGCATCAAGCCTGGCCCGCGCCCGCGCATCGGCCGGGCTGAGATAGCGCCCCGCGCCCCCGGCCCCGGTGCGGCGGTGATCGCCGGCGCCCGCGACCTCGACCACCTCGAGCCGCTCTTCGATGAGCGAGATGAACGGCAGGAACAGCGCCCGGTTCAGCCCGTCGCGATAAAGGTCCGCAGGCGGCCGGTTCGATGTGGTGACAATGCACACGCCCCGGTCGATCAGGCGCTCGAACAGGCGCCCGACGATCATCGCATCGGCGATGTCGATGATCTCCATCTCGTCGAAGGCCAGGCAGCGGATGCGCGCGGCGATGGCATCGGCCACGGGCAGGATCGCGTCATCGACCCGGCGCGCGCGCGCCTCTTCCATCCCCGACTGGACCGATTGCATGAATTCGTGGAAATGCCGCCGCTCGACCGGAACAGTCAGCGCCCCGACCAGCAGATCCATGAGCATCGACTTGCCCCGCCCGACACCGCCCCACAGATAGACACCGCGCACCGGAGCCATCTTGCGGAAGAACCCGTTGCGGCGCGGCTGGGCCAGTTCCTGCACCACGCGGTCAAGCGCGGGCAGCGCCGCCTCCTGCGCCGGATCGGCGGCAAGCGCGCCTTCCCTGAGGCGGCTGTGGTAAAGGGCAAAGACAGGGCCGGACATGGCCCCCGTCTAGGCGGGCGACGCGCCGAAGGAAAGCCCGCCTCTCAGGGACAGACGCCGCCAACCCGCAGATATCGCCCATAGACCCAGCCATGCGGCATCGCCTGACCCCAGAGCGGGGCCGTGCACTGGCCGGACATGCACTGGACCTCGTACCAGTTGCCGCGCCGGTTCCAGACCGCCACCTCGTCACCGCGATAGAGTTCGCCAAGTTGGGCGAAATCCGAACCCGGCCCGGTGCGCACGGCAAGATAGCCGGTGCCCTGCGCATGATTGTACTGCGCAAGCGGCCGGACATCGACGACGATGCCCGTGCAGTCGCCTGCGGCGGCGGGCAGGCCCGGTGCGACTGACAGGAACATCGCTGCAGCGATGGCGACACGGCGTGCCTGACTGATCATCGGCAATCCTCCCGTCCGTCATGATCCCCCCGATGGTGGGGATCGCCTTGATCGGGGTCAAGTCGGTGGTGGCTGCGCTCACGCATCCTTCAACAGGCGCAGCGCATCATGGATCCCCGCGTGAATGTCGCGGGCCGAAACCGCGTCACCGATCCGCCAGAGGGTGAACCCCGCCTCGTCCAGACCCGGCTGCACCTGCCCCAGCGCCAGCGCGTCGTGATCGACCGCGCCCCTGTTGCGCGACAGCGGCTTGAGATCGAAATAAAGCCCGGCATTGGGCAGGGTGGCGTGGTTCACCACGATCTGGTCGAAGGCGCGTTCCTCGACATGGGGGCCATAGTCGCTCCCGATCCGGGCGATCAGGCGGTTGCCTTCGCGCCGGACCGAGAGCAGGCGCTGCGCCTGGCTGAACCGCACGCCGCGTGGCTGAAGCGCGCGCATGTAGGGCACCAGGTTCAGGCCCATCACCTCGATGGCAAGGGTGCGTTCGGGGCTGAGCACCTCGACCCGGCCGCCCGCGGCCGAAATCACGTCGGCCGCCTGAAGCGCGGCGTGATCGCCCGCGTCGTCATGGATCAGCACATCCGCCCCCGGCCGCACATCGCCCGCGATGATGTCCCAGGTGCCGACCGTCAGGTCGTTGCCGGCCTCCAGCACGTCCTTGTGCGGCAGGCCGCCGGTGGCGACGACGACGATATCGGGATCGAGCGCAAGGACATCCCCGGCCTCGGCCCAGCAGTCGAAGCGGAAATCGACATCGCGCGCCGCGCATTGCGCCATGCGCCAGTCGATGATGCCGGCCATCTCGGCGCGCCGCTTCATCCGCGCGATCAGCCGGACCTGCCCGCCGGGCTGTCCTGCGGCCTCGAACAGGGTGACTCGGTGGCCGCGTTCGGCCGCGACCCGCGCCGCCTCGAGGCCGGCCGGCCCCGCCCCCGCCACCACCACCCGCCGCGCCCGCGCCGCCGGAGCCACGACATGGGGCATCGACAACTCGCGCCCGGTAGCGGCGTTGTGGATGCAAAGCGCCTCACCCCCCATGTAGATGCGGTCAAGGCAGTAGGTGGCGCCGACGCAGGGGCGGATCTCGTGCTCGCGGCCCTCGCGGATCTTCTGCACGATGAGGGGATCGGCCATATGCGCCCGCGTCATCCCCACCATGTCCAGAAGCCCGTTCGCCACCGCATGACGCGCGGTCGCCACATCGGGGATGCGCGCGGCGTGAAAGGTGGGCAGGCCGGTCTCGGCGCGGATGCGGCCCGCGAAATCCAGATGCGGGGCCAGTGCCATGCCCTGCACCGGGATCACATCGGCAAGCGCCGCATCGGTATGGATGCGCCAGCGGATCACGTTGACAAAGTCGATGAGGCCAAGGTCGCGGAACCGCCGCGCCACCGCCACGCCCTCGTCCGTGGTGATCCCGCCCCGGGCGGCCTCGTCCGCGACATAGCGGATGCCCAGAAGGAACCCCGCACCCACCCGGCGGCGGCACTCGGTCAGCACGGTTTCGGCAAAGCGCAGCCGGTTCTCGAACGATCCGCCCCAGGGCGGCTCCATCCGGTTGGTCAGGGGCGACAGGAACTGGTCGAGAAGATGGCCATACATCTCGAACTCCACGCCATCGACCCCGGCGGCGGCCATGCGCCCGGTCGCATCGGCATAGTCGCGGATGATGCGCTCGATCTCCCAGTCCTCGATGATCTTGGGGAATGCCCGATGCGCCGGCTCGCGGTCGGGACCGGGCGCGACGACCGGCAGCCAGTCCCCCCGCGCCCAATGGGTGCGCCGGCCCAGATGGGTCAACTGGATCATGACCGCACAGCCCTCGTCGTGGCATTCGCGGGTCAGCAGCGACATCCACTTCACCACCTCGTCCTTCCAGGCAAGGACATTGCCGAAGGCCGGCGGCGACGAGCGCGAGACCGTGGCCGACCCCGCGGTCATCACCATCGCCACGCCGGCCCGCGCGCGGGCGACGTGATAGGCGCGGTAGCGGTCCTTGGGCATCCCGTCCTCGGTATAGGCGGGTTCGTGCGCGGTGGTCATGATGCGGTTGCGCAAGGTGAGATGCCCGAGGGAACAGGGCTGAAGCAGCGGGTCGCGGGACATGGGCGATCCTTCGTGACGGTCGGGACGGGGCCCGGCCAGCCTAGAGCGCAAGGACAGGAATTCGCGCGGCTTTGCGGCGCCGGATTGCCCCGGCGCGACACGGCCCGCCACCGCCGGGGTGCGGGGCCGACCGGCACCGCGGCGTCAGATGTTGCCCTGCCCTTCGGTCCGGGCGCCGGAAGGAAATTCGCGAATTTCCTTCCCCCCCCGACGGCGGAACCAGGACATCCCTGCACAAGGCCGCGATGACGACTTCACACGGGGGATGACCTTGCCGCGGCGACCGGGGGGGCCTAGGTTCCCGGACCATGAACAGGCTTCTCCCCTTTCTTGCCCCGTCGCCGGTTGTGACGGTCCTGCGCCTTCAGGGCGCGATTTCCACCGGGCGCGGGGGGCTCTCGGATTCCGCCCTCGCGCCGCTGATCACCCGGGCCTTCAGTCGCGGCCGGCCGGCGGCGGTCGCGCTCGAGATCAACTCGCCCGGCGGCTCACCGGTGCAATCGGCGCTCATCGCCGCGCGCATCCGCCGCCTGTCCGAAGAGAAGAAGGTGCCCGTCCACGCCTTCGTCGAGGACGTGGCGGCCTCGGGGGGATACTGGCTTGCCAGCGCGGCCGATGCGATCTGGGTCGATCCCGGCTCGATCGTGGGGTCGATCGGCGTGATTTCCACCGGCTTCGGCCTTCAGGATCTCATCGCCCGCCACGGGATCGAGCGGCGCATCCACACCGCCGGCGCAGCGAAATCGCAGCGCGACCCGTTTCAGCCCCAACGCGACGAGGATGTCGCGCGGCTGAAGGTTCTGCTCGACGAATTGCACGGCCATTTCATCGCCCATGTCCGCGCGCGGCGAGGGGCGCGGTTGACGGATGATCCGGCGCTTTTCACGGGGGAATTCTGGCTCGGGCAGCGCGCGGTCGGGCTTGGTCTGGCAGACGGGATCGGACATCTAGTCCCGAAGATGCAGGAAATATTCGGCCCCAGGGTCCGTTTCCGCAAGCTGGCGCCACGGCGCGGCCTGTTCGCGCGCCTTGGCATGGCGGCGGCCGGTCAGGCACTCGACGCGATCGAGGAGCGGGCGATGTTCGCGCGCTACGGGCTCTAGCCATGGTGATCAAGGCAGCGCTGTTCCTTCTGGTCGCCGTCGCGGTGCTTGCCATCGTCGGCCGTGCACGCCTGCCCGGCCGGCGCGGCGGGCGGTTCTGCCCGGATTGCGGGCGCCCGCGCATCGGGCGGGGGCCCTGCGACTGTGGCGGGAGACGCGGATGAGGGCGCTTGTCACCGGCGCCGCCGCCCGCCTTGGCCGGGCGATGGCATTGCATCTGGCGGAGCGCGGCCATGACGTGGCGGTGCATTACGCCACATCCGATCGGGCGGCGGCCACGCTGGTCGAGGAAATCCGCGCCATGGGACGGCAGGCGGTGGCGCTCGGGGCCGATCTGCTGGTGGAATCGCAGGTCGCGCCCCTGATCCCCCGGGCGGCCGGCGCCCTGGGCGGGCCGGTAACGCTTCTGGTCAACAACGCCTCGATCTTCGAATACGACACGATCACCAGCGCCACCCGCGCGAGTTGGGACCGGCACCTGGAATCGAACCTGCGCGCGCCTTTCGTCCTCATGCAGGCTCTGGCCGCGCAGGCCCCCGACCCGGTGCCGGACGCCACGGGTGAGCCGGTGGCGCAGGCCCTGATCGTCAACATGATCGACCAGCGGGTGTGGAAGCTCACGCCGGAATTCATGACCTACACGATTGCCAAATCCGCGCTCTGGACGCTGACGCGCACCGCGGCGCAGGCGCTGGCGCCCCGGGTGCGGGTGAACGCGATCGGCCCCGGCCCGACGCTGCGCGGTGCGCGTCAGACCGAAGGGCATTTCGCCCGCCAGCGCGCGGCAACCGTGCTCGAGCGGGGCGCCGATCCTGCCGATATCTGCGCCGCGCTGTCCTATCTGGTCGATGCGCGGGCGGTGACCGGACAGATGATCGCGGTCGATGGCGGGCAGCATCTGGGCTGGCGGACCCCCGATGTCCTCGGGCCCGAGTGACATTGCGGCCAAGTTACCCACCGGCGGGCAATGCGGTCACGCAATGGTAACGATTCCATGATGTTAGCGCGACTTAACAATGTTTCCCTGAACGATCAACGGCTTGGCCGGCTGTCCGCGCCCAGGGCAGCACGGCGAAACCTGCCGGATCCAAGGGAAATTCCGCCTTGCCGGAATTTCACCCACCGACTTGTCCACAGGAGTTCTCCACAGGTTCCCCCTTGCGTCGGGCGGCTGGGCATGACTCGGTTCCGGGGGAATCGGAGGGGGCAGCGATGAGCGGGGAACCCGTCGCCACCGGGCATGAGGTGATCCGGGCCTATCTGCGCCAGCTCGACATGAGCCCCGGCGTCTACCGGATGCTCGATGCCGAGAGCCGGCTGCTCTATGTCGGCAAGGCGCGCAATCTCAGGGCGCGGGTGTCGAATTATGCACGGCCGGGCGACCACAGCCCCCGGATCGCGCGGATGATCTCGGAAACCGCGTCGATGATGTTCCTCACGACCCGGACCGAGACCGAGGCGCTGCTTCTCGAACAGAACCTGATCAAGCAGCTCAAGCCGCGCTACAACGTCCTGCTGCGCGACGACAAGTCGTTCCCGAACATCCTGCTGACCGGCAATCACCCCTTCCCGATGGTGAAGAAGCATCGCGGCGCGCGAAAGGAGAAGGGCGACTATTTCGGCCCCTTCGCCAGCGCGGGCGCGGTGAACCGGACTCTGAACCAGCTTCAGAAGGCGTTCCTGCTGCGCTCGTGCACCGATGCGGTGTTCGCGGGACGCACCCGGCCCTGCCTCCTCTATCAGATCAAGCGCTGTTCCGCGCCCTGCGTGGGCCTGATCAGCGAGGCCGATTATGCCGGCACGATCAATGACGCCAAACGGTTCCTTGCCGGCCGCTCCACCGATCTTCAGGAGGAACTGGCCCGTCAGATGGCCGAGGCTGCCGAGGCCATGGAATACGAACGCGCCGCGGCGCTGCGCGACCGGATCCGGGCGCTGACCTCGGTGCAGACCGCGCAGGGGATCAATCCGCGCACCGTGTCCGAGGGCGACGTGATCGCGCTGCACATGGAGGGCGGGCAGGCCTGCGTTCAGGTCTTCTTCATCCGCGCGCACCAGAACTGGGGCAATCACGACTATTATCCGCGCCTTGCCGCCGATGCCGACGCCGCCGAGGTGATGCAGGCCTTTGTCGGCCAGTTCTACGACCAGCGCGATCCGCCGCCGCTGATCCTGCTGTCGCACGGGCTCGACGATCCCGATCTCATGGCCGAGGCCCTGTCCGGGCGGCGTGGCCGCCGGGTCGAGATCGCCGTCCCGCAGCGCGGCGAGAAGGCCGAACTGGTCGAGGGCGCGCTGCGCAACGCGCGCGAAAGCCTGGCGCGGCGCATGTCCGAAAGTGCCACGCAACTGCGGCTGCTCGACGAGCTGGCCGAGGCATTCGACCTTGACGCGCCGCCGCGGCGGATCGAGGTCTATGACAACTCGCACATCATGGGCACGGATGCGGTGGGCGCGATGGTGGTGGCTGGCCCCGATGGTTTCGAGAAGGGCCAGTATCGCAAGTTCAACATCCGCGGCACCGACATCACCCCCGGCGACGATTTCGGCATGATGCGCGAGGTGATGACCCGCCGCTTTACCCGCCTGCTGAAAGAGGATCCTGGCCGCGAGGGGGCGGGCTGGCCGGATCTGCTGCTCATCGACGGCGGCGCCGGGCAGATTTCGGCCGTGGACGGGATCCTGGCGGATCTCGGGGTCGAGGACATCCCGGTGATCGGCGTGGCCAAGGGCGTGGACCGCAACCTCGGCAAGGAAGAGTTTCATCGCACCGGCAGGCCCGTCAAGGCGCTGTCGCACAATGACCCGGTGCTCTATTTCATCCAGCGCCTGCGCGACGAGGTGCACCGTTTCGCGATCGGCACCCATCGCGCCAAGCGGGCCAGGGCCGTGGGGGCGACCCCGCTTGACGAAATCCCCGGCGTCGGCCCGACGCGCAAGCGCGCGCTTCTGGCGCATTTCGGATCGGCCAAGGCGGTCAGCCGCGCGAACCCTGCCGACCTCAGGGCAGTTGCCGGCATATCCGAAGGCATGGCCGACGCGATCTATGCCTTCTTTCACGAAAAGGGCTGACCTCCTTGCGTGAATGCGGGGGGCGGGGCGGTCGCCGTCAGGTGCCCCCGGACGGCGGGGCCGGTGCCGGGGCGGTCAGGGCCCGTCGGAACAGCGCGAATGTCAGGGGCGCGTCCGCCCGCATGCGGCGGACATCGCCGGAAATGAGCGCCTGCACGGTCAGCCCCTGGATCATGCCGATGAACAGCGTGGCCGCCGCGGATTCGTCGGTGTCGGGCGCAAGTTCGCCGGCCTCCTTGCCGTCCCTGACAAGGCGGCGCAGCTTTTCGGCGTATTGCTGCAGCAGCGCCTGTGCCACCATCCGGGCCGGGGTCGGATCCGCGCGCTGCAATTCGCCAAACAGCACGCGCGGCGCGCCGGGATGGCGCACGACCATGTCGACATGGGTGAGAAAGGCGGTCTCGAGCGCCGCCATCGGCGAGGGCGCGTCCGCCAGCACCCGGTCGATCCGCGCCATCAGCCGCGTCGCAACCCATTCCATCACCGCCTGAAGGATCGCGTTCTTGGTCGGGAAATGGCGAAAGAGCGCGCTTTGCGTCACGCCCATTCTGGTGGCGATATCCGTGGTGGTGATTTCGGCCGGGTTCTGGAGCGCGGCAAGGTCGATGACGGTCTGCACCGTGAGATCGCGCCGCTCTTCGGCTGACAGATAGGCGGGACGGCTGGTCATTCGGCCCTCTTGACAGTAAGTGATCAATCACTAACTATTCGGCATGCGCGCCTGATTCAAGCCGGTCCGGTCGCGCCCCGAACCGCAGCCTCGCCAGCCGGAGCCCTTGATGAGCCAGACGCGCCCCGCCCCCCGGTCCGGCAGATTGTTGATTTCCACCCAGAACTGAGCCGGGTTTTCCATCGAGAAGTGAGCCACTTCTAACTATGGATTTCGGGTCATGTTGGGGCCAAGGCATGGTTTGCGTCTTTCTTTTTTCGGGCTGCTGCGGCT
>JADYZU010000065.1 GCA_020852925.1 Rubellimicrobium sp. | reverse complement strand
CCGCGCGCGGTCAGTCGCGGCCATGGGCGACAGTACGCACCACAGTCTGTTCGAGGATGCGCAGGGCCTGGTCTATGGGGTCACCCTTGCCGGATTCGGCATCCTGCTGCTGACCCATCTGGGCCTGGTCACCGGGCAGACGGCGGGGCTGGCCGTCCTCATCTCCTATGCCACGGGCTGGAGCTTCGGGCCGGTGTTCTTTGTCATCAACCTGCCCTTCTACTGGCTGGGCTGGCGGCGGATGGGGGCGGGGTTCGTGATCAGGACCTTCCTCTCGGTGGCGGGGCTTTCGGTCCTGTCGATGCTCATGCCGGGGTGGATGTCCTTTGCCCGGGTCGATCCGCTGTTCGGGGCGGTGCTGTTCGGCCTCGTCTCGGGCTCGGCGCTGCTGGCGCTGTTCCGCCACGGGGCCAGTCTGGGCGGCATCGGCATCCTCGGGCTGATCGTGCAGGACCGCACCGGGTTCCGGGCCGGGCATGTGCAACTGCTGTTCGATGCGGGCCTGTTCGCGGCGGCGTTCCTGGTCCTCGATCCGGTGACGGTGGGCACGAGTTTCCTGGGGGCGGCGGTGGTGAACCTCGTCATCGCCATCAATCACCGGCGCGACCGCTACATCGTGGCTTGACCCCGGCGCGGCGGAGTGGGAAGGCGGGTCATGTCCGGCATCCACATCCTGCTTGCCCTTGCCATCGCCGCCGAGGTGATCGCCACCTCGGCGCTGCGCGCGAGCGAGCAGTTCACCCGCCTGTGGCCCTCGGTCCTGGTGATCATCGGCTATGCGATCGCCTTCTACCTGCTGTCGGTCGCGGTGCGGGTGATCCCGACCGGCATCGTCTATGCGGTCTGGTCGGGGCTGGGCATCGTCCTTGTCGCGCTGGTGGGGCTGTTTCTGGGCCAGAAACTCGACCTGGCGGCGGTGGCGGGGATCGGCCTCATCCTGGCCGGAGTCCTCGTGATCAACCTTTTCTCGGCCACGGCCGGGCATTGACGCGGGCGGCACTGGCGTTTTCCCGCTCCGCCCTCTAAAGGCGGCGGGCGCAACCCGCGCCCTAGCGAGACAGAGATGGATTTCCGCAACATCGCCATCATCGCCCATGTGGACCATGGCAAGACGACGCTGGTCGACCAGCTGCTGCGCCAGTCGGGCACCTGGCGCGACAATCAGGACGTGGGCGAGCGCGTCATGGATTCGGGCGATATCGAGCGCGAGCGCGGCATCACCATCCTGGCCAAGGCCACTTCGGTCGAATGGCAGGGCACGCGCATCAACATCGTCGATACCCCCGGCCACGCCGATTTCGGCGGCGAGGTCGAGCGTATCCTCACCATGGTGGACGGGGTCTGCCTGCTCGTGGATGCGGCCGAGGGGCCGATGCCGCAGACGAAATTCGTCACCTCCAAGGCGCTGGCCCTGGGGCTGCGGCCGATCGTGGTGGTGAACAAGGTCGATCGCCCGGACGGCGATCCGGACCGGGCGCTGTCGGATGTGTTCGACCTGTTCGCCAATCTGGGCGCCACGGACGAACAGCTCGACTTTCCGCATGTCTATGCCTCGGGGCGCGCGGGCTGGGCGGATCTGGCGCTGGACGGGCCGCGCCAGGATCTGTCGGCGCTGTTCGACCTGATCCTGCGCCATGTGCCGCCGCCGGCGCAGGCCGCGCGCCGGAACGAGCCCTTTGCCATGCTGGCGACGACGCTGGGCTATGACCCGTTCCTGGGCCGCGTCCTGACCGGGCGGGTCGAATCGGGCACCCTGCGCGCGGGCGAGACGGTGAAGGCGCTGTCGCGCAAGAGCGAGCGGATCGAATCGTTCCGGGTCTCGCGCATCCTCGCCTTCCGCGGGCTGGGGCGCCAGCCGATCGACCAGGCCGAGGCGGGCGACATCGTCACGCTGGCCGGCATGGACAAGGCCACGGTCGCCGACACGATCTGCGCGCCCGAGGTCGAGGTGGCGTTGCCGGCGCAGCCGATCGACCCGCCGACCATCTCGGTCACATTCGGCATCAACGACAGCCCGCTTGCGGGGCGCGACGGCAAGAAGGTGCAGTCGCGCGTGATCCGCGAACGCCTCATGCGCGAGGCGGAATCGAACGTGGCGATCCGCGTCACCGATACCCCGGGCGGCGAGGCGTTCGAGGTGGCGGGGCGCGGCGAACTCCAGATGGGGGTGCTGATCGAGAACATGCGCCGCGAGGGGTTCGAACTGTCGATCTCGCGGCCGCGCGTCATCTTCCGCGAGGAAGGGGGCACGACCCTCGAGCCGGTCGAGGAAGTGACCATCGACGTGGACGACGAATTCACCGGCGCGGTGGTGGAGAAGGTCACCGGGCCGCGCAAGGGCGAACTGGTGGACATGCGGCCGGCGGGCGCGGGCAAGACCCGGATCATCGCCCATGTGCCGTCGCGCGGGCTCATCGGGTATCAGGGCGAATTCCTGACCGACACGCGCGGCACCGGGGTGCTGAACCGGCTGTTCCACGGCTGGACCCCGCACAAGGGGCCGATCCAGGGCCGCCGGCAGGGCGTGCTCATCTCGATGGAGAACGGCGTGGCGGTGGCCTATGCGCTGTGGAACCTCGAGGAGCGCGGGCGCATGTTCATCAACCCGCAGGATCCGGTCTACGAAGGCATGATCATCGGCGAGCATTCGCGCGACAACGACCTCGAGGTGAACCCGCTCAAGGGCAAGAAGCTCACCAATATCCGCGCCTCGGGCACGGACGAGGCGGTGCGCCTCACGCCGCCGGTGATCATGTCGCTCGAACAGGCGATCGCCTATGTCGAGGACGACGAACTGGTCGAGGTGACGCCGAACGCGATCCGGCTGCGCAAGCGGTTCCTCGATCCGCATGAACGCAAGCGCCAGGCCCGCGCGGGCTGAGCGCCCGGACTTCTGCGGCCCGGACCCGATCCCGCTCGGGCGGAGGGGGCGCTGCCCCCTCGCCGCTGGCGCGGCTCACCCCCGGGATATTTGGGGACAGATGAAGGGGCCCCCTTCATCTTTGTCTGAAATACCCCGGGGGGAGGCGCCCGCAGGGCGGCGGGGGGCAGCGCCCCCCGGCACCGGCGTCGACCTCGGGACTGTTGACTTCATGCGCGGCGGCAGGCATGGCGGCGGCATGCAGCTCTCCCGACAGATCCGCTCCATCACCGTGGCCGGCAGCGACGGCTGGGAATTGTCACGACGCGCGCGCGCCTTGCGCGAGGCGGGCGAGGATGTCGCCGACCTGACCGTGGGCGAGCCTGACCGGCGCACCGATCCGGCGATCCTCGATGCGATGGACCGGGCCGCGCGCGCGGGCCACACCGGCTATGCCGCGATCCCCGGCACCGACCGGCTGCGGCGCGCGGTGGCGGCGCGGGTGGTGGCGCGCACCGGCGTGCCCACGCATCCCGACGAGGTGCTGATCACCGCGGGCGGGCAGTTCGGGCTGTTCGCCGCCCTCAGCGCCACCTGCGATCCGGGCGACGGCGCCCTCCTGATCGACCCCTGGTATGCGACCTATCCCGGCACGATCCGCGCCGCGGGCGCCCTGCCCCGCCCGGTGACGGCGCTGGCCGCCCACGGGTTCCAGCCGCGCGAGGCCGATCTGGCCGCGGCCGCCGCGGGGGGCGGCGCGCGCGTCATGCTGGTGAATTCGCCCAACAACCCGACCGGCGCGGTCTATTCCGCCGCCACTTTCGACGGCATTGCCCGGGTCTGCCGCGATCATGAGCTGTGGCTCATCTCGGACGAGGTCTATGACACCCAGGTCTGGGACGGCCGCCACATCACCCCGCGCGCCCTGCCCGGGATGAAGGAGCGCACCTTCGTCATCGGATCGCTGTCGAAATCCCATGCCATGACCGGATCGCGCATCGGCTGGATCGTCGGCCCGCCATCCGCGATCGGGCCGATGACCGATCTGGCCACGCATACGAACTATGGCATCCCCGGCTTCGTGCAGGACGCGGCGCTGTTCGCGCTGGGATTGCCGCCCGCGTTCGAGGCGGCCGTGGCCGAACCCTTTCGCCGCCGCCGCGCCATCGTCGAGCGCGCGCTGGCCGGACAGAACCTGATCCATGCCGCGCCGATGCAGGGGGCGATGTATGCGCTGCTCGACATCAGGGCGACCGGGATGAGCGGCGAGGCATTCGCGCATGGCCTGCTCGATGCGCAGCGGGTCGCGGTCATGCCGGGCGAGAGCTTTGGCGGCGCGGCCGCCGGGCATGTGCGGCTGGCCCTGACGGTCGAGGACGGTCGCCTGGCCGATGCGGTCGCGCGGCTGCTGGATCATGCCACCGGGGTCGCGGCGCGGGGCTGAGGCGCTACCCGTCTGGGAAAGCGAAAGGGGGCCGGCGCGGGCCCCCTTCCTGTTGCACCTGATCCGCGATCAGAAGGCGAAGGACACCCGCAGCGTCGCCTGCGTGCCGGTGATGTCCTGGCCGCTGCCGGCGAAATCGTCGAACCGGCTTTGCGTCACCTCGGCCCCGAGGCGCCAGGTGTCGGTCAGCGCGAAATCCGCGCCCGCGCCATAGAGATAGCCGCTGTCGCTGTCGGCGATGCCGCCGGTGGTGGTGAGATAGGCGCCGCCCGCCGTCACATAGGGCAGGATGCGGCCCATGTCATAGCCCAGCCGCGCCTTGAGCGCGATCATGCTTTCGCCATCGGTGCCGGGCACGATGTCGGTGATCGAGGTGAGCGAGTCGTAGGTCGCTTCGCCACCGACGACGAAGTTGCCGAAATCGTGCATGTAGCCGGCATGACCGCCCCAGATGCCGGTGCTCTCGCCCGAGCCGGAGGTGGTGCCCTGTTCCCAGTCGAAGGTGGCATAGCTGCCCTGCGCACCGAGGTAGAACCCGCTCCAGTCGGCCGAGGGCCGGACGGCCGGCGCGACGGGCACGGGGGCCTGGACCACGGGCTCGGGCTGGATCGGGGCCAGGCCGCCGGCCAACGCCGGGAGGGCGCCAAGGCCAAGGATCGAGGCGATCATCGCGGTTCGGAACATCAGTTTCTCCTGCTGTCACTCCCGGCAAGCCGGGCTCGTGCCAGAGGTGGGGCCGGGGCGCGGGGTTTCAACCGCGCTCACGCAAACGCGATCCGGCGGCGGCGGGAATCCGCGGGCGCTGCGGCATCCTGCCTCAGGGCTGGCTGACGATGCCGCCGCCCACCGCCGCGCGCACGCCGGTGGTGCCGGGGCATGAGGTGGGCAGGCCGCGCGCCACGCGCACCGCCAGATGGGCGAAGGCCTGCGCCTCGAGCATGTCGCCATCGAGCCCCGCCTCCTCGACCGGGGCGACCGGGCAATCGACCGCGGCCGCGATCATCGCCATGAGCGTGCGGTTGTGCCGCCCGCCGCCGCCCACCAGCAGGCGCGCGGGCGGGCGGGGGCAATGCTCCATCCCGCGCATCACCGCCGCCGCCGCGCAGGCGGTGAGCGTGGCCGCCGCATCGGCATCGGACAGATCCGCGACCTCGGCCAGCAGGCCCGACCAGGCGTCGCGGTCAAGGGACTTGGGCGGCAGGCGCGGGAAATGCGGATGCCCGAGAAAGCGCGTGACCACGGCCGCATCGACCTCGCCCGTGGCGGCCAGGGCGCCGTCGGTGTCGCGGTCCTGCCCGCGCCGCGCGCGCATCAGGTCATCGACCGGCGCATTCGCCGGCCCGGTGTCGAAGGCCAGCAGCGCGCCGGGCACTTCGGGCGCGGGCTGCGCGGGATCGACCCAGGTCAGGTTGCCGACCCCGCCCAGGTTGAGAAAGGCCACCGGCGCCGTCGCACCCAGCCATTTCGCCAGCGCGAAATGGAAGAACGGGGCGAGCGGCGCCCCCTCGCCCCCGAGGCGGACATCGGCGGTGCGGAAATCCCAGACCACCGGCCGGCCAAGGGCGCGCGCCAGCGCCGCGCCGTCGCCGGCCTGATGCGTGCCGCGCCCCTGCGGATCATGGGCCAGCGTCTGGCCGTGGAACCCCACCAGCGCGACCCCGGGCGCCCCCGCCAGCAGCGGCGCGAGCGCCTCGACATGCGCGCGCCCCACCAGCGCGGCGGCCGCGGCGACCTGCGGCCCCTCCCATTGCCCGAGCGCGCGCAGAAGCACCGCGCGTTCCGCCGCGCCATAGGCGCGAAAGCCCGAGACCCCGAACCCGGCGATGCGTTCGCCGTCCGTGTGCAGCAGCGCCGCGTCCACCCCGTCGAGCGAGGTGCCCGACATCGCCCCGAGCGCCCAGACCGCCCCCTTGCCCAACATGCGCTTTCCCTCGCCCCATGGCCGACTTATAGAGTGGACCGACGCAAGGCGGGGAACAAGATCATGACCTACCATCCCAGGTCCGAGTTCATGGCCACGATCATGGATCGCGGCTTTCTGGCGGATTGCACCGATTATCAGGGCCTTGACGAACGGCTCTCGCGCGGGGTGGTGACGGCCTACATCGGCTATGACGCGACGGCGCGCTCGCTTCATGTCGGGCATCTGCTGAACATCATGCTCCTGCGCTGGTTCCAGCAGACCGGGCACCGGCCGATCACCCTGATGGGGGGGGGCACGACCAAGGTCGGCGATCCGTCGTTTCGCGCCGACGAGCGCCCGCTGCTGACGCCCGAGGCGATCGACGTCAATATCGCCGGGATGAAGTCGGTCTTTGCGCGCTATCTCGATTACGGCGCCACCGAGACCGGGGCGCTCATGCTCAACAATGCCGAATGGCTCGACGGGCTGAACTATCTCGACTTCCTGCGCGACATCGGGCGGCACTTCTCGGTGAACCGGATGCTGTCGTTCGAATCGGTGAAATCGCGCCTTGACCGCGAACAGTCGCTGTCGTTCCTCGAATTCAACTACATGATCCTCCAGGCCTACGATTTCCTCGAAATCCACCGCCGCTACGGCTGTGTGCTCCAGATGGGCGGATCGGACCAGTGGGGCAACATCGTCAACGGCATCGACCTGACGCGCCGGGTGCTCGATCACGAGATCTACGGCCTGACCACGCCGCTGCTGACCACGTCGGACGGGCGCAAGATGGGCAAGAGCGCGGGCGGGGCGGTCTGGCTCAATGGCGACATGCTCAGCCCCTACGAGTTCTGGCAGTTCTGGCGCAACACCACCGACGCCGATACCGGGCGGTTCCTGCTGCTCTATACCGATCTCGAGGCCGGGGAATGCCGGCGGCTGGGCGCGCTGGGCGGGGCCGAGATCAACGAGGCCAAGATCGTGCTGGCCAACCGGGTGACGGCGCTGCTGCATGGCGAGGAGGCGGCGGCGGCGGCCGAAGCCACGGCGCGGCAGGTGTTCGAGGAGGGCGGCGTGGGCGGCGAATTGCCGACGCTGGTGCTGGCGCCCGCCGAGGTGGGCAACGGCATCTCGGTCAGCCAGCTTTTCGTGCGCTCGGGCCTTGCGCCTTCGGGCAAGGAGGCGCGGCGCCTGATCGAGAGCGGCGGCGCGCGGGTGGACGACGAGGCGATCACCGATCCGGGGCGGATGTTCCAGGCGGCGATGCTGGCGCGGCCGGTGAAGCTGTCGGCCGGCAGGAAGCGCCACGCCCTGGTCACCATCGGCTGAGCGGGCGGCGGCCGGGTGGGGGGGCGCTGCCCCCCGTCGCCCCTGCGGGGCGACTCCCCCCGGGATATTTGGGGACAGATGAAGGGGCGCGCCGGGCGGGGGCCGCCTAGCGCTGCGAGGTGGCCCAGGCGGGGTTCTGCCAGGGTTCGAGATTGGCGGGCGGCAGGCGGCGGCCGAGGATGTGGTCGGCGGCCTTTTCGCCGGTCATGATCGAGGGCGCGTTCAGGTTGCCGTTCGTCACCTGCGGGAAGATCGAGGAATCGGCCACGCGCAGCCCCTCGACCCCGATGACGCGGCATTCGGGATCGACCACCGCGCGCGGATCGTCGGCCGCGCCCATGCGGCAGGTGCCGCAGGGGTGATAGGCGCTTTCGACATGATCGCGGATGAAGCCGTCGAGTTCGTCGTCGGTGACGAGGCCGGCGCCGGGCTGGATCTCGCGCCCGGCATAGGGGGCGAAGGCGGGCTGGGCGAAGATTTCCCGCGTGAGCCGGATGCAGGCGCGGAAGTCGCGCCAGTCGTCGGGATGCGACATGTAGTTGAAGAGGATGCGCGGCCGGTCGCGCGGATCGGCCGAGCGCAGCGTCACCGCGCCGCGCGAAGGCGAGCGCATCGGCCCGACATGCGCCTGGAAGCCGTGGCCGCCGGCCGCGGCCTTGCCGTCATAGCGCACGGCGATCGGGATGAAGTGATACTGGATGTCGGGATAGTCCACCCCCGCGCGCGAGCGGATGAAGGCGCAGCTTTCGAACTGGTTCGAGGCGCCGACCCCCCTGCGCGTAAAGAGCCATTGCGCGCCGACGAACGCCTTGCCGATGAGGTTCCAGTAGCGGTGCAGCGTCACCGGCAGCTTCGACTGCATCTGGATATACATCTCCAGATGGTCCTGAAGGTTCTGGCCCACGCCCGGCCGGTCGGCCAGCGGCGTGATCCCGTGCTCGGCCAGATGCGCCGCCGGGCCGATGCCCGAGAGCATGAGCAGCCTGGGCGAGTTGATGGTCGAGGCGGCGATCACCACCTCGGCGCGCGCCTCGATCACCTCGGGGCCGCGGCCGCGGTCGATCTCGACCCCGCGGGCGCGGCCGTCGCGGATCACCACGCGCCGGGCCAGGCCGCGCACCAGCGTGCAGTTGCCGCCGCGCAGCGCGGGTTTCAGATAGGCACTCGCCGCCGACCAGCGCCGGCCCTTCCAGATCGTGGCCTCCATGGCGCCGAAGCCCTCTTGCCGGGCGCCGTTGTAGTCCTGCGTCACCGGATAGCCGGCCTCGCGCCCGGCCTCGACGAAGGCGCGGGTGAGCGGGTTGTCGCGCGGGCCGCGCGTCACATGCAGCGGGCCGCCGCGGCCGCGCCAGTCGGGGTCGCCCTCGCCCTCGCGCGCGTCGCCGTGCCAGTCCTCCATGCGCCGGAAATACGGCAGCACATCGGCATGCGACCAGCCGGTGGCCCCCATGGCGGCCCAGGTGTCATAGTCGCGGGCATGGCCGCGCACATAGACCATGCCGTTGATCGACGACGATCCGCCGATCACCTTGCCGCGCGGGGTGGCCAGGACGCGCCCGCCCAGATGCGGTTCGGGCTCGGTCTGGAATCCCCAGTCGTAGATGCCCATGTTCATCGGATAGGACAGCGCGCCGGGCATGTTGATGAAGGGGCCGAAGTCGCTGCCGCCGTATTCGACGACGATGACGGATTTTCCCGCCTCGCTCAGCCGGAAGGCGATGGCAGAGCCGGCCGAACCGGCGCCCACGATGACGTAATCGGCGATCATGGCCGCGCTCCCTTGTTCAGAACTGCGCCGAGAAGGGGCCCATGCCGACATAGACCGATTTCATCTGGCTGTAATGGTCGAGGGCGAGGCGCGAATTCTCGCGTCCGACGCCCGATTGCTTGACCGCGCCGAAGGGGCCTTCGACCGGGGTGAGGTTGTAGGCGTTGACAAAGCAGGTGCCGGCTTCGAACCCGGCGGCCATGCGGTGCGCGCGCGCCATGTCGCGGGTGAAGACCCCGGCGGCCAGGCCGTAGTCGGTGGCGTTGGCCCGGGCGAGCACTTCGGATTCGCTGTCGAAATCGAGGACCGAGAGCACCGGGCCGAAGATTTCCTCGCGGGCGATGGTCATGTCGTCGGTGACATCGGCAAAGACCGTGGGCTCGATCCAGAAGCCGGGCCGGTTCAGGCGGTGGCCGCCATGGACGAGGCGGGCGCCCTCGGCGATGCCCTTCGCGACATAGTCGAGGACGATCCCGAGCTGGCGTTCGTTCGCCATCGGGCCGAAGGTCGTGGCCGGATCCATCGGATCGCCGATCACCGCGCCCTTCAGGCGTTCGCCAAGCCGGGCGAGGAAGGCCTCGCGCAGGGGGCGCTGCACGAAGACGCGCGTCCCGTTCGAGCAGACCTGCCCCGAGGAATAGAAATTCCCCATGATCGCGCCCGACACCGCGCTGTCGAGGTCGGCGTCCTCGAAGATGACGAGCGGCGACTTGCCGCCCAGTTCCATCGTCACATGCTTCATCCCCGCGGCGGCGGCGGCATAGACGCGCCGGCCCGTCGGCACCGATCCGGTGAGCGAGACCTTGGCCACGCGCGGATCGGCCACCAGCGCGCCGCCCACCTCGCCCAGGCCCTGCACCACGTTGAAGACGCCCGCGGGCAGGCCGGCCTCGTGCAGGATGCCGGCCACCATGAGCGCGCCCATCGGCGTGACCTCGGAGGGCTTGAACACCATGGCATTGCCGCACACGAGCGCCGGGGCCGCCTTCCAGCAGGCGATCTGGGTGGGATAGTTCCAGGCGCCGATGCCGACGCAGACGCCCAGGGGTTCGCGCAGCGTGTAGATGAAATCGCCGCCGGCGGCGGGGATCGTCTCGCCGCCCAGCGTGCCGGCGAGGCCGCCGAAATATTCGAGCGCATCCGCCCCCGACGTGGCATCGGCCACCAGCGTTTCCGACAGCGGCTTGCCGGTGTCGAGGGTTTCCAGGACCGACAGGGCGTGATTGCGTTCGCGGATCAGGTCGGCGGCGCGGCGCAGGATGCGGCCGCGTTCGACCGGGCGCAGCGCCGCCCAGTCGCGCTGCGCGCGCCGGGCGCTGGCGATGGCGCGTTCGACCAGCGCGGGGGTGGCGGCGTGAAAGGTGGCGATCACCTCGCCGGTGGCGGGATAGATCACCGGGATCGGCGTGCCGGCGCGGTCCTCGACCCATTCGCCGTCGATGAAATGGCTGGCCTGCGGCAGGTCGGCTGCGGGGATCATTGCGGGGTCTCTCCTGTTTCGTTCGCCAGTGCCGACAGCACCAGATGCACCGCCTGCGCGGGGTCTGGCTCGCCGGTGCGGATGCCCTGGCGCAGATAGACCCCGTCGATGAGCGCGGCGATCCGCTCGGCCGCCGCCGGCGCGCGCGCGCCGACCAGCGGCCGCAGGTTCGCCAGCAGGTTCGAGCGCAGCCGCCCCTCGTAGATCCGCAAGAGCCGCGCGGCGCCGGGGCTCTGGCGAGCCATGGTCCAGAAGTTCAGCCAGGCCGACACCGCCTCGGGGCGGAAGTTCGAGGGGCCGAACCCCGCCCGCACGATCGCCTCGAGCCGGGCCCGCGGCCCTTCTGCACCCGCCAGCGCCATGCGCACCTCCGCGCCATAAAGCGTGAGGACATGACGCATCGCCGCCAGGAACATGTCGTCCTTCGAGCCGAAATAGTGATGCGCCAGCGCCGGCGACATGCCCGCGCGCCGCGCGATCTGGGCCACGGTCACCTCCAGCGAGCCATGGTCCCCGATCGCGTCGATCGTGGCTTTCAACAGGGCAGCGCGGCGTATAGGCTCCATCCCGAGCTTGGGCATCGACGGGATTCCTGAAAAAATGCTTGCGCGATGCACAGTGATGGTTCTTTATTGATCCGTCAATCAACAAAAACCGACGCGACCACTGGGAGAGAGACCATGAGACTGACCACCACCCTGTCGGCGCTGGCCGTCATCGCCGCGGCGCCGGCACTGGCCGATTGCGACAGCATCACCTTCTCGGACGTGGGCTGGACCGACATCACCGCCACCACCGCCGCCACCACCACCGTGCTCGAGGCCCTGGGCTACGAGACCGAAACGCTGATCCTCTCGGTTCCGGTCACCTATCAGTCGCTGGCCTCGGGCGATGTGGACGTGTTCCTTGGCAACTGGATGCCGACGATGGAGGGCGACATCGCCTCCTACCGCGAGGCGGGCACGGTCGACACGGTGCGCACGAACCTCGTGGGGGCGAAATACACGCTGGGCACCAATGGCGCGGGCGCCGCGCTGGGCATCACCGACTATGCCGACATTGCCGCCAATGCCGATGCGCTGGGCGACCAGATCTACGGGATCGAGCCGGGCAACGACGGCAACCGCCTCATCCTCGAGATGATCGAGGCCGATGCCTTTGGCCTGGGCGGGTTCGAGGTGGTCGAAAGCTCGGAACAGGGGATGCTGGCGCAGGTGGCGCGCGCCGACAGCCGCGACGAGCCGATCGTGTTCCTTGCCTGGGAACCGCATCCGATGAACGCCAACTTCGACATCACCTACCTGTCGGGCGGGGACGACTGGTTCGGGCCCGATTTCGGCGGCGCCGAAGTGCGCACCAACACGCCCGCCGGCTGGGTCGAGGCCTGCCCGAACGTCGGCCGCCTGCTCCAGAACCTCGAGTTCACGCTGCCCATGGAGAACGAGATCATGGGCGCGATCCTCGATCAGGGCATGGAACCGCGCGAGGCGGCACGCACCTGGCTGGCCGCGCATCCCGAAGTGCTCGGCCCCTGGCTCGAGGGGGTGACGACCATCGACGGCGGCGACGCGATGGCGGCAGTTGCCGCGGCGCTGAACTGATGGGCGGGCGGCGCGGCGCCTCGGCGGCCGCGCCGGGCGGAGCCTTCTGCCGTCCCCGGCGCGGGGGCGGCAGCATCCATGCAACGGGGCCCGGTGGATGAGCACCCTTTTCGACGCGCTGCGCAACTTTCTTGCGGCTCTTCTCTACGGCATCGGCTGGTGTGTGCAGGCGGTGATCGACCTGGCGGTCTGGCTGTTCCATGCGATCGTCTGGTTCGCAGGCTGGCTGCCCGAACGCCTTCTCGGCCGCACCGGAGAGAGCTTGCCGGTCGGCCGCACCGCCGCCGACGGGTTCACCTATCTCCAGCAGGGCGCGCAGGGGTTCTTTGACGGGCTGTCGAACACGCTTCAGTCGGTGATCGACCTGATCCTGGCCGTGCTGCTGCGGCCGCCGGGAACGAACTGGCTCTCGGGGCGGCGGTTCGAGGCGTGGTACTGGTCGGAACAGACCCATGCGCTGATCGTGGTCGCGGTCCTTGTCGCCTTCGCCTGGGCGATGCAGCGGTCGTGGAAGACCGCGCTTCTGGTACTGGCGGGGTTCCTCTTCATCCTCGATCAGGGCTATTGGGCGGCGACGGCGCAGACGCTCACGCTGGTGCTGACCGCCTGCGTGGTCTGCATGGGCATCGGGGTGCCGATCGGCATCGCCGCGGCGCACCGGCCGCGCCTTTATCAGGCGATCGCGCCGGTCCTCGACCTGATGCAGACGCTGCCGACCTTCGTCTACCTGATCCCGGTGATCGGCCTGTTCGGCCTTGGCATGGTGCCGGGCCTGATCGCCACGGTGGTCTTTGTCATGCCGGCGCCGATCCGCATGACGCATCTGGGCATCACCTCGACCCCCGGCGCGCTCATCGAGGCGTCGCAGGCCTTCGGCGCCACCGGGCGGCAGACGCTGTGGAAGGTCGAACTGCCCTCGGCCTATCCGCAGATCATGGCCGGGCTCACCCAGACCATCATGCTGTCGCTGTCGATGGTGGTGATCGCGGGCCTGGTCGGGGCGAACGGCCTGGGCGTGCCGGTGGTGCGCGCGCTCAACACGGTGAACACGGCGCTGGGGTTCGAATCGGGCTTCATCATCGTCGTCCTAGCCATCCTTCTGGACCGCACGCTGAAGGTGACCCGCAGATGACCGCCCCGCCGTCACCCCGCGCCGCCGTCGAATTCGACGCCGTGAACATCGTCTTTGGCGACGCCCCCGACAAGGCGCTGGCGCTCATGGACAAGGGCATGACCCGGGCCGAGATCCAGAAGGCCACCGGCCAGATCCTTGGCGTGCACGACTGTTCGCTGAGCGTGGCCGAGGGCGAGATCCTTGTTCTCATGGGCCTGTCCGGTTCGGGGAAGTCCACGCTCCTGCGGGCGGTGAACGCGCTCAATCCGGTGTGCCGGGGCGAGGTGCGGGTGCGCTCGGGTGACAGGATGCAGTCCGTGACCCGCGCCGGCCCGGCCATGCTGCGCCAGATCCGCCAGACCACGGTCGCCATGGTGTTCCAGCAATTCGGCCTGCTGCCCTGGCGCACGGTGCGCGACAATGTGGGGCTTGGGCTGGAACTGCGGGGCCAGTCGCGGGCCGAACGCAACGCCCGCGTCGAGGAAGAGTTGCGCCTCGTGAACCTGTCCGAACGCGCCGATGCGCTGGTGGGCGAGTTGTCGGGCGGCATGCAGCAGCGCGTGGGCCTTGCGCGGGCCTTTGCCACCGATGCGCCGGTCCTGCTGATGGACGAGCCCTTTTCCGCGCTCGATCCGCTGATCCGCGACCGGCTTCAGGATGAGCTACTGGCCATGCAGGCGCGGCGCGGGCGCACCATCATCTTTGTCAGCCACGACCTTGACGAGGCGTTCAAGCTTGGCAATCGCATCGCGATCATGGAGGGCGGGCGCATCGTGCAATGCGGCACCCCCCGGGAAATCTTCACCGCCCCCGCAAACGGTTACGTCGCCGAGTTCGTGGCCCACATGAACCCGCTGGGCGTGCTGACCGCGCGCGATGCCATGGGCCCCGTCACCGGCGCCGCCGAGGGCGAGCCGGTCTCGCCCGAAACCGGCGTGCGCGAGGTGATGGCGCGGCTGCATGCCTCGGGCTGGCCCATCGCGGTGGTCGAGGGCGGGCAGGTGCTGGGCGAGGTGACGCGCGATTCGGTGCTGTCGCGGCTGGTCGATCCGCGCGGCACCGGCGGCCCGCCCGCGGGCTGATCCGGTCTCAGGCCAGGGGCGCCGGTCGGGCGCGGCGCAGGTCCGGCAGGCTCGACCAGCTGATCGCCGCAAGGATGATCACCGCGCCCAGGATGACCAGCGGATCCACCGGTTCGGCAAAGGCCACGACGCCCAGCACCGCCGACCACACCAGTTGCAGGAAGGCCACCGGCTGGGTCACGCCAAGGGGCGCGCCGGCAAAGGCGCGGGTCATGGAATAATGCGCGGCGGTGGCAAAGACCGCCGAAAGAAAGAACCACGCCAGATCGCGCAGGCCCACCGGCTCCCAGACCCACCAGGCCAGGGGCGCGAGCAGGAGCGACACCGCAACCGTGAGCCAGCCCACCACCACCGAGGCCGGCAGCGATGCGGTGAGGCGCTTGGCCACAAGATAGCCGCCCGCCATGAACGCGGTCATGCCGAGCATCGCCAGATGGCCCGAGGAGATCTCGCGAAAGCCGGGCCGCAGGATCACCGCCGCACCGATCACGGCAACCAGCACCGCGAGCATGCGGCGCGGATCGGCCCTTTCGCCCATGATGAGGATGGCGCCCAGGATCACATAGACCGGGTTGAGGTAATTCATCGCCGTCACTTCGGCCAGCGGGATGGTGACCAGCGCGTGAAACCACAGCACCACCGCCGCCGTGTGCAGGACGCCGCGCAGCGCCAGGAACCCGCCGCGCGCCGGGCCAGGGCCCGCCCGGAGCATCGCCGGCACCAGCGGCAGGATCAGCGGCAGGCCCAGGGCAAAGCGCAGGAAGGCCGATTGCACCGGCGGCATCCCGGCGCCCGCGTGTTTCACCACCGCGGTCATGCCCACGAACAGCAGGCCCGAGGCCACCTGCCACAGGATCGCCCGGAACGGGTGCCCCTCAGCCATTGAACGCCAGTTGCGCGGCAATCGCCCACATGACCACGCCGATCCCCGCATCGAGCACGCGCCACGCATTCGGCCGCGCGAACAGCGGCGCCAGCAGGCGCGCGCCATAGCCCAGCGCAAAGAAGAACGCGAACGAGGCGCTGGCCGCCCCGATCCCGAAGGCCAGTTCGCGCCCCGGCCAGCCGCGCGCGACCGACCCGATCAGCACCACGGTATCGAGCCAGACATGCGGATTGAGCCAGGTGAACGCCAGGCAGGTCAGCAGCACGGGGATCAGGCCCTGCCCGTTCCCCTGCCCCGCGTCGAGGGCCCCGCTTCCCGCCCGGGCGGCGCGGAACGAACGCGCGCCATAGGCGACAAGGAACGCCACCCCGCCCCAGCGCAGCACCGTGGCCAGCCAGGGCAGCCGGTCCACCAGCAGGCCGAATCCCCCGACCCCGGCCGCGATCAGCAGCGCGTCCGACACGGCACAGACCAGCACCACCGGCAGCACGAAGCGCCGCAGCAGGCCCTGCCGCAGGACAAAGGCATTCTGCGCCCCGATCACGACGATCAGCGACAGGCCAAGCCCGAAGCCGGTGGCAAAGGCCGCGATCACCCCTGACCCGCCGCGTTCCAGGCGGCCATCACCTCGTCCGGGGCCTCGAGATTCGTCACCACGGTCTGCACGTCGTCGTCATCCTCGAGCAGGTCGACCAGGCGCATCACCTTCTCGAGCGTGTCGAGATCGACCGGCGCCATGGTCGCGGGCCGCCAGACCAGTTTCGCGGTCTCGCTCTCGCCCAGGGCGGATTCGAGGGCCTGCGTCACCTCGGCCAGCGCGGTATCGGCGCAGGTGACCCAATGGCCCTCCTCGTCGGTCTCGACATCGTCGGCCCCGGCCTCGATCGCGGCCATCATCACGCTGTCGGCATCGCCCGCCGCAAGGGCAAAGCGGATCTCGCCCACGCGCTCGAACATGAAGGACACCGATCCGGTCTCGCCCAGGTTGCCGCCGGCCTTGGTGAAATAGGACCGCACGTTCGAGGCGGTGCGGTTGCGGTTGTCGGTCAGCGCCTCGGCGATGATGGCCACGCCGTTCGGGCCATAGCCCTCGTAGCGGATCGTCTCGTAGTTGTCGCCCTCGCCGCCCAGCGACTTCTTGATGGCGCGGTCGATCACGTCGCGCGGCATGGAGTTCGAGCGCGCCTCCTTCACCGCCAGGCGCAACCTTGCATTGTTGTCCGGGTCGGGGTCGCCCATCTTGGCGGCGACCGTGATTTCCTTCGACAGCTTCGAGAACAGCTTGGAGCGCGCGGCGTCCTGCTTGCCCTTGCGATGCTGGATATTGGCCCATTTGGAATGGCCGGCCATGGGTTCCCCCGGTTGATGACCTGTGGTGTTGTGCGCGCCTCTTAGCGCCTGCCGGGCCGCGGGGGCAAGGGTGCCCCCTCAGGGCCGGGCCGCATAGCCGCCCAGCGCGCCCCCCGCGACCATCACCGTCACCTCGACCAGCGTCAGGCCCGGCGCCTGCCCGCGCAGCGCCAGCGGGCCCATGACATCGGGGATGATCTGCACCACATGCGCCGATGGCCCGCGCTGGCGCGAGACCGCGATCTCGATCACGCCGGGACAGGAGGGCGGCAGCCGCAACGAGAAACTGTCCCCGATCCCGGTCCCCTCGGGCGCGGCGGCGGTGCAGCGCCCGCCCGCGCCCGACAGGGTCAGCACATTGCCGTCAAGCGCCACTTCGGCGGGCGGCGCCCCGCCTCCGATCCCCGCGGCGCAGGCCGCAAGAAAGGGCAGGCACAGAAGCGCGGGCAGCAGGCGCATGATCGGTCCCCCGGGGTTCGCACGAAGGCCAGCATGCCCTGCCCGCCCCGCGCGTCAAGATGCGCCATCACATCACATCGGATAGATCAGCATCACCGCCGCCGAGGCCACCAGCCCGAGGAAGAAGTTCAGCGGCAGGCCGATCCTCACGAAATCGGTGAAGCGATAGCCGCCCGGCCCGTAGATCATCGTGTTCACCTGATAGCCGATCGGCGTGGCAAAGCCGAAGGAGGCGCCCATCATCACCAGAATCAGCACCGGCCGCGGATCGAGGCCAAGGCGCATCGCCAGTTCGATGGCGATGGGCGAGACCACGACCGCGACCGCGTTGTTGGACAGCAGTTCGGTCAGGATCGAGGTGATGGCAAAGATCGCCAGCAGGCTCAGGAACACCGGCCAGCCCTCCATGAGCGGTCCCAGCCCCCCCACGATCAGCGTCACCGCCCCCGAATGATCCAGCGCGACCCCGACCGACAGCATCGCCAGCAGCATCGCCATGAGCCGCCCGTCGATGAAGCCGAAGGCCTCGTCCGCGTCGATGCAGCGCGTCAGCAGCACCACGGCGACCCCGACGAAGGCGAGGATCTCGATCGGGGCGACCTCGAAGGCCGAGAGGCCGATCACCGAGGCCAGCACGGCAATGACGATCGGCGCATGGCTGCGGCGGAAGGCGCGTTCGCGCGGGCGGCTCACGTCGACAAGGTTCTGGTCGGCGGCCAGGCGGCGGATGTCCTCGGGCGCCCCCTCGAGCAGCAGCGTGTCGCCCACCCGGATCACCACATCGTCAAGCTGGCGGCCGATGTTCTGGTCGCGCCGGTGCAGCGCCAGTGGATAGACGCCATAGCGCCGGCGCAGGCGCATGTCGCCCAGCCGCCGCCCGACCATGCGGCAATCGGGGGTGATCAGCACCTCGAGCGTCGTCGTCTCGACCTGCGAGACCTGATCGACCCGCCGCAGCGACCGGTCGCGTTGCAGCGTGAGCAGTTCCGTCATCGGCGTGCGCAGCACCACACGGTCGCCCACCTCGAGGCGCACCCCCTCGAGATTGCGCCGGAGCGAGGCGTCGCCGCGGATCACGTCGATGAGGCGCACCCCCTCGCGCTTGAAAAGCTGGACCGAGAGCACCTCGCGCCCGATCAGGTTCGATTCGGGCGGGATCACCGCCTCGGTAAAGAACTTGGCCTTGGAGCGGTCCGACAGCAGCGTGGCCATGCTGTCGCGGTGCGGCAGGAGGCGCGGGCCGACCAGACCCAGATAGAGCAGGCCCGCCGTCGCCACGATCACGCCCACGGGCGTGATCTCGAAGATGGTGAAGGCGGCCAGGCCCGATTGCCGCGCCACCCCGTCCACCACGAGATTGGTCGACGTGCCGATGAGGGTGACGGTGCCGCCCATGATCGTGGCATAGGCCAGCGGGATCAGCAGGCGCGAGGGCGCGGTGTTCATCTGCGCGGCCAGGTTCACGAACACCGGCAGCATGACCACGACGATGGGCGTGTTGTTCAGGAAGGCCGACAGCCCCACGATCCCGGTCAGCAGCACCGCCAGCGTGGTGCGCGGGCGGCGGTTCACATGGCGCGTGGCGATGGCGCTGATCCAGTCCAGCCCGCCGGTGCGCACCAGCCCGCCCACGAGGATGAACATGGCGGCGATGGTCCAGGGCGCCGAATTGCCGAACACCGACAGCACCCGGTCCGACGGCAGCAGCCCCAGCAGCAGATAGACCACCGCCCCGCCGATCGCCACCACCTCGACCGGGTAGGCTTCGCGCAGGAAGGCGAGGAACATCAGGATCATCACCACGATGGCAACCCAGGGCTGCCACTCGGGCGCAAGCGCGATGAGCGACATCAGGCGCAAGCCCCCCATGCCGAACCCTGTGCCCGACCGGATGCCCGACCGGCGATCATGGCGCGGCCGGCGCGAGGATCGCGCCCTGACGCACCGGCACCACGCGGCGCGCAAGGCCGGTGCGGTCGTCGGTCTCAAGGTAGACGCCGGAAATCGTGCCCTCGCCGGTGGCGGGGGTAAACCGGTCGCGCGCCATCCCGGTCAGGAAGCGGCGCAGCGGTTCGGCCTTGTCCATGCCGATCACCGAATCATAGACCCCGCACATGCCGGCGTCGGTCTGATAGGCGGTGCCGCCCGGCAGGATCATGGTATCGGCGGTCGGCACATGGGTATGGGTGCCCACCACCAGACTGGCGCGGCCGTCGCAGAAATGGCCCATCGCCACCTTTTCCGACGTGGCCTCGGCGTGGATCTCGATCAGGCTGGCCTGCACGAGGCCGCCGGGCGGATGGGCGCGCAGCACCTCGTCCACGGCGGAAAAGGGATCCTCGAAAGGACGCTTCATGAACACCTGCCCCAGCGCCTGCGCCACCAGCACCTTGCGGCCCTGCGTGGCCTCGAACACCCGCCAGCCGCGGCCGGGGGCGCCTTTGGCGTAATTCATCGGCCGCAGGATGCGCGGCTCGGTCTCGATGAACGAGAGCATCTCCTTCTGGTCGAAGGCATGATCGCCCAGCGTGATCGCATCCGCGCCGGCCGCCAGCAGCGCGCGCGCATGCTCCGCCCCGAGGCCCATGCCCGCCGAGGCGTTCTCGCCGTTCACCACCACGAAATCGAGCCGCCAGTCCGCCCGCAACCCCGGCAGCCGCGCCGCAATCGCGGCCCGGCCCGACCGGCCCACCACATCGCCCAGAAAAAGCAGTCTCATGGCCGCGGGCTTAGGCGTGGCGCGGCGGTGACGCAAGCGTGATCGCCTGCGGGGCCTGCGGGCAGCGGGCTTTGGCGGGCGGGCGTGGCGCGGCGGTCTCAGGGGCGCTCCCGGGTGCGGCCCGGGGCGCGGGGCGCGGGATCGGGCCGGATCACGCCCGATTCGGTCACGATCAGGTCAAGCGGTTCGTCCACCGCCTCGAGCGGCAGGTCCGCCCCCTCCTGCGCGGCCCAGGCGAATCCGATCGCCACCACCGGCCCGCGCGCACGCAGCCCGGCCAGCGTGCGGTCATAGAACCCCCCGCCATAGCCCAGCCGCCCGCCCCGCCGGTCAAAGGCGACCAGCGGCACGACCAGCACCTCGGGCTCGATCCATTCGGGCCGGGCCGGGACCAGCGCGCCGAAATCGCCCGCCACCATCGCCATGCCCGGCCACCAGCGGGCAAAGCGCAGCGGCGTGGCCGGCGCCATGATCACCGGCACACCCACCACCGCGCCCGCCGCGTCATGGGCGGCCATGGCGGGCAGCGGGTCGATCTCGGTGCGCATCGGCATGTAGCCGGCCAGGGGCCGGCCCCGGTAATCCGCAAGGACCGCTTCCAGATGCGCGGCGGGCGCGGGGTGGCCCGCCTCATGGGCCGCCTTGCGCCGGGCAAAGGCCGCGCGCCGGGCTTCGGCCTTGGCCGCGTCCACGTTCACAGCAGGATCACCGCGGCAAGGCCGAGAAAGGCGAAAAAGCCCACGATATCCGTCACCGTGGTGACGAACGGCCCCGAGGCGATGGCCGGATCCACCCGCAGCCGGTCAAGCGCGATCGGGATCAGCACCCCCGCCCCGGCCGCGGCCACGAGGTTCAGCACCATCGCCAGCCCGATCACCAAGCCCAGCATGGCATTGTCGAACCGCCACCACGACACGAGGCCGATCACCACCGCAAAGACCAGCCCGTTGAGCAGCCCCACCACCAGTTCGCGCATGATCACCCGGCGGGCATTGCCCACGGTCAGGTCGCGCGTCGCCAGCGCCCGCACCGCGACGGTCAGGCCCTGCGTCCCCGCCGCCCCCCCCATCGAGGCCACGATCGGCATGAGCACGGCCAGCGCCACGATCTGCTGGAGCGCGCCCTCGAACAGCCCGATCACCATCGAGGCCAGCACCGCCGACACCAGATTCACCCCAAGCCAGGGCGCGCGCCCGCGCAGGATTTCCCCGGTGCGCGCCGAGATCCCCGATTCCCCGGCGACCCCGCCCAGACTCAGCATGTCCTCCTCGTGCTCCTCCTCGAGAATGCGCACCGCATCGTCGATGGTGATGACCCCCACCAGCCGGTCGTTGCCATCCACCACCGGCGCCGAGATCAGGTGATAGCGGTTGAAGGCGCGCGCGACCTCTTCCTCGTCGTCCTCGACGTGGAAGGGGCGAAAGCTGTCCTCGGTGATGTCGCGCAGCCGCGTCGCCCCCGGCGAGGACAGGATCCGCCCGAGCGTGCAATAGCCCACCGGCTTCATCCGGGGATCGACCAGGACCACATGATAGAACTGGTCCGGCAGCGCCGCCGACTGGCGCAGGTGGATGGTGGCATCGGCCACGGTCCAGTGTTCGGGGGCGCGCACCACCTCGACCTGCATGAGGCGGCCGGCAGAGCCCTCGGGATAGGCCAGCGCCTTTTCGACCTGCGCGCGTTCGGGCGCGGCCAGCGCCGCCAGCACCGATTCCTGCGCCTCTTCGTCCAGCGTCTCGACCAGATCGACCACGTCGTCCGAATCGAGTTCCTGCACCGCCTGCGCCAGTTCGCCGGGCGCCAGCAGCGCCACCACCTCGTCGCGCAGGCCCTCGGTCAGTTCCGAGAGCACGTCCCCGTCGATGAGACCGGGAACCTGCGCCACCAGATCGCGCCGTTCGCGCGGCGACAGATGCTCCACCAGATCGGCAAGGTCGGCCGGATGCAGCGGATCGGTCAGCCCGGCAAGGCGCGGCCCGTCGCCGTCGTCAAGCGCCGCGCGCACCTCGGCCAGCGTGGCCGCAGGCAGGCCGAACACCTCGTCCCCGTCAGCGTCGATCTCGTCCCCGTCGGCCATCCGCACCCCCACCCGGATGCCCTGCCTACCCCTGCACGGGCCGCGAAACAACGGCCAAAGCGATGCGCGCGGCCGGTTTACGCGGCGCGCGGGGCCGCATAACCTGCCCCCATGACCCAGGAACTCATCCTTGGCCAGACGCTGGCCTTCACCGCCGATCCCTTTGCCGTTCCGCCCGACGAGGCGGTGCACCACAGCAGCCGCGGCGCCGTCCTGATCGAGGACGGCCTGATCGCCGCGACCGGAGAGGCCGACACGCTGCGCGCCCGCCATCCGCAGGCCCGGGTGAGCGATCTGGGGCGGGGCCTGATCCTGCCCGGATTCGTCGATGCGCACATGCATTACCCCCAGACCGGCATCATCGCCTCATGGGGCAAGCGGCTCATCGACTGGCTGAACCTCTATACCTTCCCCGAGGAAGAGCGGCTGGCCGACCCCGATTATGCCGCCGAAGTCGCGGCGCGCGCGCTCGACCTTGCGCTCGACCACGGGACCACGACGCTGTGCAGCTATGCCACGGTCGCCCCGCACAGCGTGGATGCCTTCTTTGCCGCGGCCGGACAGCGCGGGATGCGGGTGATCGCCGGCAAGACCTGCATGGACCGGCCCGACACCACGCCGGCGGGCCTGCGCGACACCGCGCAATCGGCGCATGACGATTCGGCCGCGCTGATCGCGCGCTGGCACGGGCGGGGCCGGGCCAGCTATGCGATCACGCCGCGTTTCTCGCCCACCTCGACGCCCGGACAGCTCGAGGCGCTGGGCGCGCTCTGGGCCGCGAATCCGACCTGCCTCATGCAGACGCATCTGAGCGAGCAGCTGGACGAGATCGCCTGGGTCAAGGGCCTCTACCCCGAGGCGCGCGACTACCTCGACACCTACGAAGCCTTCGGCCTGCTGGGGGAACGCGCGGTTTTCGGCCATGCGATCCACCTGACCGCCCGCGAACGCGCCCGCCTGCGCGAGGCCGGCGCGGGCCTCGTGCATTGCCCGACCTCGAACAGCTTCATCGGTTCGGGCCTGTTCGACATGGCCGGGCTGATGGCCGAGGGGCAGCGCGTGGGCCTTGCCACCGACACCGGCGGCGGATCCAGTTTCTCGATGCTGCGCACCATGGCCGCGGCCTATGAGATCGGGCAGTTGCGCGGCGCGGCGCTGCATCCGGCACAGCTTCTGTGGCTGGCCGGCGAGGGATCGGCCCGGGTGCTGCATCAGGCCGGGCGGATCGGGCGGCTGGCGCCGGGGGCCGAGGCGGATCTGGTGGTGCTCGACCTGGCCTCGACCCCGGCCATCGCCCAGCGGGCGGCGCGGGCGGACGACCTGTGGCAGGCGGTGTTTCCCACGATCATGATGGGCGACGACCGCGCCATCGCCGCGGTGATCGTCGGCGGCCGGCGGATGCGCTAGGCGGGCAGGTCAACCGGCGGGCGCGTCAGCAGAACCGGGCGAGGATCAGCACCGACACGGTTCCCGCCCGGCCGAACCCGTATTCGACCCGGCCCGGCACCAGCATGTTCTCGCGGTGCCCGGGCGAGACCTGCCATTCGGCCATGGCGCGCGCGGCATCGCGCTGTCCCCAGGCGATATTCTCGACCGGATAGCACGAACGGACCCCCTGCGCGGCGATGCGCTGCATGTAGCTGCGGCCGTCCCTGCTCGTGTGGCTGAAATAGCCGTTCTGCGCCATGTCCTCGGCATGGAGGCGGGCGGCGGCGGCAAGCTGCGGATTGGCCCGCGCGGGCGCCAGCCCCTCGGCCGTGCGAAAGGCGTTGAGCGCCGCCTCGACCGATTGCGCGGCGCCCGGATCGGCCGCGGCCGCAGCCGCCGGGGCGGCCAGCGCCGGCATCCGCGTGACAGCGGCGCCCTGCCCCGTCCCCCCCTCGTCGCAGCCGGCGAGAAGGGCGGTCAGGCCAAGGGCCAGAAGGGCGGCAATCGGGCGCATCGTCTGTCCTTTCGGCGGCGGGCAGGGTCACGGGCCTTCCCTGCCCGCGTCCCGCTTCCGGTTCAATCAGCAATTCCTGAAGGAACGGTTGACGGTGGATCTTCGCCCGCGGGCGGCGCCCGCTCCGCGAATTCCCGCCCGAGCACCAGCACCCAGGTGGTGCCGACCCGGCCGATGCCGAAATCCTCGGCCCGCGGATCGACGATGTTCGCGGCATGGCCGGGGCTGTGCATCCAGGCATCCATCACCGATTCGTTCGTGACAAAGCCCTGCGCGATGTTTTCGGCGATGAAGTTCCAGTTGTAGTCGAACCGCGAGGCCCGGTCCCCGACCGACCCGCCCTGAAGATCGGTATGCGAGAGATAGCGGTTCGCCACCATGTCCCCGGCATGGGCCAGCGCGGTGGCCGAGAGGCGCGAATCCTCGGTCACGAGGGTGACGCCCCCGCCCGACCTCTCGTCATTGAGCAGGAGGGCAAAGCGCGGATCGCCCGCGGGCGGCTCGAACTGCGGCACGCCGTGCGGATCGCCGGGCAGGCCCACCATCCCGTTCGACAGGACCGAAGGATTGCCCGTGCCCATGCAGGCGGTCACGAACGGCAACAGATAGAACGACCAGCGGCGCACGGTGTTTCCCCCTCACGGTGACGATCCGTCAACCATTAGGCAGGCATTCCGGCGCAAAGGCGGCGCGCTTGCGGTGTTTTCGCCCGAAGGGGGGCGGGGGGCTGGCGGGGATGGGGCGGGCTCAGTCGCCCGCCACCGCCAGCAGGGCAAGGGCCTCGGCGTGGAGTTCGGGGGTGGCGGCGGCCAGGATCCGCCCGCCCGCATGGCCCGGCCGTCCGCGCCAGTCGGTGACGATGCCGCCTGCCGCCTCGATCACCGCGATCGGGGCCTGCACGTCATAGGCCTGAAGCCCGGCCTCGATCACCAGATCGACCTGCCCCGCCGCCAGAAGCGCATAGCCATAGCAATCCATGCCATAGCGCACGAGGCGCGCGCGATCGGCCACGGCGCGGAAGGCGCGGAATTCATCGGCGGTGCCGATCTCGGGGAAGGTGGACAGAAGCGTGGCCTCCGCCAGCGCCCGCCCGCGCCGCACCCGCAGCCCGGCCCGCCCCGACGGCCCCTCGACCGTGGCCTGCCCGAATCCGCCGGCGAAACGTTCGCGCACATAGGGCTGGTCGATGATGCCGAACACCGGCCCCTGCGCATCCGCGACCGACACCAGCACCCCCCAGGTGGGCGTGCCGCAGATATAGCCGCGCGTGCCGTCGATCGGATCGAGCACCCAGGTCAGGCCCGACGTGCCGGGGGATTCGCCGTATTCCTCGCCCAGGATGGCATCCTGCGGCCGCTCGCGCCCGAGGATCCCGCGCATCGCGGCCTCGCTTTCGCGGTCGGCGGCGGTTACGGGATCGAACCGCGCCCCGGCCAGCCCGGACAGGCCCTTGTCGTCGGCGGCAAGGTCGCTGCGAAAGTGGCGCAGCGTCGCCACGCGGGCCGCATCGGCCAGAAGATGGGCAACCCGCTGCAATTCGGCCCGCGTGGGCGCGTCGATCACTGTCGCGCCCGCGCCGGCCCGTCCGGTGGTGTCGTTCATGTCGCGCCTCCCGCCCCGATCTCCGCCACGCGGTTACGCGCCGGCGCCGGGGGGGTCAAGCGCGGGCAGCCCCGCTCAGGCAGCCCCGCTCAGGCGGCTTCGCTCAGGCGGCTTCGCTCAGCACGCGGGCCAGATCGAACAGGCGGCGGCGCTGGTGCTCGGGGATCGCGTAATAGGACCGCAGCAATTCGAGCGCCTCGCGATCCGACAGAAGCGCCCCCGGCATGTCCGAGGCGGCCCCTTCGGCGACCTGCGGCCCCAGCCCCTCGAAGAAGAAGTCGATCCCGACGCCAAGCGCCCCGGCGATGTCCCACAACCGCGAGGCGCTGACCCGGTTCATGCCGGTCTCGTATTTCTGGATCTGCTGGAACTTGATCCCGACCTTGTCCGCAAGTTGCTGCTGGGTGGTGCCGATCATCCAGCGGCGATGCCGGATGCGTTTTCCGACATGAACATCAACGGGGTGCTTCATACGCTTCTCCATCCGCCGCCCCGTCAGGGCCGGTCAGGGCCGCAGGGCATCTGCACTGTCATCCCGCGATGCCCGGCAACAGGAGACCGGCCTTGGCCCGCTGGCATGAACGGCAATAGACACGCATGAGTTGCAAAAGTCATCCTGCCCTTTTGGACAGGGGATCGCGGCAGGCACACCACCGCACGCCAGGGCCACCAGGCCCGCACCGATGGGCCTTGAGACATGTCCCGGGGACTCTGGCATACCTGTTCCGATGGAGAGGGGCGGGCGGGCGACGGGGGGTGCCGGCGCAACCGCCGATCCGCCGATGCGAACGACGGCCTTGAATTGCCACGCCACCTTGCCGATATTCCATGCAAACCGCCGCGAATGGCGGCGCCAACCATTCCGGAGGGAGCAATGGCAGACTACTCGACGATCCGCACAGGCCTGGGCGCACGGGCGCAACAGATCGACGCCGGCCTGCGCGCGCATATGAACAAGGTCTATGGCACGATGTCGGTGGGCATGCTCATCACCGCGCTGGCCGCCTGGGCCGTGGCCGGCCTGGCCGTGACCACCGACCAGGCCGCCGCGCAGGCCATGCTGCCGAACGGCAAGTTCCTGACCTCGTTCGGGGTGGCGATCTATGGCTCGCCGCTGCAATGGGTGATCATGTTCGCGCCGCTGGTCGTGGTCTTCACCATGAGCGCGATGGTGAACCGCATGTCGGCCGCGACCGCGCAACTGGTGTTCTACGTCTTTGCCGCGCTCATGGGCCTGTCGCTGTCGTCGATCTTCCTCGTCTACACCGGCTTCTCGATCGTGCAGGTGTTCCTGATCACGGCGATCGCCTTCGCCGGCCTGTCGCTCTACGGCTATGTGACCGGGCGCGATCTGTCGGGAATGGGCGCCTTCATGGTCATGGGGGTGATCGGCCTCGTCGTGGCGATGGTGGTGAACATCTTCCTCCAGTCCGAGGCGATGATGTTCGCGATCTCGGTGATCGGAGTGCTGCTGTTCGCCGGGCTGACCGCCTATGACACGCAGAACATCAAGAACAACTATGTGGCCCAGGCCGCGCAGGGCAACGAGGAATGGCTGGCGAAGTCGGCGATCATGGGGGCGCTGAACCTCTATCTCGACTTCATCAACATGTTCATGTTCCTGCTCCAGCTGTTCGGCAACCGCGAGTGAGCGCAGCCGGGAACGGATCGGGGCCGCCTTCGGGCGGCCCCTTTCGTTTGCGCCCGGACGCGCCCCAAACGGACCCCCGGCGGGCCCATGAAAAAGGCCGCCGGCGCGGATGCGCGGGCGGCCTGGCCTGAACGGCGCGGCGGCAGATTACTTGATCTTGCCTTCCTTGTATTCGACATGCTTGCGCACCACCGGGTCGTATTTGCGGACCGTCATCTTCTCGGTCATGGTGCGGGCGTTCTTCTTGGTCACATAGAAATGCCCGGTCCCGGCGGTCGAGTTCAGGCGGATCTTGATCGTGGTCGGCTTGGCCATTTCTCATTTCCTTCAACGCGGGCGGACCCTGCGTGGGGGCAGCCCGGCGGTCATGTCCATCGGCGGTCTTCTACACCGCACACCCCCCGAGTCAACGGGGAAACGCCACGCCGGTCCAACCGGACGGGCACTGCGCAAGACGGCGTTTTTCGCGAAAAACGCGCCCCCCGTGCTTTTCGCGAAAAGCACGTTCACGGGCGGCGCTTGCGCGGACGGCCTGTAAGCCGGGTTCTGTTCCCCGGAGTCACCCCCGGTTCGACGACCATTCCTCTGGTCCCGCCGTTGCCGACGGGATCGTGCTGCCAACCCGGGCCTCTCGGGTTCAGGCATCCCTGCGGGCGGTATCCGTCGCCGGACCGGCCCCGCGCGAGGCCCCTATTTGGCATTGCTCCCGGTGGGGCTTGCCTTGCCGGTCCCGTTGCCGGTCCCGCGGTGGGCTCTTGCCCCACCGTTTCACCCTTGCCGCGGGCGGACCCGCGGCGGTCTCGTTCTCTGTGGCGCTTTCCCTGGGGTTGCCCCCGCCGGGCGTTACCCGGCACCGTGCCTTGTGGAGCCCGGACTTTCCTCGAAGGTGCAGGCACCCCCGCGGCCGTCCGGCCATCCGCGCCCGCCAGATCTAGGGCGCCGCCACGCCGCGGTCAACAGGCCAGCGATGCGCCAGTTCGCCCATGAGCGCCGCGTCCTCTGCCGCGACAGGCCCGCACACCCCCGGCCGGAACCGCAGCCGGAACGCCCGCAGCACGGCGTCGAGCGGCAGGTCCGGGTCATAGCCGAAGGCGGTGGCGGCGGCCCTGAACCCGGCCACCGGCCTTGCCGGCCCCGCCCCCCCGGGCCAGACCGACAGCCCCGCCCGCGCCAGCGCCTGCCAGTCGAACAGCGGCCCCGGATCGGACTTGCGCAGCGGCGCCATGTCGGAATGTCCGATCACCCGCTCCGGCCGGATCGCATGGCGTGTCATCACCCCGGCCAGAAGCCGCCTGAGTGCGCCCATCTGCGCGTCCGCGAAGGGCTCATGCCCGCTGTTCTGCAATTCGATCCCGATCGAGTGCGAATTGACATCCGTCACCGCCCCCCAGCGCCCCGCCCCCGCATGCCAGGCGCGCAGGTCTTCGGAGACGAGGCCGAGCACGCTGCCGTCGGTGTCGACGAGATAGTGGCACGAGACTTCGGCCGCCGGATCGCACAGCCGCGCGGCCGCGGCCCGCGCATCCGGCATCGCCGTGTAATGCAGCACCACCATGTCGGGGCGCGCGCCGGCGCGGCGCGGTCCGCAATTGGGCGAGGGCCGCTCGCGGATCAGCTTCGCCCCACCGCCGCAAGGACCGGCGCCGGATCCCAGCCGCAGGCGAATCCGTCCCCGTCGGGGTCGAGGCCGCGCGGGTCGCGGTCGGGGCCACCCCGGGCGAGGAAATCGCGCTGGGCCTCGTCGGGGCTGCGGTAGGAGGCGCAGTTGCGCTCGAACCGGCGCTGCCCCGAGAAGATGAAGCGCGAATACCAGGGCTGGCCGATGCGGTTCGGCGCGGCCAGCGCGTATTCGACGATGTTGGGCCCGGTGCTTTGCGGCTGCGCGGGCAGCGCGGTCGGCTGCACCACCTGATAGTTCGCGGCCGCCTGCGCCAGGCGTTCGGCGTCGGATTCGATCGATTCCCGGCCCGAGACCGCGCTGAAATCCTGCTCGTCCGAAATGCCCGAGGACTGGATCGCCAGCGGCGCGGGCGCGGGCGCTGCGGGGGCGATGCCTGCGGGCGCCCCGCCGCCGATCCCCGCCGCGGCGAGGTCCGCGGCCCCGATCGCTCCGGTCGTGACCGCCGCCGGTGCACCCAGCGCCGTGGTCGGCGCGGCGGTCATCGACGCCTGCGCATAGTCGCCGAAACCCACGCCCGGATTGCTGGCCGGCGGGCGCCCCTGACAGGCCGACAGCGCGATCGCCGCACCCCCGATGAGAATCAGTCTCAGCATCACCCGCTCCGTCTGCCGCCGAACCCCGGCATTACCACCACTGCGCGGGCTTCGCCACGAATCCCGCCGCACGTTCGAGTGAATGGGCCAGGTCGAGAAGCCCGCCCTCTTCCCAGGGCCGCCCGATCAGTTGCAGGCCAAGCGGCAGCCCCCGCCGGTCAAGCCCGGCCGGCACCGCGATCGCGGGCAGGCCGGCCAGGTTCACCGTCACCGTGAACACGTCGTTCAGATACATCTCGACCGGATCGGCCTTGGCCATCTGGCCCAGCGCGAAGGCGGCGCTGGGGGTGGCGGGGGTCAGGATCGCGTCCACGCCTTCGGCGAACACGCGGTCGAAGTCGCGCTTGATCAGGGTGCGCACCTTGCGGGCGCGGTTGTAATAGGCGTCATAGAACCCGGCCGAGAGCACATAGGTGCCGATCATCACCCGGCGCTGGACCTCGTGGCCCAGGCCCTCGGCGCGGCTGCGTTCGTAAAGATCGTCGATCCCTTCGCCCGCGGCCAGGGTCGCGCGGTGGCCGAAGCGCACGCCGTCGAACCGGGCAAGGTTCGACGAGGCCTCGGCCGGGGCGACGACGTAATAGACCGGCAGCGCGTGTTTCGTGTGCGGCAGGCTGATGTCGCGGATTTCCGCGCCCGCGTCGCGCAGCATCGCGGTGCCCTGCGCCCAGAGCGCCTCGATCTCGTCGGGCATGCCGTCCACGCGGTATTCGCGGGGAATGCCGATGACGCGGCCGCGGATGTCGCCGGTCAGCATCGCCTCGAAATCCGGCACCGGCAGGTCGGCCGAGGTCGAATCCTTCGGGTCGTGCCCGGACATGGCGCGCAGGAGGATGGCCGCATCGCGCACGTCGCCGGTCATCGGCCCCGCCTGATCGAGCGAGGAGGCGAAGGCGATGATGCCCCAGCGGCTGACCCGGCCGTAGGTGGGCTTCATCCCGACCGTGCCGGTAAAGGCCGCAGGCTGGCGGATCGAGCCGCCGGTGTCGGTGCCGGTCGCGGCGAGGCACAGATCGGCCGCCACCGCCGCCGCCGACCCGCCCGAGGATCCGCCGGGGGTCAGCGGCGTGTCTCCGGCCTTCCACGGGTTCACCGCCGGGCCGTAGACCGAAGTCTCGTTCGACGAGCCCATGGCGAATTCGTCCATGTTCAGCTTGCCGAGCATGACCGCCCCGTCCTGCCACAGCTGCGCGGTCACGGTCGATTCGTATTCCGGGCGGAACCCCTCGAGCATCCGCGACGCCGCCTGCGCCGGAACGCCCCGGGTGCAGAACAGATCCTTGATGCCCAGGGGAATGCCGCACAGGTCGGGGGCCTCCCCGGCCGCGATCCGCGCCTGCGCCGCCTGCGCCTGTTCGCGCGCGGCCTCGTGCGTGTCGTGGACGAAGGCATTGAGCGGGCGGGCCGCCGCGATGGCGCCGATGCAGGCTTCGGTCAGTTCGGGGGCGGTGATTTCGCCCTTGCGCAGCAGGTCGCGCGCCGCGGCGATGGACAGTCGGTTCAGCGCGGTCATTCCACCACCTTCGGCACGGCAAAGAACCCTTCGCGGGCATCGGGCGCGTTGCGGAGCACCTCGGCCTGGAGATTGCCGTCCGTCACCACGTCCGGGCGCCGCTTGAGGCGCATGGCCGAGACGCTGGTCATCGGCTCCACCCCCTCGACATCGACGGCCGAAAGCTGGTCGATGAAGCCGAGCATGGCATCGAATTCCTGGGCGAGGGCGGGAAGGCGCGATTCCTCGACCCGGATCCGGGCGAGGCGGGCGACCTTGCGGGCGGTGGCGATGTCGATCGACATGGGGCCTCGGGTCTGGCTGGTTTCGCCCTGCCTTTAGCCTTCCCGCCCCTGCCCCGCAAGGCAATGCGCATGATCCGCCGCCGGCGGCAGACCGCCCGCCGCCCGGGGTCCGCGCCGCCCGGCCCTGTCAATCGGCGCGAAACCGGCTAAGGTCGGTCCCCGCAAGCACCGGACGCAGACCGAAGGAGAGCGCAATGAAGATCACCTGGCTGGGCCATTCCGGGTTCCGCATCGAGATCGCGGGGCAGGTTCTCCTGATTGATCCGTGGATCCAGGGCAACCCCGTCTTTCCCGCCGGGCGCGAGGACGAGGCGATCGCCGGGGCGACGGCGATCCTGCTCACCCATGGCCATGGCGACCATGCCGCCGATGCGGCGCGGGTGGCGGGGATCACCGGGGCGCCGATCCATGCGGTGCACGAACTGGCCGAATATCTGCGCGAGGCCCGGGGCGCCGATGCGCGCGGCTTTGGACAGGGCGGCACGATCCGGGCGGGCGAGGTGGCGGTGACGATGGTGCCCGCCTGTCACTCCTCCTCGATCGACTGGGACGGGGTGCCGGGCCTTCCGGCCGGGCGCGAGGCGGGTTTCATGATCGCGGGCGAGGGGCACACGATCTATGTCAGCGGCGACACCGGGGTGATGGCCGACATGGAATGGATGGCCGAATACCACAAGCCCGATATCGGCATCCTCTGCGCCGGTGGCCATTACACAATGGACATGGCGCAGGCGGCCTTCGTCTGCCGCAAGTATTTCAACTTCCGCAACGTCATCCCCTGCCATTACCGCACCTTCCCGCTTCTGGCACAGTCGGCGGACGACCTGCGCCGCGGCATCGACCCGCATGTCGTGCTGCACACGCCCGACCCGATGGAGCCGGTGACGATCTGACGCGCCGCCCGCGGCCCTCTCGCGACCGGGGGGGCGGGGGACGGGCGGCGCCCCTGGCGCGCCCCGCCCGCCTGACCCGCCCGCCTCAGGCGAGGGCGCGGCGCGCGGCCACGGCGGTGGCGGCCTGGGTCAGTTCGTGGACCAAAGTGCCGGCCATTGACCGCAGCGCCATGATCTCGAACGCCTCGGGGCCAAGCCACGAGACCTGCGCCGCCATGTGGTTCACCAGCGTGCGCAGGCTGGCCCCGGGCCCGAAGGCCGCCGCGCGCAGATCGACGGGCACCAGCCGCGCCAGCACCGCGCCGGCATCCGCCCCGGAAATCGTGACCAGGGCCAGGCCGTCGCCCTGATCCGACAGCGCCGCAAGCCCCGCCAGTTCCGCCGGCGCCGCCGCCCCGATCAGCAGCGCGCGGCCATGCCCGGCCCACAGGATGCGCACCCCCCCGGGCCCGGTCGCCTGGCTGTTCGGCGCCGGAAAGCCCACCCCGTGGGCCGCGCGCAGGATGCGGTCCACCTCGGCCGCGCGGCCGCGCAGCGGGGCGATGGCGGTGATCGGCCGGGGCGGGGCCTCGTCGATCAGGGTCAGGCCGATGGCGCGGGGCACCAGCCCGTCGCAGGCCGTGCGTTCAGTGAGTCTGGCCACGCATCCGCCCTCCTTCGGGGTCAAGGAAAACCGGGTCGCAGACGGTGCATTCCGTCTCGATCCCGCGCATCCGGTCGACAAGGCGCACCGCCTCGCCGTGGCGCGCGCGCCCGCGCACAAGGAAGGCCAGCGCGATGTCGCTGCCCAGCGTGGGCGAGAAGGCCGCCGACGAGACATGCCCCTCGTCGTGCACCCGCACCGCCGGCGCGCCCGGCGCGAACAGATGCGCGCCCGCCGTCAGCCGCCCGGCCGGATCGACCGGCCGCAGCCCGACCAGTTGCGGCCGCCCCGGATCGAGCAGGCCCGGCCGGCGCGAGAGCGCAAGGCCGATGCAGTCCTTCTTCTTCGACACCATCCCCTCGAGGCCCAGATCGAAGGCCGTGGTGCGCCCGTCGAGTTCGGCATGGGTGAGAAAGCCCTTCTCGATGCGCAGGACGTTCAGCGCCTCCATCCCGTAGGCGCCGCCGCCCAGCGCCTCGGCCTGCGCGACCAGATGCCCGAAGAGCGCGGCCCCGAACCGCGCCGGCACCGCGATCTCGTAGCCCTCCTCGCCCGAGAACGAGATGCGGAACAGCCGCCCCCGCACCCCGAGGACCGCGACCTCGCCGCAGGCCATGAAGGGAAAGGCCCCGGGCGCCAGCGGCGCGTCGAGCAGCGCGTTGACCAGATCGCGCGCGCGGGGGCCCGCCACGGCGAACTGCGCCCATGCCTCGGTGGCCGACACCACCTGCACGTCCAGATCGGGCCGCAGAACCTGGGCCACGAAATCGAGATGGCGCATCACCTGCGCCGCCGCCGCCGTGGTCGTGGTCATGAGGTAATGCCCCTCGCCCAGCCGGGCCGAGGTGCCGTCGTCCATCACATGCCCATCCTCGCGCAGCATCAGCCCATAGCGCACCCGCCCCACCGGCAGCGTCGAGAAGGTGTTGGTATAGACCAGATCGAGCAGCGCGCCCGCGTCCGGGCCCTGGATGTCGATCTTGCCGAGCGTCGAGACATCGCAGACCCCGACCGACCCGCGCACCATCGCCACCTCGCGGTCGCAGGACTGCCGCCAGGTGGTCTCGCCCCGGCGCGGGAAATACGCGGCGCGCAACCACAGCCCGGCCTCGATCATCGGCGCCCCGCGCGCCAGCGCCGCCTCGTGCGAGGTGGTGCGCCGTTCGGGCGCGAACCCCCTGCCCTGCCCGCCGGCGCCCATGGCGGCAATGGCCACCGGGGCATAGGGCGGGCGGAAGGTGGTGGTGCCGGTCTCGGGGATGCCGCGGCCGGTGGCATCGGCCAGCACCGCCAGCGCCGCGACATTGGAATTGCGCCCCTGATCGGTGGCCATGCCCTGGGTGGTGTAGCGCTTCATGTGCTCGACCGAGCGGAAGTTTTCCGTCGCGGCCTGGCGCACGTCCTTCACCGTCACGTCGTTCTGGTAGTCGAGCCAGGCGCGCCCCCTGTGCGGCATGACCCAGAGCGCGGCGATGCGGGTCGGGTCGTCCTCGGCCGCGGGCAGATCGCGCGGGGGGGCGGTCCGGCCGAGCGCCGACAGCACCTCCTCGGCCGTGCGCGCGCCCTCGGCCAGCGCCTGCGCGGTCGAGAAACTGCCGTTCGCGGCCCCGGCCACGCTCAGCCCCGGCACCGCGCCCGCGGTCGGCACGAAGGCGGCGATGTCCTCGCGCCAGGTCGGGCGGCCGTTCAGGTGGCAGGTCAGGTGCAGCGTCGGGTTCCAGCCGCCCGAGACCGCAAGGCAATCGGCCTCGATCACCCGTTCGCCCGTGCCCGTGCCCGATCCGGTGGCGATGGTGAACGCGCGCAGCCCGCGCCGGCCGCGCGTGGCGGTGACGGTGGCGCCGGTCACGGTCTCGATCCCGGCGGGTCCGGCCACATCGGCGCGCGTGTCGATCAGGGCCGCGACCTCGACCCCGGCCGCGTGCAGGTCGCGCGCGGTGCGGTGGGCGTCGTCGTTGTTGCCCAGCACCGCCACGCGACGGCCGGGGGCCACGCCCCAGCGGTTCACATAGGCCCGCACCGCGCCCGCGGCCATGATGCCGGGCCGGTCGTTGTCGGCGAAGGCGATGGTCCGCTCGATCGCGCCGGCGGCAAGGATGGCGTGGCGGGCCTGGATGCGCCAGAAACATTCGCGCGGCAGGCCCGCGCGGCGCGGCAGGTGATGGCCCACCCGCTCGAGCGCGCCGAACGTGCCCTGGTCGTGCACCGAGGTGACGGTGGTGCGCGCCATGAGCCGGACATTGGGCAGCGACGCGAGTTCGGCCACCGCCTGCGCGGCCCAGACATGGCCGGGCTGGCCGCCCACATCGTGCGTCTCGGCGTTGAGGCGGCCGCCCATGAGGAAATCCTCGTCCGCGAGGATCACATCCGCCCCCGCCCGCCCGGCGGTGAGCGCGGCCACGAGCCCCGCCGGCCCCGCGCCGATCACCAGCAGGTCGCAGAAGGCGAAGGCCTTTTCGTAGGGGTCCGCATTCGCCTGCCCCGACAGCGCGCCCAGGCCGGCGGCGCGGCGGATCACGGGTTCGTAGACGCGTTCCCAGAAGGCGCGCGGCCACATGAAGGTCTTGGAGTAGAAGCCCGCGCCGAAGAAGGGCGCGGCCAGGTCGTTCACCGCCAGCAGGTCGAACGCGAGCGCGGGAAAGCGGTTCTGGCTGGTGGCGGTCAGGCCGTCGTGGAGTTCGACCGTGGTGGCGCGGCTGTTCGGTTCGGCCGCCGCCCCCGCGCCCAGGGTGACGAGGGCATTCGGTTCCTCGGAGCCGGCGGTGAGGATGCCGCGCGGGCGGTGATACTTGAACGAGCGCGCCACGAGGCGGATGTCGTTCGCCAGCAGCGCGGAGGCGAGCGTGTCGCCGGCGAGGCCGGCGAGTCGGCGGCCGTCGAAGGTGAAGCCCTGCGCCGGCGCGGCGCCGAGGAGGCCCTTGCCCGGAAGTCTCATCTGCGGGCCTCCGTGGCGGGGATGCTGCCTGCGACCGCATGGGTGAGCGTGTCGCGGGTGACGATGGCGAAGGTGCCGCAGGGGTCGTGATACCAGATTTCCTCGGAGGCGCCGGCGGGATTGTCGCGCAGGTGGAGATAGCTGTGCCAGTCCTCGGGCGGGGCTGCGGGGGCCGGGCGCCGCGCGAGGGCCGCGTTGCCCTGGTAGGTGAATTCGCGGCGGTCGCGGGGGCCGCAGGCGGGGCAGGTCAGGCGCATCGGATCGCCCTTTCGTGAAGGTGGCGCGGGTGGCGGGCGCCGGGGGGCTTCACGCCCCCCGGACCCCCCGTGGGGTATTTGGGCAAAGATGAAGGGGCATCAGTGCAGGTTGTGCTGGGCACCGGTCCCCTCCTCGTCCATGAGGCCCGCGCCGTCGCGGAAGCGGTCGAGGCGGAAGCGGGCGGCGGTGTCGTGCGGGGTGCCGGTCGCCATGAGATGGGCGAGCGCCCAGCCCGAGGCCGGCACCGCCTTGAAGCCGCCGTAGTTCCAGCCGCAGTTGAGGAACAGCCCCTCGACCGGGGTGCGGTCGATGACCGGCGAGCCGTCGGGCGACATGTCCATGATCCCGCCCCAGGAGCGCAGCACGCGCGCCTTGCCGATCATCGGCATGAGGGTCATGCCCGCCTCCATCACATGTTCGACCATCGGCAGGTTGCCGCGGGCGGCATAGCTTGGGTAGAAATCGAGATCGCCGCCGAAGACGAGGCCGCCCTTGTCGCTTTGCGAGATGTAGAAATGCCCCATGCCGAAGCTGATGACGTGGTGGATCACGGGCTTCAGCGCCTCGGTGACGAAGGCCTGGAGGATGTGGCTCTCGATCGGGAGGCGCAGGCCGGCCATGGCGGCGACCTGGCCCGAGCGGCCGGCGGTGACGATGGCCACCCGTTTCGCGCGGATCGCGCCGCGGCTGGTCTGCACCCCGGTGACGCGGCCGCCGGCGATGTCGATGCCGGTCACCGCGCAGTTCTGGATCAGATCGACGCCGCGGCGGTCGGCGGCGCGGGCATAGCCCCAGGCCACCGCATCGTGGCGCGCGGTGCCGCCGCGCGGGTGCAGGAGGCCGCCGTGGATGGGGAAACGGGCCTGGTCGAAATCGAGGAAGGGCAGGAGTTCGCGCACCCCCTCGCGGTCGAGGAGCACGGCATCGTCGCCCTGGGCGGCCATCGCATTGCCGCGCCGCACGAAGGCGTCGCGCTGGCCGTCGGAATGGAACAGGTTGATCAGGCCGCGCTGCGAATGCATGACGTTGTAGTTCAGGTCGCGTTCCAGCCCTTCCCACAGTTTCAGGCTGTGCGAGTAGAATTCGCTGTTGCCGGGCAGGAAGTAGTTCGCGCGCACGATCGTGGTGTTGCGTCCGACATTGCCGCCGCCCAGGTAGCCCTTCTCGAGGACGGCGACATCGGTGATGCCGTGGTTGCGCGCGAGATACCAGGCGGTCGAGAGGCCGTGCCCGCCGCCGCCGATGATGATCGTGTCGTAGGAGTCCTTCGGCGCGGGGTCGCGCCAGACCGGCTTCCAGCCGCGGTTGCCGGTCAGCCCTTCGGCCAACACCCTCAGCCCCGAATAGCGCATCCTGCCCCCCTGCGGTTCCAGCCGGACATTCCCCCGCCCGCCGGGCGATGCCAAGCCCCGCAGCGACAGGCGATGTCGTTTTGACGCAGGCGCCCTGGCCGGGTGCGGTGATTCGCCACAGGAGGGGCGCAGGGAGGGGGCAGCGCGCGGCCTGTGGCGGGGCGCGCAACAATCGCGCGGATTGTCGGGAACCGCAGCCGATGCGGCCACGATGCGCCCCTCTGGCGCCCGGTTTCCGCGGGAGGCGCCATAATTTCGCCCCTCGGCGCGGCCAGACTGGAGCGAGTTCGGTTAACCGGGCGGCCGCTGATGGCGGCCCCGGGGGTTTGGTGACGGGAAGGCTGGTGATGGTCAGGCAGAACTTGCTGGGAAGGGGCGTGCGGGCCCTGGGCGCGTTCCGGCGTGCCGAAGACGGCAGCATGGTGATCTTCGCGCTGTTCCTGTTCCTCATCATGCTGATGATCGGGGGCATGGCCGTCGATCTCATGCGGTTCGAAGCCACGCGCGCGCGGCTTCAGGCGACGCTGGACCGGTCGGTGCTGGCGGCGGCCGACCTCGACCAGAGGCAGAATCCCGAGACGGTGGTGCGCGACTATTTCGCGCGCGCCGGGCTTCTCGATCATCTCAGCCGCGTCGATGTGCAGCAGACGATCAACTCGCGGTCGGTGCGGGCGATCGCGGAAATGGAGATGAACACCTTCTTCATGCGGATGCTGGGCCAGCCGACGCTGCTTGCCCCGGCGTCGGGGCGCGCGATCGAGAGCGTGAGCGACATCGAGATCATCCTTGTCCTCGACGTGTCGGGGTCGATGGGCAACAACAGCCGCCTCACCAACCTCAAGAACGCGGCCAACGAATTCGTCACCTCGATCCTGCGCGACGACGTGGAGGGGCGCATCTCGATCGGGATCGTGCCGTTCAACGGGCAGGTGAACCTGGGGCAGGTGCTGCGCCAGCAATACAATGCCATCGACCAGCACGGCGTGGCGAATGTGAACTGCATCGACCTGCCGCCCGCGGCCTTTGCCACGGCCGATCTGCCGACCACGCTGCCGATGCCGATGACCGCGCATGCCGACACCTATTCGAGCACGACGACCGGCTCCAACACCTATGTCGCCATCTCGTCGAGCAGGCCGCAGACGACCCTGCCCTCGGTGAATTCCTGGTGCCCGCCCTATGCCTCGAACACGGTGCTGATGCCCACGCGCAACGAGACCACGCTGAGGAACCGCATCAACGGCCTTCAGGCGATGGGCGCCACCTCGATCAATGCCGGGATGCGCTGGGGGATCGAATTCCTTGCGCCCGGATCGCAGCCGATGTTCGCGGCGCTGGCCGCGGCGGGGCAGATGCCGGCGGCCTTTGCCAACCGGCCCTTCGCCTACGACCGTGACGACACGCTCAAGGTGATCGTGCTCATGTCCGACGGCGAGAATTTCGCCGAAGAGCGGGTGAATGCCGGATTCCGCGCCGGCAACGCGCCGATCTGGCGGGCCAATGACGGGAACCTGTCGATCTTCCACGACTCGATGGTCACCAGCACGACCGCGACCACGATCTGCAACAGCCGGCCCTATTATGTGCCGCATCTGGGCGTCTGGCACTCGCGCCCCTGGAACGGCACCTCGCCCTCGGGCACCGCCTGCTATGACCCCCGCGTGCCCGCCGGGACCGCCACCGTGGCCGGCACCACGCGGCAGACCTGGCCGCAGGTCTGGGCCTATGTGCGGCTGCAATGGGTGGCCTATCAGCTTTATGCGCGCGGGTTCTCGGGCACCAATGCCGGGCGCATGGCCTATTACAACGACGCGATGGACAGGATGCGCACCCAGACCGATACCACGGACATGGACGCGCAGTTGCAGGCCATGTGCCGGATGGCCCGCGCGAACAGCACCACCGTCTTCACCATCGCCTTCGAGGCGCCGGCGAACGGCCAGACCGAGCTTGCGCAATGCGCCTCCTCGCCCAGCCATTACTTCAACGCGCAGGGGCTTCAGATCTCGACGGCGTTCCGGGCGATCGCGGCGCAGATCAACCGTCTGCGGCTGGTGGAATGATGCGCGGGCTCATCGGTTTCCTGCGGGCGTTCCGCCGCGACGAACACGCCTCGGCCACGATCGAATTCGCGCTGTTCGCGCCGCTGATGATCGCGCTCATGCTGTCGTCCCTGGAACTGGGCATGTTGCTGACCCGGCGGGTCATGCTGGAACGCGGGCTCGACATCGCGGTGCGGCAGGTGCGGATCGGGGCCATGACGCCGGTCACGCACGAGGCGCTAGTGGAGGCGGTCTGCGACGCCGCCTTCATGATCCCCGACTGCCGCAACCAGTTGCGCCTCGAGATGGTGCTGCGCAACCCGCGCAGCTGGGTCGGCCTGAACCGGGCCAGCGACTGCATCAACCGCGAGGATCCAAGCCAGCCGCCGCGCGAATTCCAGCCGGGGATGCAGAACCAGCTGGTGGTGCTGCGCGCCTGTTCGCTGTTCGATCCGCTGTTCCCGACCGCGGGCCTGGGATCGCAGTTGCAGCGGGTCTCGGGCGGCGCCTATGCCATCGTCGCCACCACCGCCTATGTCGTGGAGCCGCGCCGATGAGCCGCCGTCGCGCCATCGTCGCGCATCTGCGCGCCTTCCGTCAGGACGAATCGGGCTCGATCACCATCGAATCGCTGATCGTGCTGCCGCTGCTGGCCTGGGCGTTCCTGGCCGCCTTCATCTTCTTCGAGGGCTTTCACCGGCAGGCCGTGAACATCAAGGCGGCCTACACGATCGGCGACGCCCTCTCGCGCGAGACCGGCTATGTCACCACGAACTACATCAACGGCCTGTTCGGGTTGCAGGCGCTGCTGCTCGACACCGGCGAGCAACGGTCGATGCAGGTGGCGGTCTACAGCTTCAACCCCACGCAGAACCGGTTCGAGGTGCGCTGGTCGCAGGGGCGCGGCGGGCTGCCGGCGCTGACCACGACCACGCTGGCCCCGTTCCGCGACCGCCTGCCCGCCATGCCCGCGGGCGAAGTGGCGGTCTTCACCCGCAGCCGCGTGGACTACACGCCGCTCTACGATGTCGGGATCGACCCGTTCGCCTTTGACGAGGTGACGGTGACGCGCCCGCGCTTTGCCCCGCAACTGTGCTGGAACTCGCTCGAGAACGGCACCGCCGCGACCGCGACCTGCTGACGCATCAGGGCACAGACGCCGCGATATTGCGCCGTGTCTGTGCTGGCTCGCACATATCCAGCACTGGATCCCGGCGCTTGATGGCCTATCTCTTCTGCCAAAGGAGAACGCCATGTCCATCCGCCCCGTCATCCGCCCCGTCATCGAATCGCGCGCCGCCATTCCCGCCACCGAAGGCGCGGGGGTGCGGCTGCACCGGGCCTTCGGGTTCCATGATCCGTCGGAACTCGACCCGTTCCTGCTGTTCGACGATTTCCGCAACGACACCCCGCGCGACTATCTTGCCGGTTTTCCCTGGCATCCGCATCGCGGGATCGAGACCATCACCTATGTCCTGTCCGGCACGGTCGAGCACGGCGACAGCCTGGGCAACCAGGGCACGCTGGGCGCGGGCGATGTGCAGTGGATGACGGCCGGCTCCGGCATCCTGCATCAGGAAATGCCGCATGGCGACCGGCAGGGCCGGATGCACGGGTTTCAGCTCTGGGCCAACCTGCCTGCGCATCTCAAGATGACCGCGCCGCGCTATCAGGACGTGAAATCGGCCGAAATCCCGGAAATCCACGAGGATGACGGCACCGTGGTGCGCGTGGTCGTCGGCACCTTCCGCGGCCGGCGCGGCCCGGTCGAGGGGATCGCCGCCGATCCGCAATACCTTGACATCGAGGTGCCGCCCGGCCGGCGCAAGACCTTTGCCGTCGATACCCGCCGCCGCGCCTTTGCCTATGTGTTCGAAGGGGCAGGCGCCTTTGCCGATGCCTCGGCGCCCCGGGGCGTGCTGCTCGAGAAGGAGGTGATGGGTCAGGAGGTCCACCTGCGCGACCTGTCGGGCAACCGCACCCTGATCCGGTTCGGCGCGGGCGACGAAGTGACGGTGCAGGCCGGCGAGGAAGGGGTGCGCTTTCTGCTCGTCTCCGGCGCCCCGATCCGCGAGCCGGTCGCCTGGCACGGGCCGATCGTGATGAACACGCGCGCCGAACTCGAGACCGCGATGCGCGAGCTGCGCAACGGCACCTTCATCCGCCCGGCCTAGGGGAGCCGCCCCCGCTTCCGGCGCGTCTGTCGCGCCGCCCTGTTTCCGGCGCGTCTTTCGCGCCACCCCCGTTTCCGGCGCGTCTTTCGCGCCGGGGCCGGGGGCGGTAGGATGCGCCATGCCCCGCCCTGCCCCGCTGATCCTGGCCCTCCTGACGGCCGCCTGCACCCAGTTCCCCGAGCTTGACGCCCGCCTGACCGCGGCCGACCGCAGCGCGCCCTATCCGGCGCTGGTGCCGCTTGGCCCGCTGATCGCCGCGGCCGGCGCGGATGACCGCGCCGCCCTCCCCGATCTGGCCGCCCGCATCGCCGCGCTGCGCGCCCGCGCCGCCCGCCTGCGCGGCCCGGTGATCGCCCCGGCCGATGCCCTGCGCCTGAACCACGGATCGCCCGCACGTTGATCCGCCGCGCCAATCCCGCTAACAGGCCCCAGACCCAAGACCGGCACCAGCGGGAGAGCCCCATGACGAACGAACTGCGCCTCGGCATCGCGGGGCTTGGCACCGTGGGTTCGGGCGTCCTGCGCATCCTGCGCGACAACGCCGAGCTGATCGCGGCGCGCAGCGGGCGGCGCATCACGCCGGTGGCGGTCTCGGCGCGCGACCGCAGCCGCGACCGCGGCGTGAACCTTGACGGCCTCGCCTGGGAGGACGATCCCACCGCCCTTGCCCGGCGCCCCGACATCGACCTGTTCATCGAGGTGATGGGCGGCCACGAAGGCGCGGCCCGCGCCTCGACCGAGGCGGCGCTCGCCGCCGGCAAGGATGTGGTGAGCGCGAACAAGGCGCTGCTGGCCCATCACGGCCAGGCCCTTGCCCTTGCCGCCGAATCCGCCGGCCGCGTGATCCGCTTCGAGGCCGCGGTCGCCGGCGGCATCCCGGTGATCAAGGCCCTGACCGAGGGCCTTGCCGCCAATCGCATCACCCGCGTCATGGGGGTGATGAACGGCACCTGCAACTACATCCTCACCCGGATGGAAGAGACCGGCCAGGGCTACAACGTGCTGTTCGAGGAATGCGCGCGCCTCGGCTATCTCGAGGCCGATCCGAACCTCGACGTGGGCGGGATCGACGCGGGGCACAAGTTGTCGCTGCTGTCGGCCATCGCCTTCGGCACGCAGGTGGATTTCGCCAATGTCGAGATCGAGGGCATCACCGCCATCACCCTCGACGACATCCGCCACGCCGGCGACATGGGCTTCAGGATCAAGCTGCTGGGCGTGGCGCAGATGACGGGCCGCGGGCTCGAGCAGCGCATGTCGCCCTGCCTCGTGCCGGCGGGGTCGCCGCTCGGGCAGTTGCAGGGCGGCACCAACATGGTGGTGCTCGAGGGCGATGCGGTGGGCCAGATCGTGCTGCGCGGCCCCGGCGCCGGGTCGGGCCCGACCGCCAGCGCGGTCATGGCCGATGTGATCGACATCGCCCGCGGCATCCGCCTGCCCACCTTCGGTCAGCCCGCCGCGACCCTGCGCGCCGCCCGTGCCGCCCGCGCCGCGGTGGCCGCGCCCTATTACCTGCGCCTCAGCCTTCAGGACAAGCCGGGCGCGCTGGCCAAGGTGGCGCGGGTGCTGGGCGATGCCGGCATCTCGATCGACCGGATGCGCCAGTACGGCCACGACGACACCGCCGCCCCGGTGCTCATCGTCACCCACAAATGCACCCGCACCACCCTCGACGAGGCGATCGCCGGCCTTGCCGGGACCGGCGTGGTCGAAGGCCCCCCCGTCGCCCTGCGCATCGAGGCGGTCTGAAGCGGACGGCGAAGGCGGGGGCGAAGGCGGGGCACGGCCGGGCCGCTCAGGGCCAGGTGCGGCCCCCGCCCGGACCCGGGGCGCCGGGAGGGCGCTGCCCTTGCGTTCCATCCCTTGCCTTGGCCGCCGCGCGTGTTACGGGAACAGCAGCGAATCCCCCACCGTCCGGAGGCCCCGATGCCCGCCATGACCGAACCCAAACTCATCGCCGGCAATGCCAACCAGCGCCTGGCCCAGGCCATCTCCCGGCGCATTTCCATGCATCGCGGCATGAGCACCGATCTGGTCCACGCCCGGGTCGAGCGCTTCAACGATCAGGAGATCTTCGTCGAGGTCTATGACAATGTCCGCGGCGAGGACATGTTCATCATCCAGCCCACCTCGAACCCCGCCAACGACAACCTGATGGAACTGCTGATCATGGCCGATGCGCTGCGCCGGTCCTCGGCGGCGCGCATCACCGCGGTGATCCCCTATTTCGGCTATGCCCGTCAGGACCGCCGCACCAAGGCGCGCACCCCGATCAGCGCCAAGCTGGTGGCCAATCTCATCGCCGTGGCCGGGGTCGAGCGGGTGCTCACCCTCGATCTGCACGCGGCGCAGATCCAGGGGTTCTTCGACATGCCGGTCGACAACCTCTATGCCAGCCCGATCTTCAGCCTCGACATCCGCCACCATTTCCGCGGCCGGATGGACAATCTCATGGTGGTCAGCCCCGATGTGGGCGGCGTCGGGCGGGCGCGCGAACTGGCCAAGCGCATCAACGCCCCGCTCGCCATCGTCGACAAGCGCCGCGAGAAGGCCGGCGAAGTGGCCGAGATGACCGTGATCGGCGATGTCACCGGCAAGACCTGCATCATCGTGGACGACATCTGCGATACCGCCGGGACGCTGTGCAAGGCGGCCGAACACCTGATCCAGGCCGGCGCGACCGAGGTGCATTCCTACATCACCCATGGCGTCCTGTCCGGCCCCGCGGTCGAGCGGATCGAGAATTCGGTGATGAAGTCGCTGGTCATCACCGATTCGATCGAAGCCTCGGACAAGGTGACGGCCTGTTCCAACATCCGCATCGTGCCGACCGCGCCGATGTTCGCGCAGGCGATCCTGAACACCTGGAACGGCACGTCGGTGTCATCGCTCTTTGACGACGACACGCTGGTGCCGATCTACGAAGGGCTTTATCCGCGGGTCTGAGCGGCCACGGGCGCCATTGCGCCCCGCATCCGCCACAATGGCCGGCCAGAGCGGTTCGGGACGCCTGCGCGACGGATGGGACCATGACTGCACGAATCGAGACCGGGACCGGCGCGCGCCCTGCCCTTGCCTTCCTGCCGGCCGAAAGGCTGCTGATCGCGCTGCTGGCGGCGCTGGCGGCGGCGACCCTGCTTCTGGTGGCGGCGCTGGGGCGGGTGGTGGCATGGGGCGGGTTCCTGCCGGGCCTTCTGGCGGCGGTGGGGCTGATCGGCCTTGGCGGCTGGGCGCGCGGGGCCAGGGGGGCGCCGCGCCTTGGCCTCTGCGCCACCGGCACCGGCGTGTTCATGGCCTTTTCCGCGCTGGCGGCCATCTTCATCTTCGCGCTGTTTCCGCTGTCGCGCGGGCTGGTCGATGCGCCGCTGGCGGCGGCGGACGCGGCGCTTGGCTATGACTGGGCCGCCTTTGTCGAGGGGCTGGCCCGCCACCCGACCCTGGGCAGCGCGCTTGGCTGGCTGTATCTGTCGGCGCTCGGGCAGATCGTCGGGGTGATCGTCACGCTGGGCGTGCTGGGGCGGGCCGGGGCGCTGCACCGGATGCTGCTGACCGGGATGCTGGCGCTGGTCGTCGCGGTGGCGATCTGGTGGCTGTGGCCGTCCCTCGGGCCATCGACCCTTGCCGCGCCCGATCCCGTGGCGGCGGCGCGGATCGGGCTGGTGCAGGATGCGGGCCTTGCCGCCTATCTGGTGGGGCTGGTGCAGACCGGGCCCGCGCGCATCGCCGTCGAGGGCGTGACCGGGGTCATCGCCTTTCCGTCCTATCACATGGTCATGGCCCTCATGGTGGCGTGGTTCGCCTGGCGCACGCCGCTGTTTCTGCCCTTCGCGCTGGCAAGTGCGCTGATGGTGCCGGCGACACTGGCGCATGGCGGGCATCATCTGGTCGATCTGCTGGGCGGGACCATGGTCTTCGCACTGGCGTTGCGGGCGGCGCGGCGCCTGATCCCCGGGGACTGAGGGCGGCGCCTTCAGGGCACCTCCCAGTCGTCGTCGTCGCGCAGCGCGCCGATCGCCTGCCAGCCCACGCGGATGCGGGCGATCCGGGTATCGCCCCAGGTGCGGAAGCGCAGGGTGAAGCCGTCGCACCCCACCTCGTCGGCCGCCACATCGACCCGGTCATTCGCCCCCGAGGCAATGTCCCACATCGTCAGCGTCACCTGCACCGCCGGCGGCCGCAGGAAAGGTTCGGCAAAGCGCACCGCGCGACGGACCTCGCGCGGGCCGTCGCCGGTCCACATCGGGCCGCCCCCTTCGAAATCGTCGAACAGCACGATCTGCCCGCCGTCGATCCCGATGGCATGGGCCTGAATCTTCATCACCGTCATGGGCCGCCGCGAAGCAGTTGCGAATCAGGGCAATTCCACACGATCCGCCGCGCATGGAAAAGGGGGCGCCCGGCTGGACGCCCCCCTTCCGGATCCCTGTGCGCCGCCGCCCTCAGGCGCGCAGCGAAATCCCGATCGCCTCGCCCGCGGCGAGCAGATCGGCCGCGGCCTTGGTGCTCGGGTCGCCCGGCGTGCCGGAACGGATGCCGGCAAGCAGCCGCTCGATCACCGCCGCGCTCACTTCGGCACGCGGCAGCGCCTCTTCGGCCAGGACCGAGATCGACCCGGCGCCGATGTCGGCAAAGCCGCCCGAGACCAGATATTCATCCGTCCCGCCCGCATGGGTCACGCGCAGGATGCCGGGGCGCAGGGTGGTGATGGTGGGCGCGTGGCCCGCCATCGCCGTCATGTCGCCATCGGCGCCGGGGATCTGCACTTCGCGCGCGACCACGGAGGCAAGCCTGCGTTCGGGCGCGACCAGATCGAACTGAACGGTATCCGCCATGTCCGTTCCTTACGCCGCCGCCGCGGCCAGACGTTCGGCCTTGGCGATCACTTCCTTGATGCCGCCGACCATGTAGAAGGCCGATTCCGGCAGATGGTCGTATTCGCCGTTCACCACCGCCTTGAACGAGGCGATAGTTTCCTCGAGCGGCACCTGCACCCCCGGCGAGCCGGTGAAGACCTGCGCCACGTCGAAGGGCTGCGACAGGAAGCGCTGGATCTTGCGCGCCCGCGCCACGGTCAGCTTGTCCTCTTCCGACAGCTCGTCCATGCCGAGGATGGCGATGATGTCCTGAAGCGACTTGTAGCGCTGGAGGATCCCCTGCACCGACCGCGCGACCTGGTAATGCTCTTCGCCGAGGATCGCCGGATCCATGAGGCGCGAGGTCGAGTCGAGCGGGTCCACCGCCGGATAGATCCCCAGTTCCGAGATCGCGCGCGACAGCACCGTGGTGGCGTCGAGGTGCGCGAACGAAGTGGCCGGCGCCGGGTCGGTCAGGTCGTCGGCGGGCACGTAGATGG
>JADYZU010000064.1 GCA_020852925.1 Rubellimicrobium sp. | reverse complement strand
GGTTGCGCGACGATGCCCTCATGGTCCTTGCGCTGCGCGACGGGCGGCCGGTGGCGGGGGCGCTGAACCTCATCGGGCGCGAGGCGCTGTTCGGCCGCTACTGGGGCACGACCGGACACCATCCGTTCCTGCATTTCGAATTGTGCTATCATCAGGCGATCGACTGGGCGCTGGCCCATGGCCTGGGCCGGGTCGAGGCGGGGGCGCAGGGCGAACACAAGATCGCGCGCGGCTATCTGCCGGTCGCCTGCCATTCGCTGCACTGGATCGCCGATCCGGGCCTGCGCGCCGCCGTCGCGCGCTATCTTGACGGGGAACGTCAGGCGGTGAACGAAGAGGCGGAACAGCTTGCCGCGCTGGGCCCGTTCCGGCGCGACCGCACGGAGGACGGCCGATGACGCTCACGCTCTATTCCAATCCGATGTCGCGCGGCCGCATCGCGCGCTGGATGCTCGAGGAGACGGGCCAGCCCCATGAGGTGGTCCATCTCGATTACGGCCCGCCGATGCAGGCGCCGGCGTATCTGGCGATCAACCCGATGGGCAAGGTGCCCGCGCTGGTCCATGACGGGCGCGTGGTCACCGAATACGCGGCGATCTGTGCCTATCTGGCCGATACCTTTCCCGAGGCCGGACTGAAGCCCACGGATACCAGCGCCTACTGGCGGTGGCTGTTCTTCGGGGCCGGGCCGCTCGAGGGGGCGGTGGTGCTGAAGGCGCTCGGGCATGAGGTGCCCGCGGACAAGCGCGGTTTCGTGGGTTTTCGCGACATCGGGACGATGGCGGGCGTGCTGGTCGACTGGCTGGAGCGCAACGAATGGCTGGCCGGGGACAGCTTCAGTGCCGCCGATGTCGCGACCGGATCGCAGATCCGCTATGGCCATCAGTTCGGGACGCTGCCGCACCATCCGGTGCTTGATGCCTACGTTGCCCGCCTGAACGCGCGGCCGGCCTGGATCCGCGCCAATGCCGCCGACGATGCCGCCCTGGCCGCGACCAGGGCCGGTGGCGCGGCCGCGGGCGGCGCGAAGGCGGGGTCGGATGGCTGAGCGGCTCGATTCTGCGGCGCGGCAGGCACTTTTGCCGCCTCTGGGCGACAGCGGCTGGCGCGCGGCGCCGGACGGGCGCGATGCCATCGTGAAATCGCTGCGGTTTCGCGATTTCTCCGAGGCCTGGGGATTCATGGCGCGCGTGGCCCTTGTCGCCGAGAAGGCCGGGCATCACCCCGAATGGGCGAATGTCTGGAACCGGGTGGAGATCACGCTGACCACGCATGACGCGGGCGGGCTGTCGCGGCAGGATATCGACCTCGCACAGCGGATCGACAGGCTGGCGGGCGCGGCCACGGTCATCGACGGGCCGGGGTGGCCGGTTGCCGCGCTGATCGCCTGACGCCGGGCGGTTGCATCCCGCCCGCGGGTCAGTAGTCTGCGCAGCCTGAAACTGCGGGGCAACGGGGGAAATCATGGGCCATGTCGTCGTCATCGGGGCGGGTCAGGCGGGCGCGGCGCTGGTTGCGCGGCTGCGCGGTGACGGGTTCGACGGCGCGATCACCCTGATCGGGCAGGAACGGGTGCCGCCCTACCAGCGCCCGCCGCTGTCCAAGGACTATCTGCTGGGCGAGATGGAGCTCGAGCGGCTGTTCCTGCGCCCGGCCGGGTTCTATGCCGATCACGGCATCGACCTGCGCCTGGCCACGCGCGCCGGCGCCATCGACCGCGCGGCGCGGACGGTGACCCTCGCGGATGGCGAGGTGCTGCACTATGACAAGCTGGCGCTGACCACCGGGGCGGTGCCGCGCCGCCTGCCCGCGGCGATCGGCGGGCATCTGCCGGGCGTGCTGGTGATGCGCGATCTGGCCGATGCCGATGCGCTGGCGCCGCTTCTGCGCGAAGGGGCCCGGGTCGCGGTGATCGGCGGCGGCTATATCGGCCTCGAGGCGGCGGCGGTCTGCGCGCAGAAGGGGATGCGCGTCACCCTGATCGAGGCCGCGGACCGCATCCTTCAGCGGGTCGCGGCGCCCGCCACATCGGACTGGTTCCGCACGCTGCACCGCGCCCATGGCGTCGACATCCGCGAAGGCACGGGCGTGACCCGGATCGAGGGCAGCGCCCGCGCCGAAGCCGTGCTTCTGGGCGACGGCACGCGCATCGACGCCGATCTGGTCATCGTCGGCGTGGGCGTCGCCCCCGACACCGCCCTGGCGCAGTCGGCGGGGCTGGTGATCGACAACGGCATCGCCACAGACGAATTCACCCGCACCTCGGATCCGGACATCCACGCCGCGGGCGACTGTGCAAGCCTGGTGTTCAACGGCGAACGCATCCGCATCGAAGCGGTCTCGAACGCCATCGACATGGGCGAGGCGGCGGCGCGCAACATCATGGGCCGGGCCACGCCCTATCGCCCGGCGCCGTGGTTCTGGTCGGACCAGTATGACGTGCATCTCCAGATCGCGGGCCTGGGCGGCGGGCATGATGCGGTGCATGTGCGCCAGGACGGCAGCGGCCGGTCGCACTGGTATTTCGCGGGCGATCGGCTGATCGCGGTCGATGCCATGAACGACGCGCGCGCCTACATGCTGGGCAAGCGCCTGATCGAGGCGGGCCGATCGCCCGCGCCCGAGGTGGTCTGCGATCCGGCGACCGACCTCAAGGCCCTGCTCCGAGGGTGAGGATCGTCGGCGGCATCCACCGGGGCCTGACCCTTGCCGAACTGGGCAAGGGCGACATGGCCGCGCATCTGCGCCCGACCGCCGACCGGGTGCGCGAGGCGCTGTTCTCCATGCTGACTGCGGGGCGACTGGGCAACCGGGTGGCGGGGGCGCGGGTGCTCGATCTCTTCGCGGGGACCGGGGCGCTCTCGCTCGAGGCGCTGTCGCGCGGGGCGGTCCATGCGACGCTGGTCGATCAGGGGCGCGTGGCGCTGTCCCTCATCCGCGAGAACCTGCGCCGCGCCCGGCGCGAGGGGGATGCGCGGGTGCTGGTCAGCGATGCCACGCGGTTGCCCGCGCAAGCGGGGGCGGCCTGCGATCTGGTCTTTCTCGATCCGCCGCACCGGCTCGGGCTGGGCGAGGTTGCCCTTGCCCGCGCGCTCGCCGGCGGCTGGATCGCGCCGGGCGCGGTCGTGGTCTGGGAGGAGGCCGCGCCGATGACCGCACCGCCCGGATTCACCCTGGCCGACCAGCGCCGCCACGGGGCAAGCTGGCTGACCACGCTGATCCGCGACGATCACACAGGCGATCACACCGGCGATCACACCGGCGATCACACCCCGGGCGCGTGATCCGCCACCAGTGCCGGAAAATCCGCCCAGTCGTCAAAGGCCAGCGCGCCGGGGAATGCCGCGATCCCGCCGCGCCGGTAGCCCCGCGTGAACAGGGCAAAGGGCACCCCGGCCGCCTTGGCCGTGGCGAAATCCACCTCGCTGTCGCCCACATAGAGCAGCGGCGCCCCCAGCGGGGCCAGCGCCGCACGCAGCGGGGCCGGATCGGGCTTCAGCACCGGCAGGCTGTCGCCGCCGACCACCACGGCGAAATGCCCGGCGATGCCCAGATGCGCCAGCATGGCGCGCGCCGCGCCTGCCGGCTTGTTCGTGCAGATGCCAAGCGGATGGCCCCGCTCCGCCAGCGCGTTCAGCGCCCTGGCCACGCCGGGAAACAGATCCGCGCCTTCGGCGTTGCTTGCGGCGCGGCGCGCGAAATCCGCGAACAGGCGATCCACCGCCTCCGGCCCCAGGCCGCGCGCCGCTACCATGCGCGCGACGAACACGCGCGCGCCATGGCCGATGAAATCCACGGCCTCGCGCAGCGACAGGGGCGCGGCGCCTTCGCCGGCAAGCAGGGCGTTGGCCACGCCCATGATCTGCGGCGCGCTGTCCACAAGCGTGCCGTCGAGGTCAAAGACGATCGCGCCTCTCATCCGGCGGCGGCCCGGATCGCGGCGATATTGGCGGCATAGGCCGCGGGCCCGCCCTTGAACACCGCCGATCCCGCGACCAGCGCATCCGCCCCCGCCGCCCGGATCGCGCCGGCATTGTCGGCGGTCACGCCGCCGTCCACCTCGAGGTGGATCGCCCGATCGCCGATCAGCGCGCGGATCGCGCCGATCTTGTCGAGCATGGCTGGAATGAACGCCTGCCCGCCAAAGCCGGGATTGACCGACATCACGCAGACCAGATCGACCGACTCGAGCAGCCAGGAAAGCTGATCAAGGCCGGTCCCCGGATTGATCGCCAGCCCGGCCTTGCAGCCCGCCGCGCGGATCGCCTGCAAGGTCCGGTGGACATGGGGGCCGGCCTCGCCATGGACGGTGATGATGTCGGCGCCGGCCTCGACAAAGCCTGGGATCCAGGGATCGACCGGCGCGACCATCAGATGCACGTCCATCACCCCCGCCACATGCGGCCGGATCGCGCGCGCGGTCTGGGCGCCAAAGCTGATCGCGGGCACGAAATGCCCGTCCATCACATCGACATGCACCCAGTCCGCCCCCGCCTTTGCCAGGCGGCGGCATTCGGCGCCGAAATCGGCGAAATCGGCGGCAAGGATCGACGGGGCGATCTTGAGCGAACGGTCAAGGGACATGGGCATTCTCCTGTGTCTGCCCTCGCCTTAGCGCAGCGCCTCGAGAAGCGAAAGCGACGGGAACGCATCCGAGCGCCAGCCATGCGCCGCCTGCCAGCCGCGGATCGCCGCCTGCGTGCGCGGCCCGATCAGCCCGTCGATCCCCTGCGTGTCGAACCCGCTTGCGGTCAGAAGGCGCTGGAGTTCCAGCCGTTCGTCCCAGGACAGCGCGCGTTCGTGGCGCGGCCAGTCGTGCAGGATCGGCCCTCCGCCCGTCAGCCGGTCGGCCAGATGCCCGAGGGCGATCACATAGGCATCGGCGCTGTTGTAGGTCTCGAGCACGGTGAAGTTGTGGAACACGAGAAAGGCCGCGCCATCCGCGCCGCCGGGCAGCAGGATCGCGGCAAGGCCGTGGTTCGGGACTGTGCCGCCATCCGCCGCCCTGACCCCGCGCGCGGTCCACCAGGCGACCGGGCGCCAGTTCTCGGCGCTGGCCTCCTGCCAGTCGAACCCCTCGGGCAGCGCCACCTCGAGGCCCCAGGGCTGCCCCGCGATCCAGCCGTTCGCGCGCAGATAGGCCGCGGCCGAGGCCAGCGCATCCGCCGGATCGTCCGACCAGATGTCGCGCCGCCCGTCGCCGTCCGCGTCCACGGCATGGGCCTGCCAGGTCGAGGGCAGGAACTGCACATGCCCCATCGCCCCGGCCCAGGATCCGCGCAGGTCGCCCGGCCGGGCATGGCCCCCCGCGACGATGGACAGGGCGGCGATGAATTCGGCGGAAAAGAACGCGCCGCGCCGCCCGTCCGCAGCCAGCGTGGCCAGCGCCGCGAACACCGGCACATCGCCCCTGACCGCGCCATAGGACGATTCGATGCCCCAGATCGCGACGATCATGGCGCGATCCACGCCGGTCTCGCGCTCGATCCGGGCAAGAAGATCGGCGTGACGGGCCAGCGCCGCCTGTCCGGCCGCGATCCGCTCCGCACTCACCGCGCGTTCCAGATAGTCCCAGATCGTGCGCGTGAACTCGTTCTGGCGCCGGTCGCTCTCGATCACCTCGGGCAGCCAGACGACGGTGGCCAGCACCTCGTCCAGCACGGCCTGCGGGATGCCGGCGGCGCGGGCCGCGGGGCGGATCGCTTCGGTCCAGGCGGCAAGGGCCGCGGCGGGTGCCTGCGCGGTGGGGCGGCCGGTGGTGTCGGGCGGCGGCAGGTTCTCGGCCCGCGCGGGGGCGGCCAGGGTCAGCAGAAGCGCGAGAACCCCCCTCATCCCAGCCGCGCAAGCAGCGCGGGCGTGGCGCGCCCCGTCACCGGCAGGCCATGGGCGCGCTCGTACCCTTCGATTGCGGCGATGCTTTTCGGGCCAAGCACGCCATCCGCGCCGCCGGTATCGAACCCGGCCGCGCTCAGGCGCGCTTGCAGGCGGATGCGGTCCGCCTGGGTGAGGCCGTTCGCATCGGCCCCGAACCCGGCCCGCAGCGGCCCGAACCCGCGCAGCCGGTCCGACAGATATCCCACCGCCAGCTTGTAGTTCTGCGCGTTGTTGTAGCGGCCGATGACACCGAAGTTGCGCAGGACCAGAAAGGCCGGCCCGCCATCGCCCTGCGGGCGGATCAACGTGGCCAGTCCCGCTCCGGGCATCTGTCCCTGCGCCGCCCGCACCCCCAGCGCCGCCCATTGCGCCGCGTCGCGCGTTCCTTCGGGGGTGCCCCCCGCCTCGACCTCGAGGCCCCAGACCTGCCCGCGCTGCCAGCCCATCTGCGCCAGATAGGCCCCGGCCGAGGCCAGCGCATCGGTCGGATCCGCGCCCCAGATGTCGCGCCGCCCGTCGCCGGTGAAATCCACGGCATGGGCAAGATAGGTCGTGGGGATGAACTGGGTGTGCCCCATCGCCCCCGCCCAGGATCCGGTCATGCGCGCAGGCGTGGTATCCCCGGCCTGAAGGATGCGCAGCGCGGCCAGGCACTGGTTTTCGTAGAAGGTCGCGCGCCGCCCGTCGAAGGCCAGCGTCGATGTGGCCGAGATCACCGGAATCCCGCCCAGGCGCGTGCCATAGCGGCTTTCGATGCCCCAGACGGCACAGGTGACATGCGCCGGCACGCCATAGCGCGCCTCGATCGCGGCCAGGGTGGCACCGTGCTGCGCCAGCTTCGCACGCCCTTCGGCCACGCGTTCCTCTCCGGCGGTGAGGGCGAGATAATCCTCGAGGCTGCGGCGCGTCTCGGTCTGGTTGCGGTCGCGCTCGACCACGCCGGGGGTAAAGCCCGCAGCGGAAAACGCCGCGTCGAACGTGGCCGGGGCGATCCCCTGCGCCAGCGCACGACTGCGAAACGAGGCCACCCAGGCGTCCCAGCCCGGATTCGGCTCAACCGGCAGCGCGCCGCCCGCCACGGGCGCCCCCGAAGCCCCCGAAGCCGCCGCCGGCATCCGCCGCCCGCAGGCCGCCAGTGTCAGGGCCGCCCCCATGCCCGCCAGAACCCCGCGCCGCGTTTCCCGCATGTCGCAGCCCTCCTGCCCCTTGCCTCTGTCCCAGCCTAACCCGGGGGCATGCCCCGGGGAACCGGCCCCCGGCCACATCGGCGTGAGGGCGCCGCCGGTGGTCAGCGGCGGCTGCGCTTCTCGCGGCGTTTCAGGGCGCGTTCGGCCGCCTTGCCGCGCGCTTCGCGCGCACGGGAGGGACGGCCGCGCACCGCGCCCCCCGGCCGCGCGACCGCCCCCCCCTCATGCGTGAGGAGTTCGGCCAGGATCCCGCCCGAGGCCGGCGAGATTTCATCGAGTTTCACCGTCACCCGCGCCCCGATCCGCAAGGCCAGCCCGGATTTCGCGCCGGTCAGGCTCTGTTCGGCGGCATCGTAGCGGAAATATTCGTCCCCGAGGCTGCGCACCGGCACCAGCGCATCGGCGCCGCTGTCGTCCAGCTTCACGAACAGGCCGAATTTCTGCACCCCGCTGATGCGCCCGCCGAATTCCGCCCCCGCCCGATCGGCAAGATAGGCGGCAAGGTAGCGGTCGGTCGTGTCGCGTTCGGCCTGAAGGGACCGGCGCTCGCAATCCGAGATCGCCTGCGCGGTCTCCTCGAGGCGGTCGATATCCTCGGGGCTCAGCCCGTCGCGGCGCGGATCGGGGCCCCAGCCATGGGCCAGGATCAGGGCGCGGTGCACCACCAGATCGGCATAGCGCCGGATCGGCGAGGTGAAATGCGCGTAATGGCGCAGGGCCAGGCCGAAATGCCCAAGGTTCTGCACGCTGTAATAGGCCTGCGCCATGGCGCGCAGCGTGGCCATGTTGATGAGTTCGTCCTGATCCGTGCCCTCGGCCTGCCGCAAGAGCCGGTTGAGGTGCTGCGTCCTGAGAACCTGCCCCTTCGCCAGCACCAGGCCCGAGGCCTGCGCCACCTCGCGCAGGGCCTCGATCCGTTCGGGGTCGGGCTCCTCGTGCACGCGGAACACCAGCGGCCGGCGGCGCGCGACCAGGGTCTCGGCCGCGGCGACATTGGCCAGGACCATGCATTCCTCGATCATCCGGTGCGTCTCGAGCCGCTCGCGGAACGCGACCGAGATCACCTTGCCGGCGTCGTCAAGGACGATGCGCCGCTCGGGCAGGTCCAGATCGAGCGGCTGACGCGCCTCGCGCGCGCGGGCAAGGGCATCATAGGCGGCCTTGAGCGGGCGCAGCACCGGATCGAGCAGCGCCGCCTCGCGCGGAGCCGGACTGCCATCCAGCGCCGCCTGCACCGCCCCGTATTCGAGCGACCCGCGCGAACGCATGATGCCGCGCGTGAAACGGTGCGACAGCAGGCGCCCGTCTTCGGCGATCTTCAGGCAGACGGCGATGCAGGCGCGGTCCACGCCCTCATGCAGCGAACACAGGTCGCCCGACAGCCGGTCCGGCAGCATCGGCACCACGCGGTCCGGAAAATAGGTGGAGTTGCCGCGCTGCCGTGCCTCGCGGTCAAGCGCAGAGCCGGGCCGGACATGATGCGCGACATCGGCGATCGCCACCCAGATCAGGTGCCCGCCCGGGTTGGCAGGGTCGTCGTCGGGCAGGGCCGCGACCGCGTCGTCACGGTCGCGCGCATCCTCGGGGTCGATGGTGACAAGGGGGATGGGGCGCAGATCCTCGCGCTCGCCGTCCGCGGCGGGAAGGGCGGCGTCCGCCTCGGCCAGGGCGGCATCGGAGAACCGGTCGGGAATGCCGTGCTCGTGGATCGCGATCAGGCTGACCGCGCGCGGCGCCATCGCATCGCCCAGCCGCGCCACCACGCGGCCGCGCGGCAGGCCGAACTGGCGGCGCGGGCCGGCCTCTTCGACCTCGACCAGCTCGCCCTCGCGCGCGCCCCCCTCGAATCCCGGCGGCACCATCCATTCCGAAGGCGCGCCCTTGTCCACCGGCACGATGCGCGCGCCCTGGCTGCCCTTGCGAAAGATGCCCAGGCTGCGGCGCGGTCCGGTGCCGATGCGGCGGATGATCCGACCCTCGATCAGGTCGGTGCCGGGCAATCGGCGCAGGTGGGCCAGGACCCGGTCGCCCGGACCCACGGCCCCGTCGTCCGCTCTGGCACCCGTTGTCGCGGCCAGATGGATGACCGGCTGGGCGCCCTCGCCCGGCCAGTCGAGGGGGCGGGCCACCAGATCGCCGTCGGCGTCGATCCCGGTGATCTCGACCACCCCGACCGGCGGCAAGGATGTGCGCGCGCGTGGCGACCGGGGCCGGCCCGCAAGATGCCCCTCGGCCTCGAGCTCGCGCAACAGCCGGCGCAGTTCGGCGCGATCCGCGCCCCTGATGTCGAAGGCCCGCGCCAGATCGCGCAAGGCGGCTTCGCCCGGATTCGCGGCGATCCATTCGAGGATCGCCGCGCGTGTCGGAAATCTTGTCATGGCCCCGCCCTAGCACGGCCCGCTCCGCCCGTCATGGCCAATGTCGCGCCCGGTGCGGGCGCCGGGGGGCTGTCTGCCCCCCGGACCCCCCGAGGGTATTTTCACAAAGATGAATGGGGCCCCTTCATCTTTGTTTCAAATACCCCCGCCGGAGGCCAACGCGCGACGGCGCGCAGGCGCCGGCGTGCACGGGATCTTGCGCCGCAGGCGCTCCTTCGGGCAAGGGGGGGCATGATCGAATGGCGTGACGAGGGAACCGTGCTGTCGGTCCGCCCCCATGGCGAGACCTCGGCGATCCTCGATGTCTTCACCCCGGGCCACGGGCGCCATGCCGGTGTCGTGCGCGGGGGCGTGTCGCGGCGGGTGGCGCCGATGCTTCAGCAGGGGGCGGATCTGGCGGTGGTCTGGCGGGCGCGGATCGAGGAGCAGCTCGGGTCATTCACCTGCGAGCCGCTGCGGTCGCGCGCGTTGCTGTTCGAGCACCGGCTCACGCTGGCGGGGGTCGGCGCGGTGACGGCGCTGCTGGCGCTGTCGCTGCCCGAGCGCGACCCGCATCCCGGTCTTCATGCCGCCACGCGCCTGCTGCTCGATCTGGCGCCCGACCCTGCGCACTGGGCGCTGGGGTATCTGCACTGGGAACTGGCGCTGCTCGAGGAAATGGGTTTCGGCCTCGATCTGTCGGCCTGTGCCGTCACCGGCGCGCGCGAGGGGCTGGTGCATGTCTCGCCGCGGTCGGGGCGGGCGGTGTCGCGGGCGGGGGCGGGGGAATGGGCGGACCGGCTCTTGCCCTTGCCGCCGGTGATGCTGGGGCAGGGGGCGGTCACGGGGCCGGGGATCGCCGCGGCGCTGGTCACCACCGGCTGGTTCATCGAACACCGCCTGTTGCAGGCCCATGGCGGGCGGGCGCCGCCTGCGGCCCGGGGCCGGCTGGTGGACGAGATCCGGCGCGGCCTCTGATCGTCGCCCAGCGACACCACATGTCGCGAATGGCTGCGCCTGCGATCCGAGCCCGGCCGATTGATGTCTGGGCCGCCGATTCGGCGGCAGGAAGTTCCCGATGTTCACCCCGCGCAGTCCGATCTATCTCAGCCACGCCCCGGCGATCGGCGTGACGCATTTTGCGACGCTGGCCGCGGTCGAGGCGGGGTATCGCGCGATCCTGATCTCGGTCATGCCGCTTCTGATGTACGAGGCCATCTCGGACGAGCGGATGATGTCGGTGGCCTATCTCGTGGTCGGGATCCTGTCGCTTGTCACCGGGCTTCTGGTGCCCTGGGTGACGCGGCACCTGCCGCGGCGCTGGACCTTCACCGCGGCGGGCGGGCTTTATCTGGCGGGGGTGGGCGCGGCGCTCAGCGGGTCGGTCTGGGGGGTTCCGCTTGCGCTTCTGCTCAATGCGATGGGAACGGTCACCTATACGATCTGCCTGTCGGCCTATGTCCTCGATCATATCGAGCGCGAGGATCTGGGGCGCAACGAATCGACGCGGATGCTGTTCTCGGCGCCGTCATGGGCGCTCGGGCCGGTGATCGGGGTGGCCTTGCGCAACTGGTGGGCGCCGGCGCCGTTCCTGGTGGCGGCGGTGTTCGCGGTGGCGATGGTGGCGCTGTTCTGGCGCTACCGGCTGGGCGACGGGCGGCAGATCCAGCGCGCGCGCGGCCCCGCGCCCAATCCGCTGGCCTATCTGGGGCGGTTCTTTCAGCAACCGCGGCTGATCGCGGGCTGGCTCTTTGCCTCGATCCGGTCCTGCGGCTGGTGGGTCTATGTCGTCTATCTGCCGGTGTTCTGCATCCAGGCCGGCCTGGGCGAGACCGTGGGCGGGCTGGCCATGTCGGTCTCGAACGCGGTGCTGTTCACGACGCCGCTCATGCTGCGCCTCGTGCATCGCATCACCGTGCGCAACGCGGTGCGCGTCACCTTCGTCTATTGCACGGTGCTGTTCATCGTGGCCTGGCTGGCCGCGCCCTGGCCCTGGGTGACGGTGGGGGCGCTGTTCGCGGCCTCGGTCGGGCTGGTCATGCTGGATGTCTGCGGCGGGCTGCCGTTCCTGATGGCGGTCAAGCCGTCCGAGCGCACCGAGATGGCCGCGGTCTATTCGAGCTTTCGCGATGTTTCGGGGATCCTCACGCCGCTGGTGGCGGGCGCGGTCCTGATGGTCGCGCCGATGGCGGCGGTGTTCGGGGCCTGCGGTCTGGGCATGGCGGCGGCGGCGGGCATCGCGCAGCGGCTGCATCCGCGCCTGGGGATGTCGCGCCGCGGCACGATGCGGTCCTGAAGCGGGCACCCTTGCCGGGGGGCTGAGCCCGGCCCGCCCCCGGCCCGCACTGCCCCCGGCCCGCCTGGGTTTCCGCCTCAGCCTTCGCCGGTCTCCGGTTCCTTGCGGCCGGCCTTCTGCGCCTGTTCCTTCATCCGGGCGAGGAGCGCGGTCTTGTCGGGGCGGGTGCCGAACGGGTTCTTGCGCCCGCCGGGGGCGTTGTGTTCGCGGTGTCCGGGGGCGCCCCGGTTGGCATTGCCGCTTTTCTGCTTGCCGTAGTCAGGCATCCTGTCCTCCGTTGCGGGCCGCGCGGGCCGCCAGTCCCTGCGCATGGGCGGCGGCAAGCGTCAACGACGGGCCGAGCGCCTCGGGGTCGAGGACGAGTTCGATCACCGCAAGCCGCCCCGAGGCGCGCGCCCGTGCAAGGGCCGCGGGGAAATCGGCGCCGTCCTCCACCCGTTCGCCATGGGCGCCATAGGCGCGGGCGAGGGCGGCGTAATCGGGATTGAACAGATCCGTCCCCGAGACCCGCCCCGGATAGCTGCGTTCCTGGTGCATCCGGATCGTGCCGTAGCGGCCATTGTTGGCGACGATCACCACCGGGCGGGCGCCGTGCTGCATCGCGGTCGACATCTCGTTCAGGGTCATCTGGAAACAGCCGTCGCCGGCCATGCAGATGACGGTGCGGTCGGGATGTTCAAGGCTGGCCGCCACCGCCGCAGGGAATCCATAGCCCATTGTCCCCGAAGTCGGGGCAAGCTGGGTGCGGTAGCCCCGGAAGATGTGGAACCGGTGGAGCCAGGAGGAATAGTTGCCGGCGCCATTGGTATAGATCGTGTCTTCGGGCAGGGCGGCGGTCATGTGGGTCACCACCTCCTCCAGCCTGACCGCGCCGGGGCTTCTGACCGGGGTGGCCCAGGCCTCGTAATCGGCGCGCGCGGCCTGGGTCCAGCCGCCCCAGTTGCCGCGCAGCGCCGGCAGCGCGTCCAGCGCGGCCACGAATTCCGGCGCGGGGGCGGTGATCGCCAGATCGGTCTGCCAGATGCGGCCGGCCTCGTCCGGGTCGGCGTGGACATGGACCAGGGTCTTGCCATGGCCGAGCGGCGGCATGAGGCCGAAGCCCTGCGTGGCGATGTCGCCAAAGCGCGTGCCGATGAGCAGGAGCGCATCCGCCTGTCGCACCCGTTCCGCAAGGCGCGGGTTCATTCCGACATTGAGGTCGCCCGCATAGTTCGGGAGACGGTTGTCCATGTAGTCCTGCCGGCGAAAGGTGCAGGCCACCGGCAGGCCCTGCCGCGCGGCGAAGGTGCCCAGATCGGCCGCGGCCTGCGCCGACCAGTGCGGCCCGCCGACCACGACCAGCGGCCGTTCGGCCCCGGCGATGCGGCGCAGCGCATCCTCGGCGGCGGCGGACCAGTCGGGGGTCGCGCGCGGCAGCGGACCGGCGATGTCGGCGGCCTCGGCCCAGCCGTTCAGCACATCCTCGGGCAGGGCAAGGACCACCGGGCCGGGCCGGCCCGAGGTGGCGACCGCAAAGGCGCGGGCGACATATTCGGGGATGCGCGCGGTCTGGCCGATCTCGGCCACCCATTTGGCGAGTCCGCCGAACATCTGGCGATAGTCGACCTCCTGAAAGGCCTCGCGGTCGCGGTCGGCGCTGTCGATCTGGCCGACGAACAGGATCATCGGCGTGGAATCCTGCATGGCGACATGGATCCCGGCACTGGCATTGGTGGCGCCGGGGCCGCGCGTGACAAGGCAGATGCCGGGGGTGCCGGTCATCTTGCCATGGGCCTCGGCCATCATGGCGGCGCCGCCCTCGTGCCGACAGACGACATTCCCGACCCCGGAGTCGTGAAGCCCGTCCAGAAGCGCGAGATAGCTTTCGCCGGGCACGGAAAAGACCCGCCTGACCCCCATCCGCACCAGTTGTTCCGCAAGAATCGTGCCGCCCTGCCGCATTCCGGCCCCCTGTCCTGATACGGCGCAATGTGCGGCGCTGCGGCGCAAAGGGCAAGCAGGCGCGGCCGTCAGGGCCGGGCTGTCGTGGTCGGCCGGCGAGGCCTGTGGCGCGGGCGGGGGGGCGCTGCCCCCCCGGGCCCTGCGGGCCTCCCCCCCGGGGTATTTGGGCAAAGATGAAGGGGCCCCATTCATCTTTGCAAAAATACCCCCGCCGGAGGCGGCGCAACGCCGGCCGGGGGCGCGCGGCCGGGGCAGGGGGGCGCGCGGGGGGGATCCGGTCGCCGGGCGCGGTTGCCCTGCCGGTCAGGGGCCGAACGAGGGAGGGATCCGGTTCTCGCCTTCAAGGACGAGGGCGGCCATGGTTTCACCGATGAGGGGCGCAAGGCCAAAGCCGATGCGGAAGGCGCCGTTGGCGACATACTCGCCCGGTCGCGCCGGATGGGGGCCCAGAAGCGGCCGCCCGGTGACGGCGCGCGGGCGGATCCCGGCCCAGCGGCGCAGCACCGGCGCCCCGGCCAGCGCCGGCACGATGTGGCGCGCGCGGTCGATCACCGCGTCAAGCAGGGCGTCGGTCGCCTTCTCGTGCTGCCAGGCGCGCTCGCTGGTCGATCCGACGGCGACGGTGCCGTCGGCATGGGGCACGATCAGCACGCCATCGGCATGGACCTGCGCGACCGGCCCGGCATCATGGCCAAGGACCGCGGCCTGTCCCTTGACCCCGCCACCAAGGCCGTCTGCGGTCAGGCCGCGATGTCCGGTGGCATGGATCAGCCGCCCCTGCGGCCTGCCTTCGGCCACGATCCGGCCGCCGCGTGCCGTCAGCGCCGCCGTCAGCGCCGCCAGCGCCCCCGCGGGCGACAGGCGCGCCGAAAGCGTGTCGAGGACGGCAAGCCCGGTGGCCGAGACCGGGGCAAAGGGCTGTCCGGCGACCTCGACCACCTCCCAGCGGTAGGCGCCCTGCCAGAGGGTTCGTGCCCCGATGCTGCGGGCGCGGGCGCGTTCCACCGCCGCCGCGTCCGCCAGCGGCTGAAGCCGTCCCGTGCGCGCGAATCCCGGGTTTCCGCCCCCGGCCGCACCCACTCCGGCCCACCAGTCGGGCGCCATGCACAGCGCCTCGAACTGGAAGGCCTTCAGCTCGTCCCAGCCCTCGGGCACATGCGGCGACAGCGCCCCCACCACCCCGCCCGAGGCCCCGGCCCCCGGCCCGTCCGGGTCGATCACCAGCACGCGTGCGCCGCGCCGGGCACAGGCCCAGGCCACCGACAGGCCGATGATCCCCGCCCCGAACACCGTCACATCCGCGATTGCCATTGCCGCCGTCCCCGCGCACAGATGCGCCGTTCCTAGGACACGGGGCGATGACAGACCAGAGGGCCGAAATCGACTGGACCGAGGATGGAGTGCCGCTGTCGCGCCACTTCGGCGATCCCTATTTCTCGCGCGCAGGCGGGCTCGAGGAGGCACGCCATGTCTTTCTGGCAGGCAACGACCTGCCCGCGCGGTTTCGTGACGGGTTCCGCATCGCCGAACTGGGGTTCGGCAGCGGGCTCAATCTGCTGGCCACGCTGGCGGCGTGGCGGGCGTCGGGGGGGCGGGGCCGGCTGTGCTATACCGCGTTCGAAGCCTTTCCCATGGCGGCGGCCGACATGGCGCGCGCGCATGGCGCATTCCCCGAACTGGCGCGCGAGGGGGCCGAACTGACCGCTGCGCTGGCGCGGGGGCGGGGGCCGCACGAATTGCCGGGCGGGCTTTGCCTGACGCTGGTGGCGGGTGATGCGCGCCGGACCCTGCCCGCCTGGGGCGGGGCGGCGGACGCCTGGTATCTGGACGGCTTTGCTCCCGCCCGGAACCCCGAGATGTGGGAAGAGGGCCTCTTGCACGAGGTCGCGCGCCACATGGCGCCGGGGGGCACGCTGGCCACCTATACCGCCGCGGGCCATGTGCGCCGGGCGCTGGGCGCGGCCGGGGTGGTCATCACGCGGGCGCCGGGATTCGGCCGCAAGCGCCACATGACGCGGGGCCTGCGCCCCTGATTCTGACGTTACGGCCGCGCCATGGGCCGCGGCGCGACCTGCGGCGCAAGGGATGATGGCGCCCCGCCCGGTGCGGGCGCCGCCACCGAGCCCGCCACCGCCCCGCCCACGGCAGCCGCAACTGCCTCGGCCAGGGTGGCGGTGCTGCGGTCGGGGCGGGCCTGCGGCCGGATGCGCGGCACCTCGCCGGTGATGATCGCCATCAGCCCGATGCGCCCGTCCCCGATCCCCAGCCGCGCGCGATAGACCGGCATCGCCTCGGTTACGCGCATCACATAGTCGCGGGTCTCGGCAAAGGGGATCGCCTCGATCCAGTCGACCGGATCGGCCCCGCCCCGGCGCGGATCGCCGGCGGTCTCGATCCAGGCGGCCGGCCGCCCCGGCCCGGCGTTATAGCCTGCGGCCACCATCGCCGGACTGTCCCCGAACCGGGCCTGAAGCCGCGCCAGATAGGCCGCGCCCAGCGTCGCGTTATAGTCCCATTCCTGCGTGAGGCGCGCGCGTTCCCACGGCAGGCCAAGGCCGCGCGCCACTTCCTCGGCCGGTCCCGGCATGAGCTGCATCAGCCCCAGTGCTCCGGCCCCGCTGCCCGCCTGCGCGTTGAAGCGCGACTCCTGCCGTGCGATCGCCAGCGCCAGATCGGGCGCCACCGGCAGATCCATCCGCACCAGCGGATGCACCGGGTAGAGAAGTGCCGGAACACTGATCCCGCGCGCCTCGGCCGCCTTGCCCAGGGTGATCGCCAGAAAGGGCTCTCCGGCCTCGATCAGCAGGGCCCCCAGTTGGCCGACCCCCTCGTGCGTCAGGCTCTGGCCCAGCCCGGTGGCAAAGAGGGCGGCCTCGCTCACGCTGTCGGGGCGCGTGGCCGCGCCCGCCGTCGCCAGCAGAAGCATCGCCGCCGTGCGGTCATCGCGCAGCACCGACCCCGTGCGCCAGTCGGCGAAGGCCTCGTCCCCGGTCAGCGCGGGATCAAGCGGCAGGCCCAGCCGTTCGGCCGCCAGAAGGCCGTAGAACGCGGTCTGATGCGCCGCGGCCCGGGCCCAGGCGGCCTCGGCGCCTTCGCGGTTGCCGGCGGCCTCCTCGGCGCGCCCGGCCCAGAACGCGGCCCGCGCCCGCGCGATCGGCCCCTGCGCCGCCGCCTCGGCCAGGGCGAAATGCGCGCGCGCGCCCGCCGGATCGCCCATGCCGGTCAGCGCCGCATAACCCGCGATCCACTCCAGATCGGCACGGCGCGCGGCCGCCTCCTCGTCCTGCGGGTCAAGGTGATGCGTCGCCGCAAGATCGCGCGCCTCCTGCCCGCGCCCCTCGCGGATCAGCCAGCGCGCCAGCAGCGCCCGCCACGCCGCCCAGCGCAGCGGCTGGCCCAGCCGGGCGGCGTCGCCGGTGCGCGCCTGAAGAATCGCGATCGCGGCGCTGTAATCCCCGCGCTCGGCCAGCCGGTTGAACCGGTCGCAGGCCAGCCCCGGATCGTCGGCCAGCGCCGCCGGCACCGCGGCAATGCGGTCCGCGGCATCGGGCGCCTCGCGGATCACCGCGATCCGGGCAAGGACCAGCGCGCGGTCCCCGGCCGCAAGGCGCGGCACGATCCGCTCGGCATCGGCGGTCCGCCAGCGCCAGAGCATGGCCTCGGCCCGCGCCCGGTCGAGAGGGTCGAGCACCGCCTCCCAGCCGCTGCGCAACGCCGCCTCGCCCTCGGGCGTGAGCCCCAGCGACAGCCACGCCGTCCGCACCACGGCGCGCGCCTCCTCGTCCTGGCCAAGGCGCAGATGCGCCCGCGCCAGCGCTGCCGCCCCCTCGCCGGTCTGGGGCGGGGCGGCGGCGAACCAGGCGATGACGGCCTCGGGCACCGCGTCCGCGCCGATCGCCCGCTCGCCCTCGCGGCGCAGCCGCTCCTGCCCCGGCCAGTCCGGCCGCGCGGCGACAAAGGCCGCATAATCGGCGAAGGACGGATCAGGGTCACGCGGATCGCCCGCGCCCGCCTCTGCCGCGCCCGCCTCTGCCGCCCCCGTCGGGCGCAGACCGTCGCGCAGCCGCTGCCAGCGCACCAGATCGCGCGCCACCGCCCCGGCCCCCGCCACCGCCGCCTCGGCCGCCACCCAGTCGCCCGCGACCACCGCCGTCTGGGCGGCGCGGAAGGCGGCCACATCCCCGGCCCCGCCCGCGCGCGCCGCGGGCGTCAGGCCAAGACAGACACAGGCCGCAAGGGCGATGGCCGACAGGCGCATGGGCTGCTCTTTCCTTTTCCCCGAGGCTAGCAAAGCCCCGGCCCGCCGCCACTCACAAACTTGGCAACCGGCGCAATCCCGTCTAAACGCGCTGTGATTCCCCGCGCAAGGAGACAACCGATGTTCCGCGGATCGCTTCCCGCCCTCGTCACCCCCTTCACGAACGGTGCGGTGGATTTCGATGCGCTGAAACGGCTGGTCGACTGGCATCTGGACCAGGGCTCGCACGGGCTCGTTCCGGTCGGCACCACCGGCGAAAGCCCGACGCTGAGCCATGAGGAACACGACCGCGTCGTGGCCACCGTGATCGAACGCGCCGCCGGCCGCGTGCCGGTGATCGCCGGGGCCGGATCGAACAACACCACCGAGGCGCTGCGCCTCGTCGAGGCCGCCCGCACTGCGGGCGCCGATGCCGCCCTCGTCGTCACGCCCTATTACAACAAGCCCACCCAGCGCGGCCTGATCGCGCATTACACCGCGCTGGCCGAGGTGGGCCTGCCGATCGTCATCTACAACATCCCCGGCCGCTCGGTCATCGACATGACCCCGGCCACCATGGCCGAACTGGCGCGCCTGCCGATGATCGTCGGCGTGAAGGATGCGACCGGCCGGCTCGAACGGGTCAGCCAGCAGCGCGCCGCCTGCGGGCCCGACTTCATCCAGCTCTCGGGCGAGGATGCGACCGCGCTCGGTTTCAACGCCCATGGCGGGCAGGGCTGCATCTCGGTCACGGCGAATGTGGCGCCGCGGCTCTGCGCCGAATTCCAGGAGGCGACCCTGGCCGGCAACTACGCCCGCGCCCTCGCGCTTCAGGACCGGCTCATGCCGCTGCACGAGGCGATCTTCATCGAACCGGGCGTTGCCGGCGCGAAATACGGGCTCTCGTTGCTCGGCCTGTGCCGCGACGAGGTGCGCCTGCCGCTCACCACGCTGCTCGAATCGACCCGCGACGCCATCCGCCGCGCCATGGAGCACGCCGGACTTCTCTGACCTGGATCTGTCCCTTCATCTTTGCACAAATACCCCACGGGGGGTGCGGGGGGTGTGAAACCCCCCGCTTCTTGCGGCGGGGTGCGGGGGGTGTGAAACCCCCCGCTTCTTGCGGCCTGCTAGACGCCCGCCTCGATGATCGCCCGCGCCAGGACCGGCACGGTGTCGCGGTTCAGCCCGGCGATGTTGATGCGGCTGTCGCCCACCATGTAGATCCCCTGCTTCGCGCGCATCGCCTCGACCTGTTCGGGCGAGGCGCCGATCCGGCTGAACATGCCGCGATGCGTGCCGACAAAGGCAAAGCGGTCGGAATTGCTCAGCCGCTTCAGCTCGTCCGCCAGTTGCGCGCGCAGCCCCAGCATGGTGGTGCGGATCTCCTCGAGTTCCGCCTCCCAGTCCGCGCGCAATGCCGGATCGGTCAGGATCATGGTGACGATCCGCGCCCCGTGATCGGGCGGAAAGGAGAAGTTCTGCCGGTTCAGATGGGCCAGGTTGCCCTGCACCACCGCCTGCATTCCCGCCTCGGGCACCACCGCCATCAGGATTCCGGTGCGTTCGCGGTAGATGCCGAAGTTCTTGGAGCACGAGGCCGCGATCAGGCATTCCGGGAAGGACGTGGCGATGAGGCGCGTCGCTGCCGCATCCTCTACAAGGCCGTCGCCGAACCCCTGATAGGCCAGATCGACCAGCGGCAGCGCCCCGCGCTCCTTCAGCACGGCGATGATGCGCGCCCAGTCCGCGGCCGAGGGGTTGGCCCCCGTGGGATTGTGGCAGCACCCGTGCAGCAGCACCACATCCCCCGCCGCCACGCGCGCCAGATCCCCGAGGATCCCGTCAAGGTCGATGTCGCGGGTCGCCTCGTCGAAATAGCGGTAGCTGGCCAACTTCATCCCCAGATGGCGGATGATCGACAGATGGTTGGGCCAGGTCGGGTCCGAGACCCAGACCGTGGCCTCCGGATTGGCCATGCGGACCAGTTCGAACGCCTGCCGGATCGCCCCGGTGCCGCCCGGAGTGGCCGCCGCCGCCACGCGCGCCGCCGGCACCGCATCGCCCAGCACCAGATCCGTCATCGCCGCGCCAAAGGCCGCATCGCCCGCCAGCGCGGTATAGGTCTTGGTGGTCTGCTCCTCGACCAGCCGCCGCTCGGCCGCGCGCACCGCGCGCATCACCGGGGTCAGGCCGGTCGGATCCTTGTAGACTCCGACGCCCAGGTCGATCTTCTGCGCCCGCGGATCGGCGCGGAAGGCGGCCATGAGGGACAGGATCTTGTCGGCGGGCTGTTCCTTGAGGAGTTCGAACATCAGGCGCATCCTTGTGCAACGGGAAGATCGGACGGCAGGCCCCATTCGGCCCATGACCCGTCATAAAGCGAAATCGCGGCCGCCCCCGCACGTTCCAGGGCCAGCCACAGCACTGCGGCTGTGATCCCCGATCCGCAGGTGGTGATCACCGGGCGCGACAGGTCCACCCCCGCCGCGGCGATGCGCGCGCGCAGCTGCGCGACCGGCAGGAGGGTGCCGTCGGGGGCGATCAGGTCGCCGAAGGGCAGGTTCAGCGCGCCGGGGATATGCCCGCGCCGCAGGCCGGGGCGCGGTTCGTCCACCTCGCCGGCAAAGCGCGCGGCCGAACGGGCATCAAGGATCTGCGCAACCCCCATCGCCGCCCTGACCGCATCGCGGTCGCGCACAAGGCCGGGATCGCGCTTCAGCGTCACGGGCCGGGCGGCGGGGGGGATGCTGACCGGGCCATGGGCCAGCGGCCGGCCCTCGGCGCGCCATTTCGGCAGGCCGCCGTCCAGCACCGCCACCGCGCGCCAGCCCATCAGGCGGAAGGTCCACCACAGCCGCGGCGCGGACATGATGCCCAGCGCGTCATAGACCACCACGCGGTCGCCCTCGTTCACGCCCAGATCCCGCAGCGCGGCGGCAAAGGTCGCGGCATCGGGCGCCATGTGCGGCAGATCGCTGCCATGGTCCGCCACCGCGTCGATGTCGAAGAAGCCCGCGCCCGGAATCCGGTCGGTCAGGAATTCGGCCCGGCCCTCGCGGCCCGAGTCCGGCATGAACCAGCTTGCGTCGATGATCCGCAAGCCCGGCTCGCCCAGTTGCGCTGCCAGCCATGCGGTCGAGACGAGGGTCTGCGGATCGTCGGCCATGATCCCTGCCTTTCCGGGGTCATGGCGGCATTAGCGAAGGCCCGGCCCGGGGGCAAGGGCGCGACCCTGCCCCCGGCGCCCGGGTCAGCCGGCCATCCGGCCCTTGATGAACCCGGCCACCGCCGTCAGGACGATGCCGCCGATCCCGCCGCCGATCGCCGCATCGAGGCTGCCGTTCGAAAGCATGCCGGGGATGAGCTGCCCGCCCGCAAGCCCGCCGATCGCGCCCGCGATCGAATTGCCCACGGTCCCGAGCGAGACCCCACGCGCCGCCGCGCCGGTGGCATTGCCGGTGACAAGGCCGGCGATGATCTGGATGATGTATTCCAAAGGCTACTCCCTCCGGACCGGGTTTCGATCACGAGACCACAACGGGCTGCGCGGTCCGCCACCGCCCATGCGCCCGATATAGCGTGTTTCCGGGATAAATGACACAAGAACATGTGCCGCGCCGGTCCGGATGGCGCGGGGGCGGGGCGGGGGCGGCCTCAGCCGTGCTCCTTGAGCAGCCGGGCCTTCTGCCGGTTCCAGTCGCGTTGCGCCTCGCTCGCGCGCTTGTCGTGGATCTTCTTGCCGCGCGCCACGGCGATCTTCAGTTTCACCCGGCCCTTGTCGTTGAAATACATGACCAGCGGGACGATGGTCATGCCCTCGCGCTGGGTGGCGTTCCACAGCCGGGCCAGTTCCTTTTTCTTCACCAGAAGCTTGCGCCGCCGCCGTTCCTCGTGGCCCCATTGGCGCGCGGGTTCGTAGACCGGGATATGGGCGTTGGTCAGCCACAATTCCCCGCCTTCGACGCTGGCATAGCTTTCGGCGATATTGGCATGGCCCAGCCGCAGCGCCTTCACCTCGGATCCCATGAGGGCGATGCCGCATTCGAGATCGCTCTCGATCGCGAAATCGAAACGCGCGCGCCGGTTCTCGGCGATGACGCGGTAGGCGGATGGTTTGCGGGCTTCGGCCATGATCGGCCCGAGATAGGCCGCGGCAGGGCCTGTGTCCAGACTGCCCGCACCGCGGCCCGCCGGCGCGGGGTTGCAATCATGTGCTCAACATCCTCTTGCCAAGGCGATATGGTCCGCGCAATCCGGCGCACGACCGGACGGCATTGGCAGGCGGACGATGGCAGGACAGGGCAACAGGCGGCAGCCGCTGGTCGCGGACCGGCGCTATCCCCCGACCCGGCGAGGGGGGGGGAAAGGCGCGGGCGGCGGCAAGAGCGGCGGCAAGGGTGGCGCCCGCGCTGCCCGGTCGCGCCGCGCGCCGCGGGCGCGGCGGGCATCGCGCGGGCCGCTGGGCTGGATCGTCGGCCTGGTCCTCGGGGGGCTGCTGCTGCTGTGGCGCGTGGTCTGGGGCGTGAGCTGGCGCATCGGCCTGGTCACGGGGCTGATCCTTGCGGCGGCGGTGACCTGGTATGCGGTGCAACTGCCGCCGGTCGGTGAACTGGTGGACGGGCGCGCGCGCGGATCGGTGACGATGCTCGACCGCACCGGACAGCCCTTTGCCTGGCGCGGCGAACAGTTCGATGTCACCCGCAGCGAGGATGTCTCGCCCTGGCTGGTGAATGCCGTGGTCGCGACCGAGGACCGCCGCTTCTGGTGGCATCCGGGCGTCGATCCGATCGGCATCCTGGGTGCGATCCGCATCAACCTGGCTGAAGGGCGCGGCCCGTTGCAGGGCAACGGCGGCTCGACCATCACGCAGCAGACGGCGAAACTTCTGTGCCTGGGCCGGCCCTTCGATCCGGCCGCATGGGAAAGCGAGGCCGCCTACGAAGCCGACTGCCGCGAAACCACGCTCTGGCGCAAGCTTCAGGAGATGGTCTTCGCCATGGCGATGGAGGCCGTCTATACCAAGGACGAAATCCTCACCATCTACCTGAACCGCGCCTATCTGGGCGGCGGCGCGCGCGGGTTCGAGGCGGCGGCGCAGCGCTATTTCGGCCATTCCGCCGCCGAGGTCAGCCCGGCCGAGGCGGCGATGCTGGCCGGTCTGCTTCAGGCGCCCTCGACCTATGCGCCCACCGGCAATCTGGCCCGTTCGCAGGGGCGCGCCAGTGTCGTGGTCGGGCTGATGGAAGGGCAGGGCTATCTGACCGCGGCCGAGGCCGCCGACGCCCGCGCCCATCCCGCGGTCCTGAGTCAGCAGGCCGGCAGCCGGTCCGGCGGATCGTTCGCCGACTGGGTGATGGAACAGGGCCCCGATTTCTTTACCCGCGACACGACCGAGGATGTGGTGATCGAGACCACCTTCGATCCGCGCATCCAGCGCGCCGCCGAGACGGCGCTGCAATCCGTGTTCGAAACCCAGGTGAGCGCCGGATCCGAGGCGCAGGCGGCCATCGTGGTGATGAGTGCCGACGGCGCCGTGCGCGCCATGGTGGGCGGGCGCGACATCCCGGCCTCGGGCGCGTTCAACCGCGCCACGCAGGCGCTGCGCCAGACCGGTTCCTCGTTCAAACCCTTCGTCTATGCCGCCGCGCTGGAAAACGGGACCAGTCCCTGGGCGCTGGTCGACGATTCGCCCCTGACCATCAACGTGCCCGGGTCCGGCCCCTGGAGTCCGCGCAACTACGACGGCGAGTTCAAGGGACCGATCACCCTCGTGCAGGCCCTGGCCGAAAGCCGCAACATCCCGGCGGTGCGGGTCTCGGAACTGGTCGGACGCGAGGCGGTGGCGCAGGTCGCCACCATGTTCGGCATCGACAGCGCGCTGGCCTCGGGGCCGGCGCTGGCGCTGGGTGCCTCGGAATCGACGCTGATCGAGATGTCGGGCGCCTATGCCGGCATCCTCAACGGCGGCTCTTCGGTGACGCCCTACGGGATCCGCTCTCTGCGGCTGGCGCACGATCAGGTGCCGCTCATGGACCAGTCGGGCGGCATCGGCGAGCGGGTGATCCGCGAGGAGGCGGCGCGCGAACTGGTCTGGATGATGAGCCGGGTGATCGAAGAGGGCACGGGCCAGCGCGCGCGCATCCGCGGCTGGGAACTTGCCGGCAAGACCGGCACCACCAGCGCCGCCCGCGATGCCTGGTTCATCGGCTTTTCCGGGGATTACGTCACCGGCGTCTGGATGGGCTATGACAACAACACGCCCCTGCGCGGGGTGACGGGGGGCGGGCTGCCGGCGGAAATCTGGCGCCAGACCATGGAGCGCGTCCTTGATGGCATGACGCCCGTGCCGCTGCCCATGACAGAGCCGCCCGGCACGCGGGGCGGGTTCGTCGATCCCGGCGGGCTGGCTGCGGATGGCACCGGGGTGCCGGGCGCGGCGCTGGGCACCACCGATCCCGCGGTGGACGCGGCCCTGCGCGAAGTGTTCGGCCCGCCCGGCGGCGGCGATTCATCGGCCGAGGCGATCGACCGCGCGCTTGAGGAAATCTTCGGTCCGCCGCAGGACTGAGGGCCGGAACAGGACTGAGGGCCGGGACAGGACTGATGCCCGCGTCAATCGGGCAGCGGGTCGTCCTCGAGAAAGTGGCGGCCGGCGCGGTCCTCGACCTCGACGATCCAGAGGTCGGGGTCAAAGCCGGCCTCGCGCCGGGCGCGCGCGTCGATCGCCGCCTCCTCGCCCGAGGCCAGTTCCATCCACAGGCCGCGCCCGGTCGCCGGGTCGGTGCGCCGCCCGTAAAGCCGGGCCGCGCCGTCGAGCGTGGCCACCTTCACCAGCACCGCGCCCGAGGTATCGTCACCGCGCCGGGTGACGGTGCAGGCGATTCCCTCGCCCTCGACCCGCCGCCGCCATGCCGCCAGCCAGAAGCCGGTGGCCAGCCGGATCACGCCGAACCGTCCCGGAAATCGAGGCCCATCTCGGAATAGCGCTCGGCCTCCTCGAGCCAGTCGGGCCGCACCTTCACCGTGAGGAAGAGATGCGCCTTGCGGCCCATGAATTCCTCGAGTTCGGTGCGCGCCGCCTGGCCGACCGCCTTGATCGTCTCGCCCTTGCGGCCCAGGACGATGCCCTTGTGGCCTTCGCGCGCGACATAGATCACCTGGTCGATGCGGGCCGATCCGTCCTCGCGCTCCTGCCAGCTTTCGGTTTCCACGGTCAGTTCGTAGGGCAATTCCTGATGCAGCCGCAGCGTCAGCTTCTCGCGCGTGATCTCGGCGGCGATCATGCGCATCGGCAGGTCGGCGATCTGGTCCTCGGGATAGAGCCAGGGGCCTTCGGGCATCTGCGCGCCCAGCCATTCCTTCAGGTCGTCACAGCCATGGCCACGTTCGGCTGAGATCATGAAGGTGCGGACAAAGGGATGGGCCGCGTTCGCCTCTTCGGCGAGGGCGAGCAGCGTTTCGGCCTTCACCCGGTCGATCTTGTTGATGGCCAGCGCCACCGGCCGCCCCCCGGCGCGCGCGGGCAGGTCGGCCAGGATCCGGCGCACCCCTTCGGTCAGGCCGCGATGCGCCTCGATCAGCAGGACGACGACATCGGCATCGGCCGCGCCGCCCCAGGCCGCCGCGACCATGGCCCGGTCAAGGCGGCGGCGCGGGCGGAACAGGCCGGGCGTGTCGACAAAGACGATCTGCGCCTCGCCCTCGAGGGCGACTCCGCGGATGCGGGCGCGGGTCGTCTGCACCTTGTGGGTGACGATCGACACCTTGGCGCCGACCATGCGGTTGAGAAGGGTGGATTTCCCTGCGTTCGGCTCTCCGATCAGGGCGACGAATCCGGCGCGTGTGGTCATGTCATCCTCGCAGGGTCATGCCGCGACATAGGGCAGGACGCGGCCCTTGACCAGAAGCGCCGCGCCCGGCCTGCGTTCAGCCGCCGATCCGCGCCAGCAGCGCCGCCGCCGCCGCCTGCTCGGCCGCGCGTTTCGAGGGGGCGGTCGCCCGTTCGCTTGCGCCCGAGGCGGTGCGGACCTCGATCGTGAACACGGGCTGGTGGTCGGGGCCGGTGCGGGCGGTCTCGACATAGGCGGGGGGCGGTTCGCCGCGCGCCTGCGCCCATTCCTGAAGCGCGGTCTTGGGGTCGCGGGCGTCGGCATCGACGGTGGCGATGCGCTCTCCCCACAGGCGCAGCACCACGGCCCGCGCCGCCTCGAGCCCGCCGTCCAGATAGATCGCGGCGATCACCGCCTCCATCGCATCGGCCAGCAACGCCTCCTTGCGGCGCCCGCCCGAGGTCATTTCCGACCGGCCAAGGCGCATCGCCGCGCCCAGGTCGATCTCGCGGGCGATGGCGGCGCAGGTCTCGCGCCGCACGAGGGTGTTGAAGCGCGGCGCGATCCGGCCCTCGGTGGCCTCGCGGTCGGCGGCCAGAAGGGCTTCGGCCATGACCAGGCCCAGCACGCGGTCGCCCAGGAATTCGAGGCGCTGGTTGTCCGGCCGCCCCGGCCCCGAGACCGAACCATGCGTCAGCGCCCGCGTCAGGAGTTCGGGCCGGTCGAAGTCATGCCCGAGCCGGTCCGAGAGCGCGCGGATCTCGGCACCGGGTTTCACTCGATCGCCCGGAAGAAACGGTCCGACCGCCAGGTCCAGAACGCCAGCATCGACGCCCCGGCCGAGGAGAAGATCACCCGGTCGGCACGGCCGACGATATCCTCGAGCGGGACAAAGCCCACGCCGTTGATCGGTGCCGCCTGCGGAAAGCGCGAATCGGTGGAATTGTCGCGGTTGTCGCCCATGAAGAAGTAGTGCCCCGCCGGCACCGTGAAGACGCCGGTGTTGTCGGCATCGAACCCGCCGTTCGCGGGGGCGATGTTGTCATCGACATTGAGGATGTCATGGGTGACGCCGCCGGGCAGCGTCTCGCGCAGGCGGTAGGAGATGCATTCCCCGCCAAGGCCCACCGGCGCATTGGCGCAGGACGGCATCTGCCGCTGCGATCCCTGCGGCGCGTTCACTTCGGTGAACAGGCCCGCGGGTTCCTGCGGCGCGGCCTCGCCGTTGATGTAGACGATCCCCTCGCGCACCTGGATTTCGTCGCCGGGCAGGCCGATCAGGCGCTTGATGAAATCGACGCCGGTGACGGGGTGGCGGAACACCACCACATCGCCGCGCTGGGGTTCGCCGCCGAACAGGCGGCCTTGCGCGCCGCGGAACATGCCGCAGAAATCATCCGCGCCGATGTCGATCCCGAGCGAGGCGATGCGGATCGACGGGCAGGAGGCATAGGAATAGCCATAGGCCATCTTGTTGACGAACAGGAAGTCGCCGATCAGCAGCGTGTCCTTCATCGAGCCGGAGGGGATCCAGAACGGCTGGAAGAACAGGGTGCGGAACAGGCCCGCAAGCAGCAGCGCATAGACGACGGTCTTGACCGTCTCCCAGATGCCGGCGAGGAATCCCGACTTTTCCGCCATGTCCGCCCCTTTCACGATGACGCCGCTTTCTGATGATGCGCCGCGCGCCTGTCAAGGCAGCCGCCCTGCGCCGCCGTTCCCGGCCCGATCACAGGGGCGTGCCTCGATCACGACCACGGCCGCGGCCCAGGGGTGATCGTCGGTCAGCGTGACATGGATCACCGCGCTGTGGCCGGGCGGGGTCATGGCGGCCAGTCGGTCGGCGGCCCAGCCCGTCACCTGCATCACCGGCTGGCCTGTCTCGAGATTGCTCACCGCCATGTCCTTCCAGGCGATGCCCATGCGCAGCCCGGTGCCCAGCGCCTTGGAACAGGCCTCTTTCGCGGCCCAGCGTTTCGCATAGGTGGCGGCCACGCCATGCGGGCGGCTTTCGGCGCGGGCCTGTTCGGCGGGTGTGTAGACGCGGTTGCGGAACCGGTCGCCGAACCGGGCAAGGGTGCGCTCGACCCGCTCGATGTTGCACAGGTCGGACCCGATGCCGAGGATCATTGCAGCCGCGCCGAAACCTGCCCGGTCGCCTGATTGATCGTCACCTCGAGCAGCGCCGGCGCCGGGGTGCCCGCGCTTTCGTCCCAGCGCGCGGCATGCAGCCGCAGCGTCAGGCCCCGCGCCGGGTCATAGCTGCGCTCCATCCCGTCAAGTTCGAGCCAGGCAAAGCCGAATCCGTCGGCATCGAGGCTGACCATCCGGCACAGCGGCACCCCCAGTTCGTCCAGGGGCGGGGTGAGGACCAGCAGATGGAACGCCGCCGCGCCCGGTTCGACCGCGTCCATGACGGCGATGCGCACCGCGCCGTTCGCGAAGGTGGCGGTGTTTCTTTCCCAGGGTTCGGCGATGCTGCGGGCCTCTGCCCGCCAGCCCTCGCATTCGCCCACCGATTGCGCCGCGGCGACCGCGGGAGACAGCGCCAGGGCAACGGCAATCGCGCGGATCATGACCGCGCCTCCACCATCAGGCGGCGCATCTGCGCGATCGCCTCGGCAAGGCCGGCAAAGATCGCCTCGCCGATCAGGAAATGGCCGATGTTCAGTTCCCGCACCTGCGGCAGCGCGGCGATGGGCTGCACCGTCTCGTAGGTCAGGCCGTGACCCGCATGCACCTCGAGCCCGAGGTCATGGGCGAGCGCCGCCATCCCGGACAGGCGGGCCAGTTCGGCGTCACGCTCCTGCGGGCGTCCCTCGTGATGGGCGTCGCAATAGGCGCCGGTGTGCAGTTCGACCACGGCGGCGCCGATGCGGTGGGCGGCGCGGATCTGCGTGGCATCGGCGGCGATGAAGATCGACACGCGGCAGCCGGCCTCGCGCAGCGGGGCGATGAACTGCGCCAGCGCGTTTTCGGTGCGCGCCACGTCGAGGCCGCCTTCGGTCGTGCGCTCCTCGCGCCGTTCGGGGACGATGCAGACCGCATGGGGCACATGGCGCAGGGCGATGGCCTGCATCTCGGCCGTGGCGGCCATCTCGAAGTTGAGGGGCACCGTCAGCGCCGCCTTCAGCCGGGTGATGTCCTCGTCGCGGATGTGGCGGCGATCCTCGCGCAGATGGGCGGTGATGCCGTCGGCGCCGGCCCGTTCGGCCAGCAGCGCCGCGCGCACGGGGTCGGGAAAGGCGGTGCCGCGCGCGTTCCGCACGGTCGCCACATGGTCGATGTTCACGCCAAGACGCAAGTCCGCGGTCATTCGCTGTCCTCCCCCGACGAAGGCCCGGGCCCCTGAGTCGGACCGGCGGTCCCGCCCATCGCGGGGGTGCGCGCCGCCCGTTCGGCGATGCGCCGCGCCCGGCCGAGCTGATAGGCGCGGACCAGTGGAATCGTAGCGTAATAGGCAACCACCGCACTGGCCAGCCCGATGACGAGCGAGCCGATGAAATAGGGCAGGAACACCGTGTCCCAGAACTTGGCCAGCCCGATCCACGACACGGCGCCGCCGGTGAAGGGCGCGATGGCGTTGTCCCACAGGTCGCTTCCCGCCTCGGCAAAGGCATTGGCGACCATGGCCGCGCTCAGCACCGTGTCGACGCCCAGAAGATACTGGCCGATGGTGATCGAGGCGATGGCGATGAACGGGGTCGTCACCGGGTTCGAGATGAAGGCGCACAGCAGCGCGGCAAGGATGTTGCCCCGCATGGCCCAGGCCAGCAGCCCGCCCAGCACGAGTTGCAGCCCCGGCAGCGGCAGCATCGACACGAAGGTTCCCGCGAACATGCCGCGCGCCACCTTCTGCGGGCTGTCGGGCAGGCGGCGGATGCGATGGGCAAAGTAGCGGATCACCCGCGGCCAGCCCGCGCGCGGCCAGACGCCCTCGATCGCCATGCGCCACCAGCTCAGCTTCTCGCGCCTGCGAAAGACCATGCGCCCGGCCCTTCAGGTCTTGCGCGGGTCGAGCGCGCGCTGGGGGTCGCGGTGGCGGCGGATGGCGGAAACGGTGGACTCCGCCTCGAGCGTGGTCATGATCCGGTGCAGGTGTTCGGCATCGCGCAGGTCCACATCGACAAGGATGCGGAAATAGTCGGGCTTGCGGTCGATGAAGTGCAGATCCGAGATGTTGGCCTCCTGTTCGCCGATCAGCGTGCAGATCCGGCCCAGAACCCCGGCGTCGTTCGAGATGGTCAGATCGAGCGTGACCGTGTTCACCGGCCTGTGGGTGCCCTCCTGCCAGCGCAGGTCGATCCAGCGTTCGGTCTGGTCCTCGTAGACGGCCAGCGCGGGGCAGTCGATCGCATGGACCACCACCCCCTTGCCGCGAAAGGTGATGCCGACGATCCGTTCGCCCGGCACCGGCTGACAGCAGGGGGCGCGGCGGAAACTGGTGTCGTCGTCGATGCCGACCACGGCGCGCGCCTCGTCCACCTCGTCGCCGGGGCGTTGCGCAAGGTCGGGGTAGAGTGCCTTCACCACCTCGCGGCCCGAAATCTCGGCCGCGCCCAGTCGGGCGAGAAGTTCGCTCACATCCTCGATGGCCAGCGCGCGCGCGGCGGTGCGCAGCGCCTTGTCCGTGGCCTTGCGCCCGACGTTCTCGAAGGCCACCCGCGCCAGTTCCGCGCCCAGCCGGATGAACCGCTCCCGGTCCTCCTCGCGCAGCGACCGGCGGATCGCGGTCTTGGCGCGGCCGGTCACGGCGATGTCGATCCAGGCGGCCTGCGGGGTCTGGCCCTCGGCGGTGATGATCTCGACCTGCTGGCCGTTCTTGAGGCGCGTCCACAGCGGCACGCGCATTCCGTCCACCTTGGCGCCGACGCAGGCATGGCCGATGCGCGTGTGGATCGCATAGGCAAAGTCGATGGGCGTGGCCCCGCGCGGCAGCTTGATCACCTCGCCGCGCGGCGAGAAGCAGAACACCTGGTCCTGATACATCTCGAGTTTCACCGCCTCGAGGAATTCGTCGTGGTCGGCGTCGTCCTCGAAGCGCTCGGTCATCTGCGCGATCCAGCGCACCGGATCGACGGCAAAGCGGTTCTGCACCCGCTCGCCGTCCTTGTAGGCCCAATGCGCGGCCACCCCGGCCTCGGCGACCTCGTGCATCTCGCGGGTGCGGATCTGCACCTCGACCCGCTTGCCGTCGCGGGCGGAGACGGTGGTATGGATGCTGCGGTAGCCGTTCGATTTCGGCTGGCTGATATAGTCCTTGAACCGCCCCGGCACCGCGCGCCAGCGCGTGTGGATCACGCCCAGCACGCGATAGCAGTCGGCCTCGTCGCGGGTGATGACGCGGAATCCGTAGATGTCCGACAACCGGGAAAAGCCCTGATCCTTCTCCTGCATCTTGCGCCAGATCGAATAGGGCTTCTTGGCGCGGCCCGAAACCTCGGTCCCCTCGATCCCGGCCTTCTCCACCTCGCTGCGGATGTCGGTCGTGATCTTCTGGATCACGTCGCCCGATTCGCGCTGAAGCGTGATGAACCGCCGCAGGATCGAGTTGCGCGCCTCGGCGTTCAGCACCCGGAACGCCAGATCCTCGAGGTCCTCGCGCATCCACTGCATCCCCATGCGGCCGGCAAGGGGGGCGTAGATCTCCATCGTTTCGCGGGCCTTCTGGGCCTGCTTCTCGGGCTTCATGCTGCGGATGGTGCGCATGTTGTGCAGCCGGTCCGCCAGCTTGACCAGCATGACGCGCAGATCGCGGGCCATCGCCATGAAAAGCTTGCGGAAATTTTCGGCCTGCTTGCTCTCGACGCTGGAGAGCTGGATGTTGGTGAGCTTGGTCACCCCATCGACCAGTTCGGCGATCTCGCGGCCAAAGCGGGCCTCGACATCGGCAAAGCCGGCCTTGGTATCCTCGATCGTGTCGTGCAGAAGCGCGGTGACGATGGTGGCGTCATCCATCTGCTGTTCGCACAGGATCACCGCCACCGCGACCGGATGGGTGAAATAGGCTTCGCCCGACTGGCGCCGCTGCCCTTCGTGCATGGCCTCGCCAAAGGCCCAGGCATCGCGGATCAGCGGCTCGTTCGTCCGGGGGTTGTAGGTGCGGATCAGGGCGATCAGGTCGTCCGGGGTCGTCATGATCCGCTCCGCCCGCCCGCGCCCCGCGCCTAGCGCTGGCCCTGTGCCTGCATCAGTTCCCGCAACAGCCGCTCTTCGTCCATGTCGTCCTGGGCGGGGCGGTCCACCTCGGCGCTCATGAGCAGCGCCATGGCGTCCTCTTCGGGCTCGTCGGTCTCGATCTGGGTCTGGTGCGATTCGATCATGCGCTCGCGCAGGTCATCGGCGCGCTGGGTCGCATCGGCGATCTCGCGCAGCGCCACCACCGGGTTCTTGTCGTTGTCGCGCGCCACGGTCGGCGGGCTGCCCACGGCGATCTCGCGCGCACGATGGGCGGCAAGCATCACCAGTTCGAACCGGTTGGGAACCTTGTCGACGCAATCCTCGACGGTAACGCGGGCCATCGGTCATTCCCTCATCATCGGGCCCGCTTGCGGCGGGCGGAAGGTCTCAGGACAGGGGCGCGCGCGATCGGGGGCGCAAACCCCGTGTGAAGATGCCTCTCTAGTGACCCGCCCCGCCGGGCACAAGCGCAAATCCGTCACGAACCCGGCGTCACCGGCGCGATTCCCGCCACCGCCCCGGGCGGGAGTGCGGCCAGCATCCCGGCAACCGTCTGCCCGGTCAGCGGATGGCGCCAGTGCGGCGCCACCTCGGCCAGCGGCACAAGGACGAACCCCCGGTCCTGAAGGCGCGGATGCGGCAGGATCAGGCCCTCGGGCGCGACCCGTGCCTGATCCGCGGCGGGCAGGTCGCGCCAGCGGGTCTGGGTGGCGGCATCGGGCAGGATCCGGTCCCCGACCGCCAGCAGGTCAAGATCAAGGCTGCGCGCGCCCCAGCGCGCCTCGCGCAGGCGGCCGAATTCGGCCTCGATCGCGTGGAGCGCGGACAGGATCGCCGCCGGCGGCAGCGCGGACAGCACCACCGCGGCGGCATTCACATAATCGCCACCCGATCCCGGCGGATGGGCCGGGGTGCGCCACAGCCGGCTTTGCGCCACGACCGGGCCGATACGCCGCCCGATCTGCGCCAGCGCCGCCGCAATCGTGCGCGCGGGCGGGCCGATGCGCGACGGCAGGTTCGCCCCCAGCGCGACCAGCGCGCCATGGGCGGCATATCCATCCGGATGGGGTTGCGGCATGGGGCGCAATCCTTACATGATCGTGGCCGTGCAGCCCATTTCATACCCTTGACCCCCGGGCAAGGCCGGCACCTTTTGAAAGGAAATCCCGATGTTCTATCGCGATGAGCGGCTTGCGCTCTTCATCGACGGTGCGAACCTTTACGCCGCCGCGCGCAGCCTTGGCTTCGACATCGACTACAAGCTCCTGCGCGGCGAATTCATGCGCCGGGG
>JADYZU010000063.1 GCA_020852925.1 Rubellimicrobium sp. | reverse complement strand
GTGGTGGCCTGCTTGTGCAAAGAGATCAGCATGCTCGCACCCCCTCCCGAACCTCGCGCAGGATCGACCTTGCCATGAAAAGGGCAGACCGGCGAGGGTCTATGTGATCATCCGGGATGGGACACTTACCCTTCAGCAACTCGTCCAGCAGTTCGTTGGAAATTGCCATCGTCCTTGCTCCTCGTAGGAAGCATGGATCAAATCATCGATACACAGAACGTCTGACACTCTCCGCAAACCAAAGGCCGCAAACAAACACACCTGATCAATAGGTAACCCCCGCGGCCTCCGGCGGATGCTTGCGGCCGTGGTGCCGGGGATCGGGACCATCGGCCTTGCCCTTGACCTGACCGCCCGAACGGCGACCCGGCGCGGGGCCCCCGCAGGGCAGGCCCGGTTCACGCCCCGATCAGGCGCCGATCACCCCGGCGCTGCCCGCGACGGCAAGGCGGGAGATGGCGTCGAAATCCCATTCGATGCCCAGCCCCGGCCGGTCCGAGGGCAGGGCCTGCCCATCCTCGATCCGCATGCCTTCGGTGGTGATCGTGTCGAGTTGCGGGATGTATTCGACCCAGCGCGCATTCGGCACGGCGGCGCAGAGGTTCACATGCAGTTCCATCAGGAAATGCGGCGCTACCGCGATGTTGAAGCATTCGGCCATATGCGCGACCTTGAGCCATGGGGTGATGCCCCCGACCCGGCCGACATCGACCTGCACCACCGAACAGGCGTGCCGTTCGAGGTATTCGCGGAAATGGAGGTGGGAATAGAGGCTTTCCCCGACCGCGACCGGCGTCGAGGTATGCGCGACAAGGCGCTGGTGCCCCGAGAGGTCATCCGCCGGCAGCGGTTCCTCGAGCCAGCCGATATCGAGCGCCTCATAGGCGCGGGCGCGGCGGATCGCCTCGTCCACATGAAAGGCCTGATTGGCGTCGGTGAAGATTTCCCAGCCCGGGCCCACCGCCTCGCGCACGGCGGCAATGCGGGCCACGTCCTCGTGCAGCGGACGCCCGACCTTGAGCTTGCAGCCCCGGAACCCGGCGGCGCGGGCGGCAAGGGCATCGTCCACCAGCGCCCCGGCCTCGAGATGGAGCCAGCCGCCCTCGGTCGTGTAAAGCGGGATCGCCCGTTGCGCGCCGCCGGCCAGCACATGCAGCGGCAGGCCCAGCCTGCGCGCCTTGAGATCCCAAAGCGCGGTGTCGATGGCCGCCAGCGCGATCGAGGTGATGGCGCCCACGCTGGTGGCATGGGTGAGAAACAGCAGGTCACGCCAGATGCGTTCGATCCCGAGCGCCTCGCGCCCGATCAGCGCGGGGGCAAGGGTGCGGGCAAGCAGGCTCATCACCGCCGGCCCGCCGGTGCCGATCGTGTAGGAGTAGCCGGTGCCGACAGCGCCATCGGCATCGAAGATGCGGACGATCGGCGTCTCTTGCGAGACGAAGGACTGGATTGCATCCACCCGGCGGACCTTGGGCCTGAGGTCCACCATGATCAGTTCGACCCGTTCGATCCGTGCCATGTCAGAGCCTCAGGTTCTGTCCGCTCTTGCCGTCGAACACATGCAGATGCGCAAGATCCAGCCGGAAATCGACCCGTTCTCCCGAATGCAGCGGGCGCGGGTTCAGCATCCGGCCCTGCACCTCGCGCCCGCCCAGTTCGACGGTGAGGATGGATTCATTGCCCAGCGGTTCGGCAATCAGGATGTCGCGCGGGATGGTGATGGTCGGCGCCCCGGACGCAAGGCCGTGCCCCTCGGGCGCAAGGCCGTCGGGACGGAAGCCCAGCGTGATCGCCTGTCCGGCAACAAGGCGCGGGCCAAGATCCGCCGGCAGCGGGATCGCGATGGCGTCGCTCAGCCGGGCCACCGGCCCGCCGGCGCCGGTCTCGACCGTGGCGGGCAACTGGTTCATCGGCGGAGAGCCGATGAACCCGGCCACGAAGGTGTTCACCGGATGGTCGAACACCTCGGTCGGCGTGCCCACCTGTTCCACCCGCCCGTCGCGCATGATGACGATGCGGTCGGCCAGGGTCATGGCCTCGACCTGATCGTGGGTGACATAGATGATCGTGGTGCCGACGCGCTGGTGCAGTTTCTTGATCTCGACCCGCATCTGCCCGCGCAGTTTCGCGTCCAGGTTCGACAGCGGCTCGTCGAACAGGAACACGTCCGGATTGCGCACGATGGCGCGACCCATGGCGACGCGCTGGCGCTGGCCGCCCGAAAGATGCGCGGGCAGCCGATCCATGAGCGTGTCCAGCCCGAGGATTTCCGCCGCCTCGTCCACGCGCCTGCGGATCTCACCGGCCCCAAGCCCCGCGATCCTGAGGCCGAAGCCCAGGTTTTCGCGCACCGTCATGTGCGGATAGAGGGCATAGCTCTGGAACACCATCGAGATGTTGCGCGACCGGGGCGGCAGGCCGTTCACCGCGCGGTTCCCGATGCGGATGGTCCCGTCCGAAATCTCCTCGAGCCCGGCGATCATGCGCAGGGTGGTCGATTTGCCACAGCCCGACGGGCCGACAAGGACGACGAATTCGTTATGCGCGATGGACAGGTCGATGCCATGCACCACGACACTCTGGCCATAGCGCTTGACCACCTTTTCCAGCGTGACTCCTGCCATTCCCTCAGCCCTTCACTCCGCCGAAGGTCAATCCGGCGATCAGGTGTTTCTGCACGACAAAGGTCAGGACCAGCGCGGGGACGATGATCAGAACCGCCATCGCGCTCATCCCGGTCCAGTCCACCGTGAACTGTGCCGTGAAATCCATCAGCCCCACCGGCATCGTCTTGGAGGCGGTGGTGCCGGTCAACTGGCTGGCCAGTGCGTATTCGTTCCACGAGGTCAGGAAGGCAAAGATCGCCGCCGAGGCAAGGCCGGCGCGGGCCAGCGGAAACTCGACCTTCCAGAAGGCCTGCCAGCGGGTGCAGCCGTCGATCTGCGCCGCCTCGGACAGGTCGGGCGGGATCTGGCGAAAGAACCCGTCGGTCAGCCAGATGGTGAAGGGAATGTTGATCGCCAGATAGACGAGGATCAGCCCGATTTTCGTGTCGATCAGGCCAAGCCGGCTCCACAGGATGAAGAGCGGCAGACTCAGCGCCACGCCGGGAACCGTGCGCGACAGCATGAAGGCCAGGAACAGCGCGCCCTTGCCCCGGAAGCGGTAGCGGGCAAAGGCATAGCCCCCCGCCATGCCGATCAGGATCGCGACCACCGTCGATGTGAGCGAGATCACCAGCGAGTTGATGAAATACGAGGCGACCGGCAGCCCCTGCTGCGCGCTCGAAAAACCGAAGAGGCGCTCGAAGTTGTCGAGGGTCCAGCGTTCGGGGATCCAAACGGTCGGGCGGGCCAGCACCTCGATATTGGCGCGGAACGCGGTCAGCACCACCCAGACTCCGGGGATGCACAGGATCGACATGGCGACGAAGATGCCCAGCCGGATCAGCCAGCGCTGCCAGGGCCGTTCGATCGTGCGCGCGCCGCTCATTGTGCGCCCCCCATGAAGGACCGCGCCGCCACCAGCTTGCGGTAGAAATAGACGGTGAAGGCGATGGAGAGCAGGATCGAGACATAGCCCATGGCATTGGCCATGCCCATCTGGCTGTTGTGGTAGCCGGTGCGCACCATCAGCGTCCACAGCATCTCGGTCCGGCCGGCGGGACCGCCGTTCGTCATGATCCGCACCATGTCATAGGCCCGCGCCACATCAAGCGAGCGGATCGTCATGGCGATGAAGATGAAGGGCATGAGAAAGGGCAGCGTGATGTGCCGGAACACCTGCACCGGATTGCAGCCATCGACCTTTGCCGCCTCGACCGGTTCCTTGGGCAGCGCAAGCAGACCGGCCAGCAGCAGGATCGCAAAGACCGAGGTGGACATCCACATCTCGGCCAGGATGATGGTGAGGTTGGCCAGCGTCCCCTCGACCAGCCAGGGGATCGGGGTCGAGATGATGCCAAGGTCGAACAGCGCGTTGTTCACAAGGCCGATGGCGTCGTTGAACAGGTACTTGAACATGAAGCCCACGAGGATGGGCGAGAACATCATCGGGAACATCATGATGGTGCGCAAGGTGCGTTCCCCCTTGCGCACGTTGTTCATCAGAAGCGCAAGGCCAAGCCCGAGCACCAGTTCCACATTGAGCGCGACGGTGATGAACACGACCGTGCGCCCGAAGGCCCACCAGAAATCGCCGTTGCCCATCAGGCGCCGGTAGTTGCGAAACCCCACGAAGTCATGAAGCGTGTTCGGCCGCGTCAGGTTGTAGGGCGTGAAACTGGCCCAGAACGAGAGGAGCAGCGGCACCAGCACCACCGCCAGGATCACGATGATCGCCGGCATCAGGAGCAGATAGGGCGCCGCCTGCGGCGAACGGAGGAATTTCATGCCTCTTGCGGGCTCCGTCTGGCCGGCGGGGGGCCGGCGGGATCGTTCGGCCGTGGCGCGCGACCCTCGCGGACCGCGCGCCACCTGTCCGTCATGCGGGCGGGATCAGAGAACCCCGGCATCCTCGAGGATTTCGCGCGCCTGGGCGGCGGCATCGTCAAGGGCCTCCTGCGGGGTCTTCTCGCCCACGATCGCGGCCTGAAGCTGCGGCCAGAGCACGTTCGAGACCTCGATCCACTGCGGCGTCAGCGGCGGCGTGCGCGCCTCGGCCAGAGAACCCTGCCACACGCTGAACATGTCGGCCAGATAGGGCTTGTCGTTCGCGTTGAACCACTCGATCACCTGGTCGAAGGTCGCGGTGCGGGTGGGCAGGTTGCCGGCCTGCGCCTCCATCAGTTCGCTCTCGTCATTGGTCAGGAAGACGATGAACGACACCGCGGCGTCGATGTTGTCGCAGTTCTGCGTGACCGAGAACGAATGCGACCCCGACCACCCGCCGCGCACGCCCGCCGAGCCGACCGGCGCAAGGGCAAAGCCCAGTTCACCGGCAATGGTCGAAGATGCGGGATCGGCGTAATAGGCGGCAAAGCCCGGCCAGTCGAGATCGAGCGCCAGTTGCCCCGCGGCCATCGCCTGACCGATGTCGTCCCAGGTGTAGTTCACCGTCCCCGCCGGCACCGCGCCCGCGTTGTAGACATCGACGAACCACTGGAGCGCGGCCACACCCTCGGGCGAGTTGAAGATCGGGTTCCAGTCCTCGTCAAAGAGATCGCCGCCATTGGCGCGCAGGATCTCCATGAAGCGGCCGCTCATGCCCTCGTCCTTGCCGGCAAAGGCGGTGCCATAAAGGTTCGGCGGATCGGCAAAGAAGATCACCTGGTCGCGGAACTCGTCAAAGGTCTGCGGCGGCGCCAGTTCGGTGCCGTATTCCGCAAGCCAGCGGGCCTGATTGTCGGGATCCTCATAAAGCGAGCGGCGATAATAGAGGTTCGACACGTCGGTGACGCGCGGCAGTTGCACAAGGCGGCCGTCCACCTCGCCCGAGGCCAGCGTGCCCTGCACATACTGGTCGAGTTCGGACTGCGGGATATGGTCGCGCAGGTCGATGTAGAGATCGCCGTATTGCGGTGCGAAACTCGTGTGGTTCGATCCGACACACCACGAAATCTGCCCCGAGGCGATGTCCTGCTTGATCTCGCGATCGAGGTCGAAATGGTTCTTCGACGACACGATCTCGACCCGGGCGCCGGTCAGCGCCTCCCATTCGGGGATGCGGGTGTAGAGGCGTTCGTATTGCGTGCCGCCGATCAGCTTCACCCGCAGGGTGTAGCCCTCGAACGAGCCATAGTCGAATTCCTGAGCGATGGCGCCCCCCGCCATCCCGGCAAGCGCGCAGGACGCAAGCAGCGTCTTCTTCCAGCGAGACTTCATTTCCAGTCCTCCTCCCTGAGGCCACCAGCGGCCGATCGCAGCCCGATCGCCCATACATGAATAGACTATTCGTATATAAGCACAAGCCATCCGCACGGGTCAATCCGATTCCCCCGCGGCCGCAGAGGCCGGGGGAGGCGCCAAATGCGCCCGCGCGGGGACGGGCGGGGGAGGCGCCAAATGCGCCCGCGCGGGGACGGGCGGGGACGGCACGAACGAAAACAGGCGCCGAAGCGCCTGTTTCCCTGCATTTCCGGCTGTTTGCGGTGGGATCACTCGGACGGGATGTCCTCGGCCGGGACGATGACCACGTCCTCGCTCGTGGTGTCGGTCCAGCGATACACCGAATAGGGCGTCTTCACGTCGCCGTTCTCGTCAAAGTCCACAGACCCGCCGGCGCCGACATAATCGGTGTCCTCGCCCGCGGCGATCTTGCGCAGCCCTTCGGTGATCGAGGCCTGGTCGCCCGCAAGGATCCGTTCCCCGGGGGCGTTGCAGACCGGGCGCAGATTCCCCGAGAGCACCTTGCCGGTGATCTCGTCGAGCGAGAGCCCGTCCGCCGCCGCCTTGGCCGCGGCAAGGCCGATCGACATGGCCGCGTCATAGGTGGTTTCGGTGAAGGGCGGCGCGTTGGTGTAGTCGGGGAACGCCGCGTAGAAGGCCGCGAGGAACGACTTGTAGGTGGGCGATTCCGGGTCGGCCGAGGGCACGGTGCCCAACTGGCCGCGCATGGTGTCCGCACCCACCGCCGCGAGGATCTCGTCCGAGCGGTTGGCGTCGGTGAACTGGAAGCTCGAGAAGTCGAAGTTGTCGCGCGCCTCCTTGATCACCGCGGTGGTATGCGCGGGATAGGTCGCCAGCAGGATCAGGTCCGGCCCGCCCTCGAGCGCGGCCTGCACATGCGACCGGTAGGTGGCCTGCACCTCTTCGGGATGGGCGACCTCGGCCAGAACGGTGCCTCCACGCTTGGTGAAGGCGGCGGCGAAGGCGTTCGAGAGGCCCTGACCGTAGGGGTTGTTGATGTAGATGGTCGAGACCTTCTGGAACTTGTAGTCGGCCAGAATCTCGCCCGCGGCCAGTTGCGCGGCGATGATGCCCTGAAGCGCGTCCGAGGGGCTGCACCGGAACAGGAGATCCTCGCCCTCGTCCTCGGGCAGGACCGAAACCAGCGGCGAGGTGGTGCCGTTGCCGACCTGAAGCACGCCGTTCGGGATCGTGACCGAAGCCGCGACCGCCACCGTGACGCCCGAGGACCATTCCGCGATCATGGCGCGGATGTTGTCGGCCTCGACCATGCGCCGCGCGGCGGCGACGGCGGGGGTGGGCAGGGTCTGCGAATCGGCGACGATCACCGGGCCGATGATCGGGCCGCCGAACACCTCGGTCGCGGCAAGGTTGATCTGGTCGAAGGCAAGCTGCGCGGCATCGCGGTAATAGGGCCCGAATTCGGCCGCCGAACCGGTGAAGGGCACAAGCTGCCCGACGGGGATCTGCGCCGGCGCATCGGCAGCCAGAAGCCGCTGCGGCAGCACCAGATCGAAGGACGCGGCCGCGCCGGTGGCCCCGGCAACCTTGATGACATGACGGCGGGTCACACCGCCCTTGCTGGAATTCATGCGCATATCCTGTTGGCTCCCTTGATGTTATTTTTCTGTCACAGATGCGACTCTGCAACATGCGGGCACCATAGCACCCGGAATCCGGTTTGTTAAACCATCATCCCCGGGCGGACGCAGGGGAATCCGGTCCTTGCCACGGCGCTGCGATCTGCCATGAACGTTGCCGACCCCGGCCCCCGCCCCCCGAGAGAACGATGCCCGCCGATCCGCCGCCCTCTCCGCCGCCCGGCGCCGTCGGGCCCGATGCCCCGCCCGGGCCGCCGCCCAGCCGATTCGCGCATCCGCTGCTGTGGCCGGCGATGGCGGGGCTTCTCATCCTGGGCTGGAGTTCGGGCTTTGTCGGCATCCGCTACGCAAGCGAGGAGGCCAGCGTCATCCTGGTGCTGTTCTGGCGGACGCTGATCGCGGGCGTGCTGCTCCTGCCCTTCGCGCTGTTCTTCGGGCCGCGGCTGCACCTGCGCGGGGTGATCGCACAGGCGGCATTCGGGGTGATGTCGGTGTTCCTCTATCTGGGGGGCTTCTCGCTCGCCATCGAGCAGCGGGTGCCGACCGGGCTTGTCGCGCTCATCTCGGACCTGCTGCCGCTGGCCATCGCCGCGCTGTCGCAGCCGGTGCTGGGCGAAAGACTGAGCCGGCGGCAATGGACCGGCACCGCCATCGCGGTGGCCGGGGTGGTGATCGTGTCCCGCGACAGCCTCGCCCTCGGGTCGGCGCCGTTCTGGGCCTATGCGCTCACCGTGGCGTCGATGCTGGTGTTCGCATTCGCCTCGGTGATCCACAAGAAACGGCCGTCGCTGCACATGCCGGTGCACCAGGCGCTGACGATCCATCTTCTGACCGGGGCCGTGCTCTTTGGTGTCTGGGCGGCGGCGCAGGGCGGCCTTGCCCCGCCGCTCACGCGCAGTTTCGCCATCGGTCAGATCTGGCTGGTGCTGATCGCGACCTTCCTCGCCTATTCGGTCTATTACACCTCGCTGCGGCTGTTTCCGGTGGCGCGGGTCAGTGCCGCGATCTACCTCAGCCCGCCGGTGACGATGTTCTGGGCCTGGGCGCTTTTTGCCGAGCCGCTGAACATGGCGATGCTGACCGGACTCGGCGTCACGCTGGTCGGGGTCTGGATGACCATGCGGGGCTGAGCGGCGCGGGCGGATCAGGTCAGCCATAACTTCGCACCAGGCTCGAGGCGATCAGCGTCCAGCCGTCCGCCACGACGAAGAACGCAAGCTTGAACGGCAGTGACACGATTGCCGGCGGCACCATCATCATGCCCATCGACATGAGGACGGCCGCCACCACGAGGTCGATGACGAGGAAGGGCAGGAACACGAGAAAGCCGATCTGGAAGGCGCGCTCGATCTCGGACAGGAGGAAGGACGGCACCAGCACCGACAGCGGCGCCTGATCGGGCGCGATCGCCGCGCCCAGGCCGGGGCGCAGATCGGCCAGCGCCTGCAAGGTGTCGGGCATGACCCGCGCCGCCATGAAGCCCCGGAACGGCACGATCGCGAGGGCCGCAGCCTCTTCGAGCGGGATCCGCCCCTCGACATAGGGGGCGACACCGTGCGCCCAGGCCTCGGTCAGGACCGGGTCCATCACGAACCAGGTCAGGAACAGCGCCAGGGTGATGATCAGCATGTTCGGCGGCGCCTGCTGAAGCCCGAGCGCCTGTCGCAGGATCGACAGGACGGTGACGACGAAGGGAAAGCAGGTGATCGTCACCGCGATTCCCGGCACGAGGCCCAGGACCGTCACCAGAAGCAGGATCTGTACCGACCGCTCGGCAAGCGATCCGCCGCCCGCCCCCCCCTCGAGGGGAAAGAGCCCCTGGGCCGCCGCCGGCAGGGCAGCAAGCCAAAGCAGGGCCGCGATGAGGACCGCGCGGCGCATTCAGCCGGGGCCTCCCGCGAGGCCCGCGACCTCGGTCAGGCGGACGCAGAGCTGCCCGGGCTCGCCCCCCTGAAGCTCCTGCAACTCGCCGCGGGCGATCAGGCGGTCGCCGACATAGAGTTCGACCGGGTCTTCGGCCCGCCGGTCAAGCGCGAGCACGGCATTCTCGCCCAGCGACAGCAGGTCGCGCACGGTCGGATGGGCCTTGCCGACCGAGATGGTGATTTCGATCGGCAGGTCATGGAGCGGGCTGTCCCCGCCCTGAGTCCGGCCGCCGGCGCGGGTCACGGGATCATCCATTGGCTTCTTTCCCCTTCATGTCCGAAGCAAGCGCGTCGAGCGCCGAAGTCACCTCGCGCCCGAGGCGCGCAAGATCGAGCGAGGTGGTGCCTGCGCCGCCCCGGAGCATCACCTGACCGGGCCCGAGGCGCCCGTCCTCGCGCAGGGAGACCCGCGCCGCCGGCAGGAGCGTAAGTGCGGTGGCGACGGCATCGTGGTCGGCGGGCGACAGCCCGATTTCAAGCGGCCCGCCCGCATCCCTGCGGGCGGCATCGAGGATCTCGGCCACGACCGCGACCCCCAGCGTCTGCTGGAGGAGCGACGGCACCACCTGATCCGCCAGGATCCGGAACAGCGGTTCGAGCCGGGCCATCACCTGTGCCTGCGCCTCGCGGAAGGTGAAGTCGAGATCGGCAAGGATCTGCGCCATCGCCAGGCTGCGGTCCGCCTGCGCGGCCTCGGCGGCTGCGCGCCCCTCGTCAAGGCCGGTCCGATAGCCCGCGAGCCATTCCTCGCCCGGACCATCGCCCGGGGCGGGTGCGGCGATGTCGAAATGTTCGAGAAGCATGCAACTGGACATGTCATGTGCGCTCGCGTTGGGGTGGGTCTTCGATCCAGTCCTGGAGGATCTGGATGGTCTCGTCCTGGCGGGCCTCGATCAGCCGGCGCAGGCGGGCGACGGGATCCGCTTCGGCCGGGTCGCGGATATCCGCGGCATCGGCCGCAAGGGTCCGTTCCGGCGGGTCGGCTCGGTCCGGTGCCGCCAGTGCGACCGCCGGCGGCGGGAGTTCGATGACCGGCGGCGGCCGCCGCCCGGAGGTCAGGATCGGGCGCAGCACGAACAGGCCCAGGATCAGCGCCACCGCCGCCAGGACGCCGATGCGGATCAGGCCCATCATGTCCAGCGGGACACCGGCGGCCACGCCGTCGGTCCCGGCGGCCACGACCGGCTCGAAACTCATGGAGCGGATGGTGACGACGTCGCCCCGCGCGCTGTCGATCCCGACCGCCGATGAGACGAGTTCGCCCAGCGCCTCGAGTTCCGCGGCCTCGCGCGGGGTCGTGGTGCGGGTGCCGTCCGGCGCGATCGCGACGATGTCGTTGACGAGGACCGCAACGCTGAGCCGCCGGACATCGCCGGGCACCCGCAGAAGTTCGCGGCTGGTCTCGGAGAGTTCGAAGTTGGTGGTGGTGCGCGATTCCGAATCGCTGCTCTGGGAACCGCCGCCCGGGGCGCCGGCGGCGCCGTCCGGCAGGTTCGAGGCAACCGTGACCGCCCCGTCGGCCGCGCCCTGGGTGGAACTGCTGCGCTCTTCGGTCTCGGTCGAGACGGCGACACGGCTTTCGGGATCGACCCGCCGTTCGCGGATCGTTTCGCTTTCGGTGACGCTCTCGACCGCGACCTCGACCACGGCATTGCCCACGCCCACCCGCGCCTCGAGCAGGCGCAGCGCGCGCTGGCGCAGATCGTCCGCACGCGCATCGCCGGAGGTGACACCATCTTCCATGGGGACAAGGCCCGCGACCGAATCGATCACCGCCACATCCGCCGCGCCAAGGCCGGGCACGGCCGAGGCAACGAGCCAGCGCAGCGCCCGCGCCTGTGCGGGATCGAGGGTTCCGCCACCTGTCGTCACGGTGACGGCGGCGGTTGCCCTGGGATCCCGGGCAAAGGGCCGGCCGGTCCCGGCGGAAATGTGCACCCGGGCGGCGCGCACGCCGGGCATCGAGAGAATCGTCCGGGCGAGTTCGCCCTCTTTCGCGCGCCAGTAGGCGGCGTCGAACATCTGCGATGTGGTCCCGAAACCGGACAGCGAATCGAGCAGCTCATACCCCTGGGTCGAGCTTTCCGGCAGCCCTTCACCCGCAAGGGCAAGCCGCAGGAAATCGCGGTCCGCGCGCGGCACATGGATCGAATCGCCGCGCACCTCGTAGGCGATGCCGCGCTGGTCGAGAGCGGTGATCACGCCACCCGCCGCCGCCGGATCGAGACCGGCATAAAGCAGGGCAAGATCGGCCGTTCCCGCGTTGCGCCCAAGGCCGATCACGGCGGCAAAGACCGCGATCGCCGCGCCGAAGGCGATCACGCGGCGGCGCATGTCAAGGTTCGACCAGAGCGCAACAGGGGAATTCAAGTCCGTTTCTCCGCAACCCCGGGACATCCGATACGATGACGATTCCCACACTGGCCTTAACAATCGGTTAGTCCTGACCCGGTATCACCGGCCTATCCGAAACGAGGGATGGGCCATGACCGCCGTCGCCGACACGACCGAACCCGAAAAATCCGCCTCTGCGAAACGGCCGCTCATCATCGGCCTGGTGCTGGCGCTGGCGGGGGCCGGAGGGGGCTTTGTGGGGATGCGCTTGCTGCTTCCCGGCCCGGACGGCCCGGCCACCGCAGAGGTGTCGCCCGAACCCGGGGCGGTGCAACCCCTTGCGCCGATGGCCTATCTCGCGCTTGAACCGCTGCTGGTCACCCTGCCGCGGGCCAGCGGGCGGGAGTTCCTGCGCTTCGCCGCCACGCTCGAGGTGGTGCCGGCCCACGAGGCCGAGGTGCAGGCGCTGCTGCCGCGAATCGTCGATGTCATGAACGGCTACCTGCGCGCCATCGAGCCCGCCGATTTCGAGAGCCGAACGATCCTTGCCGAACTGCGTTCGCAACTCCTGCGGCGCATCCAGGTGGTCACCGGCGAAGGGCGGGTCCGCGATCTTCTTGTCATCGAATTCGTGCTGAACTGAGGGAACCATGGACGCGATCGCCAATATCCTTCTGGCTGCGGGGGCAATCGGGGCCGCGGTCTACTGCATCGTGCTGTCGCGGCGCCTCAAGAGGTTCACCGACCTCGAAAAGGGCATCGGCGGCGCGGTTGCCGTGTTGTCGGCGCAGGTCGACGACCTGACGAGGATGCTTGCCCGCGCCCGCGAACGTGCCGGCGAATCGACTCAGGCCCTGGCCACCGCCAGCGCACGCGCCGAGGCCGCAGCGGGGCGGATCGAACTGCTGCTGGCCGCGCTCCACGACCTGCCCGATCCGACACCCGCACCGGTCGTCGCACCGGCACAGGAGGCGGGCGCCCCCGCCGTGCCGCCCCCGCCTGCCCCGGTCGCGCCGATCCCCAGGGTGTTTGTCCGTCAGACCGAACCGGCGGAGGCCGGATGATGGTCCGCCCGCCAAGACGCTTGCGGCCCACTGTCCTTGGCTGGATCGCCACGCTCCTGGTCGCTTCGGCCGTCCTGCGGTTGGGGGGCGCGGCGGACATGGCCCTTGCCATCGGCGACGCCGGGGCGGAGTCCGGCTCCGGAACCGGCGCACAGACCGGACCGGCCTGTCCGGCCCCCGGGGATGCCGGATCGCTCCTCGCGGCCTTGCGGGCGCGCGAGGCGGATGTCCTGGCGCGCGAATCCGCAGTCACCGAGCGCGAGGCGGCCCTTGCGGCGGCCGCATCCGAGGTCGATGAGCGTCTGGCCGCCCTGGCCGAGGCCGAAGCGTCGCTGACCGCGCTGATCTCCCTCTCGGAATCGGCCGCGAACGACGATCTCGCCCGGCTGACCGCGGTCTACGAGAACATGAAGCCCCGCGATGCCGCGGCGCTGTTCGAGACCATGGACCCCGCCTTCAGCGCCGGGTTCATGGGGATGATGCAGCCCGCTGCCGCCGCCGCGATCATGAGCGGCCTCAGTCCCGGGACCGCCTATTCGATCAGCGCGATCCTTGCCGGGCGCAATGTCGGGGCCCCGACCCGGTGACCGGTCGCGGTGAGGCCATGTTAACGGCCATCTGCGATGGTCGGCCCGTCAATCCCGGAAAGGGGGCCAGGACATGATCGGCTTGATCGGCATCATCATCATCTTCGCGATGGTCTTTGGCGGCTACCTCCTCGCCGGGGGCAAGCTCGGGATCATTCTCAAGGCGCTGCCATTCGAGATGATGATCATCGGCGGGGCTGCTGTGGGGGCCTTCGTCATCTCGAACGACATGTCCGGGATCAAGCATACGCTTGGCGGCCTGGGCAAGGTCTTCAAGGGTGCCAAGTGGAAGCCTGCCGACTACCGGGATCTGCTGTGCCTGCTGTTCGAACTCATCCGCCTTGGCCGGAGCAATCCGGTCGGGCTTGAGGAGCATGTCGAAAATCCTGAAGGGTCGGCGATTTTCTCGCGCTATCCGCGAATCGCCAGGGACCATGAGGCGGTCGCGCTCATCTGCGATACGCTGCGGTCGGCCTCGATGAACTACGACGACCCCCATCAGGTCGAGGAACTGCTGGAAAAGCGGATCGAGGCGCATCAGCACCACGCGCTCCACTCGACCCATGCCTTGCAGACCGTGGCCGACGGTCTGCCCGCGCTCGGCATCGTTGCGGCGGTGCTCGGGGTGATCAAGACCATGGCTTCGATCGACCAGCCGCCCGAAGTCCTCGGAAAGCTCATCGGCAGCGCCCTGGTCGGGACCTTCCTCGGGGTCTTTCTCGCCTATGGCCTGGTTGCCCCCTTCGCGACCCGTCTCAAGAGCGTGCTCGAGGACGAGGTGCATTTCTATCGCCTGATCCGCGAGGTGCTGGTGGCCAACCTGCATCAGCATCCGCCCCAGATCTGCATCGAGGTCGGGCGCCAGAACACGCCCGGGCACAATCGCCCCGGGTTCAGCGATCTCGAAGAGGCGCTGAAATCCACGCGGGAGGCCGCATGATCCGGTTCCTGTTCGCCCTTGTGTTGTGGTCGCAGGCCGCCGTGGCACAGGATATGGCGGTCCAGTCCGGCGAACATGCGGGATTCACCCGACTCTCGATCGCGGTCGGCGCGCGGGAGTGGGCCTTTGGCCGCAGCGGGGCGGGCTATGCTCTCCTCATCCCCGACGGCCCGGAGTTCGGGATTGCCCGGGCCTTCGACCTGATTTCCCGTCATAGGGTCGCCGGACTTTCCTCGACTCCCGGTCGCCTGAACATCACGCTCGGTTGCGATCCATGCCATGCGCGCCTCTTTCCCTTCGGCAGGGACTGGCTCGTCATCGACATCCACGACGGCCGCGCGCCCGCGGGATCCGTCCATGAAAATCCTGTCGATCCTCCGGCGGATCGGGCTGCGGGAATGCAGGCGGCCACGCGGCACAGGGTTGACCGTGGTCCCCTTCCCCTCCTCAGCACGGCGCAGGATCTGCCGCGCTGGTTCCTTCCGGTCAGGGCCATGTACCCGCCGGCGCCCGCCCCGCTTGCTCCGCCCCCGCCACCGCAGGAGGCGTCGGCCGATGCCGGCCACAGCCCGCGCCCCGCCGCTGACGACGTTGCCCGTGCGATGGTCGAAGGAATGATTCGCGCGGCGGATCAGGGGCTTCTCGACCTGAACGGCGATTTCGGCGCGATCGCGGGTGCAGGGAACCGGCCGGCCCCACCCCCGGGGAACCCGCCTCCGGCCGCCAGCGGAATGTCCCCCCCCATCACCCTGCCGGATCGTCCCGGACTCTCGGCCAGGACCGTCATGGACGATGTGCTGTCGATGCCGGGGGGGGCGGGCAGGCGCGGTTGTCTGGAGGACGGGTTGTTCGATGTGGCCGCCTGGGCGGGCGGGGGCGATTTCGCCACCGAACTGGGCGCGGCGCGTCTTGCCCTCACCGATGAGCGGGACCGCATCACCCAGGCGGGGGCCGAACGGCTGGCGCGGGCCTATCTCGCCTACGGCTTTGGCCGGGAAGCGCTCGAGGCGCTCACGCTCCACCCCGGCCAGAGCCGTGATCGCGACATTCTGCGACTGATCGCCCAGGTTGTGGACGGGCAGACTGCCGATCCCGGGATCCTTGCGGATCAGGCTGGCTGCACCGGGCAGGTGGTGCTCTGGCGCGGTCTGGCTCTTGGTTCGATCGGCACCTTTCCCGAGGTCGAGCGCATCGCCGCCGTGACCGCCTTTCGCCTTCTGCCCGATGTCCTGCGCCGGCAACTCGCGCCTCGCCTTGCCCGCCTCATGATCGAGGCGGGCGATCCGCTTGCCGCCCGCGAGATTCTTGCCCGCGTCCCGTCGGCCGATTTCACCGGTTCTGCGGATTCCGTCGCAATCGAGGTGGCCCTCGCACGCAGCGAATCCGATCCTGCCGCTGCCGTCGCGAATCTGCTTTCGCTGATCCGCTCCGATCCGCGTGCGGGCCCCGGGGCGATGGTCGCGCTGGTCGATCTCGCGGTCAGCGGGACAGTCGCGCCGCAGGAGATCGACCTCGACTTGCTGCGGGCCCTGCGGTTCGAGGGTCGGGGCGGACCGGACGAGGCCGCTCTCGCCGTTGCCGAGGTGCGGATCCTGGCGCATCTGGGCCGCCATGACGAGGCAATCGGGATCCTGCCCACGATTCCCGCCGCGCGGCGGGCACCGGCCATTGCCGCGGCGGTTGCCGGCCTGGTCGCAGAGCCGGACGACGCCCGCTTTCTGGCCACAGCCTTCGACAACCTTCCGGCCCCCCTGGCCCCGGAGTCGGCGCATCTTGTGGCTGCGCGGCTGATCGACCTGGGGTTTGCGGCCCGCGCCCTCGATCTTCTGGCAGGGACGGTGCCGGGGCCCGACATGACACAACGTCGCCTGCTGCGCGCTGCGGCCCATGCGGCGCTCGTGCGCAGCGATCTGGCCGAGGCGGACCTTCTGGGCCTTCCCGGGATCACGGCCGATGCGATCCCGGGCCTGCGGGCCGGAACTGCACGAACACCCGGCGCGACAGAGCCTGCCCCCCCGGTCTCCCCCGGACCGGATCCGGGCGAGGCGCCGGGCGAAGCTGTGGCCAGCCCGCTTGCCCTGCGCCGCGCCCTCCTGGCCGAGGCCGAGGCGACGCGCCGTCAGGTCGGCGACCTCCTCGCGACCATCGCTTCCTCGCCGGCCCGCCAATGAGCCTTAACCGACCGGAAACCAGCGGGGCCGCAGGATGGCCCCCGGGGGATTCGTCCGCCATCACTCAAGAGGTCGTATTGCCATGCGTCTTCGCCCAGGCCCGTCCTGCTTCTGCCTGCCCGCAATGGCCGGGGCGCTGCGCATCGTTGTCGCTGCCGCCCTTCTCGGGCTGTTTCCCGGCGGTCTCGTCCCGGCAAGGCCGGCGGCCGCCGCGCGGGCCGTGGCCGACCTCGTCTGTGCCGAGGCCGCCCGGACCGCCGCGCAGCGCACCGGAATCCCCTACGAGGTGCTTCTCGCCATCGCTCAGGTCGAAACCGGCCGGCCGTCGGGCGCCACGACCACCCCCTGGCCCTGGGCGATCAACGATTCGGGCGATGGCCACTGGTTCGATTCCCGGGCCGAAGCCGAGGCTGCCGCCGAAACCCTGATCGCCGCCGGGCGCTCCAGTTTCGACATCGGCTGCTTCCAGCTCAACTACCGATGGCACGGCGCGGCCTTCGCCTCGATTTCCGCCATGTTCGAGCCCGAGTCGAACGCGCTTTATGCCGCGCGCTTCCTCCTGTCGTTGCGACGCGAAGGCGGCGACTGGTCCGAAGCCGCGGGCGCCTATCACTCGCGCACGCCCGAACATGCCGAAACCTACCGCAGCCGGTTCGATGCCGCACTTGCCGCGCTGGGCGGCGACGCCGCAGCGCCAGCCACGGCCGAAATCGCGCAAGTGGCCCGCACGAACGATTTTCCGCTCCTGCGCGCGCGCGAGGGGGTGCGCGCGCCGGGCTCGCTCGTGCCGCTGGACCTGTGAGGTGATCATGCCGATTCCAGCAATCCGCGCGATCTTCCATCCGACCATCCTCTTCGCCCTCGCGCTCATGGCGGTCATCGTCATGATGATCCTGCCGGTGCCGGCCTTCGTGGTCGATGTCGGGCTGGCGGCCTCTTTCGCGCTGGCCATCCTCATCTTCACGGTGGCGCTGTTCGTCGAACGGCCGCTCGATTTCTCGACCTTTCCGACGGTTCTTCTGGCCTCGCTGATCCTGAGGCTGGCGCTCAATGTCTCGTCAACCAAGCTCATCATCGGCGCGGGCCACAACGGCACCCATGCCGCGGGCGAGGTGATCGAGGGGTTCGCCGATTTCGTCATGGGGGGGTCGGTCCTCATCGGGCTCGTGGTCTTTGCCGTCCTCCTCATCGTCAACTTCATGGTCATCACCAAGGGCGCCGCCCGGATGGCCGAGGTGGGCGCGCGGTTCGCCCTCGATGCGATGCCGGGCAAGCAGCTTGCCATCGACGCGGACCTGGCCTCGGGCGCGATCGACCATGCCGAGGCGCGGGCGCGGCGCGAGCGCGAGCAGGCCGAGACCACCTTCTACGGCTCGCTCGACGGGGCCTCGAAATTCGTCAAGGGCGATGCGGTGGCGGGGCTTCTCATCACCGGGCTCAATCTTGTCGTCGGTCTGGTTGTCGGCACGCTCATGCATGGGCTTCCGGTCGCCCGCGCGTTCGAGACCTATGCGATCCTCACCGTGGGCGACGGCCTGACAAGCCAGATCCCCGCCGTCATCATCTCGGTCGGATCCGCACTGTTGCTGTCGCGCGGCGGGCAGACCGGGTCTTCGGACGCGGCGCTGATCGGGCAACTGGGGCGGTACCCGGCGGCACTGGGGGCGGTGGCGGCGCTCATGGCGGTCTTTGCGATCGTGCCCGGCCTGCCGTTCGTGCCCTTCATCCTCGGGGCCGCGGCGCTGGCGCTCTCTGCCTGGCAGTCCGCCCGCCACCGCCGCGCGCGCGCCGCCGCCGAGGCCCGGCCGCAGGCGGCCGCCGGGCCCCAGGCCACGCGCGCCTCGATGGGCGATCTTCTGGATCTCGACGACATCCATGTCGAGTTCTCTCCCGATCTGGTCGACATGGTGCTGGATCCGGCCCATGGGCTCGATGCGCGGATCGCCTCGATGCGCAGCCATGTGGCGACGGTGTTCGGCGTCCTGCTGCCCGAAATCCGCCTGACCGACAATCCGGCGCTGCCGCCGGCAACCTATCTGATCCGCATCCATGGCGTCGAACAGGCGCGCGACAGCCTGCGCCCGGGGCGTCTGCTCGTGCTCAAGGGCGATGGCGATCAGGCGTTGCCGCGGGGCGAAGATGTGCAGGAGCCGGTCTATGGAGCCCCCGCGCGCTGGATCGCCCCCGAGGCGCAGGACCTCGCGCAGGTGTCCGGCCTGACCACGGTCCTGCCGGCCGAGGTGCTTGCCACCCATCTTCTCGAGATCATCAAGCGCAATTTCGCCCGGCTCATGACGCTCAAGGCGCTGCGCCGGCTACTGGACGAGATGGTCAACCTCACCGACCGCAGCCGGGCCGAGGCCAACCGCAAGATGATCGACGAACTGATCCCCGACCGGGTGCCGGTCGATCTTCTGCTTGCGGTGCTGCGCCTCCTCCTTGACGAAAGGGTGTCGATCCGCAACCTGCCGCTCATCCTCGAGGCGATCGCCGAAGGGCGTCAGCATGCGCAGGGCCCCGACCAGATCAGCGAACATGTCCGTCAGCGGCTCGGGTTCCAGCTTGTCGGCGAATTGCGGCGCCCCGACGGAACCGTGCCGCTGATCCAGTTGGCCCCGGAATGGGAAGAGACCTTCGTCACCTACCAGATCGCCGGCGAGCGGGGCGGCGCCGATGTTGCCCTGCCGCCTGACGATTTCACCCGCCTCGCCGGCGCCATTGCCGAGAGGATCGCACGCGCCGCCGAAGGAGGGGTGCATCCGGCGCTGGTGACATCGGCCCGGCGCAGACGTTTTCTGCGCACGGTCATGGCCGCGCGCGGGATTTCGAACCCGGTGCTGTCGTTCGAGGAACTGGGGCTTGATGCCCGTCCCTCGCTTGTCGGGATGGTGCCGGCATGAATGCCGGGCTTTCTGCCTGGCTGGCCCTGGCCTTGCCCTGGCTGGGCGAGGGGTTTCTCGTGTTCCTGCGGGTCGGGGCGGTGGTGGCGCTTGCCCCTGCCTTTGGCGAACAGACGGTGCCGGTACGCCTGCGGCTGATCGCGGCGCTGTGCCTGACCCTGTGCGTCCTGCCGGCGGTGATGCCCGAGGTTTCGGCCGCCGCCCTGGGGCTGACGCAGTCGGGAATGCTGCGGGCCGGGCTGGGGGAAACGGCGGCCGGCCTCGTGTTCGGAGTCGTCCTGCGGCTGATGGTCCTTGCGCTCCAGACTGCGGGCACGATCGCGGCGCAGTCGGTCTCGCTTGCGCAGATGGCCGGCGGCGGCCTCGGGCCCGAGCCCGCACCGGCAGTCGGGCATCTGATGGTCGTGGGCGGCATCGCCCTTGCCGCTTCGGTCGGTCTGCATGTGCGCCTTGCCGCCTATCTGATCGACAGCTACCGCCTGATCCCGCCCGGCCTCGTGCCATCGTCCGGCGTCGTCGCCACAGCCGGGATCGGTGCGGTGTCGCGCAGCTTTGCCCTCGCCTTCTCGCTTGCGCTGCCCTTCGTCATCGCCGCGCTTCTCTACAATCTCCTGCTCGGCGTCATCAATCGCGCCATGCCGCAGCTCATGGTGACCTTCATCGGCGCGCCCCTGCTGACCGCGGGCAGCATTCTGCTGCTTCTGGCGGTGGCGCCGGTCCTTGTCCTGTTGTGGAGTGAGGCGCTCGGGGCCGTCCTTGCCGCGCCCTTTGCGGGGCCACCATGAGCGGGGCAGACGACGGAGCAGAGGACGGGGCCGGCGACAAGTCCCACGCACCGACCGAGCGGCGCCTCGAGGATGCGCGCAAGAAGGGGGAAATTCCGCTTTCGGCCGACACGACGACCTTTGCCGCCCAGGGCGCGCTGACGCTGGTTGCGATCGTGTTCGGGGCAGCATCGCTGAATGCGCTGGGCAGCGTGCTTGCAGCCTTCATCGAACGCGCGGACAGTCTTTCGGCCGTGCTCTTCGCCGGGCGGGCCGCGCCGGTCCTCACCCCGGCGGCGGGCGGGATCCTCGGGGCCATCGCCCCGTGGTTTCTTCTGCCACCGGTCGCGGCGATGCTGGCACTGGCCGCACAAAGGGCCCCGGCCTTCGCCGGATCGAAACTGGCCTTCAAGCCATCGCGCCTGTCGCCCATCGCCAATGCAAGGCAGAAATTCGGAGCCCGCGGTCTGGTGGAATTCATCAAGTCGCTGCTGAAACTGGCGATCCTGGGAACGCTCCTCGTGGTCTATGTCATGGCGCAGGCCGACCGGATCATGGCCAGCGCGACCCTCGCCCCCGGTGTGGCGCTGGTGGAGCTGGGCAGTATCCTGACCGGGTTCCTGATCCGGGTGGTCCTTGTCGCCGCCGGGTTCGCACTGGTCGATCTGGTCTGGCAGCACCAGTCGTTCATGTCTCGCAACCGCATGACACGAAAGGAACTCCTGGACGAAATGAAAGAGAGCGAGGGCGATCCCGCCATGCGTCAGCAGCGGCGCGCCCGGGCCACAGCCATCGCCATGGCCCCCCTGCGCAAGGCGGTGGCCGAGGCCACGGTGGTGATCGTCAACCCCACCCATTTCGCGGTCGCCCTGGCCTGGGATCCGGGGGGCCGCTCGGCGCCGCGCTGCGTGGCCAAGGGTGTGGACGACATCGCGCTGCGCATCCGCGAATTCGCCGCCGAAGCCGCCATCCCGATCCGTTCGGACCCGCCGACCGCGCGCGCCCTCTTTGCCGAGGTCCGGGTTGGAGAGGAAATCGACCGGCGCCACTATCGTGCGGTCGCCGCCGCGATCCGCTTTGCCGAGGCGATCCGCGCCCGGGCCGCCGCACGATGAGGGGCGCGCGATGAAGGTCAACGACCTGACCGGCATCCGCGCGGTGACCGCTGCCGCCCTTGCCGCGTCCGAGGCGCGGATGACCGCCCTGCGCCACGAGGAGGCGCGGATCGTGGCGCGGATCGACGATCTTGACGCCGCGCTGCGCCGGCGCGCCGCCGAAGCCACGGCCGAGGATCCGGCCCTGCGCGCGGGGGCCGACCTGCGCTGGCAGGAATGGGTCGAGCGCAGCCGCTCCGCGCTCCTGTCCGGACAGGCCCGCCTGCGCGCCGCGATCGAGGCCGAACGCGCGACCCTGCGCCTGACCTTCGGTCGCGATCTTGTGGCCGGGGAACTCCTGTCCGATGCCATGGCGCGGCAGCGGCTGGAACGGTCGCGGCGCATCGAGCGGGAATGAACGCGGCGCCCCGGTCCGGGCGACGGGGCTTCACGGCGGGGGGCGTCCGCGCTATCCCGGGGGTGGGCGCATGCCGCGCCCGGCGCAGGCAAAGGACCAACCCGGTGTTCAGCGACGGCCTGATCTTTCCCGCCCTGGCGCTGGCCTGCCTTGGCTGGGTAGTGCCGCGCCTGCTGGCCGCCTTCTGGCCCGAGGGGGTGCGCCCGCTGATCCTGCTGTCCCTGACCGCGACCGCGATCCTGTTCCTGCTCTCCTCGGCGGTCTTCGTCGGCCTCTACCTCGCGGGGGGCGTGCCGCTCTCGGCGCTGTTCAATGCCGGCATCGCCCCCTTCGTCCTGCATTTCGGCCGCCTCGGCCTTGTCTCGGCGCTGTTCTGGGCGCCGATGACGATCCTGTCGGTGGCCGGCCTCCCCAAATACTGGGTGACCGAGCGCTGGTGACACCGCCCGCCCTGCCCGATGAAAGGACCGCCATGCACCGCCTTCGCCTCATCCTGCGTGTGACCGTCATCGTGATCCTGGGCGCGTTCCTGCATTATACCCTGCCGCGCCACGACATCGCCCGCGTCACCGGGACCGAGGTGATGCGGCAGGATTTCTCGTCCTGGAACCGGATCTTCTATGCCCAGGCGGATGCCGGGAACGCCACCGGCAGCACGCGCGACCTGCGGCTGGTGAACACGCAGGCGCAATCCACCTGGCTGTTCGGCCTGATCCGCGGCGGCCTGACCACCGCCGTCTATCGCAACGAGGACACCGGCTGGGGCTGGCCGCCCTATTTCAAGTTCGATTCGGCCGATGTGCAGGCGCAGGCCCAGGGCCTGGCCCAGTCCGCAGGTGATCCGCGCTGGGTTGTGATCACGCATTACGGCTGGCGCAACCGCCTGCTGTCGATCTACCCGAACGTCACCGCGATCCGGCCGATCCCCGATCCCCGCCCGGCATCGGACCGCGCCACGCCGCCCGATTACCGGATCGTGCCCTGGTTCAACATCGGCTTCTTCATCGCGCTCGGCCTGATCGTGCTTGGCCTGCGCCGGGGCTGGAACCGGCTGCTCCGCCGGTTCCGCCGCAGCCCGGCCGCAAGCCCCGACGCGGGGCCGTGAACCCTACTCCCCCCAGGGGATCCAGATGTTCTTCACCTCGGTCGCCTGATCAAGCCAGGCCCGTCCCTCGGCCCCGGCCCAGTCGGTGGTGCGCCCGTTGTTCACCCAGGTGCGCTTGAGATTGCCGGCGGACTTCGCCTCGATGACCCGCGACAGGTCCGTGGACGAGAACGACCACACCGCATCCACATCAAGATGCGCCGCCAGATGCGGGGCCAGTTCGGCATGGCTGCCGGTCAGGATGTTCACCACGCCCCCCGGCAGGTCCGAGGTCTCGAGCACCTGGTAGAAATCGGTCGCGGCCAGCGGGAATGCCTCTGACGCCACCGCCACCACGCGGTTGCCCATGGCGATCGCCGGCGCCACGGTCGAGATCAGGCCCAGAAGCGGTGCCTCGTCGGGGCAGAGGATGCCGATGGTACCCACCGCCTCGCGCATCGCCAGGGCGATGCCGCGGATCGGCACCGCATGGGCCTGACCGTCGAACTTGTCCGCCCAGGCGGCATAGGTGAACAGGCGCGCGATCGCGGCCTCGACCTCGGCCCGGCCGTCGGCGCCGGTCATGGCCCGCAGGCGCGATGCAAATTCGCCCGCCCGCGCCGAAAGGTTCTCGGCGATGAAATAGAGGATCTGCGCCCGCGCATGCCCCGTCGTCCGGGCCCAGCCGCGCGCGGCACCGGCCGCCTCGACCGCGTTGCGGATGTCCTTGCGGTTGGCAAGCCCCACATGCCCCAGAAGCGCGCCCTTCGGCCCGTGCACCGCGCGCGAATAGCCGCCATCGGGCCGGGCCTGCTTGCCCCCGACATAAAGTTTCGCCGTCCGGTCAAGCGCATCGACCGGCGCCCCCGTCCCGCCAAAGGGCACGACCTGCTTCAACGCCCGCCCGCGCTCCCTGGGGCGGGTATAGGCCGACAACCCCTCCCAGCCGCCCTCGCGGCCAAAGCCGCTCTCGCGCAGGCCGCCGAACCCGGCGGCGGCGTCAAAGAGGTTGGTCGCATTCACCCAGACCACCCCGGCGGCCAGTCTTGGCGCCACGTCGAGGGCGAGGTTGATGTTCTCGGTCCAGAGTGTCGCCGCCAGCCCGTAGCGGGTGTTGTTGGCCAGTTCCACCGCCTCGGCGGGCGTGCGGAAGGTGGTGGAGACAAGCACCGGGCCAAAGATCTCCTCCTGCATCAGCGGCGACGCCGGCGAGAGCCCGGAGATGAGCGTGGGCGGATAGTAGCAGCCCACCGCCGGAACCTGGATCGGGGCGACGTAACGCTCGCCCTCGGGGTGCGCGTCCACCATGCGGCTGATCGTGGCGCGCTGCACCGGATCGACCACGGCACCGATGTCGATGCACTTGTCGAGAGGGTCGCCCATCCGCAGGTTCGACATGCGCGCCCGCAGCTTGGCCAGGAACCGCTCCGCCACTCCTTCCTGCACCAGAAGGCGCGATCCGGCGCAGCAGACCTGCCCCTGATTGAACCATATCGCATCGACGATCCCCTCGACCGCCGAATCAAGATCGGCATCGTCGAACACGATATAGGGCGACTTCCCCCCCAGCTCGAGCGTGAGCCCGAGCGCGCGCCCCGCCGTGGCCTCGCGGATGCGCCGCCCGACCGCGGTCGATCCGGTGAAGGCGATCTTGTCCACCTCGGCACCCACGATCATCTCGCCCACGGCCCCGTCGCCGGTGACGATATTGATGACCCCGGGCGGCACTCCGGCCTCGGCGCTCAGTTCCGCGAACAGAAGCGCGCTCAAGGGCGTGTATTCCGCAGGCTTCAGCACCACCGTATTGCCCATGGCCAGCGCCGGCGCGATCTTCCAGGCCAGCATCAGCAGCGGAAAGTTCCAGGGCACGATCTGCCCGCACACGCCCAGCGCCTCGCGGTCGGGCAGTTCGGCCGCCATGAGTTGCGCCATGCCGGCGTGATAGTAGAAATGCCGCTGTGCCAGCGGCACGTCGATGTCGCGGCTCTCGCGGATCGGCTTGCCGTTGTCCATGGTCTCGAGCACCGCGAACAGCCGCGACTGCTTCTGCAGGATCCGCGCCAGCGCATAAAGCACGCGTGCCCGCCCGTGCCCGCCCATGGCCGCCCATTTCGGCTGGGCACGCCGCGCCGCCCGCACCGCCGCGGTCACATCCGCAGCGCTCGCCTGCGTCACCCGCGCCAGCACCTCGCCGTTGGCCGGGTTCCTCGTCTCGAAGGTCTCGCCGGGCGCGGTGAACCGCCCGCCGATCCAGTGGCCGAACACCCCGCCATGGCCGGCGATCCATGCCTTCGCCTCGGCGGCGCTTTCGGGCGCCGGACCATAGTCCATCGTCTCGAAGATGTCCTGCACCGTCATCGCGCGCCTCCCGGCCTGCTCTTCATCTTTGTTCAAATACCCCGCGGGGGTGTGGGGGCGCGAAGCCCCCACCCCTCACGCCAGTGCGTGGCGCCAGGATGCCGAATAGGCCCCGGTCACATGGTGTTCGAGCTGCCGCTCGATATCGCCCAGCAGGCTCGAGGCGCCAAAGCGGAACAGGTCCGGCCGCAACCAGCGGTCGCCCAGTTCCTCCTTCATCAGCGCAAGATAGACCAGCGCGTCCTTCGCCCTGGAAATCCCGCCAGCAGGCTTGTAGCCCACGCGCAGCCCGGTCGCGTCGAAATAGTCGCGGATCGCCCGGATCATGACGAGAGAGACCGGCAGCGTGGCGTTCACGCCTTCCTTGCCGGTCGATGTCTTGATGAAATCCGCCCCCGCCATCATGCACACAAGGCTTGCCCGCGCCACGTTGCGCAGCGTGCCCAGTTCGCCCGTGGCCAGAATCGCCTTGAGATGCGCGGGGCCGCAGGCCGCGCGCATCTCGCGCACCTCGTCATAGAGCGCCTGCCAGTTCTGCGTCAGCACATGCCGGCGCGAGATGACGATGTCGATTTCCGCCGCACCGGCACGCACGCTCTCGCCGATTTCGGCAATGCGCAGCGGAAAGGGCGACAGCCCCGCCGGGAACCCGGTCGAGACCGCCGCCACCGGAATCCCGGATCCCCGCAGCGCCTCGACCGCGGCGGGCACCATCTCGTGATAGACACAGACCGCAGCCACGGTGAGGCCGGGCAGGCCCAGCGCCTCGAGGGTCGCCGGCGCCACCGGCTGGCGCGCCTTGGCGCACAGCCGCCGCACCCGCCCCTCGGTATCGTCGCCCGACAGCGTGGTGAGATCCATCAGGCTGATCGCGCGCGCCAGCCAGGCCGCCTGCCATTCCTTCTTCACCGTGCGCCGCCCCGGCAGCGTGGCGGCACGCCGCTCGATCGCCGAGGTATTGGCCTGCACCCGCGCCACCCAGTCAAGGTCGAGCGCGGTGCCCTGATTGCGCGCTTCGTGGATCTGGGGCAGCAGGGCCGCCTGCGATGCGGCGGTGGCAATCTGAGTGGGCATGTCATCCTCCGGAACAGCGGGAAAGTGACACGCCACCCTCCCCTTGGCAAGATTCGGTGCTGACGCCTGGGCGTGGATCAGTCCTTCCTGCCGGCCATGGCCCGGATCGCCGCCACGCCGGACTGGCCCAGCGGCACCGCGGCAAACGGCCCACCCAGACAGGCCAGCGCCGGATCGCGCGGATCGACCGGGGCGGCGGTCCTGCCGATGGCCTCGGCCCAGTCCTCGGCATTGTCCTGCGGACGATAGCCCAGATGCGGCACCCGCGCATTCGACACCGGCGCCCGGGTATTGGCCGAGACACCGAAGGCCACGGTAAAGCCCACCACCGGCGTGAGGATCGCGCGGCGCACCAATTCGACCATGTCGCGATGCGACAGCCAGGTGCCCAGCGCGCGGATGTTCTGGGGCTCGGGCGTGCAGGAGAGGATGCGCAGATGCGCGGATTCGAGGCCGCGCTTTTCCCAGTAGAGCCGGCCCAGATCTTCGGTGAAGCATTTGGCGAGGCCGTAGAAGGTATCGGGCCGGTGCGGGGCCTCGGTGTCGATGCCGCCGGTGGTCGGATGCATGCCGACCGCGTGGATCGACGAGGCATAGACGATGCGCCGCGCGCCCGCGGCCCAGGCGCTTTCCCAGATGTTGTAGGATCCCACGAAGTTCGGGCCCCAGAGATCCTCGAACGGCTTTTCGTCGACGACGGCGCCGAAATGCACCACCATCTCGACCCCCTCCATCAGGGGCGCGACCTGATCCATCCGCGCAAGATCGGCCTGGACCCAGCTTTCGTTCGCCATGAGATCGGCGGGGGCGGGCATGAGGTCGGTCGAGACCAGGGTCTCGCACAACTGCGACAGCGGCTCGCGCAGCGAGGTGCCAAGCGAACCATGGGCGCCGGTGAGGACGATTTTCCTGAGCATGTCTGTCTCCGTCAGATGATGGCGCCTTCGGTGAGCGGGCGGCCGGCAGCGATGCGGTCGTATCCCAGCGCCGAAAGGTCAAGCGTGGCATAGCGCCCGTGCATGACCAGTTCGGCAAGGCCCCGGCCCACGGCAGGCCCCTGTTGCAGGCCGTGACCGGAAAAGCCGTTGCAGAACAGGAAATTCCCGACCTCCGGGTGCGGACCGAGGATCGCGTTCTGGTCGAGGGTGTTGAAATCGTAATGCCCCGCCCAGGCATTGATGACCCGGGCGGTCTCGAAGGCGGGGATGCGGGATGCGATCACGGGCCAGACCCATTCCTCCCACAGGGAGTGATCCATGGCGAAATCGTCGGGATCGACGGCCGGGTCGGCCCCTTGCGGCTTGCATCCGGCGAGGAAGTAGTGCCCGTCGCTGCGCACATGCACGCCCGTGGGGTCGATGGTGAGCGGGACCGGCTGGCCGAAGGCGCGCGCGGGCGGGCTGTCAAAGACCCAGGTGTAGCGGCGGCGTGCCTCGACGGGCAGGGACAGGCCGGCCATGGCGGCCACCTGCGCGCCGCGTGTGCCGGCGGCATCGACGAAGACGCCGGGCGCGACCCGCGCCCCCGAGGCCAGCCGGACCCCGGTGATGCGCCCGCCGGCACGGTCGAGGGCGGTCACCTCGTCGGTGACGTATTCGACGCCGCGCGCGCGGGCCTTGCGGCGGAACCAGTCGAAGATGGTGGCCCCGTCGAAGAAACCCTCGTCCATGGTATTGATCGAGCCGAGGAGGATATCGTCGAGCGCATAGAACGGATATTGCGCGGCGATTTCGTCCGGGGTCAGGATCCGTGTCGGCGTGCCAAGGCTGTTCTGCATCCGCGCATCCCGTCCGAGCGAGGCGGCAAAGCCCTCGTCCGCGGCGAGGTAGAGATAGCCGAAACTGTGCAGCGTGACCGCGGGGGCGCTGTCGTCCTCCATGTAGTCGGCGAAATGGCGGATGAATTCGGCGGCAAAACGCGAGATCTGCACGTTCACCGGCTGGCCGAACTGCTGGCGGATCGAGGAATTGGAGAGGCTGGTCGCGGCCTGCGCATGGGTCGGGTCGCGTTCGACCACGAGGATGCGACCGCGGAAATCCGGGTTGCGGCTGAGCCAGAAGGCTAGCGACGAGCCCATCATGGCGCCGCCGGCGATGACGACATCATAGGTGGCATGGGCGGGCGTGGTGGCAAGGGCCATGGCGTGTCTCTCGGTGCTGGCGTGGGGGGGGGGGGGGGGGGGGGGGGGGGGGGGGGGGGAGCG
>JADYZU010000062.1 GCA_020852925.1 Rubellimicrobium sp. | reverse complement strand
GTGGTGGCCTGCTTGTGCAAAGAGATCAGCATGCTCGCACCCCCTCCCGAACCTCGCGCAGGATCGACCTTGCCATGAAAAGGGCAGACCGGCGAGGGTCTATGTGATCATCCGGGATGGGACACTTTAACTGCCCAATATGTCGGATAAGTCAGTGTCTGACTTTTTGGCGGTGCTTTCGATATAATCGCTCCACCATTCAAGCATTCGTTTCCGCTCGGGCAATAGCTGCGCCGCATTATATGCGCGCCGCACCTTGTCCTTTGGTTCATGCGCCAGTTGCTTTTCGATGGCGTCGACGGACCACAGCCCGCTTTCGTTCAGGACAGTTGACGCCAAGCCTCGGAATCCGTGGATCGTTGCCCGCCCATGATACCCAAGGCGATACATGCCGAACAGCATGGTGTTCTCGCTGATGGGCTTGCCGCTGCGCCCGCCCGGCACGATCCATTCGGAGTCGCCCGCGATGGCTTTCAGCTTGGCCAAGATGGCAAGGCTCTGCCGGGTCAGCGGAACTATGTGGTCCCGGCCCATCTTCATGCGGGTTCCGGGGATGCGCCACTGATCGCCTTCAATCTCCGTCCAGCGACCGAACCGCAGTTCATTGGTCCGAACAAAGGTGTGCATCACGAACTCGATGGCATGCCGGGTCTGCGGTTCGCCGTCATAGCGCGTCAGCTTCCAGAGGAAGCCCGACAGTTCCCCGGCTTCGATCCGGGCCATGTGCTTCACGCGGGGCGTTGGGCGCAGCGCGCCGCGAAGGTCTGCGGCGGGATCACGGGATGCCCTGCCAGTGGCAATCGAGTAGCGCATGATGGCCCCTGTGGTCATGCGGATGCGTCCCGCCACGTCCGGGGCGCGGTCTTCCACGGGGCGCAGCATGGCGAGAATCTGCGGGGCGGTCACTTCGGCCACGGCAGTTGAGCCAATCGCCTTGAACACGTCCCGTTCAAAGCGTGACAAGGTGCGGGCGCTGTGGGCGGGCGACCATGTTGCCGACTGAGCCTTGATCCATTCCCGCACCACGGCTTCGAACGTGTCCCCGACAGGGGCGGTCAGCGCGGCCTTGGCATTGGCCCCAGGGTCGCGCCCTTCGGCCAGTGCCCGCTTGGCCTTGTCACGCAGCGCGCGGGCATCGGCCAGCTTCACATCCGGGTAGGCCCCGAAGGACAGCATCTTTTCCATGCCTTCGAACCTGTATCGCATTCTCCACAGCCTGCCGCCCGATGGCGAGACGAACAGCAAGAGACCGCCGCCATCCGGCAATTTCCGTGATTTGCCAGAGGGATCGGGCTTTGCGCCACGACAGGCGGCATCGGTCAAGGGCATCTGAATCGGTCCTGCGGGTATGTGGGTATCGACGTTTCCGAGAATACCCGCATTCGATACCCACACAAGTTGGGTGGCCACAGCCCATCTTCCCGCAGAAGATCGCCTACAGTCTATTTTCTCAATGAAATCAATGACCACTTCTGGCGAAGATCACAGGAAATCTAGCGAAAAGTGGGGAATGGAGGCGGGTACCGGAATCGAACCGGTCTTCACGGATTTGCAATCCGCTGCGTAACCTCTCCGCCAACCCGCCCTGCCTTGAGGTATGCGCTGCCTAGACGATCGCGGGGGAGGGTGCAAGGGGCAGCCGCGGCGCGCTGCGGGTCAGACGAATTGTTCGCGCAGCACCCGCTCCTCGAGGCCGTGGCCCGGATCGAACAGCAGGCGGTGGCGCAGCGCGGTTTCCGAGCGGATCTCGACGCGCAGCACGTCGCGTGCGGGGCTGGCGTCGGCGGTGGCCATCACCGGGCGTTTCCCGGCATCGAGCACCTCGAACACCACTTCGGCCGCCTTGGGCAGGAGCGCGCCGCGCCAGCGGCGGGGGCGGAACGGGGCGATCGCGGTCAGGGCGAGAACCTCGGACCCGATCGGCAGCACCGGCCCATGCGCCGAATAGTTGTAGGCGGTCGATCCCGCCGGCGTCGATACCAGCGCCCCGTCGCAGATCAGTTCGGCCAGCCGTTCGCGCCCGTCCACCAGGATGCGCAGCCGCGCGGCCTGCGGGCCGGCGCGCAGCAGGCTCACCTCGTTGATGGCCAGGGCCTCCTCGATCCGGCCGTCGGCGGTGGTGGCGCGCATCCGCAGCGGGTTGATCACCGTCTCTTCGGCGGCAGCCAGCCGTTCGGGCAGGCCCTCTTCGGCATAGGTGTTCATGAGAAAGCCCACGGTACCGCGGTTCATGCCGTAGACCGGCACCTCGCGTCCCTCGAGCGCGTGGAGCGTCTGGAGCATGAAGCCGTCGCCGCCCAGCGCGACCACGACCTCGGCCCGTTCCAGCGGGGCATCGCCATAGCGGGCGACAAGGGCACGGCGCGCCTCTTCGGCAAGGGGCGCGTCGCTGGCCCTGAAGGTGATGCGCGGTGCGGTCATCGGCGCTCCTTTCGTCCCGTGCCCGTTGTCCGGCAGGCACGGGAGAAAGGCAATCCGCCTCAGATGACGCCCAGCGCGTTCATCGCCTCGGCCACCTTGACGAAACCGGCGATGTTGGCGCCCAGCACATAGTCGCCGGGGGCGCCGTATTCCTCGGCGGTGGCGGCGCAGGTGTCGTGGATCGAGCGCATGATGCCGGCAAGCCGGGTCTGGGTCTGTTCCGAGGTCCAGGAATCGCGGCTGGCGTTCTGCTGCATCTCGAGCGCCGAAGTCGCCACGCCGCCCGCATTCGCGGCCTTGCCCGGCGCGAACAGCACGCCCGCGCTGCGGAAGATCTGGATCGCGTCGGGGGTCGAGGGCATGTTCGCCCCCTCGCCCAGCGCCACAAGCCCGTTCTTCACCAGCGTGCGCGCGTCCTTGCCGGTGATCTCGTTCTGGGTGGCCGAGGGCATGGCCACCTCGCAAGGCACGTCCCAGATCGAGCCGCCGGCGATGTAATGCGCCCCGGTGCCGCGCAGCCGCGCATATTCCGAGATGCGGGCGCGGCGCACTTCCTTGATCTCTTTCACGAGGCCGAGGTCGATGCCGTTCTCGTCCACGACATAGCCGCCGGAATCGGAGCAGGCGATGACCTTGCCGCCCAGATCCATGACCTTTTCCATCGTGTAGATGGCGACATTGCCCGATCCCGAGACCACGACGCGCTTGCCCTCGAAGGTGGTGCCGCGCGTGGCGAGCATGGATTCCACGAACCAGGTGTTGCCATAGCCCGTCGCCTCCTTGCGGGCGCGCGATCCGCCGTAGGCAAGGCCCTTGCCGGTCAGCACGCCGGCCTCGTAGCGGTTGGTCAGGCGCTTGTACTGGCCGAACATGAAGCCGATCTCGCGCCCGCCCACGCCGATGTCGCCCGCGGGCACGTCGGTGTATTCGCCCAGATGGCGGAAGAGTTCGGTCATGAACGACTGGCAGAAGCGCATGATTTCGGTCTCGGAGCGGCCCTTGGGGTCAAAGTCCGAGCCCCCCTTGCCCCCGCCGATCGGCAGGCTGGTCAGCGCGTTCTTGAAGGTCTGCTCGAAGCCGAGGAACTTGATGATCCCCACGTTCACCGACGGGTGGAACCGCAGGCCGCCCTTGTAGGGGCCGAGCGCCGAGTTGAACTGCACCCGGAAGCCGCGGTTGATGTGGATCTGGCCCTTGTCGTCGTGCCAGGGAACGCGGAAGATGATCTGCCTTTCGGGTTCGCAGATCCGCTCGATCAGCGCCTGATCGAGGTAGTGGGGATGTTTGGCGATCACCCGGCCGAGGCTCTCGAGAACCTCGCGCACCGCCTGATGGAATTCGGCCTCGCCTGCGTTGCGGCGCAGGACTTCGGTCAGGATGGGTTGCAGCTTGTCGTCGATCGACACCACGCGAAGGCTCCCTCTTTCGTCGAACTCCCCGTTCATCGGGCGAGTCGGCGCCTGATAGCGCTAAATCCCGGCGATATGAACGGCGCGCGGTGGCGATTGGCCAAAGATCGCGCGTTCTGACCCCGCCGATCACGAAATCCGGCTGCAGCGGCCGGGCGGATGCAACCGGGGGCGGTTTCGCGGCCCCCGGTCGCCCCCTGCCCTGCCGGTCCGTGCCGCTGGCTGCGGCAAATGCGTCGCAACCTGTCTTCCTGTCGTGGCGCTTGCGCGCTATCACCGCCGGGACCCACCCCCGATCCCGCTCTGCCCCAGCGAAAGGACCGCCCCATGTGTGCCGCCCCCCGTGATTCCGGCTTTTTCACCCAGTCCCTCGCCGATCGTGACCCCGAACTCTTTGCCACGGTCACCGCCGAGCTCGGCCGCCAGCGCGACGAGATCGAACTGATCGCCAGCGAGAACATCGTCTCTCTGGCCGTGCTTCAGGCGCAGGGATCGGTGCTGACCAACAAATATGCCGAAGGATATCCCGGCAAGCGCTATTATGGCGGTTGCCAGTATGTCGACATGGCCGAAACCCTGGCCATCGAGCGCGCCAAGAAGCTGTTCGGCTGTGCCTATGCCAATGTGCAGCCCAATTCCGGCAGCCAGATGAACCAGGCGGTGTTCCTCGCGCTGCTGAAACCCGGCGAAACATTCATGGGGCTCGACCTGAACTCGGGCGGGCACCTGACCCATGGCAGCCCGGTGAACATGTCGGGCAAGTGGTTCAACGTCGTCTCCTACGGTGTGCGGGCGCAGGATCAGCGCCTTGACATGGAGGATGTGCGCAGGAAGGCGCTCGAGCATCGGCCGAAACTCATCATCGCCGGCGGGACCGCCTATTCGCGCGAATGGGACTGGGCCGCGTTCCGCGCCATCGCCGACGAGATCGGCGCCTGGCTCATGGTGGACATGGCCCATATCGCGGGCCTCGTGGCGGGGGGGGTGCATCCCTCGCCGGTGCCGCATGCGCATGTGGTGACGACCACCACGCACAAGAGCCTGCGCGGGCCGCGCGGCGGCATGATCCTCATGAACGACGAGGAGATCGCGAAGAAGATCAACGCGGCGGTATTCCCGGGCCTTCAGGGCGGGCCGCTCATGCATGTGATCGCCGCCAAGGCCGTGGCCCTGGGCGAGGCGCTGCGCCCCGGGTTCCGCGACTATGCCGCGCAGGTCAGGAAGAACGCCGCCGCCATGGCGGACGAACTGATGAAGGGCGGCATCGACATCGTGTCGGGCGGCACCGACAACCACCTGTGCCTGGCCGATCTGCGCCCCAAGAAGGTCACCGGCAAGGCCGCCGAGGCGGCGCTGGGACGCGCGCATATCACCTGCAACAAGAACGGCATTCCCTTTGACCCGGAAAAGCCCTTCGTCACCTCGGGCATCCGCCTGGGCGCCCCTGCGGGCACCACGCGCGGCTTTGGCGAGGAGGAGTTCCGCCAGATCGCCCGCTGGATCGTCGAGGTGGTGGACGGGCTGGCCGCGAACGGCGACGCCGACAACGCCGAGGTCGAGGGCCGCGTGCGCGCCGAGGTCGCGCAACTGTGTGCGCGCTTCCCGCTCTATCCGGGACTCTAGACCGCGAATCCCGCGTGCCGCGGCCCCGCCTGCCTTGCGGTGCTGCGGGGCGCGGGGCAGATTGCCCCCACGATGATCCGCACGCTGGCACTCCCCCGGCCCCTTGTGGTGGCACGGCTCCTGTTGTGGGGGGCCGTGATCGTCACCGGCCGTGTCCTTGCACTCCCGCAGCCGGGGGGTGAAGCGGGCCCGGCGATCCTGCTGGTCCTCTGCCTCGGGGGCGCGTGGGCGCTGGGGCGGGGGGAACTGTCCATGGCGCGCGGGACGCCCTTTCTTGCGCTGGTCCTTGCCGCGCTGCTGATCGCGCCGCCGGCGGTGCTTTATCGCGGCTTTGGCGCGATCGACGTGGGCGCGCTCTTCTTCCACACCTGGGCCGGGATCGCCGATGTCGGGCCGGGCATCCTTGCGACCGAGATCCGCATCACCGTCTTCGCCCTGGCGGGGCTGGTGGTGGCGCTGTCGCTTCTGGCCGGGACGGGGCGGCGGCCGGGCCTCTTGCTCATGGCGGGGGCGGCGGTGCTGCTCATGGTCAATCCGGCCTGGCGGATCGGCCTTGGCTACGGGCTTGGCCTCGGCGGGGTGCCCGACCTGCGGCTCGAGACGCGGCTGGTCTGGCCCGACCCGGCCGCCCTGCCCGCCGATGCGCCGGCGCCCGACATCGTGCATGTCTTTCTCGAAGGGCTGGACCGCCGCTTTCTCGACCCGGCGGTGGGCGGCGGGGCCTATGCGCCGATGAGTGCGCTGGCGGCGATGGGCACGGCCTTTACCGACATCCGCAGCGTCGCCGGCACAAGCTGGAGCATCGCCGGCATGGTCGCCGCCCAATGCGGCGTGCCGCTGTCGGTCCACAACATCAACCACAACCGCACCACCGAACGGCTGAACGGCGCCTTCCTGCCGGGCGCCATCTGTCTGGGCGATCTGCTGGCGGCACGGGGTTACCGTTCGGCCTTTGTGGTCGGCGCGGACACGAGTTTCGGCGGGATCGGCAACTTCCTGCATTCGCACGGCACCGGCGCGGTCCTGGGCACGGCGGACCTGGGGCCGATCCTGCCGCCGGACCTGGTCGCGGCGGCGGCCATCGACTGGGGCCTTGACGACAGCGCCACCTATCAGGGCGCGCTGGCGGTCCTCGCGCCCATGCTGGACGATCCCGCCCCCCTGGCCCTCACGGTCGAGACGGTCGGGCCGCATGGCACCACCAGCTATCTGGCCCATGACTGCACCGAGGACGGCCGCGCCACCACCACCCCCGACACCGCCGCCTCGGTGCGCTGTCTGGCCGAGGCGACCGCCCGCTTCGTGGAGGAGGTGCGCCGCCTGCACCGGCAGGCGGATCGCGGGCGCGAATTGCGCATCGTGGTGCAATCCGACCACCTCAACCACGCGGCCGAATTCCTGGGCGGGGACGAGAGGCTGTCCCGCAATACCCTCATCCTCATCGGCGGGATCGAGGCGGGGGCGGAAAACCGGACCCCCGGCAGCATGATGGATGTCTATCCGACGCTGATCGACTGGCTGGGCCTGGCGGACGGGACGGACGGGGCGGACGGGGCGCCGGTCCGGGCCGGGCTGGGCCGGTCGCTCGTTCAAGCGGGAAGCATGCCCAGTCTGGTCGAAACCCATGATCCCGACGACCTCGACGATGCGCTGCTGATGTCGACCGGCCTGTTCACGCGGTTGTGGCTGCCCGGGCCGGATCTGCCCTGAAGCTGCCATGCCCGTGCCACGGCGGGCGTTCACCTTCGGGTCAACGGCCTTGTTGCGGGGTGGAATCGTCCCGGCCCGCATCCCATGATTGTCGGGAGGTGACCATGACCGACCACAGCCTGCATCCGCGCCTTGCCCTGGCCGAAAGGATCGCCGACGGCACCATCCATGTGCTGGGCGTGGGGCTGGCCGTGATCGGGGCGGCCTCGCTGCTGGTGCTGGCGCTGGTGCGCCTTGACGGGGCGCCGGTGGTGGCGCTGTCGGTCTATGGCGGGACGCTCATCCTCGGGTTCGCGGCTTCGGCGCTGTATCACATGGCCCCCTGGGAGGGCGCCCGGCCGATCCTGCGGCGCATCGACCATGCCGCGATCTATCTGGTGATCGCCGCCACCTACACGCCGATCGTGGCGCTGATCGGCGGCTATTTCGCCTGGAGCCTGCTGGCCTTCGTCTGGGCGCTTGCCCTGATCGGGGCGGCGGTCAAGCTGGTGTTCTGGCGCGATCCGGGGCGGCTCGGGCCGCTGCTCTACATGGGCCTGGGCTGGCTGTCGCTGCTTCTGGTATGGCCGATGGTGCAGACCTTCCCGCCGGCGGTGGCGGTGCTGGTGGCGGCGGGGGGGATCCTGATTTCGGCCGGGGTCGTGTTCTTTTCCTGGGAGGGGCTGCGCTTTGCCGTGGCGATCTGGCACGGCTTCGTCCTTGCCGGATCGGCCTGCTTCTTTGCGGCGATCAGCCTGGGCCTGATGGCCTGGGCCGAACCCTGACCCGCCGCCGCTATCGCCCGAGGGCGGCCAGGGTCTGACGCACGGCGTTGATGCGGGCGCTGTTGGGCGGATGGGTGCCGAGGAACCGGTTGCCCGGATCGGGGATGCGCGCAAAGAACGCGGCCCCCACCAGCGGATCGAACCCCGCGCGCAGCGCAATCGCGGTGCCCAGGCGGTCCGCCTCGAGTTCGTAGTCCTGCGAATAGGTGCGCGCGCCCACCGCCGCGCCCAGATCCTGCATCTGCCGCACCGTGCCCGGGTCCGAAGTCCCCAGGGCCTGCGCCAACTGGCCCAGCGCCGCCGCGCCGATCATGGCGTTGCGGTTCTGCCGGTCGAGATGCCCCAGGATGTGATGCGCCGCCTCGTGCGACAGGACAAAGGCCAGTTCGTCGGCATTCGCCACCTCGGCAATGAGCGCGAGCGTGAGCGCGATCACCGGACGCCCGGCCTCGTCGCGCGTCTGGAACGCGTTGGCGGGCATCCCCGGCCGGTCATCGACGACGATGCGGAAATCGCAGACGGGCGCGCGCGACAGGGTGCGGCATTCCTGTTCGGCCACCGGCTCGACCCGGGCGACGGTGGCGACGAAGGTGCGCGCCTGAAGGTGCAGGTCGACCCCCGGCGCCGGGGCCTGCGCCGGCGCCATCGCAACCGGCCGCTGCGGGGCGGGGGCCACGGCAGGGGCGCAGGCCGCCGTCAGGGCAAGGACGACCGACACCGCCAGAGGGCGAAGGGACAGGGTCACGGGGCTGCTCGTTGTTCCGGCCTGTGGCGGCCATCGGGGTTTGGCACAGGATACACGGCCCGCCCCGCCGCTGCCAGCGTCCGGCGCCCGCCCTCGCCCTTCCGTGATCGCGCGGCCGCCCTTGCCGCAGCGCGCGCCCCGGCCTAGCATCGGCCCATGCTCAGCATCGAACACGAATTCGACGCCACCGTGGTCACGCTCACCGACGAGGGGGACGCACCCCTTCAGGAGGACGTGACCGTGACCGCCTATGAGGATCGCGTGGTGTTCGAACAATACGACGCGCGCGAGGACCGGGTGATGACGGTCGTGCTCTCGCCCTTGCAGGTCGAGGAATTGCTGGCAGCGCTCGACCTGCCCGAAGGGGTCTATCGCCGCAAGGACGACGGGGGCTGACGCCCTCTCAGCCCCGGTCCGACAGGATTTCGTCCAGACGGCGGCGCTCCTCCTCGCTCAGGTCCGGGGCCTCGTCCGTGGTCCGGGACCGGCGGCGCAGGGTCACGCCGACGATGGCCAGCGCGGCAAGGAACATCGCCGGTCCCGCGATCCACAGCACCAGGTTGCCGCCCCGCGCATCGGGCCGCATCAGCACGAATTCGCCATAGCGCGCCACGACAAAGTCGATCGCCGCGCGGTCGCTGTCGCCCGCGACCAGCCTTTCGCGGATCAGGAGGCGCAATTCGCGGCTGATCGCGGCATTCGATTCGTCGATGCTTTCGTTGAGGCAGACCGGACAGCGCAGGCCGGCGCTGATCTCGCGCGCGCGGGCCTCGAGCACGGGATCGGACAGGATTTCGTCGGGCTGCACCGCAAGGGCCGGCGCCACCGGGCCAAGGGCAAGCAGAAGTGCAAGGACAGCGGCCGCGCGATTCATTCGGCCGGCACCATGGCCTCGCGCCGGGCCGCCCCGGCCGCCGCGCGCAACCGCCGGTCCGAGAGCGACGCCACCGCCCCCAGCGCCATGAGCAGCGATCCGGCCCAGATCCAGACCGCGAACGGCTTGAGGTAGGAACGCACCGCCCAGGAACCGTCCGCCTGCGGATCCCCCAGCACCAGATAGAGGTCGCGCCAGATCCCGGTCGAGATCGCCGCCTCGGTCGTGGGCATCTGTGCCACCGGATAGAAACGCTTTTCGGGATGCATCACCGCCACCACCTGCCCGGCGCGGCGCACGGTCAGGGTCGCGGTGTCGGAAAGGTAGTTCGGCCCCTCGATCTGCACCACATCGTCAAGCGTGACGTGATAGCCGGCAAGGTCGAAGCCCTCGCCGGGGCGCAGGGTGCGGATGTCCTCGACCTGCCAGCCCAGGATGGCGGCGATGCCGATGACGGTCACGCCCAGCCCGGCATGGCCGATCGCCCGGCCCCAGTCGCCGCGCGGCAGGCGGGCCAGGCGGGCGATCCGGCCCCGCAGCGCCCCGCGTCCGGTGCGCATCCACAGGTCGGCCGCCGCCCCCGCCATCAGCCACACCCCCAGCGCGACGCCGACCGGGCCAAGGGCCGACTGCCCGCTGGCGATGGCGAATGCCAGCGCGCCCAGCGCCAGCGCCAGCACCGCCGCCGGGATCATCGCCCTGGCGCTGCGGCGCAGGTCGCCGCGCTTCCACGCGATCACCGCGCCCAGGGGCAGCACCAGCGCCAGCACCAGCATGAAGGGCGTGAAGGCCGCGTTGAAGAAGGGCGGGCCGACCGAGAGCACGCGCCCCATCAGCATCTCGGCCACCATGGGCCACATCGTCCCGACGAACACCACGAAGGCCGCGACTGCCAGCAGGATGTTGTTGAGGACAAGCGCGCCCTCGCGGCTGACCAGGCCGAACACGCCCCGCGCCTCGAGCGCGGCGCCGCGCAGCCCGAACAGCAGCAGCGCCCCCCCGACCGCGACGATCAGGATGACGAGGATCGCCACTCCGCGCGCGGGATCGCTGGCAAAGGCATGGACCGAGGTGAGCACCCCCGACCGCACGATGAACGTGCCCAGAAGCGAGAAGGCAAAGGCAAGGATCGCCAGCAGGATCGTCCACGCCTTGAGCGATTCGCGCTTTTCCACCACGATCGCCGAATGCAGCAGTGCCGCCGCCAGAAGCCAGGGCATCAGGCTTGCGTTCTCGACCGGATCCCAGAACCAGAACCCGCCCCAGCCCAGTTCGTAATAGGCCCACCACGACCCCAGCGCGATCCCGAGCGTGAGGAACATCCACGCCGCCAGCGCCCAGGGCCTGACCCAGCGCGCCCAGGCGGCATCGACCCGCCCCTCGATCAGCGCGGCGATGGCAAAGGAAAAGCTGACCGACAGGCCGACATAGCCCAGATAGAGGAACGGCGGATGCAGCGCGAGACCCGGATCCTGCAGCAGCGGGTTCAGGTCGCGCCCGTTCAGCGGCGGTTCGGCAAGGCGCAGGAACGGGTTCGAGGTGAACAGGATGAAGCCGAGGAACGCCACCCCGATCATCGCCTGCACCGACAGCGTGCGCGCGCGCAGCCGTTCGGGCAACTCGCCCCCGAACCAGGCCACCGCCGCCCCGAACAGCGCGAGGATCAGCACCCACAGAAGCATCGAGCCCTCGTGATTGCCCCAGACGCCGGTGATGCGGTAGAGCAGCGGCTTGGCGCTGTGGGAATTGGCCTGCACCAGCGCCAGCGAAAAGTCCGAGGTGACGAAGGCCCGCACCAGCACCGCAAAGCTGAAGGCGATGAGCAGGAACTGCGTCATCGCCGCCGGCGCGGCAAAGACCATCCAGCCACTCCAGCCGCGCGCCGCGCCGACCATCGGCACCACCGCCTGAAGCAGCGCCACCGCAAGCGCGAGGATGAGGGTGAAATGTCCAAGCTCTGTCAGCATCGTCCGGCCCCTGCCCCGCGCACCGCTGTCTGGCGCGCCCCCGTCCTGCGCGCCCCCGTCCTGCGCGCCCCTGTCTATCGTGCCCGGCCCGCCGCGCCAAGGACGGGCGGGGCGGGTCTGCGGTCACGATTGCGGGGTCAGGCCAGCGCGGCCTTGGCCTCGGCCCGGCGGCGGTGCAGCACCGGCTCGGTATAGCCCGAGGGCTGAAGCCGGCCGCGGAACACCAGATCGCAGGCGGCCAGGAAGGCCGGCCCGTCGAATCCCGGCGCCATCGGCCGATAGAGCGGGTCGGCCGCGTTCTGGCGGTCCACCACCTCGGCCATGCGGCGCATCGCCTCCATCACCGCGGATTCCGTGACCACGCCATGATGCAGCCAGTTGGCCAGCGCCTGCGCCGAGATGCGGCAGGTGGCGCGGTCCTCCATCAGGTTCACGTCGCTGATGTCGGGCACCTTGGAACAGCCCACCCCCTGATCGACCCAGCGCACCACATAGCCCAGGATGCCCTGCGCGTTGTTCGCCACCTCGCGCGCCACCTCCTCGGGGGGGAAGTTGCGGCCGGAAGCCACCGGGATCGTCAGCAGATCGGCCAGCATCCCGGCCGGCGGCCGGGCGGCCAGCCGGTCCTGCACCCCGGCGACATCGACCAGGTGATAGTGCAGCGCATGCAGCGTCGCGGCCGTGGGCGAGGGCACCCAGGCGCAATTCGCGCCCGCCTTCGGATGGCCGATCTTCTGTTCGAGCATGTCCTTCATGCGGTCGGGCGCGGCCCACATCCCCTTGCCGATCTGTGCCCGCCCGCGCAGCCCGCAGGCCAGACCGATGGCGACATTGCGCGCCTCATAGGCCGCGATCCATTTCTGGCCGCGCATCTCGCCCTTGGGGACCATGGGGCCGGCCTCCATCGAGGTGTGGATCTCGTCCCCGGTGCGGTCAAGAAAGCCGGTGTTGATGAAGGCCACCCGTTCGCGCGCGGCGCGGATGCATTCGCGCAGGTTCACGCTCGTGCGGCGCTCTTCGTCCATGATGCCGAGTTTCACGCTGTTGCGCGGCAGGCCCAGCACTTCCTCGACCCGGTCGAACACGCGCACGGCAAAGGCCACCTCGTCGGGGCCGTGCATCTTGGGCTTGACCACATAGACCGACGCGGCGCTGTTCGCGCGCGCGCCGCGCAGATCGTGCAGCGCGCAGAGCACCGTCACCATGGCGTCAAGCAGCCCCTCGGGCACTTCGGCGCCCCCGGCGTCAAGGACGGCGGGCGTGGTCATGAGATGGCCGACATTGCGCACCAGCAGAAGCGAGCGGCGCCTGACCCCCAGGGTTCCGCCCCCCGGCGCGGCGCAGGTGACGGCCGCGGGGTTCATCCGCCGCGTGATCACCCGCCCGCCCTTGGCAAAGGTCTCCTCAAGGCTGCCCCGCATCAGGCCAAGCCAGTTGCGATAGGCCCCGGTCTTGTCCGCGCCATCGACGCAGGCCACCGAATCCTCGCAGTCCATGATGGTGGAGAGGGCCGATTCGACCATGACCTCGCCGATCCCGGCCGGATCGTCGCGGCCCACGGCGGTGCTGCGGTCGACCCGGACCTCGATCAGCAGGCCGTGCACCCGCAGGAACACCTGCAATTCGCATTCCGCATCCGACCAGCCGGCGAACTGCCCCGGATCGGCCAGCGTGGTCGCCTGTCCCCCGACCGTGACGACAAGGCCGCCGTCGCGCACGGCCAGGGCACTCACCCCGGCCCAGGATCCGCCGGCCAGCGGCACCACCTGATCCAGATGCGCCCTTGTCCGGGCGACGACGCGCGCGGCGCGGGCCGGATCGAACGGGCCGGGGGCCGGGGCCTCGCCCAGCGCATCGGTCCCGTAGAGCGCATCGTGCAGCGATCCCCAGCGCGCATTCACCGCATTGAGCGCGAAACGCGCGTTCGTCACCGGCACGACAAGCTGCGGCCCGGCGACATGGGCGATCTCGGGATCGGTGCCTTCGGTCGTGACGGTGAAATCCGGGCCTTCGGGCACCAGATAGCCGATGTCGCGCAGGAAGGTTTCGTAATCCTCGGCGTCATGCTCTTCGCCGCGATGGGCGATGTGCCAGTCGTCGATCTGCGCCTGAAGCGCGGCGCGCCGCGCCAGAAGGGCGGCGTTCTCGGGCGCGAAATCGCGGATCAGCGCGGCAAGGCCGGTCCAGAAGACCGCTGCCTCCACGCCGGATCCGGGCAGGGCCTCATGCTCGATGAAGGCGGCGAGTTCCGCCGAAACCTGCAAACCCGCCCGATCCTCGCGTCCGGTCATCTGCCCCGCCCCTCCCCGTTCGATTGCGGGGCCAGTGCTAGGGCCTTTGGCGGCGGGGGGCAACATTCGATC
>JADYZU010000061.1 GCA_020852925.1 Rubellimicrobium sp. | reverse complement strand
GTCGCCGGCGCCATCACCCCGGTCCCCGGCGGCGTCGGACCGATGACCATCGCCTGCCTCCTCGCCAATACCCTCACCGCAACATGCAGGGCAAACGGCCTGCCAGAACCGGTGGGGCTGACGGCCTAGAAGGGCACGGCGCGCACCGGAGTGCCGGTCAGGAAGGCCAGCGCCCGTCCGGCAAAGAGCGGGCGCAGAGCCTTGTGGCCGGCGTCCATCCCGCCGGTGTAGGTGCCGTAGGCAGGCAGGATCAGCCGTGCGCCGTCGCAGAGAAAACAGGGCCGCGCCTGACCTGCGAGCCGCAGCTTCGGGTGATAGTGACCGGAGATTTCGCCGCGCGCCGACGGCACCGCAATATGGCGGAAGGTCAGTGGACCGAGCGACAGGTCGCGCCGGTGCTCGCCGCCAAGCGCAACCGGGCCGGGATCATGGTTGCCCTCGATCCAGATCCAGCGCCGGCCGGCCATCAGCCGCGTGAGCCAGCCCATATGATTGGCGGCGAGGTCCGCCGCCAGCCGGTCATCGAACGTATCGCCCAGGCAGATGACCGTCCGTGCCGCTGTGGCGGCGATGTCCTGATCAAGCCGCATCAGCGTGTCGGCAACCTCGTAGGGCGGCAACAGCCCGCCGCCGAGCCGCGCGATCCGCTCCGACCGCCCCAGATGCAGGTCCGAGACGGTCAGGATCGCCTCATGTGGCCAGAGGAGCGCACCGGACGGGAGCGCGATCAGCCGCACGCCCGCCAGGTCGAAGCCATGTCCATCGGTTTCCTTCATTCTGGTCCAAATATCCACGGGGGGAGGGCCGATGCAATCGGCCCGTCGGGGGGCAGTCAGCCCCCCGGCGCCAGGCCGCCAAGCCCGGCCTCGGCACTCAGGCGGTCCACCTCGGCCTGCAAGAGCCGCTCGCGGCCGGCACCGGCGATCGGCACCTTGCCGACCTCGAGGAACAGGGGCGCGGCGAAGGGCGTCACGCCGGGCAGGCGCAGATGGTCGATCCGCCCGGCGGTGCGGGCCAGCATCGCCTCGATCCGGGCGAAATCAACGAGGCCGCGCATCGCCTCAGCGCGGGTGATCTGCAGGAGGAGATGGCCGGGATCATACTTGCGCAAGGTGTCGTAAAGGATGTCGGTCGAGAAGGTCGCCTGCCTGCCGGACTTGCGGGCGCCGGGGTGATTGCGTTCGATCAGGCCCGCGACCAGCGCCACGTCGCGGAAGGTGCGCTTCATCACCGCGTTGCCGGCCAGCCAGTCCTCAAGGCCCGAGCGCAGGCGGGGCAGGTCGAAAAGCGGTGCCGGGTCGGTGACCGGATCAAGGCCCCAGATCAGGGTCGCATAGTCGGTGGCGACGAAGCCCAAGGGGTGCAGCCCCTCCTCCTCCATCCGCTTGGTCAGGAGAAGGCCGAGCGTCTGTTGCGCGTTCCGGCCGGCAAAGCCGTAGATTGCCAGATGCTCGCGCCCGGGTCCGGTGAAATCGTCTCGGAAGCTTTCGACCAGAAGTCGTCCGGCGGCGGGCAGGCGCGAGAGGTCGCGCTGAAGCGCCAGCCAGTCGGCGGTGTGGGCGGGAAGGCCCGGCCAGCGGCCCTCGGCGAGGATCGAGAGCATCCGCTCGCAAAGCTCGGTCGAGGTCGAGAATTTGGAGCCGGAAAAGACCGCGATCTTCGGGGCTCGGCCGGGATCGCGAGTCACTTCGACGGTCAGTTCCCGCAGGCCCTCATAGCGCACCACCTCGCCGCCGATCAGGAAGGTGTCGCCGGGGGTGAGACTGGCGGCGAAGGCCTCCTCGACTTCGCCCAGGGGGGTGCCGCCCATGCGGGATTTCAGCCGCACCTTCAGGGTTTCGGTGTCGGTGATCGTGCCCAGGTTCATGCGGATCATCCGGGCGCTGCGCGGGTCGCGCAGGCCCCACAGACCGTCGCGGCAAAGAAGGCGCTGCCATTTGTCGTAGGCCCTGAGCGCATAGCCGCCCGTCGCGCAGAAATCGAGGCAGGCGTCGAATTCGGCGCGGGTGAGTGCGGCATAGGGGCCGGCGGTGGTCACTTCGGCATAAAGCGCGGCGGCGTCGAACCGGGCGGAGCAGGCGGCGATCAGGATATGCTGGCAAAGGACATCGCGCGGGCCGGGGCCACGGGGCGAGCCGTCAAGATCATGGGCGCGCACGGCGTCGAGCGCGGCCTTGCATTCCACCACCTCCCAGCGGTTCGCGGGCACGAGGAGCGCCTTCGACGGCGCGTTGTAGCGGTGGTTGGCGCGCCCGATCCGCTGCACCAGCCGCTTGACGTTCTTCGGTGCGCCGACCTGGATCACCAGATCGACATCGCCCCAGTCGATGCCAAGGTCGAGCGAGCCGGTGCAGACGATGGCGCGGAGTTGGCCCGCGACCATCGCCGCCTCGACCCTTTCGCGCGCCTCGCGGGCGAGGGAGCCGTGGTGGATGGCGATGGGCAGGGCGTCTTCGTTGGCCAGCCACAGGTCGCGAAAGAAAAGCTCGGCCTGTGCGCGGGTGTTGTGGAAGATGAGCGTGGTGCGGTGGCGGCGCACTTCCTCAAGGATCGCGGGGATGGCGTAGCGTCCGCCGCCGCCGGCCCAGGGGGGCGGGGCATCGGTTGCCAGCATGGCGATGTCGGGGTCGGGGCCGGGGTCGGCGGCGATGATCGGGCAGGGCGCGGGATGGGGGGCGAGGAAGCGGCCGATGGCGGCGGGGTCATCGACGGTGGCCGACAGGCCCACGCGCCTGAGGCCGGGGCGGAGGGACTGGAGGCGCGAGAGGCAGAGCATCAGCTGGTCGCCGCGTTTGGATTCCGCCAGTGCATGGATTTCGTCCACGATCACCCGGGAAAGCCCCGCGAAGATGTGGGGCGCGTCGGGGTAGGACAGGAGCAGCGCCAGGCTTTCGGGCGTGGTCAGGAGGATGTGCGGCGGATCGGCGCGCTGGCGCTGTCGCCGGGTGTGGGATGTGTCGCCGGTCCGGTCCTCGACCCGGATGGGCAGGGCCATCTCGGCAATCGGGCGGCCAAGGTTGCGGCGGATGTCGGCGGCCAGGGCCTTCAGCGGCGAGATGTAGAGCGTGTGCAGGCCCCTGTGCCGACCGTCGGCCAGTTCGGCGAGCGTCGGCAGGAAACCGGCCAGCGTCTTGCCGCCGCCGGTGGGCGCGAGCAGCAGGAGGCAGGGCGCCTGCGCCCGGTCAAGGAGTTCGATCTGATGGGGATGGGCCTGCCAGCCACGGGCAGCGAACCAGTCGGAAAAACGGGCGGGCAGGGGCGACATGCCCCGACCCTAGGCGAAGGTGTGCGGGCGTGCCAGCCGGTCAGTGCCGGGTCCGTCAGTGCAGATGACGGCTGCGGTGGCTGGCGGATGGGGCCTCAAAGCTGCGCGGCGGGGTCAGGTGCTGGCCCTTGAGCGCGGTGTCGAGCGCGGATTCGACATGCTTGACCAGCGCCGCGCCGGCATCGTCGCCGGGAAGGGCATTGTGCATCAGGCTGGCCGGGTCGATCG
>JADYZU010000060.1 GCA_020852925.1 Rubellimicrobium sp. | reverse complement strand
TCAGCGACCAGCGGATCGCGGCGCGGTCGGGTTCGCCCGGGTCGGCGCGGCCGATGCGGTGTTCGATGCGGAATGTGGCGTCGGGAAAGGCGGTGCGCAGTTGCATCCACTGCGCCTCGGCAAAGGGAATACCCCAGCCGGTGCGCCCGGTCGGGTGCCAGACATGCACGGCGCGGTCATAGCCCTCGCGGATCGCGGCCACGTCCTTGGCCATCACGCGCCCAAGCAGCGTGGCCAGCCGTTCGCCCAGCGGATGGTCGTTGCCGCGCCCGGCATAGGGGCCGGGCAGGTCGATTTCCGGCGTGAACGGGCGCCGGGCGCGATCCGGGCCGCCTTCGCGCGCGATGCTGGCGCGGGCCCAGGATTCGGGGCTGTGGCCCAACTGGCGCACCATGTCGCCCATGTCGTAGCACAGCCATTCGTCGTCGATCACCTCGTCCTGCACATGGCAATCGGCGATGCAGCGCGCCGCGATCACCTTGCCCGTGGGCGGGCCGAAGGGGCCGTGGCCGGAATGGGTGCCCACGATCATCGAGCGGTGCGACGACAGGAATCCGCCGCTGCCGTCCTCGCACCAGATCACGTCGTCGCCATAGATCTGCCGGTCCGGGAACGCCGCCAGCGAGGCGAGGGTGTCGCGGATCACGTCCTCGTTCCCGGTCATCACCCCAAGGGTCGAGCGCGCCACCATGTCCGGCGCATAGGCCCGGTGAAGCGAGGCAATCTGCCGCCCTTCCCAGATTTCCCAGGTCACGCCCTGGATGTAGTCGGGCAGATTGGCAAAGCGCGTGCTCATCTCGTTCCTATTCTGCGGTCCAGCCGCCGTCGATCAGAAGATGCGTCCCGGTCATGAGGGCGCTCGCCTCGGAGGCGAGGAACACCACCGGCCCCATGATGTCCGTCACCTCGCCCAGCCGGCCAAGGGCGATCTTGCCCTCGACCCAGGCGCGGCGCGCGGGATCGGACAGGGTCTGTTCGGCCAGAGGCGTGCGGATGAAGGTGGGGCAGAGCGTGTTCACCCTGATGCCGTGGCGGCCCCATTCAAGGGCCATCGCCTTGGTCATCCCCTCGAGCGCGTGTTTCGTCGCGGCATAGACCGCGCGATCCGGGCCGCCCACATGGCCCATCTGGCTGCTGATGTTGATCAGGCTGCCGGGCCTGCCCGCCGCGATCAGGCCGCGCGCCACCTCGCGCGTGAGGAAATAGGCCGCCCGCAGGTTCAGGGCCAGCGCGGCGTCGAAATCGTCAGCCGTGGTGTCGAGCGCAGGCATATGGCGCGCAAGGCCCGCGCTGTTCACGAGGATGTCGAACGGCCCCCGTGCCGCCACCGCCGCCGCGGTCGCCCCCAGATCGGTGATGTCGAGGGCAAGGGCCCCGGCCTGACCGCCCTCGGCGCGGATCGCATCACACAGGGCATCGAGTTCGGCCGCGCGCCGCGCCACCAGCGTGACCGCCGCCCCCGCCTGCGCCAGCGCCACCGCCGCGGCGAGCCCGATGCCCGAGGAGGCCCCCGTGACAAGGGCCCGGCGTCCGTCAAGCCGGAAGGACGGCGTGCGCGGCAGGATCATTGCGCCGCCGCTCCATAGGCCACGTTCTGCCCGCCGTAGCGGCGCACGCGGATGTTGCACTGCTCGGCATGACCCACGAACCCCTCGAGCAGGCACAGCCGCGACCCATAGGCACCGATCATCGCCGCCGCCGCGTCGGTCGTGACCTTCTGATAGCTGTGGGTCTTGAGGAACTTGCCCACCCAGAGCCCGCCGGTATAGCGCCCGGCGCGTTTCGTGGGCAGCGTGTGGTTGGTGCCGATCACCTTGTCGCCGAAGGCCACGTTGGTCCGCGCGCCAAGAAACAGGCCACCATAGCTGTGCAGGTTCTCGAGATACCAGTCGTCGCGGTCGGTCATCACCTGGACATGCTCATAGGCCATGTCGTTGGCGACCTTCAGCATCTCGTCGTGATCGGCGCACAGGATCACCTCGCCGTAGTCGCGCCACGACACCGAGGCCGTCGCCGCGGTCGGCAGGATGGCCAGAAGCCGCTCGATCTCGGCCAATGTCGCCTCGGCCAGCGCGCGCGAAGTGGTGATGAGGCAGGCGGGCGAGTTGAAGCCATGCTCGGCCTGCCCCAGCAGGTCAGTGGCGCACAGTTCGGCATCGACGGTATCGTCGGCGATCACCATGGTCTCGGTCGGGCCGGCGAACAGGTCGATCCCCACCCGGCCGAACAACTGGCGCTTGGCCTCGGCGACATAGGCGTTGCCGGGGCCGACGATCATGTCGACCGGCGCGATCGAATCGGTGCCCAGCGCCATGGCCCCGATCGCCTGCATCCCGCCCAGCACATAGATCTCATGCGCCCCGCCCAGATGCATGGCCGCGACGATGGCCGGATGCGGCGCCCCCCCGACCGGCGGCGCGGCGGCGGCGATGCGCGGCACCCCCGCGACCGAGGCGGTCAGCACCGACATGTGCGCGCTGGCCACCATCGGGAACTTGCCGCCCGGCACATAGCAGCCCACCGACTGCACCGGGATGTTGCGATGGCCCAGAATCACGCCGGGCAGGGTTTCCACCTCGATGTCCCGCATCGACGCCTTCTGCGCCTCGGCAAAGCGGCGGATCTGCGTCTGCGCGAAGCGGATGTCCTCCATGTCGCGGGCGGACACCTTCTGCACCGCCGCCTCGATCTCGGACGGGGTCAGGCGAAAGGCCGGCGGGTCGTAGCGGTCGAATCGCACCGAAAGTTCGCGCACGGCGGCATCGCCCCGCGCGGCGATATCGGCCAGAACCCCCTCGACGGTGGCGCGCACCGCCGCGTCATCGGCCGCACGTTCCGATTCCGGTTTCGGAGTCTTGAGCCACTCTGCCATCGTCATCCTCGCATTCATGACTACGTTTGCAATAATTCTGACACCAAGGATGACCTTTCGCAACGCCTAATCGCCATGCGCCGAACTGTCACGCATGAAAACCATGACCCGGATTGACCGGACGGCATATGCTGTCGTATGCAAACCTGTCCCAAACACCCAGAGGCCACGATGTCTGCCCTGCATGATCGTCTGAACTTCATCAAGGCGCCCGCGCGCGATGCGCTGGGCGATACCGCCCCCGTGGCCGAGACCGTCGCCGCGGTTCTTGCCGATGTGAAGGCGCGCGGCGATGCCGCCGTGCGCGACTATTCGCAGAAATTCGACGGCGTGACGCCCGACTCGCTCGAGGTGCCGATGGAGGACCGCCTGGCCGCGGTGGCCGAACTCGATCCGCAGACCCGCGCCGACACCGAATTCGCCATCGCCAACGTGCGCCGCTTTGCCGAGGCGCAACTGGCCACCATGACCGGCCTCGAGGTGGAGACCCTGCCCGGCGTGCACATGGGCCACCGCATCATCCCGATCCACCGGGTCGGCTGCTATGTGCCGGGCGGGCGGTTCCCGCTTCTGTCGGCGCCGATCATGACCATCGTTCCGGCGGTCGTCGCCGGCGTGAAGGAAATCGTGGCCTGCCTGCCGCCCAACGCGCATCGCGCGATGATCGCGGGCTGTCATCTGTCAGGCGCGCACCGCATCTTCCGCATCGGCGGGGCGCAGGCGGTGGCGGCCATGGCCTTTGGCACCCAGAGCGTGCCGCGCGTGGCCAAGATCATGGGACCGGGCAATGCCTTTGTGAACGAGGCCAAGCGCCAGGTCTTCGGCCCGGTGGGGATCGACCAGTTGGCCGGCCCGTCGGAAATCTTCATCCTCGCCGACGAGACCGGCGACGCCGAGATGATCGCAACCGATCTGCTGGCGCAGGCGGAACATGACGTGCGCACGCGCGTGGGCCTGATCACCACGCACGAACCGCTGGCGCAGGCTGTCGCCGCCGAGGTGGAACGCCAGCTTGCCACCCTGTCCACCGCCGCCATCGCGGGGGTGTCGTGGCGCGACTATGGCGTGATCGCGCTGGCGCGCGACGAGGCCGACATGATCGCCTATTCCGAAGAGATCGCGGCCGAACACCTTCAGGTGCACACCCGCGACGCGCGCGCGTTCGCGGCGCGGCTCGACAACTACGGCTCGCTCTTCATCGGCGAGAATGCGAGCGTGGTCTATTCCGACAAATGCTCGGGCACCAACCACACGCTGCCGACCATGGGCGCGGGCCAGTATACCGGGGGGCTCTGGGTCGGATCCTATGTGAAGGTGGCGACGCACCAGTGGCTGAGCGAGGAGGGCGTGCGCGCCGTCGCCCCGCCCGCGGTGCGCCAGTCGGCCAGCGAGGGCCTCGAAGGGCATCGCCGCGCGGCGCAACTGCGCCTTGACCGGATGCAGGCCCGCTGAGGGTCTGAAGGAAAGGGACGGGGGCCTCGGGGCCCCCGTCTGCGCGCTGCCGTCACAGGCGCGGCAGATCCGGCCCTTGCACCGAATGATCCGTCGCCATCTCATGGGCCTGCGCGGCGCGGCACAGAAGGTCTTCGGCGCCCGGCGCGGCGATGAGCTGAAGCCCGACGGGCAGGCCGCCGGCGAACCCGGCAGGGATGGAAATCGCCGGATGCCCGGTCACGTTGAAGGGCAGTGTGCGCATCGGCGTCCAGACGGCACGGCCGTTCCGGAAATCGGCCACGGGCGGCGCCGGGGCAAGGGTGGTGGCCGTCAGCACCACATCGACCTGCGCCAGCGCGGCATCGAACCCGGCGCCAAGGATCCCCGCAGCCTTGCGGGCGGCGGCGATATCCTCGTCCCGAAGGCCGACTGCCCGCAGGAGGGACCGCAGCGCCGGCGCACCGTAAAGCGCGGCATGCGCGGCGATGCGGTCGCGGTGGGCGGCGAGGGCCTCGGCATCGAGGATGAGCGCGCCCGCGGTTTCGAACACGCCATAATCGGGCAGGTCGATCAGCCGGATATCGGCCCCCTTCAGTGACAGGACCGAAGCGGCATCGTCAAGCGCGCGGATCACCGCCGGGTCGGCGACGGGATCGGCGGCGAACCAGCCGCGCGCATAACCCACGCGCAGCCCCGCCGCGCCCAGCCCCAGAAGTGCCGCCGCCGGCCGCCAGCCGGGGTCCGACAGCGCATCCAGCGCAAGCGCCGCTTCCTCGACCGTCGCGGCGATCGGCCCGACATGATCGAGCGAGGGCGACAGCGGCAGGACGCCCCCTGTCGGCACCCGGTCCCTGGTGGGCTTCAGCCCCACCACCCCGCAATAGGCCGCGGGCGAGCGCACCGACCCCCCGGTATCGGTGCCGAGCGCCAGCCGCAGCATCCCCGCCGCCACCGCCGCCGCCGAGCCCGAGGACGAACCGCCGGTCACATGCGCGGCGTTCCACGGATTGCGCGCAGGTGGCAGCGGCAGCCCCTCGTCCGGACCGATGGTGGCGAATTCGTAGGTCTGAAGCGCGCCGACGATCACCGCCCCGCCCGCGCGCAACCGCGCGACACAGGCCGCATCCGCCGCCGCCACCGGCGCCGGCACGCGCGAGGCGGCGCGGGTGGCACGGCCGGCTATGTCGATCATGTCCTTGATGCCGACGGGAATCCCCATGAGCGGGCCAAGGTCGCGCCCCTGCGCCAGCGCCGCATCCGCCGCCGCGGCCCCGGCGCGGGCGGCGTCGGGGAACACTTCGGCAAAGGCGTGGATCGCGGGGTCCAGCCGCTCGATCGAGGACAGCGCCGCTTCGGTCAGCGCAGCGGCGGTCAGGCTGCCGTCGCGCAGCGCACGCGCGGCCTCGGGGATCGTGGGTCCGCTCATGCGCCGTCCCTTTCGCGCGCCGCCAGCCATGCCCTGAGGCGGTCTGCCGCCGCGCGATCCTCGGCGGCGCCCTGAAGGATGCGGGCCATTTCCTCGGGCGGGGCGGTGACGCCCAACGCGGCGATCAGCCGGGCAAGCCCGCTCATGCGCCGGCTCCGTGGCGCCGGGTCGACCCGCGGATGATCAGGCGGCCATCCACCAGCACCTTGCGCGGCACATGCGGGCCTTCGGTGGCATCGGTCAGGATCGCCACGGTTTCCGCCACCATGCGCGCCGCATCCTGCCGGAAGGTGGTCAGGGAATAGGCCGGCCATCCCGCCGGCGGCACATCGTCGAACCCCACGACCGAGACATCCTCGGGCACGCGCAGGCCCAGTTCGAACCGCAGCACGTCCATGACCGCAAAGGCCATGTGATCGTTGGCGACAAAGACGGCATCGGGCCGCCGCGAGGTGGCAAAGAGTTCGCGCGCGGCGCCCTGCGCCTCGGCGTGGTGGAAGTTGCCGCAGGCGCGGGCGAACAGGTCGCGCCCCGCCGCGGCCAGACCGGCACGGAACCCGGCCTCGCGGTCACGCTGGGTCATCGCCCCCTCGAACCCGGCGATATAGGCGATCCGCTCATGCCCGAGCGAGGACAGGAAATCGGCAACCACGCGGCCGCCGCCGAAATTGTCGGTCGTCACCGTCGAGAGCCGCCCGTCATCCTGCCCCCGGTTGATCAGCACCACCGGCACGCCAAGGGAAAGGCAGCGTTCGGCCAGTTCCGACGACATCGACACCGAGGCCAGCACGATCCCGTCAACCTGGTAATCCATCAGGTCGTGCACCACCCGGTCGGTGTCCAGCGCGGTGTTCTGGCCGATGAAGATCAGGACGTGATAGCCGACCTGCTGAAGATCGGCCGAGATGCGCTCGACCACCTCGGGATAGAAGTAGTTCTCGAGATAGGCGACGACGAGGCCGATGATCCGGCTCTTGCCGGACTTGAGCGACCGGGCAAGGATGTTCGGCCGATAGCCCAGTTGCGCCGCCGCGGCACGGACCTTGTCCGCGGTCTTCTTCGACACCGAAGAGCCCGGGGTGAACACGCGGCTGACCGCCGACTGGCTTACTCCGGCGAGTTCGGCCACCTGCAGCGATGTCACCTTCTCGTTCATGGTCCACCCTCTGCCACCCGTGGCACGCGGTCGATGTTCCCCATTTCCGGACGCCCGGCAAGCTCAGGTCAGGCGCTGGCCGGTCGCGTGGTCGAACAGATGGCAGGCCGCGGCCGGAACGGCGATGCCGACGGTCTCTCCGATCTCGATGCGGAAGTCCTTGGTCGCCTTCACCGCAGCGATGTCCTGGCCGATGCGCACCGCGATCATGGTCGCCTCGCCCAGAAGCTCCATCGTGTAGACCGGCGCGGAAATCGCCCCGCCGGCGCCGATTGCCGCATCCTCGGCGCGGAAACCCAGGGTGACCGGGCCGTTCACATCGCCGCGCAACCCCGTGACCGTCATGCCGGGTGCGCTGAAGGTGCCGCCCGCGATGTTGCCCCGGATCAGGTTCATCGCCGGATTGCCGATGAAGCCCGCGACAAAGGTATTGGCCGGCCGGTCATAGATTTCGGTCGGCGTGCCCACCTGCTGCACGCGGCCCTGGCTCATCACCACCACGCGGTCGGCCAGGGTCATCGCCTCGATCTGGTCGTGGGTGACATAGATGGTGGTCGTGCGCAGGGCGTGGTGCAGGTTCTTGATCTGCGCCCGGGTCGAGACCCGCAGCTTGGCGTCGAGGTTCGAGAGCGGCTCGTCCATGAGAAAGGCGTTCGGTTCACGCACGATGGCGCGGGCCAGGGCCACGCGCTGCCGCTGCCCGCCCGAAAGCGCCGCCGGCCTGCGATCGAGCAGCGGCCCGAGTTCGACCATCTCGGCCGCCCTGAGCACGCGGTCGCGGTGTTCGGCCACGGGAACGCGCCGCACCTTGAGCGGAAAGCGGATGTTCTCGTAGACGGTCATGTTGGGATAAAGACCGTAGGACTGGAACACCATCGAGATGTCGCGGTCCTTGGGTTCGAGATCGTTCACCTTGCGGTCACCGATCCAGATTTCGCCCTCGGTGATGTCCTCGAGGCCGGCGATCATGCGCATGGTCGTGGTCTTGCCACAGCCCGAGGGGCCGAGAAAGACCACGAATTCGGCGTCCTCGATCTCGAGGTCGAGGCTGTGAACCCCCGTCACCGAACCCCAGCGCTTGGAGATGTTGCGAAGCGATATGCGGGCCATGGCCTAACCTTTCACCGCGCCCGCGGTCAGGCCGCTGACGATCTGGCGCTGGAAGAAGAGAACGAGGATGAAGAGCGGCACCGTCGCCGAAACCACCGCCGCCACCGCGAACATGACATTCCCCGTCTCGTGGATCGAGCCGAGGAAGGCGGCGATGCGCGGGATCATGGTCTGATTGCCCTGCGACAGCAGCATCGAGGTGACGGCAAAGTCGTTGTAACCCAGCAGGAACGAGAACAGCCCCGTGGTGATGACCCCCGGCCACATCACCGGGATGATGACCATGCGGAAGGCCTGGAACCGGGTGCAGCCATCGACCAGCGCACTTTCGTCCAGATCCTTGGGGATCGACAGGAAGAAGCTGTGCAGCATCCACAGCGTGAAGGGCTGGTTGATCGCCACCAGCACGATGATGGTCGTGGGCAGCACACCCCAGATGTTCAACTGGAGGAAGGGCAGCATGTAGCCCGAGACCAGCGTGATATGCGGCATCGCCCGGAACACCAGCGCGGCGATCAGGATCCAGAAGGCATAGCGATGCCCCGACCGCGCAAGCGCATAGCCGCCCAGCGTGCCGATGAACAGCGAGATGACCGTGACCGACAGCGTGACGATCAGCGTGTTGATCGCCGCGCGCCAGAATTCGCGCGTGATCCAGGCACCTTCATAGCCGGCCAGGGTAAAGGCGCTGCCGGTCTGCATCCGCGTGCGTGGCCCGGTGATGGCATTGAGCCAGTCCACGCGCGAGAAGAAGTCGGCCTCGACCTTGAAGCTGCCCCAGACCGTCCACAGGAACGGAAACGACGCGGCAATGAGCCAGATCGTGATGAGGGTGGTCGTCAGCAGGCGCAGTTGCGGCGACAGCCGGGCAAGGGCGGGGGTCGTGCTCATCTTGCGGCCCTCCGGTTGAAATCGCGCCAGGTGCGCACGAGGACCGGGATCAGCAGGACCACGACCCCGGCGATGGTGATGATTGAGGTCGATGCCGCCGACCCGAACTGCTGCGTGTCGGCGCTGACCAGATCGTTGAACACCAGCCAGGACAACGATGTTGCATTCGCCTCGGCGGAAAAGCCGACGATCGGCTCGAACACGCGGACATTGTCCATGAGCTGCACCAGCGCCACGAAGGTGGCAAGCGGGGCCAGATGCGGCATGACGACGTGACGGATGCGCTCCCAGCGCGAGGCGCCGTCGATCATCGCCGATTCCAGCGTATCGCCCGGCACGGTCTGAAGCCCGGCATAGAACACGACGAACGAGAAGGGCGCATTGGTCCACACCCCGTAGACCAGCAGCGAGATCCAGGTGAGCGTGGCCGACGAGCGCAGCGTGAGCGTCGGATCGCCGGTGAGTGCCTGCAAGGTCGCGCCCAGCACGCCTTGCGGATTCAGCATCCAGAACAGGATGAGAGAGCCCACCAGCGGCGTGATGATCATCGGCAGGATCGAGACGAAGATCGCCGGTCCCTTCACCATCCGCGGCAGGGCATTGACGCCCAGCGCGATGGCAAAGCCCAGGATCATCGCCAGCGGCGTCACCACGAAGCAATAGGTCAGGGTAAAGGCCAGCGCCCGCCAGAAGGGCAGGTTCATCGTCGCCTTCACCTTGTCTGCAAGGGTTCCGTCCCCGCCCCAGATCGCGCCCATGGCATCGACGGCCAGGTGGTTGCGGTCGGTATAGTTGGACAGACCCGCGAAGCGGCCCAGCGGGCGTTCGGCGCGCAGCGCGGCGGTTGCCTCGGCGTCGGCGCGCATCTCGGTCGTGCAGCCGAAGGGGCCGCAGTTCTCGACCGCGATCACGACCCGCTCATGCTCCACGAACAGGGACTGCACGAAGACAGAGACGATGGGCAGCGTGATCAACAGCAGCATCGCCACGATCGAGGGCAGCATGAACCAGACGAATGTGCGATGGGGCACCGTTCGATCCTTCACGAGGCGTGAAAGGGGGCCGCGGATCAGACCCGCGACCCCCGTCGTTCTTACTCGAGGAAGCCGGCCGACCGCGCGGCGGTGTCATAGGCCGCCTTCACATCGGCGAGCGCCTGTTCCGCATCCTCGTTGCCGGCGATGAAATCGGCCAGTTCCGTGGACAGCGCCGTATGAAGCAGACCCATCTGCGGCAGCATCGGATAGGCACGGGCGCCGCCCTGCACGTTGGCGATGACGCCCACCTGCGCCGGGCCCGGCTCGAACCCTTCGACAAGCCAGGTCGCTGCGGTCGGATTCGCGGCGATCACCTCGGGCGAGATGCCGTGCACCATCGCCTGGAAGGACGCGGCCGCGTCCTCGTCCGAGATGTTGGTCGCGACGGTGAACCCGTCCCACCACAGCGCGGCGGCCGGGATCGTGCCTTCGCCGATCGACGGGGTCGCGGCGAAAACGGTGTTGGCGGCCACTTCGGGGGCGGCATCGGGGCCGATCGCCGCACCGGCCAGCGATCCCCACTGGTTCATGATCGCCACCTGACCCGCGTCCCAGACCTGGTTCAGCGTGGTGGCGTCATAGGTCAGGTAGTCCGGGCCCATGTAGCCGGTCATGTCGCGCATGGTCTGAAGGACAAGACGGCCGTTGTCGTTGTCGATGGCCAGTTCCGCCGTCCCCGGCACAAAGAAGTCGCCGCCGGTCCCCAGATAGAGGTTCACGAATTCCGCCGCGAGATCCCAGCCCGGCTTTACCGTGGCGCCAAGCGGGTTTTCCATGATCCCGGCGGCACGGATCGCCTCGGCCGCGGCAAGGACTTCGGCATAGGTGGTGGGCACGGGCAGGCCGACCTGATCGAGGATGTCCTTGCGCACGAACAGGTGCTGGCCGTTCGCCATGAAGGCCACCGCCATCACCTGCCCGTCGATCGAGATGAGCTGGCTGGGCAGCAGGCTGGCGCCGTATTGCGCGACCAGATCGTCCAGCGGCCGGATGAGACCGTCGTTCAGCAGCGGCACGATCGAGTTCGAGGCGACCACCGCGACGGTGTATTCCGCCGGGTTGACCGACAGCGCCGGGCCCTGGATGTTCTTGTGTTCGGTCGTGGCGTTCGAGGTCACGGTCACGGTATCGGACGCGCATTCCGCCGCGGCGGCATTGACGACATTCACCGCCGCGAAGTCGTTCGACAGGATTCGCACCGAACCCGCCTCGATCCCGCATTCGGCCGAGGCACTGCCGGCCCCGACAACCACAGCCCCGAGCATGAGGGCCGCCTTCATGGTGAGCTTCATCGCTCTCCTCCCTGTATGTCCCGGACGGGTGGGGTTGCGGTCGGCCGGCTCCGGGACGGCCAGCCTTGGACCGGTAACGAGTCAGTGCCGGAAATCTATCTGTCTTGCATTCGATTGCAAGAAATTTCGTGCAAGTCCGCGCCAGGCAGGAGCGCGACCGATTGCCGCCGGCCGCGCCCCGTCCCGACCGGTCTCAGCCTTCGTCCCGCGCCGGGGTCAGGGTGGCCGCCGGACGGTCGGCCATCTGCGCAAGCCGCACCTGCGCCAGCATCGACATCTGGTCGTAGACCCGCCATTCGTCGACGATCTTGCCGTTCTTGTAGTGGAAATGGCTCATGCCCATGACCTGCACCCGCTTGCCGGTGGGCTGGCCCAGCAGCTCGAGGATGCCGTGCCCCAGATGGTGCCCTTCCATGGTCCAGCGCACCGCGACCTTCTCGCCGCCCTCCTCGCAGGGGTTGGAGCAGATGTGATGCACCTGGAACACCGCGTCCGGCAACGATCCCACAAGGCCGAGCGTCTGATGGATCACCGCGGCATGGCCGTAATGTTCCACCATGAGCGGCCCGTGATAGAGGCAGGTCGGCGCATAGACCTGCGCGATTGTCCCGAACATCTTGCGGTTATAGACTTGGTGCAGCCAACGGATGGTGTGCCGTTCGGTCTCGGTCGCGGCAAGCGAGGTGTCGGCCTCTTCGGCGACCGGATATTGCCCGATCATCAGCCGGTTTTCCCCGATATCGAGCGACACCTGCCCCCGGTCCGCGGCCGACTGCGCCACGCGGGTGGCGAAGGCATCCACGTCGAGGCCCAGTTGCAGCATGATCGAGGTGGTGTCGGCCACGACCCATTCGCGATAGATCTTGTTCTGGTAGATCATGCAATCCGCGATGGTGCGCGACACGAAAGGCCGCCCGGTGGCGCGGCCCAGATGGCCGTTCTGCGTGTGCCGCCCCGATCCGGTGACAAGATGCGAGGTATAGAACCCCTCCTTGTCGTTGCCGCCCCAGATCACCTGCGTCGCCATGCCCCGCCGTTCCGGGAACGACACAAGCCGCTGGATCGTGTCGCGCACCACGTCCTCGCGGTTGTAGATCGTGCCGGTGGTGCCGTAGAGCACGCAGTTGTGCGTGTAATGCGTGTAGATCAGGCCGATGTCGCGTTCGTCCCAGATCTTGTGGGTGCAGCGCACGATGTAATCGACGATGTCGGTATAGATCGGATCAAAGCCGTCGAGGGACTGCGTCCGCTTGCCCCCCTCGGGGGCGAGATCGGGGTAATCGTGCCGCTCGACCTGCATCACCCGCTCGGGTGCCGCACGGGTGCCCGTCTTGTCCTGTTCCGCCATGATCCCTCCTTCAGCGATACCGCCGCGTCCGTGGACGGCGATTCTGGCTGTGGATCTTGCACTTTCTCGCATACGTTTGCAATCAGTATCGCACCCGCCCGCCCGCTCGTGACCGGGGCGGGGTGTCGCAGACGCGGATCGCTGGGTGCGCGCCGGCCGCCACGGGCCGCCCCGGGCCGCCACGGGCCGCCACGGGCCGCCCGAAAGCGGTCCGGGGTCGCTGGGGGGCGTGGCAATCCCACGATTGTGCGCTAACAAGGAACCGATGAAGCGGATTCGCCTTTCGGCGGACCGCAATGGCAATGTTGCGCAGCGCAGCGACGACGGGGGACCGGGGACAGGATGACCAAGGCATGAGGCGCGTCATTGCCGCCCTTCTGCTGCTGGCCGGATGCGCGGGCAGCGCGCCCGATCCCCGTGCGAGCATCACCCGCGCGCAGATCGACCGTTCGACCCGGCCGCTCATGCTGATCGAGGTCGAGGGGCTTGATGCCGCCGCCACCGCGATCCCGCATGGCGCGCGCGACGGGATCGCCACCTGGCGCACCGCCGACAACGTCGGCCTGTCGTTTCGCGACGGGGTGGTGATCGCCACGCGCGGACTGGGCCATGACCTGATGAGCGCGGATGTCGCGGGCACGCTGGCCGCGCTTGGCGGCGGGCCGCAGTCTGGTTACAGCCGCCTTCTCACGCTGCTCGACGGCGAGGGGCACACCGTCTTTCGCGCCTTCCTGTGCGAGATGGGCCCGCCCCGGCCCGAAACCGTGACGCTGTTCGACACCGCCTTTGCCACGACGCGGCGCGACGAGACCTGCCACACCACCGGCCTGACGGTCGCGAACAGCTATTGGCAGGATGCCGACGGCACCATGCGCCGGGCGCGGCAATGGCTGTCGCCGGGAACGGGGATGCTGACAACCGAACGCCTCACCCGTGCGGGTGCGGCCCAGGACGAGGGACGATGATGCCTGCCTTTTACCGCCCGCTGTGGCATCTTGCACTTGCGCTTGGACTTGGCCTGACGCTGGGGGGCTGTGGCATCACCTATGTCAGCAGCCGCGTGGATGCCGACGCCGCGGGGATGGATGTGCGGGTCGTGCCGCTCACGCCCGAGACGGTGCTGGTCGCCAACCGGCAGGCCTATGCCCCGCGCAGCCTGCCCGACGTGTTCTTTGCCACCGCCGGCGGCGGCAGTCCGCGCGGAGCGGGCGCACTGCCCGAACCGCCGGCGATCCCCGATCTGGCGCCGGGCACCCTGGACCTGCGGCTGCCGCCGCCGGTCGGGGACGAACCCTACCGCCTGGGTGTGGGCGACGTGCTGCGCATGTCCACCGCCGAGGCGCAGACCGTCGATTCGATCGCCGGCACCGCTTCGGCCGTCACCCGGTCGCAGGAGATGACCGTGCGCGACGATGGCGCGGTGTCGCTGCCGCTGGCCGGATCGGTCGAGGTGGTCGGGCTGACCGTGGACGAGGCCGAGGCCGCACTGTTCTCGCGGCTGATCGACGCGGGGGTGGACCCGGATTTCAGCCTCGAGGTGGCGCGGTTCAATTCGCGGCGCGCATCGGTCGGGGGCGCGGTCGGGGCGGCGCAGATCCTGCCGCTGACCATCAACCCGCTCAATCTGGGCGAGGCGCTGACCGCGGCCGGGGGGCTGCGGGTCGCCGATCCGGAATATGCCTCGATCCGCATCTACCGGGACGGGCAGCTTTATCAGATCCCGCTGCGTGACTACCTCGAGCGCGGCGATCTGCATGCGCTGCCGGTGCAGGCGGGCGATGCGATCTATGTCGATACCGAATACAACCTCGACCGGGCACTGGGATACTACCGCGACCAGATCGACGTCATCTCCCTGCGCCGCGCCGACCGCAGCGCCGCGCTGAGCGAACTCCAGACCGAGATCGCGCTGCGCCGTGCCGCGCTTGACGAACAGCGCGGTCTGTTCCGTGTGCGCGAGGATCTGGGCGCGAACGAGCGCGACTATGTCTATCTGGCCGGCGAAGTGAACAACCAGAGCCGCTGGCCCCTGCCCTTTGGCCAGCAGGCCAGTCTGGCCGATGTCCTTTACGATTCGGGCGGGTTCGACACCAACACCGGGAATCCGGCGCATATCTATGTGCTGCGCGCCTCGACCAATCCAGCCGAATTCGGGGCGGTGACGGCGTGGCATCTCGATGCGCGCAATGCGGCGGCCTTTACCCTGGCCCCGCGGTTCGAGATGCGGCCGGATGATATCGTCTTTATCGAAGAACAGCCGATCACCCGCTGGAACCGCGCGATCCAGCAGTCGATTCCCAGCCTGATCACCACGATCGGGGCGGCGACCCGCTGAAGCAGGGGGGGCGTCAGGCGGTCTCGAAACGCAGACCGTCCGGCGCCACCACCGCGGCGCTGAGGCGGCCGGTAGCATAGGCGCCGGTATCGACGGCAATCCGCCCGAGGGCGGCGGCAGGCTCGTCGACGATCACATGGCCATGGGCGACCCAGATCCCGTCGCTGCGCGCCACCCGATGGAACGCGGGCGTCCCCCAGACCAGATCGCGCGCCTCCTGTCCGTCAAGGGGGCGCAGCGGATCGGCCCCGGCATGGGTCACGGCCAGATTGCCCGCCTGCCACCACAGCGGCAGCCCGCGCAGCCAGTCGATCCGCTCATCGCCCATCGCCCGCGCCAGCCGGTCGCGCAGATGGCCAAGGCGCCCCGGCGCAAGATCGCCGCCGACCCTCACGCCGAAACTCGCCAGGGTCTGAAGCCCGCCGTGGCGCAGCCAGCGCGCGCCCTTGCCGTCCGGGTCGTCAAGAAAGCCGAGGACCATGTCCTCGTGATTGCCGCGCAGGCAGAGCACCTCGGGCCGGGCAATCAGCCGGTCAAGGACCGCAGCCGATTGTTCACCCCGGTCGATGAGATCGCCGACACAGACAACCCGCCCCCCGAGTCGCGGCAGGAGGCGGGCCAGAAGATCGTCACATCCGTGGATATCGCCGATGATGCTGACGCACTCTCCCGGATCGGGTGCGGGGAACGCCCCCGCGCCCGCCGACCTGAGCCGACGCCAGAAACCCATCATGCGGATTCCGTCCGGTGGAAACGCAGCCGGTTACTGCGTGTCCGAGCTCGCCCCGGCGACCACCAGCAGCGCCGCCCCCGCGGCAAGCGCCGGCCCGATGCCACCGATCAGGGGAACAAAGCCGGCGACGTCCTCTTCGCAGGTGACTTCGATCTGGTTGGTCGCGGTGTTGAGCACGGCGCTGAGCACCTGCCGTTCGCCGCAGACACCACTGTCGATCGCGGTCTGCATCACGTCAGGCGCAGCAAGCCCGCCACTCGAGACGGTGTCATCCGCAAGAACCGGACCCGCCACAAGGGCGAAGGTCACAATGGCCGAAAGCCTGGCAATTTTCATCTCTGCTTCCTCGAACTGGCTGCCAATGGAATTCACGCTAGCACAATTGCGGGGGAATGCCCACTGCCTTTGTCACGGAACATGAAATTCACGACTTCGGTTTCCGGGACGGGCGGCGGCCCTGTGCCGGCCCGCGCGCCCCGAATGCCGCGCCCGCGATCGCGTGCCTTCAACCCGTTGCCGCACCTTCGTTCGCCGGGCGGGCAAGGGCCGCGAACTTGCCCAGGACGCCGCGGCTGTGGCGCGGTGGCGGGGCACGCCATGCGGCGCGGCGGCGGGCAATCACGTCTTCGGCAACATTCAGGTCCAGGCGCAGGCGGTGCGCGTCGATGGAGATCGAATCGCCCTCCTCGACCAGCGCGATCGGCCCGCCGGCCATGGCCTCGGGGGCGACATGGCCCACGACCATGCCCCAGGTGCCGCCCGAAAAGCGCCCGTCGGTGATCAGGCCCACGCTCTCGCCCAGGCCGCGCCCGACCAGCGCCGCCGTGGGGGCGAGCATTTCGGGCATGCCCGGCCCGCCCCTTGGCCCGAGATAGCGCAGCACCACCACATCGCCGGCATGGATGCGGTCGTTGCGGATCGCCTCCATCGCGGAGTCCTCGTCGTCGAACACCCGCGCGGGGCCGGTGATGACGGGGCTTTTCAGGCCGGTGATCTTGGCCACGGCGCCATCCGGGGCAAGGTTGCCGCGCAGGATCGCCAGATGCCCCTCGCGGTAGAGGGCGCGGTCGAACGGCAGGATCACGTCCTGATCGGCACGGGGAAGCGCGGGCACATGGGCCAGTTCCTCGGCCAGCGTCCTGCCGGTGATGGTCAGGCAATCGCCATGGAGAAGCCCGGCCTCGAGCAGCTGTTTCAGAACCTGTGGCACGCCCCCGGCCCGGTGCAGATCGACCGCCATGTAGCGCCCCGAGGGCTTCAGGTCGCACAGGACCGGCACACGGCGGCGCACCCGTTCGAAATCGTCGAGGGTCCAGTCGATGTCGGCGGCGTGCGCGATGGCCAGGTAATGCAGCACCGCATTGGTCGATCCGCCCAGCGCCATGACAAGGGCGACGGCGTTCTCGATCGACTCGCGCGTGACGATGCGGCGCGGAGTCAGGCCCTGCTTCACGGCCGCGACCAGAACGCGGCCCGATTCGGCGGCGCTGAGGCGCTTTTCCTCGTCCGGGTTGGCCATGGTCGACGAATACAGGAGCGACATGCCCAGCGCCTCGAACGAGGCGGACATGGTGTTCGCGGTATACATGCCGCCGCAGGATCCAGTGCCGGGGACGCAATTGCACTCGATTCCCTCGAAATCCTCCGCGCTCATGGTGCCGGCCATGAAGGCGCCCACCGCCTCGAAGGCCGAGACGATCGACAGATCCCTGCCCTTCCAGCGGCCGGGCTTCGCCGTGCCGCCATAGACATGAATCGCCGGCACATCGGCGCGCAGGATGCCGATCAGGCCGCCGGGCATGTTCTTGTCACAGCCGCCGATGACAAGGACGCCGTCCATCCATTGCCCCTGCACCGAGGTCTCGACGCAATCGGCGATCACCTCGCGCGAGACGAGCGAGTATTTCATCCCCTCGGTGCCCATCGACATGCCGTCGGAAATGGTGGGCGTGCCGAACATCTGCGGATTGCCGCCCGCCTCGCGGATCGCGGCCTCGGCCGCTTCGGCCAGCGGCTGAAGCCCGGCGTTGCAGGGCGTGATCGTGGACTGGCCGTTGGCGATGCCGATCATCGGCTTGTCGAAATCCTCCTTGCGATAGCCGATGGCGTAGAACATCGCCCGGTTGGGCGACCGTTCCACCCCCTGCGTGATGTGCCTTGATCGTTCGTTCCACGGCATGGCGGCTTCCCCGGTTGGGTTGGTTAAAGAGACATTTTTCATATATCATTTATCGCACGGACCGCAATCCGGCACCGGCGGGTGATTGCGCGCGCGGATCAGGCGGCGGATTCGGTCCGGGGTGCCGGGGCGATGTCGGGGCCGAGGGCGGGCAGAGGCTGCGCCGGCAGGGGATCGAACCCCGCCGGCAGCCGCCCCAGATCGGCAAGGGTGTGCCGGTCGAGCACCTCGATGAAGGCGCGCATCGCCTGGTTCAGCACGTCCGGCAGGCCGCAGAACCGCGCGACGACACAGCGGTTATCGGGCGAGAAACATTCGACCAGCGCAAAATCCGGTTCGGTCGCACGCAGCACGGCACCCAGGTTGATCTGGTCGGCCGGAAGCCCGAGGGTGAATCCCCCCGCCCGGCCCCGCACGCCGCGCAGGAATCCTTCGCGGGTCAGGATGTTCACCACCTTCATGAGATGCGCGCGCGAGATGGAGTAGGCGCGGGCGGTCTCCTCGATCTTGACCAGACGGCCTTCGGCGGCATGGGCGAACATCAGCACCCGCAGCGCATAGTCGGAAAATACCGTGAGTCGCACCCGCCACCCTCCCGTGTCGTCCGCTGCGGCGATCGGTCGCGCCACCTTGCCGCCACCCCTACCGCCTGAGGTCCATTCCCGCAACGCCCTGCTTTCGCAGGTATCCGTCAGGCGAGGCGCGTCATCGGGCGGTTTAAGATATATTGACATGGTATCTTAAAGCGCACAAGAAGCCTCTGCGACCCCGGCAACCGGCGCGACAAGGGCGACGGGTCGGGGATCGCCCTGTCAGAACAAGGACACATCCCATGACCGAATCTCCCCTGGCCGCCGATGTCCGGATCGTCGATGTCCGCGCGCTCATCCCGCGGCAGCGCCATGCCACCATCTTCCAGCTTGTGGACGAGCTGCCCCCAGGCAACCGATTTGTCCTCGTCAACGACCACGATCCCAAGCCGCTCTATTACCAGCTCGAGGCCGAATATCCGAACCAGTTCACCTGGACCTATCTCGAACGCGGCCCCGAGGTCTGGCAGGTCGAGATCGCCAAGCGCGCCGCCTGACGCCCCCCTGCCCCCCCGCGCCGGCGCGATCACGCCCCGGCGCGGCCCGAACCCGGGTTTTCCGCCATGATGGGTGCCTCGCTCTCGCGCTGGTCGATGTCCTATTTCGCCGCCGCCCTGGCCGCGCTGATCCTGGCCGTGGCGCTCATGGCGCTTGGCTTTGGCTGGCCGGCCGCCCCGCTGGCGGCGCCGGCGACGCTGATCCTCGTGCATGTGGTCGCGCTCGGCTGGCTGAGCCTGCTGATGGCCGGGGCGCTGCTTCAGTTCCTGCCGGTGCTGGTGGCGCATCCGCTTTTCAGTGACCGGCTGTCGCTGCCGGCGCTGGGGCTGCTTCTTGCCGGGCTGGCCGCGCTTCTGGCCGGGTTTCTTCAACTGGACGGTGCCATGGCCGGGGCGCCGTCGTTCCTGCCCCTCGGCGCGCTCCTGCTGCTTGGGGGATTCGCCCTTGTGCTGTGGAACCTTGCGCGCACCGTGGTGGTGGCCAGCCTGCGGCCCTTGCCGGTGCTGTTCGTCATCGTCGGGCTGCTGTCGGTGGTGGCGACCGCGCTTCTGGGCACGGTCTTTGCCTTCGCGCTGTCTGGCCTGACCGGGGACGAGGCCTTTGCCGCCCTCACCGCCCTGGGCGTGCCGCTTCATGCCTTGGCGGGGCTGGGCGGCTGGCTTGGCCTGTCGGCGATGGGGGTGAGTTACCGGCTTCTGGCGATGTTCATGCTCGCGCCCGAGCTTGACCGGCGCCTCAGCCGGCTGGCGTTGTGGGCGGGAACGGGCGCGCTGGCCGTGGCGGTGGTGGGCGGGGTGGTCCTGATCCTGCTGGGCGGCGATCCGGGGCTGGCGCTGTTGCTGGCGCTGGCGCTGGGGGTGGCCGCCCTCGGGGCCTATGGCGCCGACATGCTGCATCTTTACCGCAAGCGCCGCCGTCCCGTGATCGAACTCAACAGCCGCATGGCGGCGGTGGCCCTTGGGGCACTGGGGCTGGCGGTCGTGCTCCTGCTGGTGCTGCTGACCCTTGGCCGGCTGGGCGAGGGGATCGGCGCGGTGGTGTTCCTGATCGCCTTCGGCTGGCTGACCGGGCTGGGCCTGGCGCAGCTTTACAAGATCGTGGCCTTCATGACCTGGCTGGAATGCTATGGTCCGATCCTGGGCAAGAGGCCGACCCCGCGCGTGCAGGATCTGGTGGTCGAAGGGCGGGCGCGCAAGTGGTTCGTGCTGCACTATGCCGCCACCGGGGCGGGCACGCTGGCGCTGCTGGCCGGGCAGGCCCTGCTGTTTCGCCTTCTTGCCGCGCTCATGCTGCTGGCCACGGCCGGAATCGCGGCGCAACTGCTGCGCACGCGGCGCCTGGCCGATGTCGCGCCAGAAAAACGCCTGCCCGAAGGGGTGCGGATGCCCGTGCTCCTTCGTTCGTCCACGACCTGAGAAAGGATTGACCCGATGGCGACCGAACTTGCCGAACTCGACGTGCGCCCGATCCTGCGCGCCGGAGGCGAACCCTTTGGCGAGATCATGGGTGCGATAGCCCGCCTTGGTCCCGGGCAGGGGCTGCGCCTTCTGGCCACGTTCAAGCCGGCACCGCTGTTCGCCGTGCTGGGCAGGCAGGGCTTTGCCCATGAGGCACGCGAGATCGGCGGCGGCGACTGGGAGGTGGTGTTCACCCCCGCCGCCGCGTCCGCCTCTCCCGCCGCCGCGCCCGCGCCTGTGTCGGCCCCCGCCCCCGCGCCCGCGCAGCAACCCGGACCGGTGATGGACCTGCGCGACCTCGACCCGCCCGAACCGATGGTGCGCATCCTCGCCGCGATCGAGGGCGGGGCGCCCGGCAGCACCATCGTGGCCCTGCTTCAGCGCGAGCCGGCCTTCCTCATCCCCGAACTCGACCGGCGCGGCCATCGCTGGGAAGGCGCGTTCGAGGGCGACGGCACCGCTTACCGCATCGAGATCCGCCTGGGCGCGGGCTGAGGGCCGGGCCATGTTCATCGAGACCCAGGCGACCTCCGACCCCGCGACCCTGAAATTCCTGCCGGGGCGGATGATCCTGTCGGCGGGCACCTTCGAGGCCACGACCCCGCAGGCGGCATCCGAATCGGCACTCGCCGCGCGGATCTTCGCGGTCAGCGGCGTGGCGCGGGTGGTCCTTGGCACCGACTGGATCGCCGTCACCCGGAATGCCGGCCCGTGGGAGCATCTCAAGCCCGCGGTCCTGGGCGCGATCATGGAGCATTTCCTGTCCGGCGACGCCGCCCTTGACGGCCGCTCGGCCGAACCGGAACTGTTCTCGGCGGTGCCGGTCCCCGGTGAGTCGGGCACGATCGCCGCCCTGCGCGAGGCGCTGCGCGGCGTGATCGACCCGGAACTGGGGTTCAACATCCTCGACATCGGGCTGATCTATGGCGTGAGCGTGGATGCACAGGGGGCGGTGCAGGTGACCATGACCACGACAACCCCCGGCTGCCCCGCCACCGCCTATCTCAAGAACGGCGCGAGCGAGGCCGCGCTGTCGGTGCCGGGGGTGACTTCGGCGGGGGTGGAACTGACCTATGACCCGCGCTGGGGGCCGGAGCGGATGTCGGCCATCGCCAAGGCCCATTTCGGGATCCCCGAGGGCGAGGGATGGTGACGCCCGCCCCTGCCAGCCCTGCCAGCCCTGCCGCAGCCCCTGCCGCTGCCCCTCTCCGCCCCGGTGCCGCCGAGGCGGTGCTGGCCGAGGCGCTGATGCGGGCGCTCGATGCGCTGGCCGATGCGGGCGGCGCCGACCGGGCCTGCCGCATCGCCGGTCAGGCCTGCGTCGGGCTGCGCCACGACCGGCCGGCGCTGTCGCGGCGCCTGGATGTCTGGCTGCACCGGACGACGCGGCGGCTGGACTGGTAGCCCCCTTGAACCGCCGCAAAACCTCCCCATCTGCATGGAGACGGGGCGCCAGACGGGCCCCGCCATCACCGCCGGCCCCGGATGGGGCGGCATCACGGTATCGCTCATCGGAGGATGACCATGCGCACTTTCGACCTTGCCCCGCTCTATCGCGCGAGCGTCGGTTTCGACCAGATCGCCGATCTCATGGACCGGCTGGGTGCCTCGGACGGCACCGCAGGCAACTATCCCCCCTACAACATCGAACGCACCGCCGATGACGGCTGGCGCATCTCGATCGCGGTCGCGGGCTTCGGCCCGGGCGACCTGAACGTGGAACTGCGTGAAAGCGCGCTCATCGTCACCGGCCGCAAGACCGACGAGGATGCAAGCCGCCGCTTCCTGCATCGCGGCATCGCCACCCGCGCCTTCGAGCGGCGCTTTACCCTGGCCGATCACGTCCGCGTCGCCGGAGCAAGCCACGAGAACGGCATGCTGCACATCGACCTTCTGCGCGAGGTGCCCGAGGCGCTGAAGCCGCGCCGCATCGAGATCACCGCCGCCGCGCCGCGCGCCGCCGTGATCGAGGCCGAGCCGAAGCCGGTCAACTGACCGCGGGCCCCTGCCAGTGACCTGAGGGCGCGGGATCCCCCCGCGCCCTTTTTCAATGTGCTGCGGGGCGGCCGGCCAGACTTTCGCGCCAGGTGGGAAGGGGATCGCCCGGCGCCGGGCTGGCGTGCCAGACGGCGCGGGCAATGGCGCGCGCCATGCACAGCGCCGCGGCATGGCCCAGCATCAGATGCACCAGCGGATCGGCCGGAACCGGCACTGCCCCGGTCGCCGCGCCAAAGACCAGATCGCCGTCCATCGCCGTATGCGCCGGCACCACCGCGCGGGCGATGCCGTCATGTCCCGCCACGGCAAGACGCAGGCATTCGCCGCGCGTCAGATCGGCATCGGTGGCGACGATGCCGATGGTGGTGGCCTCGCCCTGGCGCAGCTTCGTGGCCGGCACCGCCAGCGGCAACGCCGAGCGCGCCGGCCCAAGGCCGCCGAACTCGTCTCCGATCTCGTAGGGCGCGGCATGAAAATGCGGCCCGTGTCCCGCCAGGACCGAGCCCACCGCATTCACCGCCACCAGCGCCCCCACCACATGCCCCGAGGGCAGCACCAGCGACGCCGAACCGATCCCGCCCTTGAGCGTGGCCGTGGTCGCCCCGGTCCCCGCCCCGGCGGTGCCCAGCGCGAAATCCTCGGCCGCGGCCAGACAGGCGGCGTGGCCCAGCGCGGCATGGGGCGGCGGGCCCGACTTGTCCCCGCCGTTCAGCAGATCGAACAGGATCGCCCCCGGCACGATCGGCACGCGCACCGGCCCGACGGCAAAGCCGCGCCCGGCGCTGGCAAGCGCCGCCATCACCCCCGAACAGGCATCGAGACCAAAGGCCGACCCCCCGGACAGGACCAGCGCATCGACCTTTTCCACGGCCCGGCCCGGGGCCAGGGCGTCGGTCTCGCGCGTGCCTGGGGCGCCGCCCATGACATGGACGGCGGCGACAAAGGGGCACGCGGCAGTCAGGACGGTCACGCCGGTGCGGATGCGGTGATCCTCGGCCTGCCCGACCAGAAGGCCCGCCACATCGGTGATGAGGTTGCGCGGCCCGGTCCTCATGGCCTGCGGCCGCCGTCAAGGCGCACCACCTGCCCGCTCATGGCCGCCGCCGCCGGGGCGCAGAGCGCCAGCGCCGCCGCGGCCACATCCTGCATCCGGGGCAGCATCCCCAGCGGCACCGGCGGCGGCGCGGCGGCGGGGGCGCGCGCGGCCATGAACCGGGGCAGCGCCGGCGCGTCCTGCACCAGCGCCACCACCGCATTGGCCCGCACCCCGTCAGCCGCCCAGCGCCCGGCGCAGGTGCGGGTGATCGCGGACAGCCAGCCGGCAGCGCCTTCGGCAAAGGGATCGGGGTCGGGGGGCAGGGTCAGGAGCAACAGGAACGCCCCGCGCCCGCGCGCCTGCATCGGCGGGGCGAAGTGGTGCAGGACCGCCATGACCGGGGTCACGATCCCGGCCGCAAAGGCCGCCGGATCGCCCGTGGCGGCCCCGTTCAGGCCCAGCGAGACCGCGACCAGATCGGCGGGCGGCCGCGCCGCCTGCACATGGCCGGCCAGCAGCGCCAGCGCCGCGTCGTCCGCCGGATCGCAGCCGCGCCCCTCCTGCCCGAGACTGCGGGCCAGGGTCGTGGCCGTGCCTTCGTCCGGGGCGGTCAGCAGCACCGATGCCCCCGCGTCGGTCAAACCGCGCACCAGCGCGAGGCCCGCGCCATGCCCGCCGCCGATCACCACCGCCTCGAGTCCGGCCATCCGCATCACCCGCCCCCCGACCTGTCCGTGCATCGTGCGGCGACGGACCGGCGCGCGCAACCGCCGTCTGTCCGCCCGACGCGAAAACCCGGATCAGCCGCGCAGGACCGGCCGGTAGTCCAGGCCGGGATCAAGCCGCGCCGGCCGCCCCTCGAGCGCGAGCGCCGAAATCCGCGGCGCGGTGCGCGCGATCACGCGGCCGCGGCGGATCACCGCCAGGCGCGCGGGCTTCAGCCGCAGCGCCTCGATCGGGTCGGCGGCCTGAAGCACGACGAGATCGCCGTTGCAGCCCTTCCCGATCCCGTAGCCCGCAAGGCCCATCGTGCGCGCCGAATTGACGGTGAGCGCCTCGTAGATGCGGCGGCGATCCTCGACCCCGGCCATGTGGGCCACATGGATCGCCATGTGCCCGACTTCGAGCATGTCGCCCGAGCCCATCGAATACCACGGGTCCATGACGCAGTCGTGCCCGAAGGACACGTTCACCCCCGCCTCCATCAGTTCGCGCACCCGCGTCATGCCGCGCCGTTTCGGATAGGTGTCGTGGCGGCCCTGGATGAGGATGTTGATGAGCGGATTCGGGATCGCGTTCATCCGCGCCTCGGCGATCAGCGGGATGAGCTTGGACGCATAATAGTTGTCCATCGAATGCATCGAGGTCAGATGCGATCCCGACACCCGCCCCTGAAGGCCATGCCGGATCGTCTGCTGGGCCAGTGTCTCGACATGGCGTGACAGGGGATCGTCGGTCTCGTCGCAGTGCATGTCGACGGGCAGGCCCCGGTCGGCGGCGATGCGGCAGAGCGCCTCGACCGACAGGCGGCCCTCTTCCATCGTGCGCTCGAAATGCGGGATGCCCCCGACCACGTCGAGCCCCATGTCGAGCGCACGCCCCAGCGCGGCCACCCCATCGGGCGCGCGGTAATAGCCGTCCTGCGGAAAGGCCACGAGTTGCAGGTCGATCCAGGGCTTCACCCGCTCGCGCACCTCGATCATCGCCTCGGCGGTGACAAGGCGCGGGTCCGACGTGTCGACATGGCTGCGGATCGCCAGCAGGCCCTGCGACACGGCAAGGTCGCAGTAGCGCAGCGCCCGGTCGACCAGCGCCTCGCGCGTGAGGGTGGGGCGCAGTTCGCCCCACAGCGCGATCCCCTCGAGCAGCGTCCCCGAGACATTCATGCGCGGCAGCCCGAGCGAGAGCGTCGCATCCATGTGGAAATGCGGATCGACGAACGGCGGCGAGACCAGCCGCCCGGTCGCGTCGATCACCTCGCCGGCCTCGGCGGTGATGCCGCGTTCGACGGCGGCGATGGTGCCGCCCCTGATGGCGATGTCCACCCCCTCGCGTCCGTCGGGCAGGTTGCCGTTTCTCACGATCAGGTCGAACATCCGGACCTCCTTCTATCTTTCGCCGCGGCGATAGGGCTGCATCAGGGCCTGCGGCACCCGCGCGTAGCGGGCCATCAGCGCAAGCGCCGCAATCGACAGGATGTAGGGGGTCATCAGGAACACCTGATAGGGCACCCCCTCGACCGCGGTCTGAAGGCGCAACTGGAAGGCATCGAAGAAGGCGAACAGCAGCGCCCCGAACAGCGCCCGCCCCGGCCGCCAGGACGAGAACACCACCAGCGCGATGCAGATCCAGCCGCGCCCCTGCACCATGGTCGGGAAGAAGCTGTTGAACGCCGACAGCGTGAGGAACGCCCCCCCCACCGCCATGAGCGCGCTGCCCGCGATCACCGCGCCATAGCGCAGCCGCAGCGGATCAAGGCCCTGCGCCTCGGCGGCATGGGGGTTTTCCCCGGCCATGCGGATGGCCAGCCCGAGCGGCGTGCGGAAGATCACCCAGCCAAGCACCAGCGCCAGCCCGATCGCCAGCCAGGTCGGCGCCGTCTGCGCCGCAAGCGCCGGGCCGATGAGGGGCAGATCCGACAGGATAGGCGGGTTCAGGGGCTGGAACGGCTCGACCGTGGGGGGGGTGCCCGCCACCGGAACGATGAGGCGAAAGACGTAGTAGCTGAAGCTCGAGGCAAAGAGCGTGACGCCAAGCCCGGCCACATGCTGCGACAGGCCAAGCGTGACCGTGAGCCCGCCGTGCAAGAGCCCGAACACCCCGCCCGCCACCGCGGCAACGGCCAGGCCGGTCCACAGGTCGGCCCCGTGATAGACCGCAAGCCAGCCGATCATGGCGCCAAAGGTCATGATCCCCTCGATCCCGAGGTTGAGCACCCCCGACCTTTCGCACAGCACCGCGCCGAGCGTGCCGAAGATCAGCGGCGTGGCGATGCGCAGCACCGCCGCCCAAAGCCCCGCCGAAGCCAGGATGTCGAGAACGACGCTCATCTGCGGATCCTGTATTGGGTGAAGAAGATCGCCACCAGCATCGCCAGCAGCGACAGCGACACCGTCACATCGGCGATATAGGTGGGAATGCCGAGATCGCGGCTCATCCCGTCGGCGCCCACGAACATCGTCGCGGTAAAGAGCGCGGCCGCCACCACGCCCAGCGGATGGAGATTGGCCAGCATCGCCACCACGATCCCGGCATAGCCGAAACCGGGCGACAGATCGGTGGTGACATAGCCCTTGACGCCCATCACCTCGACCGCTCCGGCAAGGCCGGCCAGCCCGCCCGAGAGGCAGGCGACCTTCACCAGCGTCGCCCCCAGCGGCACCCCGGCAAACACCGCCCCCGCCGGATTGAGCCCCGCCGCGCGCGAGCGCATCCCGAAGACGGTGCGCGACTGCACCAGATGCACCGCCACCGCCAGGACCACGGCAAGGACCAGCCCCACATGCAGGCGCGAGCGGGCGATGAGCTTGGGCAGCAGCGCGTGATCGGCCACCGGCTGCGACTGCGGCCAGCCGAAGGCAAGCGGATCCTTCAGCACCCCGTCGATCAGCATGGAGACGATGAGCACCGCGACGAAGTTGAGAAGCAGGCTCGTCACCACCTCGTCCACCGAGAAACGCAGCCGCAGCCACAGCGGCACGAGCATGAGCACCATGCCCGCCAGCGCCCCGGCGATCAGCAGAAGCGGGATCAGCACCGGGCCCGGCAATCCCGCCAGCGTGCCCGATCCCACCGCCGCCACCGTGATCGCGCCCATGTAGAGCTGCCCCTCGGCGCCGATGTTCCACAGCCGCGCGCGAAAGGCCGTGGCGGCGGCAAGGCCGGTCAGGATGAGGGGGGTGGCGCGCACCAGCGTCTCGGTCGCCGACAGGCGCGACCCGAAGGCGCCGGTCAGGATGCGGCCATAGGCCGTGAGCACCGGCGCCCCGGCGATGGCGATCAGCACCCCGGCAAGGGCCAGCGCCGCCGCCACCGCGATCAGCGGCGCCGCCAGCGTCAGCCCGACCGGGCGGTGTTCACGGCGTTCAAGACGCATGGGCCGCCTCCGTCGCCGCGCTCCAGTCGCCGGCCATCATCAGCCCGAGCGCGCGGGCATCGACATGATCGGCATCGACCTCGGGCGACAGCCGCCCGCCGACCATCGCCTGCACCCGGTCGGCCAGCGCCATCACCTCGTCCAGATCCTCGGAGATCAGCAGCACCGCCGTCCCCGCCTTGCGCGCGGCCAGGATGCGGGCATGGACCGCGGCCACCGCGCCTTCGTCCAGTCCGCGCGCGGGCTGCGCCGCCAGCAGGATGCGCGGATGCCGGTCCAGATTGCGGCCAAGGATCAGTTTCTGCATGTTCCCCCCGGACAGAAGCCGGGTGCGCGTGCCGGGCTGGGCGCCGCGCACGTCGAATTCCTCGATGATCCGCCGGGCAAGTGCCACCCCCTCCTTGCGGTTGACGATGCCCCGGCGCGCAAGGCCCGGCGCGTCGATCTGTTCGAGCACGACATTCTCCCAGACCGCCATTTCCCCGATCGCGCCTTCCTTGTGGCGGTCCTCGGGAATGCGGCCGATGCCCATGGCCACCACCCCGGCCACGTCGGGATGGCCCGCCGGCCGGCCGAACAGCACCATCTCGCCGCCGCTGCGGCGCACCGTGCCCGACAGGATGCGCGCCAGATGCGTCTGGCCGTTTCCCGCGACGCCGATGATGCCCAGAACCTCGCCCTCGCGCAGCGACAGGTCGATGCCGCGCAGCCGGTCAACCCCGGCCTCGCGCAGCACGACCCCCCGCATTTCAAGAACCACCTGCCCCGGTGTCGCCGGATCGCGCCGGGGCCGCACCACGCGTCGCCCGACCATGAGTTCGGCCAGTTCCGCCTTGTCGGTCTGATCCGGGCGCCGTTCGGCCACCACGCGCCCGCCGCGCAGCACCACGATCCGGTCGGCGGCGGCCATCACCTCGTCAAGCTTGTGCGAGATGAAGATGAGCGACAGCCCCTGCCGCGCCATTTCCCGCAGCGTGACGAACAGGCGTTCGGCCTCGGGCTTGGTCAGGACCGCGGTCGGTTCGTCAAGGATGAGGATGCGCGCATCGTTGTAGAGCGCCTTGAGGATCTCGACCCGCTGCTGTTCGCCCACCGACAGATCGCCCAGCCGCGCCTCGGGATCGACGACAAGGCCGAACCTCGCGGCGATCCCCAGAAGGCGTGCCCGCGCCGCGGCGGTGCGCGAATGCGTGGACCACAGGCTTTCGGTGCCGGTCATGACGTTCTCGAGCACGGTCAGGTTCGGCGCGAGCGAGAAATGCTGATGCACCATGCCGACCCCGGCCCGGATCGCCGCGCGCGGCCGGCCGGGCGGCAGTTCCTGCCCGTCGATGAGGATGCGTCCCTCGTCAGGGGTGTAGTGGCCGAAGAGGATGCTCATGAGCGTGGTCTTGCCGGCGCCGTTCTCGCCCAGGAGGGCGACGATCTCGCCCTTCCCCAGGGTCATCGAGATGGCGTCATTGGCAAGGATCGCGCCAAAGCGGCGGGTGACGCGGTCGATTTCAAGGACCGGCGCGGTCATGGCTCCAGCCCCGCAACGGCATGACGCAGGGTCCAGCGACCCTCGCGTTCCAGGACTCCGCCCAGCGCGAACAACAGCCGCTCCTGCGCCATCGGGGCCATGATCTGAACCGGCAGCGGCAGGCCGTCCGCGTCCGCACCGAAAGGAAGGGTCATCGCCGGAAATCCCGCAACATTGGCCAGCGCGGCCGTGGGCGCGAAGGCCGCCATCCGCGCGAGGTGAAGATCGGTGTCGTCGTGATCGGTCGGAAACGCGCCCAGGGGCGGCGGCGCCGTCGCCAGCATCGGCAGGAGCAGCGCCTCGACCTGCCCGAACAGATCCCAGAGCGCGCGGCTGGCATGCACCGCGCCGTTCAGCGTTTCCCAGAGCGCGGGCGCCGGGGTCAGCGCGCCGCGCCGGGCAAAGGCGCGGGTCATCGGCTCGGCCCGGTCGAGATCGAGGCCCGCCGCGGCCGCCAGCGCGGCCAGGTTCACCGCGACGATCCCGCCAAAGGCGCGCCCGGCGGCGGCAACGGCATCGGCCAGGGCCTGCCAGGCGACCGGCACGATCCTGTGCCCCGCCGCCTCGAGGGCGCGGGCGGCATCCTCGACCGCGGCCAGGCGTTCGGGCGCAGTCGGGGTCAGGGTGCCGGTGTCGGTCACAAGGCCGACGCGGACCGGACCGGCAGGCGGCGCGACCGGCGAGGGATCGGCAAAGGGCCCGCGCGCCTGCCCAGACAGGGCGGCAAACGCGGCGGCGGTGTCGCGCAGGCTGCGCGAGACCACCAGTTCGCTGGCGATCCCGCCCAGATGGTTGCCGAACCCCGGCCCCGCCGGGATGGCGCCGCGCGTGGGCTTCAGCCCGACAAGGCCGCAGCAGGCCGCCGGCACCCGGATCGAACCGCCGGCGTCCGTGGCATGGGCGATGGCGACGATCCCCGCCGCGACCGCCGCCGCCGCCCCGCCCGACGATCCCCCGGCCGTCCGCGCCGGGTCGAGGGGGTTGCGGCAGACCGGGCCGATTGCCGGCTCGCTGGACAGCGAAAGCCCGAATTCGGGGCTGGTGGTCAGGCCGAAGGGGGCGAATCCGGCCGCGCGGAACCGTGCCGCCAGATCGGAATCGGCCGCCCCGTCCGCCTGTTCGTCCGCCTGCGCATCCGCCCGTCCGAACAGGCGCGACCCGGCGGCGACGGGCAGGCCGGCAAAGGGGCCGCCCAGATCCTTGGCCAGGGTCGGCACCCCCCCGAAGGGGCGCGCGCCAAAGCGCGCCGGATCGGCGGCGCGTTCGGCGTCAAGGGCGCGCGCGGCCCGCAGGCCGCGCCCGGTCTCGAGATGGGCGACCGCCCCGAGGGCCGCCTGCGCGGCCGCCGCGGCGATCGAGGCCGTCATCGCCGCCTCCGCACTCGTGCGGCCGGCGCGGATCGCGCCGGCCAGCGCGGTGGCATCCCCGGTCATCGTCCGGGACTTAGGCAGGCTCGTCGAAATTCTGCGGCACGGTAAAGGTGCCGGCCTTGATCTCGGCGCGGCGGGCCTCCATCGCCTCTTCGGCATCGGCGGGGGCCACGCCCTTGACATAGACGATGTCGCTGCCCCCCTCCTTCATCATGCCGTAGGAGGTATAGTTGCGCCCGACCGGCCGGCCCGCCTGCACGTCGGCGATGGCGGCATCGAGGATGGCGCGGAACAGCCACAGCGCATTGGCGAACACGGTGTCGGGATAGCGCGGCGTGTAGTCGATGAGCGAGCCCACCGACCTGATCCCCCGCTCCTTGGCGGCGTCGGCGGTGCCGATACGTTCGCCGAACAGCACATCGGCCCCCGCGTCGATCTGCGCCAGCCCCGCCTCGCGCGCCTTGGGCGGGTCAAAGAAGGTGCCGATGAACGAGGTCAGGTGCCGCACTTCGGGGTTCACGGCGCGCGCGCCCTCGGCAAAGGCGTTGATGAGCAGGTTCACCTCGGGGATCGGCACCGCGCCGACCGAACCGATGATGTTGGTCTGCGTCATGCGCCCGGCCAGCATCCCGGCCAGATAGGCGCCGTCATAGTTCCAGGTGCCGAACACGCCGAAGTTGTCGCCCTCTTCCGCGCCGCTGGACCCAAGGACAAAGGCGGTGTCGGGATAGTCGGGCGCGACCTGACGCGCCTCGCGCTCGACCGCGTAGGATTCGCCGATGATCAGGGGGATGCCCTGTTCGGCATATTCGCGCATGGCGCGGGGATAGTCGGTGCCCGACACGCCTTCGGAGAACACATAGTCGATCACCCCCTCGGAGGCGGCATCGAGCAGCGCCTGATGCAGGCAGGCGTTCCAGGCGTTCTCGACCGGAGAGGCATGGATCCCGGCGACACGCAGCGGTTCGGCCGCGCGGGCAAAGGGCACAAGGCCGCTTGCACCCAGCACGAGTCCGGATGCGATGACCGAGCGCCGCGACACAGGCAGGCGTGACTTCATGATTCTCTCCCGGTTGGTGGATGCTGGTTTTTTGCCATCTGGTCAAATCCATACCCAGGCATCCTAGCCTGTCAATTCCGTTGCGTCATCCGGTTCCTTGGGACAGGGTGACTGCGCAAGGCGCAAGGCGCACGGCGCAAGGCGCACGGCGGGGGGGGGACCGGGCGGGGCAAGGCGGGGCGCGTGCCCTCAGTCGCTGCGGGCCAGGCCGCGCCCGCTCAGCGCGGCAAGCGTGCCAAGGGCCACCATGACGCCCGCCACGACCAGCGACCAGAAGCCCAGCCCTTCCTGTTCGCTGACCAGATAGCTGGTGCAGAGCCGGTCGGGCGCGATGCGATAGAGGATGCCCAGCGTGCCGAACATCGTCGCGACATGGACCCAGACAAAGGCGCGCGCCACAAGGCCGAGGCGCGGCCAGGCCCAGCCCGGCAGAATCCCGGCCAGCAGGACGAGCGAGGCGATCTTGGCCGCGTCCACCCGCCCGTCGCCCACCGCCGCATCGAGCCAGCGCGGGATCATCCAGAACAGCAGGCAGAAGACCGCGACCAGCACCGCGGCAATGGCCAGCGGATCGGCGCCGGCGCCCGGCCCCTGCCCGGTGCCCCGCGGCGCGATCAGCACGCCCGCCAGCACCAGAAGCGGGATCTGGCCCAGCATGTGACGCACCATCCCCGCCTCCCACCAGGCGGCCAGCGGCGGCGGCACGGTCGCGGCCAGGATCAGGGCGCCAAGGCCGATGCGCCATCCTGCGGTCATCCCTGCGTCGCCAGCCCCCGCGCAAGCGCAAGCGCCTCGCGCCAGGCGTCGCTGTCGAGGATGCGCACGAGCCGCCCCTGCCGGTCGACCACATGGATCGCGGCATTGTGGACAAAGCCGCCCATGCCGTCGGGCAGGACGATCACCCCCGCCGCCCGCAACAGCGCCTCGGTCCCGGCCGCGCTGCCGGGGCGGGCGAATTGCCAGACGGAATCGGCCCCGCCAAAGCGGCCGGCATAGAGCGACAGTTCCCCGGGCCCGTCATGGGCGGGATCGAAGCTCAGGCTCAGGAGGGCGATGTCCTCTCCGAGGGCGTCCGCGCGGATCGCCTCGCGTGCGCGTTCGAAATCCGATCCCTGCACGGTGCAGATGGTCGGGCAACGGGTATAGATGAAATCCACCAGCAGCACCCGCCCCTCCAGCGCGGCCAGCGAGGTCACCGCGCCGGTCTCGGTCTCGAGCGGCACGTCGGGCAGCGCGCGCGGGGCGCGGGCCACGGATTCGCGCCGCGCGGTTTCGGCGGTGAAGACGGACAGTCCTCCGGTCCCCCACCACAGGACGGACCCCCCCGCCATCACCACCGCCGCCACAAGCGCGATGCCCGCCGCCCGCATGGCCCTAGTCCGCAGCCAGGAACCGCGGCAGCCGCATGAGGAAGCGCAGCACGAACCAGGTCGCCGCGCCCAGGACCAGCAGCGCGAACACCGACGCGGTCCGGTCCCAGGCCATCCATTCGGCCAGATGCTCGGCCCAGCGGCGCGGGACGCTCTGCGCGCCGCTGTAGAGGAACATCGTCACGAACCCGAGGCCCGATGCCGCATAGATCGCGGCGATCCAGCGGTCGGAACGGTCGGGCAGGTCCGGCCGGTCGCTGTCGCGCGCGCGGGTGATCCAGTACATGAAGCCCATCAGCATCGGCAGCAGGCCCAGAAGCAGGTAGAAGTGGAAATGTCCCGGCACCCACAGGGTGTTGTGCATGACCGAGTTGATGACGATGGTCGCGTCGATCACCGCCGGCACCACCCCCGCCATCCAGCCGAACATCGACAGGAACAGAAGCCCGCTTGCCATGTCCCAGCGGATGCCCGACCGGTGCACGATCGCCAGCGCCCCGAGGCCGGTGACGATCAGCACCGGAAAGCTGTTGGTGTAGGACAGCACCTGCGCGAAAACCATCGTCCAGGTCGGCATGGCAAAGTCCATGAGCAGATGGTGCGGGAAGATGACCAGCACCATGAGGGTGGACCCCATCCACGCGGCAAGGAACGGGCGCGAGGTCTTCCACGGGCGGCCGGTATAGTCCGGCAGCAGGGCATAGACCGCCGTCACCGCCATGTAGATCGTGGCGTTGATGATCGTGTGGCCGAAGAAGTAGATGACGTTCTTCGCGAACAGCGGATCAAGGACGAAGGACGGCACGAGCAGGTTGACGATGCTGAGAACCAGGATGATCGCCCCGCCGATCAGCGCCAGCGTGGTCACCAGCACCGACATTGCCGTGGCGACCACCACCGGCGGCGGCGCCACCGCGCCCGCCATGCCGAACAGATAGGGCCAGCCCAGCGCTCGCGCGATCCCGCCATGGGTGGCGATCAGGCCGCGCCCGATCTCGAGGCAGACCACAAGCAGCCCGACCCCCACCACCAGCAGCCCGAACAGGAACCAGAACGCCCCCTGCACCCCCCAGGCCCCGCCCGAAACCGCCGGCAGCGGATAGAGAAAGGTCCAGGCCCCGGAAAACTGCCCCACGAACACCCCGCCAAGGATCATCACCACCCCGATGAGGAACAGCACGAAATTCGCGCCCAGCACCGCCGAATGCAGCCGCAGGTGCCGCGCCGCGAAATACCACATCACCGAAATCCCGCCCAATGCGGCGATCCCGACCATGCCGGTGCCATGCACCGTCAGGAACTGGTAGAAGAGGTCGGGATAGAGGGTGATCCACCCGCCCTGCGCCATGCGCATGAGCACACCGAACAGCATCATCAGCAAGAGGACGATCCCCGTGGTCGCCAGATTGGCGGCGATCCAGATCCGTCCCGCACGGTCGGGGCCCAGGGCCCGGTTGCCGGCCTTTTCCATCGCGCTCTCCGTCGTCATGGCGCCTGCACCTCGATCTCGGCGATCATCGCGTGATGGGCGATGCCGCAGTATTCAAGGCACATGACCTGATAGATGCCCGGCCTTTCGAAGGTGTGGCGCAGCACGTTGATGTAGCCCGGCATCGCCTGCACCTGCGCGACGATGCGCAGATCCGGGTCGTAGATGCCGAAGCCGTGGTTGACATCGGCGCTGGTGACGCGGAACTCGACCGGCTCTCCGGCCGTGACCACATCCTGATCGAGATCCCAGTACCACTGATGGCCGGTGGCGTTGATGACCTGCGGCGAGCCGCCGGCCGATGCCGCAGCATAGGGAAGCGTCCGCAGCGTTCCCGCCGCGATCGCGATTCCGCCGATGACGAGCGCCCAGAACAGCCAGGCCCTGATGCGATAGGCGCGGCCCTGGACCGTGGCGTGATCCTCGGCCGTGCCGGACTGAACTGCGACCTTCGTGAACACGGCGGCAATCGCGATCACCACCACGAGGGTCACATACCAGGCAAGCTGCTGCATGCCGTAACTCCCCGATCTGCGTTAAGGTGCATTCATAATGCAGGTTTACCCGCAAAAGTCACGCACTCTTGACCCGGATCAAGGCAGAATTCCTGCGGCATGACCGCGCGCGCTATTCGGCGGCAAAACGCTGCGCCCCCGATGCCGCGCCGGGGCGGCCGATCGCGGCGATCTGCGCGATCACTCCGGCAAGCGTGGCGCGGAAGTCGTCGAAATCCGGGCGCGGCTCGATCCGGCGCTCGTCCATGTAGAGGGCGCGGTCGATCTCGATCTGGACCGCGTGCCGGTTACGCGAAGGACGGCCGTAATGCTGGGCCACATAGGCCCCGGCAAAGGGCACGTTGCGCGCCACCGTCAGCCCCGCCGCGCCAAAGGCCGCAGCGATGCGGTCCACCACCCCGGGCGCGGCGGCGGCGCCGAACCGGTCGCCCAGAACCACGTCGGGCTGCCGGCCCGGCCCGGCCCGGCCTGCGGCCAGAACCTCGTGCGGCATGGAGTGGCAGTCGATCAGGATCGCCTCTCCGAATCCGTCATGCGCCTCGTCGAGCAGCGCCTGAAGCCGCGCGTGATAGGGGCGCCAGGCGTTGTCGATGCGCGATTCGGCCTCGGCGCGGGTGATCTTGCCCTGCCGGATCGGCCGGCCGCCGGCGACGACCCTGGGAATCACCCCCAGCCCCGACGCCACGCGCGCATTGAAGGCGCCGCGTCCCACCCCCTCGATCAGCGCCGGATCAAGTTCGTCCGGCCCGCGGTTCAGATCGACAAAGGCGCGCGGCACCAGCGACGCGATCAGCGGCGCCCCGCAATCGGGCGCGGCGGCGAACAGCCGGTCGACAAAGGCATCCTCGGAAGAGCGGATCGCCCGCGCATCCATCCCGGCCTGCCGCAGGAAGTCCGCCGGATAGGCCCTGCCGCTGTGGGGCGAGGCAAAGACCACCGACGTGGTCCGCCGCGCGGGCGCCAGAACGCGGTAGACCGCCTCGGACATCTGCCTTCCCCCTGCCTGCAAGGGAATGATAACCCGTTTGCGGCGCTGCTCGAAAGCCCTTGAACCGCCTCGCGACTCCTTCTATAGACCCGGCACCCGACGCGGGGCCGTGACCGGGGGTGCACTTGCGACCCGGAAACGACCCGGCAGGAGGGGGCGGTTAGCTCAGCGGTAGAGCACTACGTTGACATCGTAGGGGTCACTGGTTCGATCCCAGTATCGCCCACCATTTTCACCGGACCCCGGGCCCAGTCCCCCGGTCCCGACGGCAACAGGGCGCACTGCGCGCCGCGAACAGGAGAACGACGATGAAGGTCGCCAACTCGCTCCGCTCGCTCAAGCTGCGCCACCGCGATTGCCGCGTGGTGCGCCGCAAGGGCCGCGTCTATGTGATCAACAAGACCCAGCGCCGCTTCAAGGCCCGCCAGGGCTGAGCCGCAGGGCACGACGACAGGGGGCCGCATCCACCGGATGCGGCCCCTTTTCCATGGCCGGGGGTCAGCGGCGCAACAGCAGCACGACCCGCCGCAATGGCGCGGTGATCCGCCACGAGGTGCTGGCGACCAGTTCAGCCACCCGCGCGGCATGACGCGCGGCCTCGGCCCGGCTGGCGGCAAGGGCCTCGTCCGCGCTTTTCGCCTTCTTGCGGGCAGTCTGGGCATCCTTTCTTGCGGCCTTGGCCTCGGCGCGTGCCTGTTCGAGTTCCCGCTCGAGCCCCGCGCGTCTTTCGTCCGCGGCCCTGGCCTCGGCGGCAAGGGTGGCGATCTGCCCGTGACTTTCCTCGAGTTCCCGCGTCAGCGCCAGGGTCTCGCGAAAGCGGATCGCCCGCTCTTCCTCGCGCGCCGCCTGAACCGCAGCGGCGGACGGGCCCGTGCCCCGCCTGGTCGTGGCTTTCATCGGGCCCCCTCCACCTCGGCACCGCCGCCTGTTGCCGTCTCCGGGCCATGCGAGGGCACTGCCGAAGGCCCGGGCTCCATCGCGCGGCCATAGGCCAGGTCAAGCCTGAGGCCGGCCCCGATCACCTGCGCCTTGCTCATGTATTCCTCGGCCTCGATCTGCCAGGTATGCGCACCCGGCCGGGCGTAACGGATGCCGACGTGATCGCAGGGATCGGCCGAATAGATCTTCATCCCCCGGGCAACGATCCCGGCGATGAAGGCGGAATCCTCGCCGGTATTCTGCGGAGAGAACCGCTGATCCCCGATCCGTTTGCGCGACCAGAACATGGTCCCCCCGGCCACGCGGGGCCGCAGGGCATTGGCTCTCTTTGGTGTATGGAGAATGCCGAACCGGTCCAGAGCCTCGGAATAGAGATAGATCCGCTCCTTGCCGACCAGACCCACATTCGCGTGCCCGTGGTAGTGCCACGCAGCCAGCAGGCCACGGATATGGTCCGGGCCATAGAAATCGTCGTCGTCGATCCTGGTCACCAGATCGGTCCGGCAGTGATCGAGCGCAAGGTTGAGGCATTCGCCCAGCGTCACCCCGCGATCCGGCACCGACAGCGCGGTGAACGAGGCCGGATCGCCAAAGGCGGCGCGGGTCCTTGCGGCGTCGTGGCCCGGCCCATGCGCGACATGGACCACATGCAGGTTGCGATGGGTCTGCGCGGCCAGCATTTCCCCGATCCGCGCCGTAAACCACGGCCGACACGAGACGCAGATCGCCGTCACCGGCTGATCGAGCAAGGGGTCATCGCCGACAAGCACGGCCTGATTGCGCATCACATGCGCCCGGGGCACCCGCATTCCGTCCGGCGCCGCAATCGGGTCTGGCGCATCCGGCGCGGGGGGAAAGGCGATGCGCGGCGATCCGGCTGTGCCATCCGCGATCGTCGCGTGCCAGGCCTGATATTGCACCTTGTATCTCAGCCTGGTGTCAGACAGACTTGCCGTTCGGGAAATGCCTGTTTCCGGGTGATTTGTCAGGCCGTCAGGCAGATTGATCGCGAACATTCCGATCTGTTCCGGACACACGAACTCATCCCCCAGCAGGATCTGCGCCCGCGCGATCAGTTCCGAATCGGCCCCGAAACGGACGGTATCCCAGCCGCCGATCTCCTGCCGCAGAAACCCGGCCGCGAACAGGGCCGCAATCGACGCCTGCCGCGACACGCCATCGGGCGAATAGCTGCTGATCTGGGCAAAGCGGTCCAGAAACCCGTCCGGCTCCAGCCGAATCATGAAAGTGAGACTCGCGCGGGGCGGTTCGGGCGCGGACAGGACCGCCGCAAGGTGCTGTTCGATCCGGCGTGGCTGTGCCCAGTCGTCGGCATCGTGGCCGGTGATCCATTCGCCCGCCGCCAGCGCCAGCGCGGTGTTCTTGCTCACATAGGGGCCGACGTTGATCCGGTTGCGCAAGATGCGCACGCGCCCGTCCGCCGCGGCCAGTTCCTGCATCGCCGCCCAGGTATCGTCCTCGCTGGCATCGTCGATGATGAGCAGTTCGAGATTGCGCCAGGTCTGCCCGAGGATCGAGCCCGCCGCCGCCCGGATGGTGGCCCCGGCGTTGAAGGCCGGCATGATGACGCTGACCAGCGGCCCGCCGGTGACATCGGGAAACCGGCCGGTGCGCAGCCGGTCGATGATCGCCGTTCCCGGCCCGAGGTGCAGCACCGGCGCATCGAAGCGCGCCAGATAGGCATTGAGATGTTAAAGCCAGCCCCCCTCGCCCCCACGCGCAAGGGCGGCATTCGCGCGCAGCGGGCCGATCATATGGACCAGATCGGCGGGCACATGCAGTTCGGCAAAGCGCAGCCCGAGGTCGTGACGCCCGGTCCGGGCAATCTCGTGCGCGGTCACAAGTTTGCGGCCCGCCCTTGGCACCTCCTGCAACAGCGCCTCGAGGTCGAGGGGCGCCGCCGCGATATCGGCGTTGGGCGCGCGGCCCAGAAGGGCGCCGTAGCGGCGGAAATGCCTTTCGGCATCCATTCCCAGCGCCGCGACATCCGGATAGGTGCTGCAATACCATTCGGGGTCGATCGGATGCCGCCCGAGCAGATTGTCCAGCGTTCGCCTGCTCGGCCCCGCCATTTGCCCCCCTCGTACCGCAATACATCTCAGGTCGCGGGGAAGATTACGGCGGCGCGCAGGCGGGGACAAGTGCGCGAAAGTTCCGTCATTCACCCTTTGCGCGATCCAGCCCCGCAATGCAAAGGGCGATCGCCCCCGGGGCGAGGGTCGGCATCGCGCCGATCAGGGTATCGCCGGGATTCAGGGGGTTGCTCTGCCATCCGGCCCCTCCCTCGGCCAGGAAAACGGCCCCCTGCCCGTCACCGGGGGTATCCGCGCGGTCGCGCAGCACCGTGACCGCGGGCGCCGGGGTGCCGCGCCGCCACATCAGGTTGAAGGCCGTGACCGGACCGTGGGCGAGGGTCGCCATGACCGGCACCTCGCCGGCAAAGGCAAAGGGCGCGAGCGGCGCCACTTCATGCGGGCCGTCCGGCAGCCTCAGCGTGACCCCCCGCCCCGCCACCACGGTCAGGACACGTTCCAGCCCGACCAGGACGGAAAACGGCCCGTCGCGCGAAATCTCGGCCAGGCTGAGACGCCAGCGCAGGCCCTGCGCATCGCTACCCGTGGCGATCACGCGCGTCAGGCCGCCGCCGTTCTGCCACGGCTCGGCCACGAGCGCGGCGTAGCGGACGAGGCGCATCCCTTCAGGCAAAGAGACGCGCCGCGGCCTGTTTCCAGCCGTCGCGGATCGCCCTTTCCTCGGGGTGGTGGCGGTCGCGGATCACCCATTGCCCGGCCACCATCACGTCGCGCACCGGGTTCTGCGTGCCGCCAAGGATCCAGGCGTCCAGCACCGTCTGCGGCCCATGCCCCAGCAGGACGTGGGAATCCGGATCGAGGATCACCAGATCCGCCCGCCGCCCCGCCACCAGCGCACCGCCCCCCTGCCCCGAGGCCTGTTCGCCCCCCTCCAGCGCAGTGTCGAACAGCAGGCGGCCCGAATGCACCGCCGCCCCTTCGGGATGCGGGCGGGCGATGACGTTGCGGCGGTTCAGGTGCAACCGCTTGCCCACCTCGAGGATGCGCAGTTCCTCGGCGGTCGAGGTGCAGTAATGGCTGTCGGTGCCGATCCCCCAGGCGCCGCCCGCGTCGTGATATTCGGGCAGCGCAAAGAACCCGTCGCCCATCGTCGCCTCGGTCAGCGGACAGATGCCCGCCACCGCGCCGCTGGCGGCGGCACCGGCGATTTCGGAGGCGTCCATATGCGTGGCATGGACGAGGCACCAGCGCGGATCGAGCCCGACATTGTCCAGCAGCCACTGGATCGGGCGGGCGCCCAGGCCGGCTTCGACCTCGCGCACCTCATGCGTGGTCTCGGAGACGTGGATGTGCAGCCGCGCCTCGCGGTCGATGGCCTCGATGCCGGCCAGGGCGGCCTTCACCTCGTCCGGGGCGACGGCGCGCAGGGAATGCAGCGCCACCCCCACCTGCAGATGCGGATTGTCGGCGCGGCGGCTGCGCAGGGTCTCGATCAGGCGCAGGTAGTCGTCGACCGAATGAACAAAGCGGCGCTGCGTCTCCTCGACCGGCTTGCCGATGCCGCCATGGGCATAAAGCACCGGCAGCAGCGTGAGCCCCAGCCCGGTGCGGTCCGCCGCGGCAATGAGGCGGTCGGACATCTCGGCCGGGTTGTCGTGCGGCGCACCGCCCTTGCGGTGATGGACATAGTGGAACTCGCACACCCCGGTCATGCCGAACTGCAACATCTCGAGATAGACGAGCGCGGCGACCGCCTCGTAATCCTCGGGCGTGAGGCGATCCACCAGCCGATACATCGCCTTGCGCCAGGTCCAGAGGTTGTCCTCGGTCAGGGCGCCGGTGATGAATTCGGTCCGCCCCGCCAGCGCCCTCTGAAAGGCGTGGGAATGCAGGTTCGACAGGCCCGGCACGCCGAAACCCGACAGCCGTTCGTCCACGCCGCGGTCGGGCCTCGTGCCGGACACCGACAGGATCACCCCGCCCTCGCCCAGTTCGAGATACCCGGGCGAAAGCCAGCCGCCGGGCTGATGCAGGTGTTCGACCTCGATGATCTTGCTCAACTTCGCCTCTCTCACGATTCGCCGTCGCGCCAGACGACGCGCCCCGCCTTCATCACCAGACGCGCCCGCCCTCGGCCCAGGCGATAGGCCATGTCCTCGAACCGGGCATAGGGGAAGATCGCGATATCCGCATCCTTGCCCGGCTCGAGCGAGCCGATGCGCCCGGCCCGGTCCAGCGCCATCGCGGCATGAAGCGTGCCGGCGCGGATCGCCTCGGCCGGCGAAAAACGATAGAGCCGGCAGGCCAGTTGCACCACGAACGGCATGGATTCAAGCCAGCACCCCGGGCACATGTCGGTGGCCAGCGCCACCGTAATCCCCGCATCCATCAGCGCACGCGCATCGAAGGGCCGGCTGTGCCCCACAGAAAAATCGAGCGCGGGCATCACCACCGCCACCACCCCGGCCTTGCGCAGTCCCGCGTATTCCGAAGGGTCCGTGTAATTCATGTGATCGGCCGAAACGGCGCCCAGTTCCGCAGCAAGGACCGATCCCCCGATATGCGAATAGGCATCGGTGTGGATCTTGACCTTGAGCCCGTATTCGCGCCCGCGCATCAGGATCGCACGGGATTCCTCGATCGTGTAATAGCCGTCGTCGCAATAGACATCGTTGAATTCGGCAAGGCCGCGGCGCGCGACCTCGGGAATCATCACGTCAAGGATTTCGCGGATATAGTCATCGCGCGCCATGTCGTCAGGAAATTCATGCGCCCCCAGAAAGGTCGAGACCACCTCGATCGGCTGGATGCGGGACAGTTCGCGATTCACCTCGAGCATCTTGATCTCGGTCTCGGTATTGAGCCCGTAACCCGACTTGCTCTCGACCGTGGTGGTCCCGAAGGCCAGCATGTGCGCCAGCCGTTCGGCCGCGCTCTCGACCAGATCGGCCATGGTCGCCTCGCGCATCATGCGCGCGGTGGCGCTGATGCCCACGGGGATGCCTAGGGCGGCGATCTCGGCGCCGGTGCGGCCCTGCACCTTCTGGGCGTATTCCTCGACCCGCGAACGGTGGAACACCAGATGCGTGTGGCAATCGACAAAGCCGGGCATGACAAGGCCGCCCCCGGCGTCGATCCGCTCGGCCCCCGTCAGGTCATGCGTGGCGGCAATCTCCGCCAACGTGCCGACGGCGGCGATCGCGCTGCCCGCGACCGCCACCATCGTATTCGCGCGGGCACCGACCAGATCGGGCTCACCCTCGGCGCAGGTCAGGACCTGCGCCGCGTTTTCGATCAATGCCGTGATCCGTGCCATCGCGTTCGGCTCCTTCGGTTACTTCGACTTCTTTCTTGGCGCTGCGGATCCTTCGGGTCCGAAGGTTGCCTCGCGGGTCCACCAGAGGGGGACCTGGACGCCGTCCTTTGCGAAGCGTTCTGCGGCGGCCTTGCGGGCGATGTC
>JADYZU010000059.1 GCA_020852925.1 Rubellimicrobium sp. | reverse complement strand
TTCTTCCGCGGCTTCCGCCGCGACAGCCATCCGATGGCGACGATGGTGGGCGTGGTCGGCGCGATGTCGGCCTTCTACCACGACAGCCTCGACATCAACGATCCCTGGCAGCGTGAGGTGGCGGCAATCCGCATGATCGCCAAACTGCCGACGATCGCGGCGATGGCCTTCAAATATTCGGTCGGCCAGCCTTTCGTCTATCCGCAGAACAAGCTCGATTACGCCTCGAACTTCCTGCACATGTGCTTTGCCGTCCCGTGCGAGGAATATGTGGTCCAGCCCGCGCTCGCCAAGGCGATGGACCGGATCATGATGCTGCACGCCGACCACGAGCAGAATGCCTCGACCTCGACCGTGCGGCTCGCCGGCTCGTCGGGCGCCAACCCCTTCGCCTGCATCGCCGCCGGCATCGCCTGCCTCTGGGGTCCGGCGCACGGCGGTGCGAACCAGGCGGCGCTGGAGATGCTGAAGGAGATCGGCACCGTCGACCGCATCCCCGAATTCATCGCCAAGGCCAAGGACAAGAGCTCGGGCTTCCGCCTGATGGGCTTCGGCCACCGGGTCTACAAGAACTTCGACCCGCGCGCCAAGGTGATGAAGGAAAGCGCCGACGAGGTGCTGGAGCTTCTGGGCATCCACAACAACCCCACCCTCCAGGTCGCCAAGGAACTGGAGCGGATCGCGCTCGAGGACGAGTATTTCGTCTCGAAGAAACTCTATCCCAACGTTGACTTCTATTCGGGCATCATCCTTGAGGCGATGGGTTTCCCCACCTCGATGTTCACGCCGATCTTCGCGATTTCGCGCACGGTGGGCTGGATTTCGCAGTGGAAGGAAATGATCGGCGACCCGACGCAGAAGATCGGCCGCCCGCGCCAGCTTTACGTCGGCCCGACGCGCCGCGACTATGTGCCGGTCGGCAACCGCTGACCAACGATGCCCTGCAAACGAAAGGCCGCCTGCAGGCGGCCTTTCGCGTTCTATGGGCAGAGGCGGCGGAAGGTTGCCCGTTCCCCGTCCCGTCACGCCGCCGCATGCTCCTTTGAAATCCGCTCGGCCTCGCGGCCGTAAAGTTCCTCGTAATGGTCGAAGGCGGTTTCGTGCCAGGCGGTGCCCTGTGTCGCCGCCGCCAGCCCGGCGACCAGTTCCTCCTCGGCGGATGCCGGCAGCAGCGCGCGGAAGATGTCCCAGCCCCGGCAGGCGGGATCGCGGTCAAAGCCCAGCACCTGCCCTTTCAAGGTCGAGATCAGCGACACCATCGAGCCCGCGTAGATCGACGGAATATGGACCGCGACACGGTCGACCGGCTGCAAGAGGACAGGCCCGGCCTTGGCCAGCGCCTCCTTCACGCCCTGCCGCCCCGCGGTGCGGAAGGCAAAGTCGGAACTGTCGACCGCGTGATGCTTGCCATCGGTCAGCGTCACCGACAGGTCGATCACCGGAAAGCCGAGCGGCCCCCTGGCCAGCGCGTCCCGCGCCCCTTCCTCGACCGAGGGGATGTAGTTGCGCGGCACCGCGCCGCCCTTGACCACCTCGGAGAAGCGGAAGCCCTCGCCCCGGCCGACGGGCGCCACGGTCATCACCACATCGGCGAACTGACCGGCGCCGCCAGACTGCTTGCGGTGGCGATAGGCTTCCTCGACCGAAGCGGAGATCGTCTCGCGGTAGCGGGGCGCGGGGGAATGGGCCTCGACCTCCACCCCGAACCCTTCGGCCAGTTGCGCAAGGGTTGCGCGCATGTGCATCGGCCCCTGCATCGCCAGAAGGGCATGGCCGGTCGCCTCGTCCTGCGTCAGCTTCAGCGCGGTATCCGCCTCGGCCAGCCGCTGAAGTGCCGTGGACAGGCGGGCGTCGTCCTTTTCGTGCTTCGGCCTGAACAGCCGGACCATCGCGGGCGGCGCACCCTTCGCCCAATCAGGGGCGGGAAGGCGGCCACCGGCGCCGTAGATATCGCCTGCGTTCAGGTGATCTGCCTTGACCGCAATGGCCACGTCGCCCGGCGCCAGATGGTCGTGGCCGGACTTGCCGCCCAGTTCCGACAGCCCGCCGATCGACCCGCCGCCAAGCGTAGCCCCTTGCGTAACACCGGCGCCAAGCGCGCGGATGAAGATGCACTTGCCCAGATGCTTGCGGTTTTGCGCATGGAAGGCCACCGCCAGCCCCTGCCCCGCATTCAGCCGGTCGCGCAGCGCCTCGACCCCCGGCGCCTCGTGGCGCAGCGCCTTCATCAGACGGGTGACGCCGTTCATGTGGCTCGCCGCGCCCAGAAAACAGGGCAGGATCACGCTTTCCTGCGTCTCGCGGCGGGCGATCTCGAACAGGGCGCCCTTGGCGGGTTCGTGATCCTCGATCAGTTCCTCCAGCAGCTTGTCGTCATATTCGGACATATGCTCCAGAAGGGCGGCCCGCGCCTCCTGCTCGCGGTCGCTCTCGGCCTTCGGCATCTCGACCAGCACCGATGGCAGGCCCTCGCGATAGCGCCAGGCGCGTTCGGAAATCAGATCGACGGCGCCCACCACCTGCCCGCCTTCGCGGATCGGGATCTGGCGCAGGACGATGGCATGCGAGGTATAGGCCTGAAGCGCCGAAACGATGTCGCGCACCCGGCCCTTCGGCGTGTCCATCCGGTTGATGAAGATCAGGCAAGGCGTGCCGGCGGCTTCGGCGGCCCTGAGGTAGGGGGCGGCCAGAACCGCCTCGTCCGGGTCGGGCGCCA
>JADYZU010000058.1 GCA_020852925.1 Rubellimicrobium sp. | reverse complement strand
GCCGACCTGCCCGTCCCGGATTTCGAGGCGGCGCTGACCGGCGACATCCGGGGCAAGAAGATCGGCATCCCGCGCGAATACCGCATGGACGGCATGCCGGACGAGATCGAGGCGCTGTGGAAACGCGGCACCGAGATGATGCGCGATGCGGGTGCTGTCATCGTCGATATCAGCCTGCCGCACACGAAATATGCGCTGCCCGCCTATTATGTGGTGGCCCCGGCCGAGGCATCATCGAACCTCGCACGCTATGACGGGGTGCGCTATGGCCACCGCGCCAAGCTGGCGCAGGGCGACGGCATCACCGAAATGTATGAAAAGACCCGCGCCGAAGGCTTCGGCCCGGAAGTGCAGCGCCGGGTGATGATCGGAACCTATGTCCTGTCGGCGGGCTTCTACGACGCCTACTACAACCGTGCCCGAAAGGTCCGTGCCCTGATCAAGCGCGACTTCGAGCTGGCCTTCGCCGACGGGATTGACGCGATCCTGACGCCCGCCACGCCCTCCGCCGCCTTTGGCCTGGGCGAGATGACCAGCGCCGATCCGGTGGCGATGTATCTCAACGACGTGTTCACCGTGACGGTGAACCTCGCGGGGCTGCCCGGCATTTCGGTTCCTGCCGGGCTTGACGCGCAGGGCCTGCCGCTTGGCCTGCAACTGATCGGGCGGCCGTGGGAAGAGGGGAGCCTGCTCAATCACGCCCATGTGCTGGAGCGCGCAGCGGGCTTTGTTTCCAAAGCCGCGAAATGGTGGTAAGGGCCGCGAAAAGACATGAGCAGTGGTGAAACGATGCGCCGTTCCGCGCCCCTTCTTCTGATCGGCCTTCTGGCCGCCTGTGCAACCCCCGCGCATCTGCGGCCGCAGGACGGGACCGGGTTTGGCCCCGGCGCGACGGGATATGGTGCGCCCGCGCCATCCTATCCCGCCGCCCCGACGGCGGCACCCGTTGCCGGGGGCATACCGTCGTCCGAGATCAACAGTGCGCTTTTCGGCTCGGCCGCCGTTCCGGGGGCGGTGCCGACCGCCCCCGCGCCGGTCGCCCCGGCAGCCATGGCCGCCGCCACGCCGGCGTTGCCGGTCGCGCCCGGGTCAGCGGGGATTTCGGACGAGCAGGATTTCAATGCCGTTTCGTCGCGAGAAACCATCGAGAGCGACAAGGCCAGGATCGAGGCGAACAAGGCGCACTATCAGCAGATCGCGCCCGCCGCCCTGCCGGAGCGGACCGGAGAGGCCGTGTCGCCGGTCGTCGCCTATGTGCTGAATGCGCCGAATGGTCTGGGCGAGGCGATCTATGACCGTCGCGCGGTCAAGCCCGACGCCTACCAGAAGGCCTGCCAGCGCTATCCCACGGCGGAAGCGGCGCAGGCGGCGTTCCTGAAGTCGGGCGGGCCGAAGCGCGATGGCAAGAAGCTCGATCCCGATGGCGACGGCTATGCCTGCGACTTCGATCCAACGCCGTTCCGGCAGGCGGCGGGCAACTGAGTGACCCGTGCGGGGGCGGAACCGACCGGCTTCGCCTCGCCCAACTTCGGGCCGCGCCGCGGTGGTCTTGCCCCTGATTTGATCGTCCTGCATTACACGGCGATGCCGACCTGCGCCGAGGCGAGGGACCGGCTGTGCGACCCTGCGACGGAAGTGTCCGCCCACTGGCTGATCTCCGAAGCCGGCCGGGCCGAACAGCTCGTGGACGAGGCGATGCGCGCCTGGCATGCCGGGGCGGGAGCTTGGGGCGCGGCCAGTGACGTGAACTCCCGCTCGGTCGGGATCGAACTGGCCAACACGGGCGATGCGCCCTTTCCCGAGCCGCAGATGGCGGCTCTGGAAGGGCTGCTTGGACAGATCATGTCACGCTGGCAAATTCCCCCCGAACGGATCATCGCGCATTCTGACATGGCGCCGGGGCGCAAGCGCGATCCCGGACCGCGTTTCGATTGGCGGCGATTGGCTCTTGGCGGGCTGGCGGTCTGGCCGGGGGCTGGCGGTGACGGCAACGCGCCGCTGACCCGGTCGCTGAACGCGTTCGGCTATCCGGTCGCGCCGGACGAGGTGCTGCTGCAGGCTTTCCGCCTTCGCTTTCGTCCCTGGGCCGTGGGGGGCGAAGATGCGGTCGACCGTGCCCTGGCCCATGATCTTGCCCGCCGCTTTCCGGTTGACGCGCGGGGCGCCCGCGCCTAAGTCCCCATTCGCGCGGAGGGCTGGATGACCGCGGGGCGGGCAACCGTTTCGAGGAAAGTCCGGACTCCCTGAAGCAACGGTGCCGGGTAACGCCCGGCGGGGGCAACCCCAGGGAAAGCGCCACAGAGAAGAGACCGCCCCGGGCCTGATTCGGGGTAAGGGTGAAACGGTGGGGTAAGAGCCCACCGCAGCGCTGGTAACAGCGATGGCACGGCAAGCCCCACCGGGAGCAATGCCGAATAGGGGTCTCGCGCGGGGCCGCGTCCGTCGGCAACGATGGATACCGCCGCAGGGCAGCTTCGGCCCGAGAGACCCGGGTTGGCAGCTTGATCCCGCCGGTAACGGCGGGGCCAGAGGAATGGTCATCCATCCCCGGATCACGGTCCGGGGGGGACAGAATCCGGCTTACAGGCCCTCCGCGCAGTGATTTTCCAACCAAACGGAGCCGGGCCGGGGCGGCCCGGCACGCCATTGGCCGGGCCCGCGCATCGCGCGCGGGCCGGTGCCTCCGGCGGGGATACTTGTGGACAGAAAATCGGGATCAGGGCGCGGGGGCCTGATGGAGGATGGTCAGCGCGGCCTTGTGGATGTCGCGGTTGGCGGCGGCAAGGACGCGGCCGCCGTGATGGGCCGGACCGCCCTGCCAGTCGGTGACGACCCCGCCCGCGGCTTCGATCAGGGCGATGGGGGCCATCACGTCATAGGGTTGCAGGCCGGCCTCGACCACAAGGTCGATCTGGCCGGCGGCGACCAGCGCGTAGGCATAGCAATCGGTGCCATAGCGGGTCAGGCGTGTGCGGGAGGCGAGGTCGTGGAAGGCGGTGCACTCGGCCTCGGTGCCCACTTCGGGGAAGGTGGAGAAAAGGATCGCCTCGTCCAGGGGGCGGGCAGGGCG
>JADYZU010000057.1 GCA_020852925.1 Rubellimicrobium sp. | reverse complement strand
GCCTCCCCCCCGGGATATTTGGGGACAGATGAAGGGGGCCCCTTCATCTTTGCTGAAATACCCCCGCCGGAGGCGGCACAACGCCGGCCGGGGGCACGCGGCCGGGGCGAAAGGCGCGCGGGGCGGCGGGGGCGCGGACGGGGGGTGCGGGCGGGGGGTGCGGGCGGGAGGGCGACTGGCGCGTTGCCTTGGGGGGCGGGCGCGGTTATCCCGGGCGGATGCAGCGAACGGAGGCCGCCATGACCGACACCGCCCTTCAATCCGCGATCGAGGCCGCCTGGGAGGCGCGCGACACGATCACTCCCGCGACGAAGGGCGCCCCGCGCGAGGCGGTCGAGGCGACGCTGCACGCGCTCGGCAAGGGCACGCTGCGCGTGGCCGAGAAGCGCGGCGCCGGCTGGCATGTGAACCAGTGGGCGAAGAAGGCGGTGCTTCTTGGCTTTCGCCTCAACGACATGGCGGTGCAGGCGGGCGGGCCGCAGGGCGGCACCTGGTGGGACAAGGTCGACAGCAAGTTCGCCCATTGGGGCGAGGCCCAGTGGCAGGCGGCCGGGTTTCGCGCCGTGCCGGGCGCGATCGTGCGGCATTCGGCGCATATCGGGCGGGGGGCGGTGCTCATGCCCAGTTTCGTGAACCTGGGCGCCCATGTCGGCGAGAACACCATGGTCGACACCTGGGCCACGGTGGGATCCTGCGCGCAGATCGGGCGCAACGTGCATCTGTCGGGCGGAGTCGGGATCGGCGGCGTGCTCGAGCCGATGCAGGCCGGGCCGACGATCATCGAGGACGACTGCTTCATCGGGGCGCGTTCGGAGGTGGTCGAGGGCGTGATCGTGCGCGAGGGGTCGGTCCTTGGCATGGGGGTGTTCATCGGCCAGTCGACGAAGATCGTCGACCGGGCCACCGGCGCGGTGACCTATGGCGAGGTGCCGGCCGGGTCGGTGGTGGTCGCGGGGTCGATGCCGTCCACGGGCGGGGTGCATCTTTATTGCGCGGTGATCGTGAAGAAGGTGGACGCGCGCACCCGGTCCAAGACCTCGATCAACGAACTCCTGCGCGACTGAGGGCGAGGGGGCGCCGAGGAGGGGCGTCGAGGGGGGCTTCGAGGGCGGGGCCGTCCGGGGCCCTTTCCGCCGCGCGGGGGCTGCGCTATGGCAGCGGCCATGGCCATCACCCTCACCTCGATCGGCGATCTTGCCGGGCACGGATTCGATGACATCATCGACGTGCGCGCGCCGTCGGAATTCGCGCTCGACCATCTGCCGGGCGCGATCAGCCTGCCGGTGCTGGACGATGCCGAACGGGCGCGGGTGGGCACGCTGCATGTGCAGACCGGATCCTTTCCCGCGCGCAAGATCGGGGCGGCGCTGGTCGCGCGCAATGCCGCGCGCCACATCGAGGAGACGCTCTTTGACCGGCCCGGCCAGTGGCGGCCGCTGGTCTATTGCTGGCGCGGAGGGATGCGGTCGGGGTCGTTCGCCACGATCCTCGCGCAGATCGGCTGGCGGGTCGAGACCCTTGCCGGCGGCTACAAGGCCTGGCGGCGCCTTGTGGTCGAGGAACTGGCCGGGCACGCGGTGCGCGCGCCGGTGGTGCTGATCGACGGCAATACCGGCAGTGCCAAGACCGCGATCCTGAACCTGCTGCCGGCGCTGGGGATCCAGACCCTCGATCTCGAGGGGCTGGCCAACCATCGCGGGTCGGTGTTCGGCCACAGGGGCGGGCAGCCGGCGCAGGCGGGGTTCGACACGGCGCTGGCGATGCGGCTGGCCGCGCTCGATCCGGGGCGGCCGGTGGTGGTCGAGGCCGAGAGCGCCAGGGTCGGCGAGATCAACCTGCCCGCGCGGCTGTGGGCCGCGATGAAGGCGGCGCCGCGCATCGCCATCGCCGCGCCGCGCGCCGAACGGGCGGCCTATCTGGCGCGCGCCTATGCCGATGTGAGCGCCGACCGCGCCCGTCTGGCGGGCGCCATCGACCGGTTGCGCCCGCTTCAGCCCGCGACCCGGATCGCCGAATGGCTGGGACTGGCCGCGGCGGGCGGGTTCGAGGCGCTGGCCGGCGGCCTCATGGAGCATCACTACGACCCGCGCTATGCCCGCCAGCGCGCCACGCGCGCCGCGCCGGTGGCAGTGATCGAGGCGCCCTCGCTGGGGCCGGACGCGCTGCCCGGGGTGGCCGCGCGGCTGGCCCGGATCGTCAATGACATGGATTTTCGCCGATGACCGAACCCAGACTGACCTCGCTGGCCCATGGGGGCGGCTGCGGCTGCAAGATCGCGCCGGGCGTGCTGGCGTCGATCCTGCGCCGGACCCCGCAACTGCCGGTGCCCGCCGAACTGCTGGTCGGGATCGAGACCGCCGACGATGCCGCCGTCTGGCAATTGTCCGCGGACATGGCGCTGGTCGCGACCACCGATTTCTTCATGCCGATCGTCGATGACCCGCATGATTTCGGCCGGATCGCCGCCACCAACGCGATTTCCGATGTCTATGCCATGGGCGGGCGGCCGATCATGGCGCTGGCGCTGGTGGGGATGCCGGTGAACGTGCTGTCGCCCGACACCATCGGCGCGATCCTTGCCGGGGGATCGGCCGCCGCGGCCGCCGCCGGGATCCCGATTGCCGGCGGCCATACCATCGACTCGGTCGAGCCGATCTATGGCCTTGTCGCGCTGGGCCTGGTCGATCCGGCGCACCTGCGCCGCAATGCGGCGGCGCAGGCGGGCGATGTGCTGATCCTGGGCAAGGGGATCGGCGTGGGCGTCCTGTCGGCCGCGCTGAAGAAGGGGGAGCTGACCGGTCAGGGCTATGCCCGCATGATCGCCACCACCACGCGGCTGAACACGCCGGGGCCGGACCTTGCGCGCGAGGGGGGGGTGCATGCCATGACCGATGTCACGGGCTTCGGCCTTGCCGGGCACGCGCTCGAGATGGCGCGGGGCGCGGGGCTGGACCTGTGGCTCGACTGGCGGGCGGTGCCGCTGCTCGAGGGGGTCGAGGAACTGGCGCGTGCGGGCCATGTCACCGGGGCGTCGGGGCGCAACTGGCAGGGCTATGGCGACGAGGTGGCGCTGCCCCCCGGCTTTGATCCGGTGCATCGCGCGCTGCTGTGCGATCCGCAGACCAGCGGCGGCCTTCTCGTGGCCTGCGCGCCGGAGGCGGCCGGGGCGGTGCTGGCGATCTTCGGCGCGCATGGCCATGGTGATGCCGCGGTGATCGGGCGGCTGGCGCGGCCCGCGGGCGATGCGCCGCGATTGCGGCTGGGCTGAGGGACGGGGGCGGAACATGACCGAAGGACAGGCAAGGCGCAGCCAGCAGGTCTATACCCTGCTCGTGCAGGTCGGCCGCAAGGAGGGCGACGGCCTGCCCGAGGGCGCGACCGGCGCCGGGCTTCTGGTCTATGCCAGTGGCGTGGACGAGGCCGAGGCCGTGCGCGAGACCGTGGCCGTGCTGCGGCAGGCCGAGATGGCGCCGCTTGACGTGCAGGGCTATGGCACGCTCGAGGAGCGTCTGGCCGAGGGTGACGAGATCGACGAGACCGAACGTGCGCTCATGCAGCGCGCGCTCGAGGAGAACAGCGTGGTCGTGGCGCAACTGACCGTGTTCGACGAATAGGCGCCGTCCGCGCGGCGTTCAGGCCGCGCGCATCCGTCGCAGGGTCATGGCCTCGTAATCGAGCAGCGGGCGCGCCCAGCCCGGATCGGTGCCCGGATCGGTGCCCGGGTTGCCGGCCGGATTGGCGCCCGGGCGGGCGATCGTGGCGCCTGCCGCCGGTCCCGGCGCCGACAGCGCCAGAAGCGCGGGGTCGCGGGTGCCAAGGGCGGCGGCGCTCCAGGGTTCGATCTCGACCCCGCCGGCAATCATCGCTCCCGGCCGGTCCAGGATGAACTGCCGGTAGCGCACCACCGGCCGGGGCGGCAGCGTCACCACGCGGCGCAGATCGGCCAACTGGCGCACCGTGGCGCTGACCGCGTCGGTGGCAAAGAGATAGTCCACCTCGGCCCCGCGCAGCCGCAGCCGCAGATCCGGCGCGGCGATGAAATCGGCGGTGACGCCGCCATAGGGCGCGCGCAGCAGATAGGGCCGGAACCGGCCGCGCGCGGGCAGGGCGATGGTGCCCGCCCAGGCGATCCGCCCAAGGCCGCCCCCCGCCAGCAGCACCGCATCGCCCGCCGCCAGATGCGCCGCGGGCAGGGTGCCCCCCGGCACCGCCACCGGCGCGCCGCAGCCCAGCCCCGCGACCGGCCCGACCGGCACCGGCCGGTCGGCGATGGCCACGAAATGCAGGTGCCGGTCCATCACCGCGGCCAGCGGATCCGACAGGATGCGCCGCGCATCGGCGAAATGCGGGCCCAGCGGCCGGGTCGAACCGGCGACGAACAGCGCCGGCCGGTCCGGCAGATGCGCCCACAGCAGCGCCGCACCCGCCGCCAGATCCCAGGCAAGGCCGAGGGTGACGCATTCGCCTTCGGACAGGTCGGGGACGGGCAGGATGATCTGGCGGCTCTCCGTGCCCCGGCCCTGACGCAGGGCGATGCCGAATCCCGGCTCGAACGTGAGGGCAAGATAGGCAGGTTCGGGGTCGCGCGATCCGTAGCGCAGCAGGTTCTGCCGCCCGCGCCCGCCGGGGACGGCAAGTTCGGCCAGCAGCGCGCCCTGCGGCATCGGCCCTGCGGCGGCCGTCAGCGCCAGCGCACCGCCGGCCGTGCCGTCTCGGTCGCGCAGGCCAAGCCAGACCGGGCCGGAATCCTGGCCAGTGTCCCGGCCGCTGTGCAGGGTTGTCATCGTGCTGCTCCGCCGCCCGGTTGATCCGGGCCTGTCCGCCTCGGGCCTAAGGTAGCAGCGATGCGCCCGCCGTGATCCCCCGCGCCGCGCCGCCGCCCGATCTGCGTGATCCTTGCGCAACAGCCCTTGCATCGGCCGCGATCCGGATTAGCCAGTGGCAAAGGAGTCTGCCGATGCCCACCGATCCCGTTGCCCTGACCGCCGACCTGATCCGCTGCCAATCGGTCACCCCGCAGGAAGGGGGCGCGCTGGTGCTGCTGGAACGGATCCTGACGGATGCCGGGTTCACCTGCACCCGGGTCGATCGCGGCGCCACCGCGAACCTGTTCGCCCGCTGGGGCGTGCGCGGGGCGGCGCGCAGCTTTGGCTTCACCGGGCATACCGATGTGGTGCCGCCCGGCGATCCTGCACTGTGGAGCGCGGACCCCTTCGGCGCCGGGATCCGCGATGGCTGGATGATCGGCCGGGGGGCGGCCGACATGAAATCCGGGGTCGCGGCCTTTGTCGCCGCCGCGGTCGATTTCGTGCGCACCACGCCCCCGCCCGCCGATGGCGCGATCCTTCTGGCGATCACCGGCGACGAAGAGGGCGCGGCCACCGACGGCACGACGGCGATTCTCGACTGGATGGCGGCCGAGGGCGAGGCGATGTCGGTCTGCCTGGTCGGAGAGCCGACCTGCCCCGAACATCTGGGCGACACGATGAAGATCGGCCGGCGCGGGTCGCTCAATGCGCATTTCACCGTGACCGGGGTGCAGGGCCATTCCGCCTATCCCGAACGCGCGCGCAATCCGCTGTCGGCGCTGGCGCGGCTGGTCGAGCGGCTCTCGGTGCCGCTCGACGGGGGCAGCGCGCATTTCGGCCCCTCGACCCTGGCCTTCGTCACCATCGACACCGGCAATCCCGCGACGAATGTCATCCCCGCGCGGGTGCAGGCGACCGCGAATGTCCGCTTCAACGACCTGCACGACGGCGCCGCGATCACCGCGCTGCTGCGGCGCGAGGCCGACCGGATCGAGGCCGAGACCGGCGTCACCGTCGCGCTGCGGGTGCAGGTCTCGGGCGAGAGTTTCCTGACCCCGCCCGGCCCGCTGTCCGATCTGGTGGCCGGCGCGGTGCAGGCCGTCACCGGACGGGTGCCGGCGCTGTCCACTTCGGGGGGCACGTCGGATGCGCGCTTTGTCAGGGAACACTGCCCGGTGGTCGAATTCGGGCTGGTCGGCACGACCATGCACCAGATCGACGAACGGGTCGAGGTCGCGCAGATCGCCGCGCTGAAGGCGATCTATGCGCGCTGCCTGCACGATTACTTTGCCTGAGCCCGGGCGCCCGTTCGCCCGCCCGCATCTGCGATCCGGTCCGGCCCTGCCGGAGCGACCATGACAGGATGACCCGATGCCCGGCCCCTCGCCCTTTGTCACGCGGCTGTTCCTGTCGGGTTCGGCGGGATTCCTGCTCATCGGCGTGCTCGGGGCCGCGAACGGGGCGATCCTGCCCGAGTTCACCCGCCGCTTCGGCCTGAACGACTGGTCGGCGGGCCTGTTCCTGACCGCGGGGGCGGTGGGGGCGGTGGCGATGGTCGCGGCCGGCATCATGGGGATGCGCGGGCTGAGCGCGCGGCTGTCGGCCGGGCTGATGGCGGCGGGGGCGGCGCTGGTCGCGGCGTCGCTCGCCTGGCCGGTGACGATCCTGGGCGGGCTGATCGCCGGGGCCGGGTTCGGCATCACCGCCAGCCATGTGAACCGCGCCTTCCTGACCGGGTTCGGGGTGCGGCGCGGGCCGGCGATGGTCGGGCTGGTGAATGCGATCTCGGCGGCGGGGCTGATCGTGGCGCCCCTGATCCTGGTGGCGGTGGGCGGATCGCCGGCCATCCTCTACGGCGGGATCGCGCTGTTCGCGCTGCTGTGCCTGGCGCTCTATCCCCCGCACGAGGACGCCTTTGCCGGATCGGCGCGCGGCCTGCCGCCGCTGGGGCGGCGCGACCTGGGGCTGCTGGGCCTCATCACCGGCACGACCGTGATCGAGAACGGGCTGGGCGGCCTTGGCGCGCTGGCGATCATCGCGCTGGGCCGCCCCGAGGCCGAGGCGCTGTCGCTCGTCTCGGCCTATTTCACCGCCTATTTCCTCGGGCGGCTGGCGCTCTACTGGGTGGCGTCGCTGGTTGCGCCCGAACGGTTGTTCCTGATCGCCGTGCTGGGCGCCGCGACCGGGGCGGCGCTGGCGGCGGGCGGGCTGGTCGGGACCGGCTATGTCATGGCCGGGGGATTCATCGGCATCGCCTTTCCCTCGGCCTATGTCTGGCAGGCGCGGCTGCTGGGGCCCGATCCGCGCATGGCGGGGGCGATGGTGATGGCGGGGCTGAGCGGGGGCGTGATCGGCCCCGCGCTCTTTGGGGCGGTGCTGGGCGTGACCGGATTCGCCCATCTCTTTGCGATGGCGGCGATGCTTGCTCTGGTGCTGGCGGCGGCGGTGCTGCGCGCCATGCGCCGCGCGGGGGCGGCGGGACAACCCGCCTGAGCGCGCCCCCCGCGTGGTTATCCGCCGCCTGCCTGTCCGGCGCCTACTTGCCGGTGCGGATCTCGACCGCGGGCTGCGGATCGCGCGGGTTGCCGTCGGATTCGTTCCACAGCAGATAGCCAAAGCCCAGATCGGGGATGAACACCACGTTCTCGGTGTAATTGTCCGTGGTCGCGTAACGGATCAGCCCCTCGAACGCCTGATAGCGGCAGCCGCCCATGTCGACGGTGATCGGGGGGCCGTAGGTATGCACCTGCGGTTCGCTGAAGGTGCCGTCGAGCGTGGTCTTCTGCACCGCGAATTCGTGATGCTGGCCCGCCACGGGAACCGGCATCTGCGCCGGCGCCATCGCATAGTCGTATTCGATCAGGCTGGTGGGATCGCCGGTATCCTGCCAGGACAGCAGGTGGAACCCCTGCGCCAGTTGCATGGTGTAGGTGGTCCCGTCCGGGTTGCGCCCGGCGACGAGGACCAGGCCCGGTTCGGTCTGACGGAAGGATTCGCTTCCGCCGCCGCTGAAGGTGATGGTGATTCCACGGGCAATGTCGCCGGCAACCGGGCAGGCCGTCTGCGCCAGGATCGGCCCCGCGCCAAGGGCGGTCAGGCTGGTGGTCAGGGCAATGGCGGTCAAATGTCTCATGTCAGCAATCCTGTTCCCTGCATCCGCGCCGCTGCGCGCATGGCCGATCATACAGCGAAAGCCCCTCCGATCACGCGGAAAATCGTGCCTCAGGGCATGAGTGCCAGGGGCGTGATCGCCGTCACCGCATCGCCCGCGCGCACCGAGATGCCCAGGTCGGGAAACCAGTAGAGGCGTTCCTCTTCGGCGGGCCAGGCGATCGTCACCTCGATCAGCGCCCAGGTGCAGCCGCCCGCGCTCAGCGTCCCGGTGGCGCCGTAGCGGTGGATCTGCCGCTCGGTCGAGGTGGTGCCGTTCGCGGTGACGGTCGCCACCCCCTCCCAGGTGCCGCCGGGGACGGGGCGGGGCAGGTCGGCGGGCAGGATGCCGAAATCATAGCTCACGTCGAGGTTGCCCGGCCCGACCGCCGACAGATAGATGTAACCCTGACCCAGCACCGTGGTGCCCAGGCTCATCCCGCCCATCTCGCCCTGAAGGACGACGGCCCCGGGGCGGCGCGGATCGGCGGTGAAGGTGTCATGCCCGCCGTGGGCGTAGCTGACGACGATCCCCTGCGCCAGATCGGCCTGCGTGGCGCAGCGGGTCTCGGCGGTGGCCATCTGCGGCAGGCCCGCAAGCGCGGCAAGGCAGGCAAGCGCGGGCAGGGGGCGGGCGGGCATCGGGGATCCTCCGGGCGGCATCGCCCTCAGGATGCCTGCGCCGCCCCCGGCCCGCAAGGGCGCCGCGCCGCGATGCGGCGCCCCGCCACGACCTTGTGAGCGGCGCGCGTCAGAGACGGAACCTCTCGTCCACCTCGACGGCCAGCGCCTTGGCCAGCGCGTTGGTCTGGCTGGCCATGGCGATGACGGCCAGAAGTTCGCCGTGCATCTGCCCGGTCATGCCGCGCGCGCGCGCCGCCGCGGTATGCGAGGCGATGCAGTAGTCACAGCCGTTGGCGACCGAGACCGCGACATAGATCATCTCCTTCACCAGCGGATCGAGCGCGCCGGGCGCCATCACCTGCTGGAGCCTCTCCCACACCGCGGCCAGCAGCGCGGGGTCGCTGGCCAGATGCCGCCAGAAGTTGTTGACGTAGTCGGTGTTCCGTTTCGCGCGGATGTCGTCGAAGATCGCGCGGGCCTCGGGGCCCGCGCTGTCGTCGTCAAGACGGGGAACCGTCGCCATCACACGACCGCCAGCAGCCGCGCAAGCCCGCCGGTGCCGCCCCGGTGCGTGGGCGAGCCGATGAACACCGTCGCCCCCCTGGCCGGCATCTGGTCGAGGTTCTTCACGTTCTCGATCCCGAAATGCCCCGAGGGCAGCCACGAGTAATGCACGGCGAAATCGGGCGAATTGCCGGGGTCAAGGCTGAGCGTGTCCACCGCGATCGAGGCGGCGCCGATCTCGGCCAGCAGGTCGGTCGCGGATTTGGCGAAGCCGGGGAAGGCAAAGTTGCCGTCGGCATCGGTGCGATACGAGGTGTCGCCCACGCGCGCGGCCCAGCCCGAATGCATGGCGACGCAGGCGCCGGCGGGGATGTCGCCGTTCGCGGACACCCAGGCCTCGATGTCCTCGGCCTCGAGCATGGCATTCGCATCCTCGGCCGCCTTGGCGGTGATGTCGACCACGCACAGCGGCGCGATGAGCTGACCGGGGTCGAGCTGATCGACCGAGGCGCCGTCCTGGCTGAAGTGCAGCGGCACGTCCATATGCGTGCCCGAATGTTCGAAATAGCTGACCTTGTAGAGCTGGTAGCCCGATTCCTCGAACTTCACCGCCCATTCCATCTCGATCCCGGGCTTGCCGTCGAAGGTCGGGAACTGGGGGTCGAACACATGGGTCAGGTCCACGACCCGGCCCGAGGCCTGCGCCAGCGCGGGCTTCGCGCTCAGGATGCCCGAGGCGACGGCGGTCGCGGTGACGGCGGCGGCGCCGGCGCCGGTGAAAAGCTGGCGGCGCGACAGCATCTCGCGTTTCACGCCCTCCATGATGCAGGCATTGCACATGGTCGATCCTCCCTATGTGGTCAGGCGCGCGCGGATGCGCGGGCCGCGCACAGGTCAACCGCGGCCCGCGCCCCCGTCAAGGGGGGATGCGCGATGCGGCGGGAATCACAGCGGATTGTCCATCCGCACCTGCGCGCGCAGCGTGCCGGTGCAGGGGCTGGCAAAGATCACGCGGAACTGGCGCTTCGTCGCGCCGTATTCGGGTTCGACATAGGGGTTCTCGTAGATCGGCTGGTTCGCGCCGTTGCGGATCGCCCCCTGGGGCACCACCGATTCGATCGTGCGCGCCCGCCCGAGGAACGGTAGCCCGGTGCCGCTGTCCACCACCCAGATGCGGTCGGCCGTGGCCTGGGCATGGACCACCGGCAGCGGGTTGCGCACCTCCTGGCTTACCCCGTGGAACACGTTGCCGGCGAAGGTGATGTTGCGCATCTTGCCGTAGTCGAGATCGGCGATGCTGGTATCGACCTGCTCCACCCGGTCGATGAACCCGTTGAGCGAGCGGAACACGTTGCCCATCACGGTCAGGCCATGGATGTAATGGCCGGGGCCGTGCGGCTTGATCACCAGCCAGTTGAACCAGGGCGCCACGTCGTTCACGGTCAGGATGTTCCCCGTGATGGTAAGCCCGCCAAAGCTGAACTGCGCGCCAAGGGCGGGGGTCGCGTCGTGTTCGTTGGTCCATTCGATGAAGTTGTTGTCGATGTAGTTGCCGGTGATCATGGTCTTGACGTTGGGCGAGGTCAGGATGATCCCGCCCTTGCGCACCCCGGCATTCGTGCTGTCGCCGTGGAACCAGTGGTTGCCGGCGATGACATGGCCGCTGCCGGCCAGGACGCAGAAATGCTTCCACATCACCACGCGGTTGTCGCGGATCTTGGTGTCGTTCGCATTGGCGTTGAAGGCCACGGAGGTGCGCGCGTTCACCGCAAGGCCCTGTTCGTTCGACAGGAACTGGCAACGGTCGATCAGCATCCCCTGACAGCCGATCCCGATCGAGGTGATGGCGCGGTCCTTGGGTCTCGTGAAGAAGCAGTCGCGCACGGCGAAGGCGATCCCCTGCCGCGCCAGCATGACCGCGCTGGCCCGGCCCTCGCAGAAGAACTCGATATCGGCGAGGATGAAACTCGAGAGGGACGAGAACCCCGAGAAATCCAGCAGATAGCGGAAGCGGCGGAAGGTGTAGACCTGCGTGCCCTCGGCATCGTAAAGTTCGGCCGAGAGCGTGACGCGCGCCTGCGCAAGGTTCACCTCGGTCACGTAGACCTCGCGCCCGACTCCCGCCCCGGTCACAAGGCTGCCCACCTCGATATTGGCGACATTGGCCACCGCGGTCAGCTGGCGCGGGTTCGCCGCGGCATAGGTCGCCTGCGATGTCACCACCGTGTCATTCCATGCCGGACTGTCGAGGGCCTGGAACTGTCCGTTGCGGATGACGCGGCGCGTGGCGAAGGCGGTTTTCGACGGGTCGCAACCCTGCATGTCCACCGGTCCCGAAAGGCCGATGCGCCGCCCGCACAGGTCGAGGCCGTCGTGGTCGGCAAAGTTCAGCAGTGCCTGGAACGCCTTCCTGAAGGCGGTCTCCTCGTCGCCGAAGGCATCGACGTAGGAGGGGAAGTCGAAATTCTTCTGAAGGATGAACCACGCCTCCGGCCCCTGGGTGACGGTGCCCTCGAACCGGACGCGGTTGCGCAAGGTGACATTGCCGGCCAGGCGGTAGGTGCCGGCGGGCACGAGGATGGTGCGCCCTTGCGCGGCGGTGTCGGCGGCGTTGAAGGCGGCGGTGTCGTCGGTCACGCCGTCTCCCCTGGCGTCATGGTCGCGCACGTCGATCTGGGCCAGCATGTCGCGCAGGAAGGCGCCGGTGATGTCCTCGATCACGATGTCGTCGATGCGCAGGACGCCGCCGCTCGCCCCGGTGAAGTCAAGGCCCAGATGCCCCAGCGTGGCCCCGCTCCAGACCATGTCCACACCGCCGCGCTGGCCGGTGCCGATGATCGCGCTGACCTCGACCACCTCGCCGTAGGTGGTGAGCGCGCGCGCCGGGCCCTGGGTCACGACCCCCGCCAGCGGCGTGGCCGCGCCGGTTCCGGCCCAGCCGGCGATGCGCACCGAAGGCAGCGCGCCCGCCACCGCCTTGACCCGCGCCGTCACGCGCAGATAGCAGCCCGGCAGGATCGGCGTGTCGCCCATGAAGCGGATCTTCTGCACCGAGGCGGTCTTGACGATCTCCAGGCAGGCGCCGAAATCCTGATCCGCCGGCACAAGGACACCGCCCCCCGCGCCCGCATAGGTGTCGGATCCGGGCGTGCCGTCGCCGCTGGACCAGGCGGCAAGCCCCGCCGCGAAGGGCGCGGGCATGAGCACCAGACCGTCCGTGATCGCCTTGTTCATGGAATATCCCTTTCCTGTCGCGGCCGGGGCCGCCCGGTTGCGGGACAGGGGTAGCGGGAAGGGGTAAACCGGCGCTGAGGGCGGCGCGCGCCGCACAGGGCGCGGGCGCAACGGGCCTGAGGGCGGCGCGTCAGGGCAGGCGGGTCAGGGCGGGCGGGCTCGGGGCGGGCGGGCTCAGGGCCTGCGCGCGGGCGTGCCGGGCCGGGTCAGGACAAAGGCCAGCACCAGCCCGAGGATCACCGCCTGCACCGCCAGCGCCCACCAGCGGATGCCCAGCGCCGCCGATCCCCCGAGCGACAGCGCCACCGCCAGCAGCACGAGCCGCTTGGCCCCCGGCCGGATCACCCCATGCGCGCGCCAGTCGCGGATCGGCGGGCCAAGGCGCGGATGCCGCAGAAGCCAGCGCGCCAGCCGTGGCGACGACCGCCCGAACGACAGCGCCGCCAGCAGCAGCAGCGGCGTCGTCGGCAACAGCGGCACCGCGATCCCGATGATGCCCACGACCAGAGCCACCACCCCGAGCGCAAGCCACAACTGCCGCGCCACCTGTTTCACGGGGCTGCGAGGCCACCCTCGAGCGCGCGCCCGATCAGCGCCACGGTTTCCTCGATGCCATAGATCGCGGCAAAGGCGCCAAAGCGCGGCCCGTCCGGGGCACCCAGCAGCACTTCGTAAAGCGCGCGGAACCAGTCGCGCAGCGGCTCGAACCCGTGGTCCTTGCCCACGGCATAGACGATGGTCTGAAGCGCCTCGGCCTCGGCCGCGCCGTCGTGGGCGGCAAGGCGCTGCGCCAGGTCGGCCATCGCCGCGCGTTCGCGCGCATCGGGCAGGCGGTAGCTGCGCAGCGGTTTCACCCGGTCGTTGAAGTAGCGCACGGCGTATCCCGCCGCCCGGTCGAGATCGGGATGCGTTTCCGGCGAGGTGCCCGGCGCATGGCGCGAGAGGTATTTCCACAGCACCGCCCGGTCCTCGGCCCCCGAGACGGCGGCGAGGTTCAGAAGCACCGCGAACGGCACGGTCAGCGTGCTTGCAGGCACCTTGCCGCCGTGGATGTGCCAGACCGGATTGGCCAGTTGCGCCGCCGCGTCCTGCCCGCCAAAGGCGCGCGCCTGCTGGTGGTATTCGTCCACCGCGCGCGGGATCACGTCCCAGTGCAGCCGCTTGGCCGTGCGGGGCTTCTGATACATGAAATAGGACAGGCTGTCGGTCGCGGCATAGGTCAGCCATTCGTCGATGGTCAGGCCGTTGCCCTTGGACTTGGATATCTTCTGCCCGAATTCGTCGAGGAACAGTTCATAGACGAAATGTTCGGGCGCCCGTCCGCCAAGGGTGCGGCAGATCCCGTCGTAGATCGGCGTGTTCGAGGCGTGGTCCTTGCCATACATCTCGAAATCGACGCCCAGCGCGGCCCAGCGGGCGCCGAAATCGGGCTTCCATTGCAGCTTCACCTGCCCGCCGGTGACGGGCAGGGTCCATTCGCGGCCCTCCTCGTCGTCGAAGGTGATGGTGCCCTCTGTCGCGTTCACCTCCTTCATCGGCACATAGAGGACGCGGCCGGTTTCCGGGTGGATCGGCAGGAAGCAGGAATAGGTCTGCTGGCGTTCCTCGCGCAGCGAGGCCAGCATGATGCGCATGATGTCGTCATAGGTCTCGGCCGCGCGGCGCAGCGTCGGGTCGAACCGGCCCGAACGATAGAAATCCGTGGCCGAGATGAACTCGTAGTCAAAGCCGAAGGTGTCGAGGAACCGGCGCAGCATCGCGTTGTTGTGGGCGCCGAAACTGTCGTATTCGCCAAAGGGATCGGGAACCGAGGTCAGCGGCCGTTGCAGGTGTTCGCGCAGCATGGCGGGATTCGGCACGTTCTCGGGCACCTTGCGCATCCCGTCGAGATCGTCCGAAAACACGATGAGCCGGGTCGGAATGTCCGAGAGCAGCTCGAACGCCCGGCGGATCATGGTGGTGCGCAGCACCTCGCCGAAGGTGCCGATATGCGGCAGGCCCGAGGGGCCATAGCCGGTCTCGAACAGGACATGCCCCTTGGCGGGCGGTCCCGCCTCGTAGCGGCGCAGGAGCGCGCGCGCCTCCTCGAACGGCCAGGCCTTCGATTCCATCGCCAGTCTGCGCAGATCCGCCATGTCCGTCCCGTCCGCCTGAACCTGCCGGCCCGCCCCGGCCCGCCCTCCCTATTGCGGTGCGGGGGGGGCGTCAATAAAACGGGCAGACCCTGAGGAGAACCCTATGTCCGAAACCCCCGCCCTGACCGTGCAGGATGCCCTGATCGCCGTGATGATGGGCGTCACCATCGCCGACGAGAACATCCGCACGGCCGAACTCGTGCAGATCCAGAACATCATCAACAATCTGCCGATCTTCGCCGATTACGACACGGACCGCCTGCACCGGCTGAACCGCACCATCTTTGACCTGATGGAGCAGGAGGACGGGCTTGATGCGCTGTTCGGCCTGATCCGCGAGGCGCTGCCCGAGCGCCTGCACGAGACGGCCTATGCGCTGGCCTGCGACGTGGCCGCCTCGGACGGGCGGGTGAGCGAGCTCGAGGGCCGCATGCTGGTCGAGGTGCGCGAGGAACTGGCGATCGACCGTCTGGCCGCCGCCGCCATCGAACGCGGCGCGCGGGCGCGGTATCAGACGCTCTGACCGGGGGCGGGCAGGGGGCCGGTCCGCCACAGCGTCAGGCGCTGCCCGCCATGCGCGACGGGGGGCAGCTGCGGCAGGAACGGCAGGCCGGTCGCCCGCGCAAGGCCGCCGTCGGGCGTGACGATGCCCACGCGCCAGCCGGCAAAGCGCGCCCGCATCACCTGGCCAAAGGCCGCGTGCAGCCCGAACAGGGCCTTCCTCTCGCCGATCCTCGTGCCCCAGGGCGGGTTGACGATGACCAGGCCCGCCGGCCCCTCGGGCGGGCTCAGGTCCGAGATCGCGCGCCGCTCGAAGGCACAGACCGCGCCGACCCCGGCGCGCGCGGCGTTGCGCGTGGCCATCGCCACCGCGCCCGAATCGCGGTCCGATCCGTGAAACCGCACCGGCCCCGGGGGGATTTCCGCTGCCGCAGCCTCTGCAGTCGTCGCCGCCGCCGCCTCTGCCGCCGCCGCGTCGCGCAGCCCGGCCCAGCGCGCGGCGTCGAACCCCGCCAGCAGTTCAAAGGCAAAGGCCCGGCCCCGCCCGGGCACCAGGCCCAGCGCGATTTCCGCCGCCTCGATCACGAAGGTGCCCGATCCGCACATCGGATCGACCACCGGCCCGCTGCCGTCGTGGCCGCATTGCCGCAGAAAGGCCGCGGCCAGCGTCTCGCGCAGCGGGGCCTTGGCGACCTCGGTGCGAAAGCCGCGCTTGTGCAGCCCCGCGCCCGACGTGTCGATGCTGAGGGTCACGAGATCGTCGTCGATCCTGACCTTCACCGCCACCACCCCCTCGCCGGGGCCGGCCAGCGGGGCGCCCAGTTCCTCGGCAATGGCGCGCGCCACCCGTTCGGCGGCGGCGCCGGCGTGGTAGATGCGGCTGGCGTGGCAGGTGGCCTCGACATGGACCGGCACATCGGGCCGCAGCACCGCGCCCCAGGCAAAGCGCCGCGCCCGCTTGTCGAGTTGCGCCAGATGCAGCGCCCGGAACGATCCGACCCGCACCAGCACGCGGCTGGCCGTGCGCAGGACCAGGTTCGCGCGCCACACCTCGTCCCAGCCGCCGGCGATGGTCACACCGCCCGGCACCACACTGGGCGCGGCAAAGCCCTGTGCCGCCGCCTCTTCGGCCAGCACCGCCTCGAGGCCGGGCACCGCCACGAGAAAGAGGCCCTCGGGCGCGAGGAGCGCCGTCTCAGCCATCCGCCAGCCCGGCGAGCGTGCCCGCCACCGTCCAGTCCGGGGCAAGGTGCAGCACATCCTCGACCCGCCGCCCGACCAGCGCCGCCAGACCCGGCAGCGCCATGACCCGCGCCGGGATCGTCACCGCCATGCGCAGCGCCGTGCGTGGCGCGACGCCGACCGTGCCGATGAGGCGCGCGACCGATTCCGCCATGGTCACATGCGCCCCCGCCAGCGAGCCCTCGGTGTTCACGAGGCGGCCGTCCTGCACATGCAGGTCCATGTCGTAAAGGCGGAAATGGTCGGGCCCGCCCACACTCGGCATCGCGTCCGACACCAGGAACACCAGATCCGGCGCCCGCCGCGCCCGGATCGCCAGGCCCACCAGTTCGTCGGTCACATGGATCCCGTCGCAGATGATGCCGGCCGGCACGAGCGAATCGAGCGCCGCCCCCACCACGCCGGGCGCGCGATGGACCAGCGGGGACATGGCGTTGAACAGATGGGTGAAACAGTTCGCCCCCTCGGCGATTGCCGCGCGGGTGTCCTCGAAACTCGCGTCGGAATGGCCGATCGAGACCACCGCGCCCATGGCGCGCAACTGCGCGATCTGCCCGGGCGCGACCGCCTCGGGGGCGAGGGTGATCATCACCGGCACCCCGCCCGCGCGCAAGCGGCGCACCGCGTCCATGGTGCGCGCATCCAGCGGCCGGATGAAGCGCGGCGCATGCGTGCCCTTGCGCGCAAGGCTGATGTGCGGCCCCTCGATGTGCAGCCCGGCGATCCCCTCCTGCCCGCGCGCGGCCAGCGCCGCCTCGGCGGCGCGGTCGAGGGCCTCGGGCGCGTCGGTGATGAGCGTGGGCAGGATCGCCACCGTGCCGAAGCGGCGATGCGCGGCGGCGATGGCCGCCATGCCCGCGGGCGTGGGATCGGCATTGAGCAGCACGCCGCCGCCGCCGTTCACCTGAAGATCGACATAGCCCGGCGTGACCGTGCCGGGAATCGCGCGCGCGCCGGCGGGCGCGGGGCCGACCTCGGCCACAAGCCCGGCGGCCAGGCGCAGGCCCGCGCCCTCGATCAGGTCTTCGCCGTCAAACAGCCTTTCGGGCCGGATCCATCCGTCACGCATCGCCGTCCTCGTCGAAGAAATAGGGCAGAAGCGCCGCCTGCACCGCCGCCTGCAACAGCGCCGCGGGTCGCGGGCCGGGGATCGCCTCGGCCAGGGCGAGCACCGGTTCGGGGAAGGCCTGCCACAAGAGCGGCTCGGGCAGGATGCGCCCCGACAGATCGTCGAGGAGCGCGCGCACCGCGGATTGCGCCTCGGGGCGGGGCCAGTAATAGCGGATGCGGTCGGCCAGACCGACATGCCGCATGAGGCGCAGATCCTCGGGCGTGCCGTGGTAATGCCCCGCCCAGAAGCCGGGATCGCCCTGCATCAGCCGCTCCATCGCCGGCAGCACCACCGCCTCGCCCCAGCCCGCGACCGGGCGCAGCCCGTCGAGCGCATAGAGCGCCTGCCGCCAGGCGAAGGTGAGCGCGGGGCCCACCTTCTGAAAGGCGAATCCCATGCGCGCGAGGTGGGGATAGGCGTCGGGATGCTGGTAATCGGTCGAATGCGCCTCGAGGCAGATGCCGGGCGCATGGGTAATGGCGGCGGCAAGGCCGGGGTCGCGGTCCCGGGGCAGGTGGTGGACATGCATGGGCGTGAACTCGACGCCGGGCTGGACGACAAGGCCGCCGATCTCGCCCACACCGTCGAAGGCCGCCAGATGGGCGTCAAGCGTGGCGCGCGCCGCCTCGGGGCGGGTGGACGGGATGAAGCCATGCGCGTCGGTGCGGGCGCCGCCCGGGGGCGGCACTTCGGTGCCGACGACATAGAGCAGCGCCGCCGCATCGCCGGCGCGGGCCGCGGAACGCGCCAGATCGGCCGAACGGGCCACCGTCACCGCGTCGCCCAGTTGCGCAGGCTCTCCGGCGCAGCCTTCGGAACAGTCGAGGTGGATCTTGGTGAAGCCGGCGGCGACGTAATCCGCGACCATGACATGCGCGCGCGCCATCGCCGCCTCGGCGGGCAGGCGGCGCCAGGCCTGCGGGCCGAGGTGATCGCCGCCAAAGACGATGCGGGCGCGATCGGTGCCGGTATCGGCCGCAAGGCCCTGCACGAAGCCGATGAAGTCCGCGGGCGTCATGCCGGTATAGCCGCCCTCCTGGTTCACCTGGTTCGAGGTGGCCTCGATCACCACCGGCCGATCAAGGCGTTGCGCCAGCCGCAGCGAGGCGGCAAGGACATCGGCATGGGCCGAACAGACCGAGGGGATGGCGGCGGCGCGGCCGGCGCGGTTGCGGGCGATGGTGTCGCGCAGGATGTCAGGCATGCGGGGCCTCCTGATGGGCGGCATGGGCCGCATGGACGGCTTGGGCGGATAGGGCGGCATGGGCGGAAAGGGCGGCATGGGCGGCGCCGCGCGCGCCCGAGGCATCGCCGCCTTCGGCCACCCGGATCGCGGGGATGCGGAACCCCGGCAGTTGCGCGCGGGCGGCGGCGGCGGCCAGATCGTCGGCCACGCCGGGGATGCGCGACAGCCCGCCCCCCAGCACCACCACCGCGGGGTCGATGGTGAAGGCAAGGGTGATGACCAGTTCGGCCGCCAGTTCGCACCAGATCTGCCAGACCCGGGCGATGGCCGGGTCATGGTCACGCGCCTGCGCGATCTCGGGCGGGGTCAGGCTGCGCCCGGTGAGGGTGAGGGCCAGGCGGGCCAGGCCGGGGCCGGCGAGATAGGTCTCGGCGCAGCCCGTGCGGCCGCAGCCGCAGCGATGGACCGGCAGGCCATGGGCGGCGACCACCTGCGCCGGCGCGGCGAAATGGCCGAACTCGCCCCCGGTCAGGGCATGGCCGGGCAGGAGCCGGCCGCCCGCGACCACGCCGCCGCCGATCCCGGTGCCAAGGATGATGCCCACGACCGGATCGAGACCGCGCCCGGCGCCGAACACCGCCTCGGAGAGGGCAAGCGCGCGGCAGTCGTTTACCCAGGTGACGGGCCGGCCGGCGGCGGCCTCGACATCGGCGGGAAAGGGATGGCCGGTGGCGGGCAGGTTCGCGGTATAGGCCAGGCCGGTGGCCGGGTTCACGAGGCCGGCGGCCGAGATGCCGACCGGCAGCGGGCGGCCCGCGGCCCCGGTGGTCCAGGCGATCTGTGCGGCCATGGCGGCGACGAGCGCGGGATAGTCGCGCGGCGTGTCGATGCGGCGGCGGTCGGCCACGCTCCAGTCGGGGGCGAAGATCTGCGCCTCGATCTTGGTGCCGCCGAGGTCGATTCCCGCGGCGATCATCGGCAGCGCGCCCGGCGGAAGCGGCGAGGGGGGGCGCTGCCCCCCCGCTGCGCTCCCCCCCGGGGTATTTGGGCAAAGATGAAGGGGGAGGGGGTCATGGCTGCACCGGATGCAGCCGCACGCCCGCGACCACGCGCGAGAGCGTGCCGCGGCCGGCGAAGGGATCGTCGACGGCAAGGCCGAGCCGGGCCGAGAGCGCGACCGCGAGGCACTGGGCGTAGAGGATGGCGAGCGGCGCGCCCCAGGCGGCGCCGTCGGGCATGGCGATGTCGATGTCGCCGCCCGGACCGATGGCGGTGACCTGCGCGGCCGGAAACTGGGCGCGCAGTTCGGCGACCAGATCGGCGTCATAGAGCGCGGCCGGCCCGTCGGGCGCGGTCAGCACCACGATGTCGGTGGCGCCGGTGACGAAGCTCTTGGGCCCGTGGCGGAAGCCGAGCGAGGAATCCCACAGCGCGGGCACCGCGCCGGCGGTCAGTTCCATCACCTTCAGCGCCGATTCGCGCGCGGCGAAGGCAAGGGGGCCGGCGCCGACGAAGACGATGCGCTCGGGCAGGCGCGCGGCCTGCGCCCGGGCCGCCACCTGCGGCAGCAGCCCGGCCGCGGCGGCGGCCGCGCGGGCGATGCGGGCGGACCCGTCGGGGGCGGCATCGAGCAGGGCGAGCGCCGAGAGCAGCATCGTCGTCAGGCTCGAGGTCATGGCGAAGCCCTGGTCGTGGGTCGCCTCGGGCAGGACGAGGGTATGGCCGCGCGCGCCCTCGCGGCGGGCCAGCGCGCTTTGGGCGTTGCAGGTGATGTTGAGCCGCGCCGCCCCGGGGGCGAGCGCGTCGAGCGCGTCGAGCGTGCCCAGGGTTTCGGCCGAATTGCCGGAGCGTCCGAACGAGACGACGAGCGGCGTGCGGCCGGACAGAAAGGCCTGCGGGCGGCTGACGATGTCGGTGGTGGGCACGGCGCGCAGGCGCGGGCCGGGTTGCCCCTCGAGCCCGGCGCAGACCATGTCGCCGATATAGGCCGAGGATCCGGCGCCGGTGAGCCAGATTTCATCGGGCGCCGTGGCGGCGATCCAGGCGCGGGCGGCGGCGAGGGCGGGGGCCTCGGCCCAGGCGGCCCAGATCGCGGGCTGGGCCATGATCTCGCGCCAGGTCTGCCAGCGGGCGAGGTCGTCGGTCATCGGGCAGGCTCCGCTGCGGGCGCGGCGGACAGGCCGCGCAGGTTGTAGCTGTCAAGGCGCGCCCAGGTTTCGGCGAGGTCGATCATGCGCCCCTCGATCCGGGCCTGGTCGAGCGCCATGGCCGCGATCCCTGCCTCCATCGCATCGACGACGCCCACGGGCAAGGTGGCGATCTCGCCGCGCAGGTAGGCCACGATGTCCTGCACCATCAGGTCGTCGGCGCCGTAGTGGTTGCCGGTGGTCGGGTGATCGCCCAGGGTATAGTCGTGATCGGCCCAGACGGTGCCGTCGCGCAGCGTCACCTTGAGCCGGCCGCGCACGAAGTCGCCCTCGGCCATGCCATGCGTGCCCATGATGCAGAAGCGGCGGTGTTCGTCGGGGACGTTCAGGTTGGTGTGGAAGGCGAGCGAGGCGCCGCTCTCGTACTGGAGGATCGCGGTCTGGTAGTCGATGATGTCGCCGTCCGAGTGGAAGGCATCGGGGGCCGCATTCCAGATCGAGCCCTTCACATGCATGATCTCGTTCTCGGCGTTCGAGGTGGGGGCGTTCTGCGGCACGAAGGATTTCCGGCCGCCGAACGAGGCCACGCGCGCCGGGCGCGATGCGGTGACCATGTTGTAGAGGTCGATGTCGTGGCAGCATTTCTCGAGCATGAAGCCCCCCGACCAGGCGACCATGCGCCGCCAGTCGCGCATGAAGAAGGCGCCGTGATAGGGGCCGATGTGTTCGTTGGCCTCGAGGCTGACGATGCGGCCCAGCACGCCGGCCGAGAGCGCCGCGCGCAGGTCGCGCATGTGGTGCGAATGGCGCAGCACGAGGCCGATCATCACCCGGTCGGTCCCGTGGCGCGCCAGCAGTCCGGCCAGTTCGAAGGTCTCCTCGAGCGAGGTCACCACCGGCTTTTCCGAAAAGACGCGGATGCCGCGTTCAAGCCCGGCGCGGATCTGCGCGAGGTGGAACATGTTCGGGGAGCCGACGAAGAACAGGTCGGGCCGGGTCCGGTCGAGCATCTCCTCGACGCTGTCGAAGCGCGGCATGGCCGGGTCGATCTGCGCGGCGTAGGATTCCTGCGGGTCGAACCAGCCGGTCATCTCGATCTCGGGCATCTCGCGGCGCAGGATCGACAGGACATGGGCGGGGCGCAGGCCCACTCCGGCAACGGCGACTTTCATCGGTTCTTCCTCGGGTTCGGGCAGGGCCGCCGGGTTCAGGCGACGAGGGTGGGGGCAGAGAGGCGGCGCAGCACGCGGCCGCCCGCATCGAACACATGCGCATGGCGCGGATCGACCGCAAGGCCCACCCGGTCGCCCTCGTGGATCGGGGCATCGCCCGGCAGCGTGGCGCAGAACCGCTGGCCCGCCACTTTGCCATAGGTGATCGAGACGCCGCCCAGCCGTTCGAGCACGCGCACCGGCATGTCGAATCCGCTGCCCAGTTCCACGTTCTCGGGGCGGATGCCGACCTCGACCCGGTCGCCCGGCCGCGCGGATCCGGTCTCCACGGGAATGGTCATGGCGTGCCCGCCGTCCAGCTCGACCGAGAGCCCGCCCGGCCCCGCGCCCTTCACGGTCGCGGGCAGCAGGTTCATGTTGGGCTGGCCGATGAAGGTGGCGACAAAGCGGGTCTGCGGATGATGGTAAAGCTCCATCGGCGTGCCGAACTGCTCGATCTTTCCGGCGTTCAGCACCACGATGCGGTCGGCCATGGTCATGGCCTCGACCTGGTCGTGGGTGACATAGACCATGGTGGCGCCCAGTTCGCGGTGCAGTTGCGACAGTTCCACCCGCATGTCGCCGCGCAGCGCCGCATCGAGGTTCGAGAGCGGCTCGTCGAACAGGAACACCTGCGGGTTGCGCACGATCGAGCGGCCGATGGCCACGCGCTGCCGCTGCCCGCCCGAGAGCTGACCGGGACGCAGCGGCAGCTTGTCGGTGAGCTTGAGGATCGCGGCCGCCTGTTCGACCTTGGCCTTCACCTCGGGTTCGCCCAGACGGGCCACGCGCAGCGGAAAGGCGATGTTTTCAAAGACAGACAGGTGGGGATAGAGGGCATAGCTCTGGAACACCATGGCGATGCCGCGATCCACCGGGGCCTCGCGGCTCACGTCGCGGCCGCCGATGACGATGCGGCCGGAACTGGCCTCTTCAAGCCCGGCGATGATGCGCAGCAGCGTGGACTTGCCACAGCCCGAGGGGCCGACGAACACCACGAATTCCTTGTCGCGGATCGCAAGGTCGATCCCGTGGAGCACCTTGGCCGCGCCGAAGGTCTTGGTGATGGAGTCGAGGTCGAGCGTGGCCATGGGTCTCTCGCTGGCGGGGCGCCCCCCCGGCTGGGGCGGCGGCGGTTGACGGACGGATGGGGTGGCGGGAGGGGGTGCGCCCCTCCCGCCTGCAAGGATCACTCGACCTGCGCGAGTTCCTCGCCCGCTTCGGTCACGAGTTCGTCGACCGAGCCTTCGCCGAGGAGCACGCCCTGCACCATGTTGGTGAACACGTTCTGGAGCGCCTTGAAGTCCTCGACCAGCGGCTCGGGCCCGCCGGTCGAGATGCCGGCGACGAACACCTGCCAGAACGGGTCATCGACATACCAGATCTTCTCGACGCCCAGCGCCTCGGCCCCGGTCGCCTCGTAGTTGAGGATCGGCGTCAGGCCCCAGCTCGAGTCGAGGTCGTATTGCGCCGCGCCCGAGGTCAGCGCCTTGGCCAGTTCGAGCGCGAGTTCCTCGTGCCCGGTGCCCTGGAACACGGCGAGCGAGTCGGTGATCAGGATCGTGCCCGAGGGGCCCGACGGCCCGTGCGGGACCGGAACGACAAGCTGGTTGATCTCGGCGTTGTGCTGGCCGCGACCCCAGGGGCCGTTCACATACATGGCGATCTGCCCATCGTTGAACAGGTCGCGCAGCTGGTCGCGCTCCCACTCGATCGGGCCCGATTCCATGTAGGGCAGCAGGTCCTGGTAGAGTTGCAGCGTCTCGCGCGTGGCCTGGCTGTCAAGCGCGGGTTCGCCGGTCTCGGGATCGAACACGTCGCCACCGTTCGAATAGAGGAAATCGAGGAACATGTGCATCGTGTTGTCGAAATCCTTGCCGGCGATGCCGATGCCGGCCGCGTCGGTGTTCTCGGTCACGGTGCGGGCGAGGGCGATCATGTCGTCCCAGGTCTCGGGGGCCACGCATTCGGCGCCGGCGGCCTCGACGAGGTCGCAGTTGATGTAGAGCGCCTTGGTCGAGAAGGCATGCGGGATGCCCCAGTACTGCCCGTCAAAGCGCACGGTCGAGAGCACGCCCTGCTGGAACGCCGCCTCTTCCTCGGGGGTGAAGGTGACGGGCACGATCATGTCGTTGGCGGCAAGCTGGCGCAGCGTGCGGCTGCCCATGTAGGCCAGCGACGGCGGATCGCCGGCGGCGGCAAGCTGCGTGGACTTGTCCTGGCAGGTGCCCCATTCGATCGCTTCCATGTTCACGGTGACGCCGGGATGCTCGGCCACGAAGGTGTCGATCACCGCCTGATCGGCCGGGCGCACTTCGCCGCCGCACATGATGAAATGCAGTTCGGTGCCTTCCTGCGCCATCGCCGAAAGTGCCGATCCGGCAAGCAGGGCTGCCGCCAGCGACAGGGTGTTGAGGGTCTTCATCTGTCCATGTCTCCCTTGATTGGACCTGTTGGTTGCCGTCATTCCTTGACCGCGCCGGCCGTCAGCCCCGCGACAAGGTATTTCTGGAGGAAAAGGAAGAAGAGCATGACCGGCAGCACGCCCGTGAGCGCGGCGGCCATCATCTGGTTCCAGACCACATCCTGATAGCCGATGAATTCGTAAAGCCCCGCCGGCAGCGGCTGAAGCTCGGTGCGGTTGTTGAAGGTGATCGCGAACAGGAACTGCTGGGCATAGGCGCCGATGAACACGCTGGTCGAGACCACGATCAGCCCCGGCACCGCCAGCGGGATCACCACGCGCCGCAGCGTGTAGAGGCGCGAGGCGCCATCGACATAGGCCGCCTCCTCGAGTTCGCGGGGGATCTTCTCGAGGTAGGAGCGCAGGAGCCAGATCCCGGTGGGGATGAGGAAGGCCACACCCGGAATGATCATCGCCCAGTAGGTGTTGAGCAGCCCGAGCGTGCGCATCACCCGGTAGAGCGGGATGAGCAGCACCGCCCCCGTGAACATGTTCACCGACAGGAACACGCCCAGGCTCATCGCCTTGAAGGGAAAGTCGAGGCGCGCATAGGCATAGGCCGCCGGCACCACGCAGATCATGGTCAGCGCCGTCACCGCCGTCGAGATGAAGATCGAGTTCAGGATGTAGCGCATGAGATAGGGGACCGTGGTCCACATGTCGCGGTAGGCCTGAAAGCTCGATTCCGGGCCCCACAGCTCGAACTTCGCGGTCATGAGGTGATCGAGCGGGCGCAGCGAGGTGCGGAACATCTCGAGGAAGGGCAGCAGGACGAAGAGCAGGAACAGGAAGATGGCGATGTAGATGGCGATCTTCTGGGCCAGGTTCAGGCGGTCCATGAGCATGTCATTTCACCCCGTAGCGGCGGTTCACGCGGTTGAGCAGGTAGAGATAGGCCAGCGAGAACAGCGCGAGCAGAAAGACGATGACCACCGCGCGCGCCGCCCCCTCGCCGAACTTGTTCGAGGAAATGGCGGTGTCGTAGGTGTCGATGATGAGCGTGCGCGTGGCACCGCGCGGGCCGCCCTCGGTCAGGATCCAGATGATTTCGAAGCTGTTGAAGGTCCAGATCGCCGACAGCAGCGCCATGGAAACGATCACCGGCATGATCTGGGGAATGGTGATGCGGCGGAAACGGTACCAGCGCCCGGCGCCATCGACCCAGGCCGCTTCGTAAAGGTCGCGGCTCACGCCCTGCATGGCGGCCAGCAGGAACAGCGTCACCATCGGCACGCCCACCCAGACATCGGTGACGACCGCCGAATAGAAGGCCGAGGTCTTGGAGGCGAGCAGCGCCACCCGGTCGCCGTTCAGCGCCAGCGCATCGAGCAGGCCGCCGATCCCGTGCGCGCGCATCCAGCCGGCCAGCCCGATGTTGTCCAGAAACAGCCCCGCCTGCTGCAACAGCCCCGAGATCAGCCCGAAATAGCCGTTATAGAGCCACTTCCACCCGATCACGCCGATGGCGATGGGAATGACCCAGGGCGGCATCACCAGGATGCGGAACAGCCCCTTGCCCGGCACCGCCGCATTGAGCAGCGTCGCCCCGACGAGGCCGATCAGGATCTTGAGCGCGACCGACAGGAACATCCAGTAGAAGGTGCGCCAGACCGTGGCGTAGAAATCCTTGCTGTTCAGTAGCTTGGCATAATTCTCCAGCCCGACCCAGGATTCGCCGCCCAGCCGCGCATTGGTGAAGGACAGGCGGATGGTCTCGACCAGCGGCCAGGCGACGATCACCGTGATGAAAAGGACCGAGGGCAGGATCAGCAGCCAGGCAAAGGTGGCGTCGCTGAGCCGCCGCCTTGCGGCGCGGCGCGGCGCCGGGGCGCCCGTCATCACTTCGGTCATCCGACCCCCCATGTTCGCGCGGGTCCGCCTGTCCCGCCCCGGACCTGTCGGCCCGGCGGCCTTGCGGCGAATCTCCTCTTGCCGGAAACATACCAGAGATGGGCCGGTTTGCTACCAATATGATACCTGTCCGGGAAATTTTCGTCTCTGGACTGATTTTCAAGCAGATTTCTGGCGAATAACGATACCTTCTGGTCAGACTGGTTTCATGAAGGTATCGTTTCAGCGAATCCGGCGAAACCGGGGGGAGGGAACAGATGGACGCGCACGACCCCGCCCGGTTCTTTGCCGCCGAACGCTGGTATCGCGCCGGGCACGGGCCGCGCTACGAACAGTTGTCGCGGCATGTCGCGGCGCTGATCGCGGCGGGCGATCTGGAATCGGGGGCGCAGCTTCCGCCCGAACGCGATCTGGCCGAACTGGCGCAGGTCAGCCGCGTCACCGTGCGCCGGGCGGTGTCGGAACTGGTGGCCGGCGGTCTGGTCGAGCAGCGCCGCGGCGCCGGCACCTTCGTGCGCGTGCAGGGGCCGAAACTCGAACAGTCGCTCTCGTCGCTCACCTCGTTCACCGACTACATGCTGGCCCGCGGCAAGACCTCCTCCTCGGTGGTGCTGGCGCGCGGCCTCTTTGCCCCTTCGGCGGACGAGACCATGGCGCTCGGCATCGCCTCGGGCGAGAGGGTGGCCCGGATCGAGCGGCTGCGCAGCGCCGACGGCGTGCCGATCTGCATCGAATGGTCCTCGCTGCCGATCGACGTGCTGCCCGATCCCGATGTGGTCGAGACCTCGCTCTATACCGTGCTGCGGTCGCTGGGCGGCGCCCCCACGCGCGCGGTCCAGCGCATCACCGCCGCGAACCTCGCCCCGCAGGAGGCGGCCATGCTGCGCCTGCCGGTCGGGGCGGCGGTGCTGCGCATCGACCGCACCGGCTATCTGCCCTCGGGCCGCCCGATCGAGTTCACGCGCGGCCTCTATCACTCCGACATCTACGACTTCGTCGCGGAACTGCGCCTGGATGGAACCTGATGACCCCCGCTTTTGACGCCGTGATCGCCGGCACCGAGATTCACGCAACCCTCACCCCCGACCGCGACCTGACGGCGCCGGTCTGGTGCCTGTCGCTGATGGGGCCGGGACGGGTGATCGAGGGGGGCGCGCTGCTGACCCGGCTTGGCGGCTATCTCGAGGTGCGCCTGCCCGACCTGCGCGCGGGTGTGCCGCACCGGATCCGTCTGGCCCATGACGACCCGCAGCACCGGCCCGCGAACCGGGCCTGGCTGCCGCTGGGGGGCTATCTGCGGCTCGCCGACGGCAGCTGCCACGCGCTGCCGCGCCTGCCTTCGGGCGTGGTGCAGCCCCGTCCCGGCGCCGCCGCCCGGCCGCAGGCCGCCGCCGCGCCCTGGGGCGGCCTGCGCCTCGTGCCGCAGCCCGCAGGATGGGAACCGGCCGAAGGCACGCTGCGGGCGGATGCCTTTGCGCCGCAGGGCGATGACGGGGCCGATGCCCTTGCCGCCGCCGACGCGCTGGCGCGGCGCAGCGGGCTGGGCGCGCTGATCGACGTTGAGGGCGTGCCCCTGGTCACCGAACTGGATCCGGCGCTGCCCCGAGACGGCCATGTGCTGACCATCGGTCCCGAAGGGGTGCGCCTTGTCGCCGCGGGGCGGGACGGGTTCCTGCACGGGGCGGTGACGCTGCTCACGCTGATCGCCACGCACGAGGGGCGGATCCCCTGCGGCACGATCACCGACCGGCCGCGTTATGGCTGGCGGGGCCAGCACCTCGACTGTGCGCGCCACTTCTACGCGGTCCCCACGATCCTGCGGCTGCTGGATCTGATGGCGCTGCTCAAGATGAACCGCTTCCACTGGCATTTCGCCGATGACGAGGCCTTCCGCCTCGAGGTCGATTGCGCGCCCGACCTGTGGCGGCGCACGCTCTGGCGCGGCGAGGGCGAGACGGTGCCCGGCGTCTTTGGCGGCGGCATCCGCGCCGGGGGCGGCTACAGCAAGGACGAGGCGCGGCAGATCATCGCCCATGCCGCCGCGCTGGGCATCGAGGTGCTGCCCGAGGTCGAGGTGCCGGCCCATGCCCTGGCGCTGAACCGCACGATCCCGGGCCTGCGCGACCCGGACGACAGCGGCACCGAACGCAGCGTGCAGGGCTATCCCGACAACGCGGTGAACCCGGCGATGCCGGCGACGATGGCCTTTCTCGGGCCGCTTCTGGCCGAGGTGGCGGGGATGTTCCCGCTGGGCATCCTGCATCTGGGCTGCGACGAACTGGCGCCCGGCACCTGGGACGGATCGCCCGCCGCCGATGCGCTGAAATCGCGCGAGGGGCTGGTGACGCGCGACGATCTTCAGGGCTGGATGATGGCGCGGCTGGCCGGCGATCTGGAGCGGCAGGGCATCCGTTCCGCCGCCTGGGAGGAATCGGTGAAGGGCGGACAGGGCGGGATCGGCCATGATGCGCTGATCTTTTCCTGGACCGGGCAGGGCGCCGGGATCGCGGCCGCGCGCATGGGGCATGACGTGGTGATGTGCCCGGCGCAGCATGTCTATCTCGACATGGCCCATACCGCCGACCCCGGCGACTGGGGCGCGGCCTGGGCGGCCTTTGTCGGGCTTGAGGATACGGTGGACTGGCGCGTGGTGCCCGCGGGCTGCGACGACATCGCCCCGCGCATCGTGGGGGTGCAGGGCTGCTTCTGGTCGGAATTCACCACCGCCGATCACGAGTTCGAGGCGATGATCGCCCCGCGCATCCTGGGTGTGGCGGTCAAGGGCTGGAACGCCGAAGAAAGGGTGAACGGCGCCGATCTGCGCGCGATTTCGGCAACTTACGGCGCGTTCTTCGACCGGATCGGCTGGGACTGGCACAGGGGGGCCTGAGCGGGAGGGGGGGGGCCTGAGCGCGGGGGGGGCGTCACGCTCTGGCGCCGCCCGGCCGATGCGGCTAGGGATCCCTGCCATGGACCGTCCCGCAGCGCCCCTTCTGATCCTTGGCAGCACCGGCCGCATCGGCCGGGCGTTCCGGATGCTGTGGCGGCGCGGCCTCTGGCCCGGCGCGGTCGAGCCGCTCTGGCACCACCGGCCGGGCCACGCCATCGGCGGCAATGCCATCGCCTGGGATCTGGCCGGCCCGCCGCCCGCCGATCCGCGCCTGGGCGCGGTGCGCGGCATCGTGGTTCTGGCCGGCGCCACCGGCGGCGATGCGGCGCAGCTTGGGGCCAATACCGCCGCGGCGCTTGCGGCGCTGTCGCTGGCGGCCGCCGGGGTGCGGGGGCCGGTGCTGCTCATGTCCTCGGCCGCCGTGGTGGCGGGGGCCGCGGGGATCCCGGACGACACGGCGCCGCCCGCGCCGCTGGGCGCCTATGGCGCATCCAAGGCCGCGATGGAGCGCGCGGTCGCCGGCCGGCCCGGCGTCACCTGCCTGCGGCTGGCCAATGTCGCGGGTTGCGGCGCGCTCTTTGCGGCGATGGCGGCGGGCGAAGTCGCGCTTGACCGCTTTGCCGACGGCAGCAGCCCGCGCCGCGCCTGGATCGGGCCTGTCAGCCTGGCGCGCGTGCTGGTGGCGCTGGCCGGGCGCGACGACCTGCCCGCGATCCTCAACACCGCCCAGCCCGGCACGGTGCCGATGGAGGACATCCTTGCCGCCGCGGGGGCGCGCTGGCATCCGGTGCCGGCGCCGCCCGATGCGCTGGCGCGGCTCGAACTCGATACCGGGTTGCTCGAATCCCTGGTGCCGCTGCCCCGCGCCGCTGCCTCTGCCCTTGTGGCCGAGGCCCGCGCCGCCGGCTGGACCCTGGGCGGGGGGACGCCATGAGCGCGGGGAAACGCGCGCTCGATCTGGCGGTGGCGCTGGTGCTGGCGCTGCTGCTCGTGCTGCCGCTGGGGCTGGTGATGGGGCTGCTGCTGCTGCGCGAGGGGCGGCCGCTGTTCTACATTTCCGAACGGATGCAGACCCCCTCGCGCGCCTTCCGTCTGGTGAAGCTGCGCACCATGCGCCCCGATCCGGCCGATTCCGGCGTCACCGGCGGCGACAAGGCGGCGCGCATGTCGGGGCTTCAGCGCCTGGTGCGCGCCAGCCGTGCCGACGAGATCCCGCAACTGTGGAACGTGATCCGCGGCGACATGAGCCTGGTCGGCCCGCGCCCGCCGCTGCGCCGCTATGTCGCGGCCTTTCCTGACCTCTATGCACAGGTGCTGCGGTCGCGTCCGGGGATCACCGGGCTGGCGACGCTGGTGTATCACGCGCATGAGGAACGGATCCTGTCGCGCTGCCGTTCGGCGGCCGAGACCGAGGCCGCCTATCGCCGCCGCTGCGTGCCGCGCAAGGCGCGCATCGACCTGATCTATCAGCGGCGCCGGACCACCGGCCTCGATCTGCTGCTGATCGCGCAGACCGGGCTGCGCTTCCTGCGCGGACCGGGCACACGGCTGCGGCGCAGGCGGCGGCATCGGCGGCGGCGTGCCTGAGGCGCAGGCCATCGCGCAGGCGCGGCGAAACCGCCTTGTCACGCGCCCCCCATGGTTCTAGGACGATCCCCGGAGGGACCGGGCCGGACCGGCCCGGCGCGACAGGTGGGCCGACCGTCTTGACCAGGGACAGGATCCTCAGGGCGCTCTTGCGCATCGTCTCGCGGATGTCGCGCAAGGACAAGCAATGGCTGGTCCTCGGGCTTGACGTGCTTCTGGTGCCGGTGGCGCTGGTCGGGGCCTTCATGCTTCGGGGCCGGCACATGGGCCTGGGTGAATCGCCCCTTGCCGACACGGCCGCGCTTGTGCTGCTCATGGCGCTGTCGGGGCTGATCGCCTTCGCGCTCGGGCTGCACCGGGTGCAGCTCAAGTCCTATGAGAACACGGCGATGGGCAAGACCCTGCTGCATGCCGTGCTGCTGGGCATCGCCATCGCCATCCTTGACCGGATCGGCCGGGTCGGCACGCCGCCGGCCGTGTTCGTGGTCTTCACGCTGCTGCAATTCCTGCTCGCGGTCGGCACGCGCATTGTCGCTCTCCAGTTCCTGCTGCGGCTCTACCGCAGCGGCGAGGATGTGACCCGCGTCCTCATCTACGGCGCCGAACGCGACGGGCAGCAACTTGCCGCCGCGCTGCGCACCGACCTGCGCGTGGTGCCGGTGGCCTTTGTCGATGACAACACCGCGCTGCACGGCACGCTGATCGCCGGGCTGCATGTCTACGCGCCGCCCGATCTGGCCATGCTGGTGCGTGACCGCGGGGTGACGCGGGTGCTTTTGGCGATGCCGGGCGCGTCGCGGCCGCAGATCGCGCGGCTGTCGCGCCGGCTCGAGGACATGGGCCTCGAGGTCCATGCCCTGCCGTCCTTCGCCGAACTTGCCGGATCGGGCCGGGATCTGGTGCACCAGCTTGCGCCGGTGATGCCGGACCGGCTGCTGGGGCGCGCGCCGCTGGTCGGCGGGCTGCCGGACAACGGCGGCACCTATGCCGGGCGCGTGGTGATGGTCACGGGCGCGGGCGGCTCGATCGGGTCGGAACTGTGCCGGCAGATCCTGGGCTGGCGCCCGCGTAGGCTCGTCCTGTTCGAGATCAGCGAACTCGCGCTCTATTCGATCGAGCAGGAGTTGCGCGAACTGGCCGGGCGATCCGTGGTCGAGGTCGAGGCGGTGCTCGGCTCGGTCGCGGACCAGCCGCTGGTGCGCAGCGTCCTGGCCGAACACCGGGTCGAGGTCGTCCTGCACGCCGCCGCCTACAAGCATGTCCCGATCGTGGAACGCAATCCGGCCGCCGGTTTCGCCAACAACGTGATCGGCACCCAGACCCTGGCCCAGGCGGCGATTGAGGCCGGGGTCGGGCTGTTCGTGCTGGTCTCAACCGACAAGGCGGTGCGCCCGACCAACATGATGGGCGCGTCCAAGCGGCTGGCCGAACTGGTGGTGCAGGATTTCGCCGCGCGCCGCGCGCCGGGCGGGACGCTGTTCTCGATGGTGCGCTTCGGCAATGTCATCGGTTCTTCGGGGTCGGTGGTGCCGCTGTTTCAGGACCAGATCGCGCGCGGCGGTCCGGTCACGCTGACTCACCGCGAGGTGACGCGCTACTTCATGACCATCCCCGAGGCGGCCCGTCTGGTGCTGCTGGCGGGCGGGTTCGCGCAGGGCGGGGATGTATTCGTGCTCGACATGGGCGATCCGGTGCGCATCCACGACCTGGCCCGCCAGATGATCGAGGCGCAGGGCTATCGCGTGCGCGATGCCGACCATCCCGACGGCGATATCGAGATCGCCATCACCGGCCTGCGCCCCGGCGAGAAGCTGCACGAGGAACTGCTGATCGGCGACGGCCAGATCACCACCCCGCATCCCAAGATCCTGCGCGCCCGCGAGGCCCATCTGAGCGAGATCGAGGTGGCCTCGTGCCTGCGCGACCTGCGCGCGGCGCTGGCGGAATCGGACGCAGGGGCGCTGCGCGCCGTGGTGGCGCGCTGGGTCGAGGGCGGCGCGGCGATCGCGGCGCGGGGCCGGCCGGGCAAGGGCAGGTGACGGATGCGCCTGCGGGTGCCACAATGGGCGGGAACCGGACGGTTTCCAGGGAGGGGACGATGCAGCGGCGCGGTTTCCTGATCGGCGGGCTGGCCGCCGGGGTGGCGGGCACGATGGGCACGGTGGGCGCGGGAATGGCGCAGGCCGGGCAGGCGTTCGAGTTTCCGGCGGAATGGCTCCCGGCGGATGTGGCGATCCGCCCCGGCGTGCCGCCCGGCCTGATCCAGGTCGATACCGCGAGTCTGTGGGTCTATCTCACACTGGAGGACGGTCTGGCGCGGCGCTACAAATGCGCGGTGGGCGCGACCGGGCGCAATTTCTCGGGCCGGGCGCGGGTCGGGCGCAAGGCGGAATGGCCCTCGTGGACCCCCACCGCCAGCATGATCCGCGAAGAGCCGGCGATCTACGCCCGATACGCCGGCGGCCTGCCCGGCGGGCACGAGATGAACCCGATGGGGGCGCGCGCGCTCTATCTCTATCAGGGCAGCCATGACACGATGTTCCGCATCCACGGCACGCCGCAGCCCTGGACGGTCGGGCTGAGCTTCGGATCGGGCTGCATCCGGATGCTGAACGACCACGCCATCGACCTTTACGACCGGGTGGCGGTCGGGGCCGAGGTGGTGGTGGTCTGAACCCCGGCGGCGGGGCCGCGGCGGGCGGCGGTGCGGTCCGGCATCGCTGCCGGACCCCTGCCTTGCGCCCGGTTCAGGCGCGGATCCGGCCCTTGCGCAGATAGGGCAGGACTTTGGTAAAGCCGTCGAAACGCTGTGCGGCCTCATCGTCGGGGATCGTGCCGGGGATCACCACGTCGTCGCCCACGCTCCAGTTGGCGGGGGTCGAGACCCCCTCGCGCGCCGCGGTCTGAAGCGCGTCGAGCGCGCGCAGCACCTCGGCGAAGTTGCGCCCGACATTCATCGGATAGGTCATCGACAGCTTCAGCTTCCTGTCGGGGCCGATGATGAACACCACGCGCACCGTCGCGGTATCGGCAGGGGTGCGGCCATCGGGCAGCCAGGCATCGGCCGGCAGCATGTCGAACGCCTTGGCCACGGCCAGATCGGTGTCGGCGATGATCGGGAACCCGGCCTTCGCGCCCGAGGTCTGCTCGATGTCGTGCTTCCAGCGGATGTGATCCTCGGCGCTGTCCACAGAGATGCCCATCACCTTCGTGCCGCGCCGCGCCCATTCGTCGGCCAGTTGCGCCACGGCGCCGAATTCGGTGGTGCAGACCGGGGTGAAATCCTTCGGATGCGAGAACAGGATGGCCCAGCTGTCGCCGATCCAGTCATGCAGGGCGAATGTGCCCTGATCGGTCTGGACGGTCAGGTTGGGGATGGTATCGTTGATGCGAAGGCCCATGACGGTGCTCCTTGTTCCGGATCCTGGCCCCGATATAGGGCGGGACGCCGGGATGTGCCATTTCGCCGCAACATGGCTGCCATGCATTTTCTGCCGAGGAGAGAGTCCGATGATCGAGAAACGTTCCTTCTACATCAACGGCGCCTGGGTGGCGCCCCGCGAAGGCCGCGATCATGTGGTCATCAATCCCTCGACCGAGGAACCGGCGGCGGTCATCTCGCTGGGGGGCGGGGCCGATTCGCAGGCGGCGATCGCGGCGGCAAGGGCGGCGTTCCCGGCCTGGTCCAGCGGCGATCCGGGCGCGCGCGTGGCGCTGGTGGAACGGATCCTCGCGCAGTATCAGGGCCGCGCCGAGGAAATGGCCCGGGCGATCTCGCTCGAGATGGGGGCGCCGATCGACCTTGCGCGGCGCGCGCAGGCGCCCTGCGTCTCGAGCCATATCCAGAATTTCCTCGAGGCGTTCCGCGAGGTGCGCTTTCTGAAGACGCTGCGCGCCGACGTGCCCGATTCGCGTCTGGCGCTGGAGGCGATCGGGGTGGTCGCCCTCATCACGCCCTGGAACTGGCCGATGAACCAGGTGACGCTGAAGGTGATCCCGGCGCTGCTGGCGGGCTGCACGATCGTGCTCAAGCCGTCGGAACAGGCGCCGCTGTCGTCGATGCTGTTCGCCGAATTCGTCCATGACGCGGGCTGTCCGGCCGGGGTGTTCAACCTGGTGAACGGCGACGGCGCCGGGGTCGGAACCGACCTGTCCACCCATCCCGACATCGCCATGGTGTCCTTCACCGGCTCGACCCGGGCCGGGCGGGCAATCGGCCGGGCGGCGGCCGACACGTTCAAGCGGGTGGCGCTGGAACTGGGCGGCAAGGGCGCGAACCTGATCTTCGCCGATGCCGACGCCGATGCGGTGGCGCGCGGGGTGCGGCATGTGATGAACAATTCGGGCCAGTCCTGCAACGCGCCCACGCGCATGCTGGTCGAGCGGCCGCGCTACGAACAGGCGGTCGAGGAGGCGCGCGCCGTGGCCCTGGCCACGCGGGTCGGGCCGTCGCACCTCGAGGGGGCGCATATCGGCCCGGTGGTGAACGAACGGCAGTGGACCCAGGTGCAGGGCTATATCCAGAAGGGGATCGAGGAGGGCGCGCGTCTGGTGGCGGGCGGGCTGGGGCGGCCGGAGGGGCTGAACAAGGGCTATTTCGTGCGGCCGACCGTCTTTGCCGATGTGGTGCCGGGCATGACCATCGAGCGCGAGGAGATCTTCGGACCGGTGCTGTCGATCATCCCCTTAGACACCGAGGAAGAGGCGGCGGCCATCGCCAACGACACGGTCTATGGCCTGACCAACTATGTGCAGTCGGCCGATGGCGCGCGGCGCAACCGGCTGGCGCGGACGCTGCGCGCGGGCATGATCGAGATGAACGGCAAGGGCCTGCCGAAGGGCGCGTTCTTTGGCGGGATCGGCGCCTCGGGGCTGGCGCGCGAGGGCGGGGTCTGGGGGATCGAGGAATTCCTGGTGCAGAAGGCGATCTCGAACTGGGACACGGCGGTGCCTGCGCCGTAGCGGCCCCTGCGCATCGCAGGGGCCTGGCGGAGCGCGGGCGCGGCCCGCGCGGGTCTTCCTCTCGGCCGGGCCCTGCGGGCCCCGCCTCGGGGGCCTCCGGCGGGGGTATTTGGGGCAAAGATGAAGGGAGGCTCAGAACGGGCAGGGGGCGGTGAAGCGCAGGTGCTGCCCGCCGTCGGGATGGCGCAGGCGCAGCGTTTCCGAATGGAGCATGAGCCGGTCATGGGCGCGCGCGGGGCCGGTGGCGTAGAACGGATCGCCGAGGATCGGATGGCCGAGCGCCAGCATGTGCACGCGCAACTGATGGCTGCGGCCGGTGTGCGGGGTGAGGCGCAGGCGGGTCTCGTTGTCGCCGCGGCGCAGCACGCGCCAGTCGGTGACGGCGGGGCGGCCCGAGTCCGGGTCGATCTTCTGGAGCGGGCGGTTCGGCCAGTCCACGGCGATCGGCAGGTCGACGGTGCCGCGGTCGCCCTCGAGGAGGCCGTGGACGCGGGCGATGTAGGTCTTCTGCACCTTGCGTTCCTCGAACTGCCAGCCGAGGTGGCGCTGGGCATGCGCGGTCAGGGCAAAGACCATGATCCCCGATGTGTCGCGGTCGAGGCGGTGGACCAGCAGCACGGTCGGGAAGATCCGCCCGAGCCGGGCGATCAGGCAATCGGCGAGGTGCTCGCCCTTGCCGGGGACCGACAGCAGGCCCGCCGGCTTGTCCACCAGCACGATCTCGTGGTCGTCGTGCAGGATGCGCAGCGGATCCTGCGGCGGGTTGTAGCCGGTGCCGGTCACGGCCGGGTCGCGATGACGCGGGCGGGGTGGAACTGCCCCGCGCGCCAGTGGCCGAAGGCCAGGGCGCGGCCGCCGTGGCTTGCCCAGCAGTCGTCGTCGAAATCGAGCGCCTCCTGCGGGACGGCGGGCGCGGGATTGCCGTTCGCGACCCGCCTGGCATCGGGGGCGGTGAGGCGCACCTCGGGCAGGTCGGCGAGGCCGGCCTCGATCGGCAGGAGAAGCGCGTCGATATCGGGCGTGCCGGCGGCGGTCTCGATCCGGTCCATCGTCACCGCCTGATCGAGCGTGAACGGCCCCGACCAGAGCCGGCGCAGCGCGGTCACATGGCCGAGGCAGCCCAGGTCGCGGCCCAGGTCGCGGGCGATGGCGCGCACATAGCCGCCCTTGCCGCAGGTCATCTCGAGGCGGGCGTGATCGGGGTCGGGCCGGTCGGTGAGCAGCAGTTCCTCGACCCAGAGCGGGCGGGCCTGAAGCGCGGGCGTCTCGCCGTCGCGGGCGAGGTCATAGGCGCGCGCGCCGTCCACCCGCACCGCCGAGAAGGCGGGCGGCACCTGCATGATGTCGCCCAGATAGCGCGGGATCGCGGCCTTGATCGCGGCATCGTCGGGGCGCAGCGCCGAGGTGGCGAGGATCGCGCCCGAAGCATCGTCGGTGGTGGTGGCCGCGCCCCAGCGCACGGTGAAGTCATAGGCCTTGAGCGCGTCCATGACATGCGGGATCGCCTTGGTCGCCTCGCCCAGCGCCACGACGAGGATCCCGGTCGCGTCCGGGTCGAGCGTGCCGGCGTGGCCCGCCTTCTGCGCGCCGAAGGCCCGCCGCACGCGGTTCACGATATCGGTCGAGCCAGGGCCGGCGGGCTTGTCCACGATCACCCAGCCGTCAACCGCGCGCCCCTTGCGTGTCCGTGCCATGTCCGCCCCCGGTCTCCAGAAGGCCCGCGCCTTAGCCGCCCGCGCCGGCAGGGTCAACCACGGCCAGGATCGGCCCCATGCGCGGCCCGCCATCCGACCGGCCGAGCGCGGGCGCATGCAGCCGCGACACCCGCCCGTCGAGATAGAGCGCCTGCGGCAGGCCCAGGCCGATCTGGAACAGCCGGGCGAATTCGTGGAAGGTCACCGCCTCGTCCGAGATGGCAAGGACCGCGCGCCGCCCGTCGGCCGAGGTGCCGACGCCGTTGCGGATGTTGCGCGAGTCCGAGTCGGGCAGGAAGCGCGGATGCAGCGCGCCGTCGATCACCAGCATCGGCCCCGACTGCGTGGCAAAGCGGCAGTCCCGCGGACGCGCGGCGAAGTCCAGCGTCTCGACCACATCGGCGCGGCCGGTGCCGATGCAGAACACGCCGTTGGGCAGCATGCCGAAATTGCCGGGCCCGGCGCTGGTGATGAGGCGCATCTCCTCGTGGCCGTCCTCGACATAGAGGCCGACCGGCGTGCGGTCCTCGTGATACATGCCGCCGTTCATGGCGAAGGCGAGGGGCCCGACCGCGGATTCGAGCGCGGCAAAGCTGCCCCAGGGCCGACCGGCGGCATCGGCGCGAAAGAGGCGCAGGTCGTCGGTCGCCGGGGCGATCTCGCAGATCGTGTAGGCGCGGCCCTCGAACCGGGCGGGGGCGCAGTCGACGGCACGGGCAGGAGAGGCGGCGGCGACGGTCAGAAGGGCAAGGGTGCACAGCGCGCGGATCACGCCTTGTCGGCTCCGGTGCCGGCATCGTCGGGCGGGTCGAGGTCGCGGCGCACCCGTTCGTCCGCGAACATCCGCCGCGAGGCGTCGAGCCGGTCGAAGGTCGTGTCGATCTCGAAGCGCAGGTCCGGCGCATGCCGGAGCGTGAGGCCGCGCGCAAGCTGGTGGCGCAACTCGCCCCGGTGGCGGCGCAGCGCGGCCAGCGCCAGCGCGGCATCGCCCCCGCCCAGGGGCAGCACATGCGCGGTCGCCCACTTCAGATCGGGCGAGACCGTCACCTCGCCCACGGTGATCGACAGGCGTTGCAGGTCGGGGTCATGGACATCGCCGCGCGCCAGCACATCGGAGAGGGTGCGGCGGATCAGTTCGCCCACGCGCAACTGGCGCTGCGAGGGGCCCTTGGCGGGGGGACGGGATGGGGCGCTCATGGCCCCCATCTAGGCACTGGCGCAGGCAAAGCCAAGCGGGGGCTTTGCCAAGGGCGCGCCTGCGCGCTATCACGCCGGGCGGTGGCGCATGGAGGGAAAGATGGCCGATCTGCCGGGAATCGTGGTCACGGGCGCCTCGGGGCGGATGGGGCAGATGCTCATGCGCGTCATCGCCGGATCGGGGCAGGCCCGCCTTGCGGGCGCGGTCGAACGGCCGGGCCATCCCTGGGTCGGGCAGGATGCGGGCACCGCCATGGGGGGCGCGCCCCTGGGCGTGAGGATCGAGGATGACCCGATCGACGCCTTTGCCCGGGCGCAGGCGGTGGTGGACTTCACCGCGCCCGCGGCCACGGTGGAATTCGCCGCACTGGCGGCGCAGGCGCGGGCGGTGCATGTGATCGGCACCACCGGCCTCGAGGACGGACATCTGCGCGCCATCGCCGCCGCCGCGCGCCATGCGGTGATCGTGCGCGCAGGGAACATGAGCCTCGGGGTGAACCTGCTCGCGGCACTCACGCGCAAGGTGGCGGCGGCGCTGGGGCCGGAGTTCGACATCGAGGTGCTCGAGGCGCATCACCGCGCCAAGGTCGATGCGCCCTCGGGAACCGCGCTCATGCTCGGGCAGGCGGCGGCCGAGGGGCGGGGCGTCGATCTCGGGCAGGTCGCGGACCGGGGGCGCGACGGCCTCACCGGGGCGCGGCAGGAGGGGCATATCGGCTTTGCCGTGCTGCGCGGCGGCGACATCGTGGGCGAGCATGACGTGATCTTCGCGGGCGCGGGCGAGCGGCTGGTGCTGCGCCACGTTGCCACCGACCGCGCGATCTTCGCGCGCGGCGCGCTCAGGGCCGCGCTCTGGGGGCAGGGGCGCGCGCCGGGAGAATACGACATGACGGATGTGCTGGGCCTGTGAGGGCGGGGCCTCCGCAACTTGACCGCGGCGCCGGTTGCGGGATGGGAACCCCCTGACAGTCTGGCGTTGCGCCCCAACCCCCCACCCCACACCCCGGCCGCGCGCCCTCGGCCGGCGTTGTGCCGCCTCCGGCGGGGGTATTTTTTTTGCAAAGATGAAGGGGCCCCCTTCATCGTGAGCGTCACGAGCAGACCGTAGTCGACAGGTGTTGACGGGCGGGGGCTCGGTCAGCGGAAGGACTTTGCCCTGCGCGGCATGAAGTGCGCGCGGATGGCAACGACAGCCTTGGCCACCTTCGCGACAGCGGCGGCATCAAGGTTGGCGCGCGTGTCAGCCATTTCTCTGATCGGTCCTATCAGGTCGCCCTCTTCTCCCAGCAATACCGGTTTCCAGAGCTTGGGCGCGAACTTCGTCCCGAGCAGGAAGCCGCCTGCCCACAGGTAGGGCGCAGAGGCCGGGTCGCCGTGCGCTGTCAACCGCGGGCGCCAGGTCTCGGGCGTGTCGCCCAGCCCCGAGGAGATTGCGTTGTAGGCTGCCACCAAAGACTGGAGCGCCTGGGCCTCGGTCGTGTGTTCGAGCGCCATGAGGGCACCTTCGCCAACAAAGGATGGGATCCACTGGCGAGGATCGATGAAGCGCGGCCCGATGATGAGCGCGGTGAGGTATACATCCAAGGTCTGCGGATCGGCGGCGGGCGGGCTGGGGCGCTGCGCTCGGAGGAAGTCGAAGAAGTTCTTCTGGTCGAGCATGAGCCGCTTCGGCGCACTGGTCGGGGTGGATGTGTTCATGCGGCCTGCGCCTCCAGAGTGTCGTTGGCCGTAGCCAGACGTGCCGCCTTCCAAGTCCAGGGCAGAAGCTCATCGAGCCGGTTGATGGTGGTACGCCCCGAGACGATGCGTTCGAGCACATCGGAGAGCCAAGTCTCTGGGTCGATGTCGTTCATCTTGCAGGTGTTGATCAGCGAGGCCAGGACAGCCCAGCTCTCGCCGCCGCTGGCAGAACCGGCGAAGAGCGCGTTCTTCCTCGTCAGGCACACCGGCTTGATGGCACGCTCGACGATGTTGCTAT
>JADYZU010000056.1 GCA_020852925.1 Rubellimicrobium sp. | reverse complement strand
GCATCTCGATGGATGTCGTGGGGCGCGACCTGCTGACCTATTTCCTGTCGATCGACAACTGCCGGTTCCGGCGCATGGTGGTGCCGGGCGACGTGCTGGAACTGCACATGACGGTGAAGCGCGGCGGCGGCAAGATCTGGAAGTTCCATGGCGAGGCAAAGGTCGGCGACCAGCTTGCCTGCGAGGCCGAGATTGCCGCGATGATGGATCTTCGGGACTGACGGCATGACCATTGATCCCAGCGCGCAGATCCACCCGTCGTCCGTGATCGAGTCGGGCGCGCGGATCGGCGCGGGCTGCCGGATCGGTCCGTTCTGCCTGATCGGGGCCGAGGTCACGCTGCACAAGGACGTCGAGTTGATCAGCCATGTCGTCGTCTCGGGCCTGACCGAGATCGGCGAAGGCACGCAGGTCTTTCCCTTCGCATCCCTCGGGGGTGTGCCGCAGGATCTGAAGTTCCGTGGCGAAAAGACCCGGCTGATCATCGGCGCCATGAACCGCATCCGCGAAAACGTGACGATGAACACCGGCACCGAAGGCGGCGGCGGGGTGACGCGGGTGGGCGATGGCGGGCTTTTCATGGCCAGCTCGCATGTGGCCCACGACTGCCAGATCGGCAACCGGGTGATCCTGGCCAACAATGTCGCCATCGCCGGCCATTGCGTGCTTGAGGACGAGGTGATCGTCGGCGGCCTGTCGGGTGTGCACCAGTTCGTCCGCATCGGGCGTGGCGCGATGATCGGCGCGGTGACGATGGTGACGGCGGATGTGATCCCGCACGGGCTGGTGCAGGGGCCGCGCGGAATGCTGGACGGGTTGAACCTTGTCGGGCTGAAGCGGCGCGGTGCCGACCGGGGCGACCTTCATGCTCTCCGCGAACTTCTGGGCGAACTGGGCGCCGGCTCCTTCCGCGACAGCGCCCGCGCGCTTGCCGATGAAGGGGACGACAATCCCTATGTGCGCGAGGTTCTGGACTTCATCCTCGGCCCGTCCGACCGGTCCTTCCTGACGCCGCGATGAGCGTATCTGCGCCGAGGACCGCGATCATAGCCGGGCAGGGCGCCTTGCCGGCGCTTTTGCTGGCGGCGCTGCAATCGGCGGGCGTGCCACATCTTGTCGCGGAAATGGACGGGTTTCCCGCCGACCTGCCGGGTGCCGATCCGGTCCGCTTCCGGGTGGAGCGTCTGGTGCCGTTCCTCGATCATCTGGCCGGCCGGGGCGTGACGCGCGTCTGTTTCGCAGGCGCGGTGCGCCGCCCGCGGCTGGAGCCGGAATTCTTCGATGCCCGCACCGCGACGCTGGTGCCACGGCTTCTGGCGGCGCTTCAGGCCGGCGACGATGGCGCGCTGCGTTTCGTGATCGGGCTGTTCGAGGAATTCGGTTTCGAGGTGGTGGGGGCCGATCAGATCGCGCCCGACCTCGTGCCCGGCCCCGGCATTCTGGCCGGCAGCGTGACCGAAGCGGACGAGAGGGATGCCGCCCGCGCCGCCGCCATCGTGGCGGGGCTGGGGGCGCTCGATCTGGGGCAGGGGGCGGTGGTGGCGCAGGGGCTTTGCATCGCGGTCGAAAGCCTGCCGGGCACCGATGCGATGCTGGACTTCGCGGCCCTGCATCTCGCCCGGCTTCGCCCCGATCCGAAGGGCGCGCGCGGCCTGCTCTACAAGGCGCCAAAACCGGGGCAGGACCGAAGGATCGACCTGCCTGCACTCGGGCCGGAGACAGTGCGGGCCGCCGCGCGCGCCGGGCTGGGCGGCCTCGCCTGGGCGGCGGGCGCCGTCCTGCTTCTCGACCGCGCGGCGATGGAGGAGGAGGCCGGTCGCGCCGGCCTTTACCTCTGGTCACGCCAGCCATGAAGCTTTTCCTGATCGCGGGCGAACCCTCTGGCGATGCGCTCGGCGCGGCGCTGATGGCGGGGGTGAAGGCGCTTGCCCCCGAGGCAACCTTCGCCGGTGTTGGCGGTCCGCTGATGGAGGCGGAGGGGCTGAAGAGCCTCTTCCCGATGGAAGAACTGTCGGTGATGGGGCTTCTCGAAGTGCTGCCGAAATATGCCCAACTGAAACGCCGCATCCGCGAGACGGCAGACGCGGTGATCGCCACCGAACCGGACGCGCTCGTCACCATCGACAGCCCGGATTTCTGCCTGAGGGTTGCGGCACTGGTCCGCGCCGCCCGGCCCGGCCAGAAGACCGTCCACTATGTCGCGCCGACCGTCTGGGCCTGGCGGCCGGGGCGCGCGGCGAAGATGGCACCCCTGATCGACCATGTGCTGGCGCTTTTCCCGTTCGAGCCGCCCTATATGGAAGCCGCGGGCATGGGCTGCACCTTCGTCGGCCACCCGGTCGTCGCCCAGCCGCGCGCCACCCCTGCGGAAGCGGCCGCCTTCCGCGAGGGTCACGCCATCGGCGCCGATCAGCCGCTCCTCCTTTGCCTGCCCGGCTCGCGCAAGGGCGAGGTGATGCGCCTGCTGCCCTGCTTCGCGCAGGCGGTCGGTGCGCTGCAAACCCGCCATCCCGGCCTCTGCGTCGCCCTGCCCACCGTGCGCGGCGTGGCGCCACTGGTGCACGAGATGACCGCCCGCTGGCCGCAGCCGCCGCTCGTCCTTGAAACGGCCTCCGGCAAGCGCGCGGCCTTCGCCACAGCCGACCTTGCGCTTGCCGCGTCCGGCACGGTCAGCCTCGAACTCGCCGCCAACCGGGTGCCAATGGTGATCGCCCATGATTTCAACCGGCTGACCTGGTGGCTGATGAAGCGCGCGGCGCTGATCGACACGGTGACGCTGGTCAACATCGTCTCGCAAACCCGCGCCGTGCCGGAATTCCTCGGGCCGGCCTGCCAGCCCGGCCCCATCGCCGAGGCGCTCGACCGGCTGATCACCGACCCGTCGGCACGGGCGGCCCAGATTGCCGCCGCCGACCTGACCATGGAACGGCTGGGGCAGGGCGGCGAGGCGCCCGGCCTGCGCGCCGCCCGCGCCGTCCTT
>JADYZU010000055.1 GCA_020852925.1 Rubellimicrobium sp. | reverse complement strand
GGCCTGCACCGGGTCATGGCGCCGGGGGCGGAGTTCCGGGTGGCGACCGACATCCCCGACTATGTGCGCCAGACGCTTGAGGAAGTGCCGAAGGCCGGGTTCGGCCTGATCGGAGAGGGCGGCGCGCCCTGGGACGACTGGCTTTCGACCCGCTATGAGCAGAAGGCGCTGCGCGAGGGACGGGTGCCGCATTACCTGACCTTCCGCAAGGCATGATGCGGCGCGGGCGGGGGTTTCACACCCCCGCGCCCCCGTGGGATATTTGTGCCAGAATGAAAGGCATGGACCGTCCCTATGTCCTGCGCTATCAGCGCCATTGGTTCAGGGGAGAAAGACATGTCCGGCCACGGTTCGCCCATTCCGATGACTGCCCGCAAGTCGGGCCCCCTGCGGGGCCGGGCCGAGGTGCCGGGCGACAAGTCGATCAGCCACCGCTCGCTGATCCTTGGCGCGCTTGCGGTCGGAGAGACGAATGTGACGGGGCTTCTGGAAGGGCAGGACGTTCTGGACACGGCAACGGCGATGCGCGCCTTTGGCGCCGAGGTGGTGCGGCACGCGCCCGGCAGCTGGTCGGTTCATGGCGTGGGCGTGGGCGGCTTTGCCGAGCCGGCGAAAGTCATCGACTGCGGCAATTCGGGAACCGGCGTGCGGCTGATCATGGGGGCGATGGCCACGAGCCCGATCACCGCGACCTTCACCGGCGACGCCTCGCTCAACAGGCGGCCGATGGGGCGGGTGACGGATCCGCTGGCGCTCTTTGGGGCGGTGGCCCATGGCCGGCAGGGCGGGCGGCTGCCGATGACGGTGGTGGGCGCGAAGGAGCCGGTGCCGGTGACCTATACCGTGCCGATGCCTTCGGCGCAGGTGAAGTCGGCGGTGCTGCTGGCGGGCCTCAATGCGCCGGGCCAGACCGTGGTGATCGAGAAGGAGCCGACGCGGGACCATTCGGAGCGGATGCTGCGCGGGTTCGGGGCGGACCTGCGGGTGGAGGATCTGCCGGAAGGGCGGGTGATCACGCTGATGGGCCAGCCGGAACTGCGGCCGCAGACGGTTGCGGTGCCGCGCGATCCGTCCTCGGCGGCGTTCCCGGTATGTGCGGCGCTGATCGTCGAGGGGTCCGACATCCTGGTGCCGGGCGTCAGCCAGAACCCGACGCGGAACGGGCTTTACACCACGCTGGTGGAGATGGGCGCCGACATCGAGTTCCTGAACCCGCGCGAGGAGGGTGGCGAGCCGGTCGCCGACCTGCGTGTGCGGTATTCAGCCCTGAAGGGCATCGAGGTGCCGCAAGAGCGCGCCGCCAGCATGATCGACGAGTTCCCGGTCCTGTCGGTGGTGGCGGCCTGTGCCGAGGGCAGGACGGTTATGCGCGGCGTGACGGAGCTGCGGGTGAAGGAAAGCGACCGGATCGACGCGATGGCGCGCGGGCTTGAGGCTTGCGGTGTGCGCATCGAGGAGGAGGAGGATGTGCTGATCGTCCATGGCATGGGCGCGGGCAATGTTCCCGGCGGCGCGACCTGCAAGACGCACATCGACCACCGGATTGCCATGTCGTTCCTGGTGCTTGGCCTTGCGGCCCGGAAACCGGTGAGCGTCGATGACGGATCGCCCATCGCCACCTCCTTCCCGGCCTTCGAAGGGCTGATGGCGGGGCTGGGCGGCGCGATCGGCCGGGCGAACGGATAGGGACCGCCGGCCCGCCATGGCGGGCGGCGCGCATGTGGAGGGCGGCCCGTGATCTTCACCGTGGCAATCGACGGACCGGCGGCGGCGGGCAAGGGCACGATCGGCCGCCGGGTGGCGGCGGCCTTCGGGTTTGCGCATCTCGATACCGGGTTGCTTTACCGGGCGGTGGGGGCAAAGGGCGGCGATCCGGTGGCGGCGGCGCGGGGGCTGGGCGCTGCCGATCTGGCGCGCGACGACCTCAGGACGCTGGAAGCCGGGCAGGCGGCAAGCCGGGTCGCGGCGATACCCGGGGTGCGGGCGGCGCTTGTCGATTTCCAGCGGCGGTTCGCACGGGCCGAGGGGGGGGCGGTTCTCGATGGGCGCGACATCGGCACGGTGATCTGCCCCGAGGCGGAGGTGAAGCTTTACGTGACGGCGAGCGCCGAAGTCCGCGCCCGGCGACGCTGGCAGGAGCTGGGCGGCGAGGCCGGGGCGAAGCCCCTTGCCGCGGTGCTGGCGGAAGTGCGGGACCGTGACGCACGCGACATGGGCCGGGCCGATGCGCCGCTCAGGGCGGCCGCAGACGCCCTGGTGATCGACACGTCGGACCTGACCATCGAAGCGGCGGTGGCGGTGGCGTTGGCGGCGGTCCGGGCGAAATTCACGCCCTAGGCCCGCCCGGCCTTCGCCGGGGGGCGCGTGTCAGCCGGTTCGCGCCAGCGGGGCCGGGTCCGCGGCCGGGCGGTCATCCATCATGTCCTCGATGAACAGGCTCAGAAGCTGCGGGCGGCCGCTGACGCCGGCCTTGCGGTAGATGGCGTTGGTCTGCGCCTTGACAGTGCCTTCGGCGGTCTTGCGCAGGGCGGCGATCTCGGCTGTGCTCATCCCCTTGATCGCAAAAAGCGCCACGTCGCGTTCGGAGGCCGTCAGCCCCCATTCGCCGAAACGCTCCTCCAGAAGGTCGATGAAGGCACCTGAGGCGCGGCGCAGCTTCTCCTCGGCCCTGCGCCGGTCCTGCGCCATGCGCCGCAGGGCAAGACCGCCCAGCACCACGCCGAGGACCAGGCCAAGCGCCGCGCCGAGTTCCAGAAACTCTCGCGTCTGCCAGGCCAGCGGGCGGGCATAGATGCCGAGGACCGAAAAGAGGATGTCGGACACGAAGAAGAACGCGCAGAGCGCCTGCACCGACAGGATGAGGCCGATGATCAGGCGTCCGCGCACGGGCACCCTCCCGGTCCTGCCGGCACGGGCATGGGCGACGGATCAATCATCATCGTCGTCACCGCTGCCGGACCCGCCGCTGCCGCTGCCCGAGTTGCCGCCGCTGCCCGAGTTGCCGCCACCACCCGACCCCGAATTGTCGTCGTCATCGTCATCGTCATCGTCATCGTCGTCATCGTCGCCCGAACCCGATGATCCGCCGCCGGCGGGGCCGGGCCCGACCACCGAAGGGCCATGCGTTCCGGTGACGAGCGGCTGGCCGGCCGCATCCGTCAGCACCTCCCAATAGTCGCGCAGGATTTCGCCCGTCCGGGGATCAAGGATGATCTCCCGCAGGTAGCCATCGCTTTGCGCTTCGATCCGCGTGCGCCCCAGAAGCGTGCGGCTGATGTCGATCCGGTCGTAGCCCTGCGCGCGCAGGTCGCCCACGATCGTGTCCACCATGTTGCCGGCAAGCGCCGGCCCGGCATGCAGCGCCAGCGCCAGAAGGGTTGCCCGGAAGAATGTGCGCGTCATTTGATCCTCTCGGACCCGCGAGGCCCCGCACCGCCGACTATCGGCACTGTGCGGGGCCGGGGCAAGTCCCGTTCGCCTATCGGTCAGTCGTCGTCGCTGTCCGACCCGGAGTTGCCGTCGCCATGGCCCGAACCGGAATTGTCGTCATCGTTGTCATCGTTGTCATCGTTGTCATCGTTGTCATCATCACCGTCATCACCATCGTCGTCACCATCGTCGCCGTCATCCGGCCCATCGACGAAATCGTCGTCGTCGGTTTCGTCAAACAGGCCGGGCGTGACGTTTTCGCCCGGTT
>JADYZU010000054.1 GCA_020852925.1 Rubellimicrobium sp. | reverse complement strand
GCCATCCTCCGGCGTCTCACCCTCAACCTGCTCCGAACCGCCCGCCCCAAACTCCCGATCTCCAGAAAACGCAAACGAGCCGGATGGTCCGACGACTTCGCAAGGTCCATCATCGGCCAAATGCGATAGCCCTGGGTCGCGGTGACACGGACCATTGATTTTCACGCCCCCTTCGCGCAAACCGCGCTGCAATGCAGGGAGGGCGGCGCATGGCCAAACGGATCGAGGCACGGTTTGCACGGCTCAGCGCCGAGGGGCGCAAGGCTTTCGTCGCCTATGTCATGGCGGGCGACCCCGACCTTGACACCTCGCGCGAGATCGTTCTGGGCCTGCCCGGCGCCGGTGTGGACATCATCGAACTGGGCGTGCCCTTCACCGATCCGATGGCCGACGGACCGACGATCCAGTTGGCCGGCCAGCGCGCGCTGGCCGGGGGGCAGACGTTGCGCCGCACACTCGATCTGGTGCGGGATCTGCGGGCACGGGACCAGGAAACACCGGTCGTGCTCATGGGTTACTACAACCCGATCCATTCGCTTGGCGTCGCGCGGTTCCTGAGCGAGGCGCGCGAGGCCGGGGTCGACGGGCTGATCGTCGTCGATCTGCCGCCCGAAGAAGATGCGGAACTGTGCCTGCCCGCGCAGGCCGCCGGGATCGACTTCATCCGCCTGGCCACCCCGACGACCGATGCCGCGCGCCTGCCGCGGGTGATCGGCAATGCCTCGGGCTTCATCTACTATGTCTCGATCACCGGCATCACCGGCGCGGCCGAGGCGCAGGCCGCCGATGTCGCGCCCGAAGTCGCGCGGATCAAGGCCGCGACCGATCTGCCGGTGGTGGTCGGGTTCGGCATCCGCACGCCCGAAACGGCGGCGGCGATTGCCGGGGTGGCCGATGGCTGTGTCGTCGGTTCGGCCATCGTGGGCGAGATCGCCCGGGGCCGCCCGGTCGCCGATGTGCTGGATTTCGTGGCCGCGCTGGCGCGCGGTGCGCATGCGGCCTGACCGGCCCGCAAGCCGGGCCCCGGTCAGAGAAAGCTCTGCGGGTCGATGTCGACGGCCAGGCGCAGGTCGCCCGTCAGGCGCACCTGTGCCAGCCATTCGCCGATCGCCTGCTGCAACGGCGCCCCCTTGTCTGCCTTCACCAGAAGGCGCACCCGATGGCGGCCGCGGATGCGGGCGATGGGTGCGGGCGCGGGGCCCCAGACCTCGGCCCCGATCCGGGTCAGAGGCTGCGCCCTCCGCGCGAGTTCGAGCCCGAGGTCCATCACCCGGCCCGCGTCGGTCGAGGACAGGATGATCCCCGCCATGCGCCCATAGGGTGGCACCCCGGCAAGGCGCCGCCCCTCGGCCTCGGCCCGCCAGAAGCCCTCTTCGTCGCCGGCGATGATGGCGCGGATCACCGGATGTTCGGGCTGGAAGGTCTGGAGCAGCGCCTCGCCCGGCGCATCGGCCCGGCCGGCCCGGCCCGCGACCTGGCGCATGAGCTGGAACGTGCGTTCCGCCGCACGCAGGTCGGACCCCTGAAGCCCGAGATCCGCGTCGATCACCCCCACGAGGGTGAGGCGCGGGAAATTGTGCCCCTTGGCCACGATCTGCGTGCCGATGACGATGTCGGCCTCGCCCTGGGCGATGTCGGTGATCGCCTGGCGCAGCGCGGCGGCGCTGGTGAACAGGTCCGACGACAGGACCGCCACCCGCGCACGGGGAAAGGTGGCCGCCACCTCTTCGGCCAGGCGCTCGACGCCGGGGCCCACCGGGGCCAGCCGGCCCTCCACCCCGCAGGAGGGGCAGGCGGCGGGCAGCGGTTCGGTCGCGCCGCACTGGTGGCACATGAGGCGGTTGTGAAACCGGTGCTCGACCATGCGGGCATCGCAGTGGCGGCAGCCGATCTGCTGGCCGCAGGCCCGGCACAGCGTCACCGGCGCATAGCCGCGACGGTTGAGAAACAGGAGCGACTGTTCCCCGCGCGCAATCCGCGCCTCGACCGCGCGCGCCAGCGTGGGCGAGATCCAGCGCGCGGGTGGAATCTCTTCGGCGCGCATGTCGATGGTGCGCATCCGCGGCAGGACCGCAGGCCCGAAGCGGGCCGGCAGGTCCACCCGGCCATAGCGCCCCTGCGCGGCATTCACCCAGGTCTCGAGCGAGGGCGTGGCAGAGGCCAGGATCACCGGCACCCCCTCGATCGCGGCGCGCAGCACCGCCATGTCGCGCGCATTGTAAAGGACGCCCTCCTCCTGCTTGTAGGAAGTGTCGTGTTCCTCGTCGACGACGATCAGGCCAAGATCGGCAAACGGCAGGAACAGCGCCGAACGCGCGCCCGCCACCATCTGCACCCCGCCGGTGCCGGCCCCCGCGCCCGCCATGGTCCAGACCCGCCGCCGTTCGGCCGGGTTCAGACCGGAATGCCATTCGGCGGGCGGGGTGCCGAACCGGTCGGCCACGCGGGCCAGGAAATCGCCGGTCAGCGCGATTTCCGGCAACAGGACCAGCGCCTGCCGCCCGGCGCGCAGACATTCGGCCACCGCCTCGAGATAGACCTCGGTCTTGCCCGATCCGGTCACCCCGCGCAGCAGCGTGGCCGAATAGCGCCCGGCGCGGACCGCTTCGCGCAATCCTGCCGATCCGGCCGCCTGATCGCCGGTCAGGACATGGCCGGCGCGGTCGGGGTCGAGAAAGGGAAACGGCAGGTCGCGCGGCGCCTCCTCCTCGAGGAGGGCGCCGGCATCGACCAGCCCGCGCAGCACCGAGGCCCCGACCCCGGCCGCCCGCGCCAGTTCCGCAGGCGGCATCGGCCGGCCCTCTTCCTCGAGCGCGGCAAGGACACGTTCGCGCGCGGGCGTCATGCGCGCGGGCAGGCCCCCGCCGCGCCGCAGCACGCGCCGCGCCGCCGGGGGCTCCATGAGGCCCGGCGCCCGCGTGGCCAGCCGCAGCATCGCCGGCAGCGGCGTGAGCGTGTAATCCGCCGCCCGCGCCAGAAACGACCGCAAGCCCGCCCGCATCGGCACCGCATCGAGGACGCGCCGCACCGGGCGCAGCCGCGCCACCGGCCAGTCGCCCGCCGCCCGGCCCCAGACCACGCCCAGCACCCGCCGCGGGCCCAGCGGCACCTCGACGAAGGCGCCGGTCCGCACCCCCCCCGCCGGCGCCAGATAGTCGAGGATCCGCCCGACGGGTTCGACCGTCAGCACGCCCAGCGGCTTGCCCTCGTCGAAATGGTCGCCCTCGCTGTCGTCGGTGCCCTGCATCCCCCCCGGATAGCGCGGGCGGGCGGGCGGGCAAAGGGGCCGCGCGCGCCCCTCGCGGCGGGCCGGGCCGGGGTCCGCATCCCAAAGGCGCAGAAATGCGCTGACAAGGCCCGCCCGGCCCGATAGGATGCCCCGAAAGGGCAGCAGGGCAACAATGAGCAGCAACAGCCAGATGGATCCTGAAACCCGGGAAAAGATCATTGCCGAGCCCGAGACGCTCCTTGACGACAAGGAACTGATGCGCGCCCTCGTGGCCGCGAACGAACGGGCGATGGGGCACAACATCGTCGATCTGCGCGGCATCGCCATGGAACGACTCGAGGCGCGGCTTGACCGGCTCGAGGATACGCACCGGTCGGTCATCGCCGCCGCCTATGAAAACCTTGCCGGCACGAACCAGATTCACCGCGCGGTGCTGCGGCTGCTCGATTCGACCCGGTTCGAACATTTCCTGCGCGACCTTTCGACCGATGTAGCCGGCATCCTGCGCGTGGACACGATGCGCCTTGTCCTCGAGACCCGCGCGGCCGAGGGCGACCCGGCCATCCGCCGCCTGCAATCCATCCTGTCGCTGGCCGAACCGGGCTTTGTCGACAGCTACATCACCCGCAGCCGCCAGGTGCCGGCGCGCGCGGTGACGCTGCGCCAGGTCCACGAGGCCGACGCCGGCCTTTACGGCGAAGCCGCCGACGACATCCGGTCCGAGGGCTGCCTGCGCCTCGATCTGGGCGAGGGGCGGTTGCCCGGGCTTCTGGTGATGGGGTCCGAGGATCCCCATCTCTTTGCCCCGCAGCAGGGCACCGACCTGCTCGGGTTCTTCGGCGGCGTTCTTGAACGGTGCCTGCGACGCTGGCTTGACGGATGATCGCCCCGGCCCTGACCGAGGCGCTGGCGGACTGGCTGACCCATGAGCGGGTGATGAACGGCGCCGCGGCCAACACCATCGCCGCCTACCGGACGGATGTGCTGGGCTGGCTCGGGTTCATGACCGGGCATCTGGGCGGGTTGGCCGACCCCGGCGTGCTCGCGGCGGTGGGCGTGGGTGACATGCGCGCCTGGATGGCCCACGAACGTGGCCGCGGCCTCGGGGCGCGGTCGCTTGCCCGGGCGCTGTCGGCGGTCAAGGGCTTTGCCGGGCATCTGGCCGAACGCGAGGGAATCGACCCGGTCGCGATCCTGTCGGCGCGCAGCCCGCGCTTTCACGCGAAACTGCCGCGTCCGCTGTCCGAACCCGCCGCGCGCGAGGTGATCGCCACCATCGAAGTGCATCCCGCCGAACCCTGGATCGCCGCGCGCGACAGCGCGGTGGTGACGCTGCTCTATGGCTGCGGGCTCCGGATTTCCGAGGCGCTCGCCCTGCGGCACCGCGACGCGCCCCTGCCCGCGGTGCTGCGCATCACCGGCAAGGGCGGGCGCGAGCGGCTGGTGCCGGTGCTGCCGGTCGCGCGCGACGCGGTGCAGACCTATCTGCGGCTCTGCCCCCATGCCCCCGATCCGGCCGCCCCGCTCTTTCGCGGGGCGCGCGGCGGGGCGCTGAACCCGCGGCTGGTGCAAAAGGCGATGGAGCGCGCGCGCCTGCACCTTGGCCTGCCGTCCACGGCGACGCCGCATGCGCTGCGCCATTCCTTTGCCACGCATCTGCTGGCGGCGGGGGGCGATCTGCGCGCGATCCAGGAGTTGCTGGGCCATGCCTCGCTCTCGACGACCCAGGCCTATACCGCCGTGGATGCGGCACATCTGATGGATGTCTATGACCGCGCCCATCCGCGCGCATGATCGCGGACGGTTGCGCATTCCCGCCGAATCCGTAAGGAAGAGCGAATGACAGTCCGGACCAAGGCGCTTTTCGTCCATCTCCTTACCGCCACCGGCGCCGTCTGGGCCATGCTGGCCATGCTGGCCGCGGTCGAGGGCAAATGGGACGTGATGTTCCTGTGGCTGGTGGTCGCGCTCTTTGTCGACGGAATCGACGGCCCGCTTGCCCGCCGCTACGACGTGCGCCGCAACGCCGCCGAATTCGACGGCGTGCTGCTCGATCTCATCATCGACTATCTCACCTATGTCTTCGTGCCGGCCTATGCGCTGTTCAAGTCGGGGCTGCTGCCGGGCTGGCCGGGCTGGACGGCGATCATCGTCATCAACTTCGCCTCGGCCATGTATTTCGCCGACACGCGCATGAAGACGCGCGACTACAGTTTCTCGGGTTTTCCGTCCTGCTGGAACATGGTGGTGCTGGTGCTGTTCGCGCTGCATCCGGACCGGCTCGTGTCGCTCATCATCGTGACCGTGCTGGCGCTGACGATGTTCGTGCCGATCAAGTTCGTGCATCCGATGCGCACCCAGCGCTGGCGCCAGGTGACGCTGCCGATGACGGTGGGCTGGCTGTTCTTCGCGGGCTGGGCCGCCTTCGTGAATTTCCATCCCGAAAGCTGGTCGTTCTGGGGACTCGCGATCACATCGCTGTGGCTCCTGCTTGCCGGGGCGGCGCAGCAGGTGATCTACGGGAAGGAAGGCTAGCCCGGCGCAGCCACGGGGGCGCGGCGCGCGCGATCCCCGCCGCCTCGAGGAGTGTGAACGATGCCGAATGCCCCTGACCGCAAATCGACCATGGTGGGCGCGGCCGATGCGCTGCCGGGCCGCCCCCACCCGATCCCGACCGCGGCCACGCATTTCGTGACCGGCCGCGCCCTGTCGCCGGTCCCGCCCGCGGGCATGGCTGTCGCCACCTTCGGCATGGGCTGTTTCTGGGGGGTCGAACGCAAGTTCTGGCAAGCGGCCGACCTGTGGCTGACCATGGCAGGCTATGCCGGCGGCCTTACCCCCAACCCGACCTACGAAGAGGTCTGCAGCGGCCTGACCGGCCATGCCGAAGTGGTGCGGCTGATCCATGATCCCGCGCGCGTCAGCTACGACGATCTGCTGCGGATCTTCTGGGAAAACCACGACCCGACCCAGGGAATGCGCCAGGGCGGCGACCGGGGGACGCAATACCGCTCGGCGATCTACTGGGACACAGCGGCGCAGCGCGATGCGGCGCTGGCCAGCCGCGACGCCTATGCCACCCGCCTTGCCGGCGCCGGTTTCGGCGCGATCACCACCGAAATCGCGCCCGCCGGCCCGTTCTACATGGCCGAGGACTACCACCAGCAATATCTCGCGAAAAACCCGCAAGGCTCCTGCGGCATAGGCGGCACCGGCGTGACCTGCCCGATCGGCACCGGCGCCTGAGTCCGCCCGCGCGCGGGGGGGCGCTGCCCCCCCACGGCCCTGCGGGCCTCCCCCCCGGGGTATTTCGGCAAAGATGAAGGGGGCCCCTTTCATCTTTGCAAAAATACCCTCGGGGGGTCCGGGGGGCAGACAGCCCCCCGGCGCCCGGGCCGGGCGGCAGTTCGGGCGCATTGCCGCGGCGCGGGTGGATTGCTAAGGCAGGGACGGCCCCGGCCGGGCCAGTCGCACCGGAGAACCCGCCCATGCCCGTCATCACCTGCATCGACGACCTGAAGCGCCTGCACAGGCGGCGCACGCCGAGGATGTTCTACGATTATTGCGAATCGGGCAGCTATACCGAGCAGACCTTCCGCGACAATTCCGCGGATTTCGGCGATCTGCGGTTCCGTCAGCGCGTCGCGGTCGACATGTCGGACCGGACGGTGAAATCGACCATGCTCGGGCAGGAGGTGGCGATGCCGGTGGGCCTCTCGCCCGTGGGCTCGACCGGGATGCAGCGCGCCGACGGAGAGATCAAGGCTGCGCGCGCCGCGCTGAAATTCGGGGTGCCCTTCACGTTGTCCACCATGTCGATCTGCTCGATCGAGGCGGTGGCCGAGGCGGTGCGCGCGCCGTTCTGGTTCCAGCTCTATGTCATGCGCGACGAGGAATATGTCGATGACATCATCGCGCGCGCCAAGCGCGCCGCGGTATCGGCGCTGGTCATCACGCTTGACCTCCAGATCCTCGGCCAACGCCACAAGGACCTGAAGAACGGCCTGTCCGCGCCGCCGCGCCTCACGCCCCGGTCGATTGCCGACATGTCCTGGCGGGTGCGCTGGGGGCTCGAGATGCTGGGCACGCGCAACCGCACCTTCGGCAACATCGTCGGCCATGCCAGGAACGTGGGCGATCTCTCCTCGCTCGCCTCCTGGACGAACGAGCAGTTCGACCCCCGTCTCGACTGGGACAAGGTGGCGCGGCTGCGCGACAAGTGGGGGGGCAAGCTCATCCTCAAGGGCATCCTCGATGCCGAGGATGCGAAGGAGGCGGTGAAGGTCGGGGCCGATGCCATCGTGGTGTCGAACCACGGGGGGCGGCAGCTCGACGGGGCGCTGTCCTCGATCCGGGTGCTGCCCTCGATCGTGCGGGCGGTGAAGGGGCAGACGGAAATCTGGCTCGATGGCGGGATCCGCACCGGGCAGGACATCCTCAAGGCGCTCGCGCTCGGGGCGGATGCGACCATGATCGGGCGGGCCTACATCCACGGCCTTGGCGCGATGGGCGAGGCCGGGGTGACGAAGGCGCTCGAGATCCTGCGCAGCGAGATGGACGTGACCATGGCGCTGTGCGGGCGGCGCGACATCCGCGACGTGGGCCGCGACATCCTGCTTGTCCCCGAAGGGTTCGAGGGCCGCTGGGAACAGCCGGGCTGAGGGCGGCGTTTGCCCCTTTCCCTTGGCGGCGAATCCGGCTAATGGCCCCGGCTCATGGGCCGCACACCCTTGGAGGGCGGCCCGCCAACCAATGGAGAGACCGATGGCCGGTGAGATTCCCGATCTGATCGCCAAGGCACGCACGGGGACAGGCAAGGGGGCCGCCCGTCAGACCCGCCGCGATGGCGAGGTGCCTGGCATTGTCTATGGTGGCGGGGTGGACCCGCTGCCGATCAGCCTGCCCTTCAACGTGCTGCTCAAGCAGCTGAAGGCGGGCCGCTTCAAGCAGAAGCTGTTCAACCTCAAGGTCGAGGGCCACGACGACGTGCGCGTGATCTGCCGCGCGGTCGAACGCCATGTGGTCAAGGATCTGCCGACGCATGTCGATTTCCTGCGCCTGCGCCGCACCACCCGCATCAACCTGTTCATCCATGTGAATTTCGAGAACCACAAGGATGCGCCGGGCCTGAAGAAGGGTGGCGTGCTGACCGTGGTGCGCCCCGAGGTCGAACTCGAGGTGCTGGCGGGCGACATTCCCGATCACATCACCGTCGACCTGACCGGCCGCGAGATCGGCGATGTCATCCACATCAACGACGTGACCCTGCCCGAGGGCGTGAAGCCGACGGTCGAGCGCAACTTCGTCATCGCCAACATCTCGGCCCCGTCGGGGCTGCGGTCGGCCGAGGCCGAGGACGCGGGCGCCTGATCGCCCCCTTGCGACGACGATCCGGGACGGGGCCTTCGGGCCCCGTTTTCATGTCGGCCCTTCGGGGGCACCGCGCCCCGCGATCCGCAGGAAGGGCATTCCCAGCCGCTCCTCGGCCAGAAGCACCACCAGCGCGGCGGCGCGCGCGTCCTCGGCCGCGTCGTGGTGACGGAAGTCCAGGTTCAGCCGTTCCTTCAGATGGCCAAGGCCATGCCCGCCCGCGCCCCGGAATTCGGGCCAGGCGCGGCGCGCGATCTGCACGCTGTCCACCCAGTCCAGCGCCTCCAGCCCCTCGAGCGCGCGGTTCGCGCGGCAGGCGGCGGCAAGGGCGCCGGGGTCGAAACGGCTGTGGCTGACCACCGGCTGGCGGGCAAGGCGGCGGTGCAGGGCGGGCCAGAAGCGATGGAGCGGCGGCTGGCCGTGCACATGGTCCGGGCCGATCCCGTGCAGGCGGGTGTTGAAGGGGCTGAAATCGTCCTCGGGGTCGATCAGGTGGCTTTCGCCGGTGATGGTGCCGTCATGGGCCACGAAGGCCAGCCCGATCTGGCAGATACTGCCGGGCCAGCCGTTCGCCGTCTCGACATCGAGCGCGACAAAGCGGAACGTCTTGAGGTCGGTCTGGTACATCCTGCCCTCTGTCGGTCGGCCCGGGAACTGGCCGGGGAACTGGCCGGGGAACTCGCCCGTATCTGGCGCCCTGCCGCGCGCGCCGCTAGGAAGGCAGCATGAAACTCTGGGTCGGACTTGGCAATCCGGGCGCGCAATATGCGGGCAACCGGCACAACATCGGCTTCATGGCGGTCGAGAGGATCGCGGCGGATCACGGATTCACGCCGTGGCGGGCGAAATTCCACGGCCTGACGAGCGAGGGACGCCTGGGGCCCGAGCGGGTGGTGCTGCTCAAGCCGGGCACCTTCATGAACCTGTCGGGCCAGTCGGTGCGCGCGGCGGCGGATTTCCACAAGGTCGCGCCCGGCGACATCACGGTGTTTCACGACGAACTCGACCTTGCGCCGGGCCGGTTGCGGCTCAAGCAGGGGGGGGGACATGCCGGGCACAACGGGCTGCGGTCGATCCATGCGCATCTGGGGACCGATGCCTATGCAAGGGTGCGGCTGGGCATCGGCCATCCCGGCCACAAGGATGCGGTCGCGGCCTATGTGCTGCACGATTTCGCACGCGCGGACGAGGGCTGGCTGGACGACCTGATGCGCGGCATCTCGGACGGGGCCGCGGCGCTGGCGCGGGGCGAGGGGGCGGCGTTCCAGAACGCGGTGGCGCTGCGCATGGCGCCCGCGGCCGGGAGGCGGCGCAAGGACGGCGCCCCCGCCCCGGCGGATGGGGCATCCGCAACCGCACCAGAGCCCGCACCGCGCCCCGATGCGCGCCCCGATCCGGGGCCAGAATCGGGGCCAGAATCGGCGGCTCCGCCCTCGCCGCTGCAACGGCTCGTCGACCGGTTCCGCTAGCGGCGCATCCCCTCAGGCCGCACTTGCCAAGCGCGCCCGTGCCGCGCCAGAGTGGCAGGAAACGCGGGGGGGGACGATGCGCAGGGGTCTGGTGTGGACGGGACGGGCGATCCTTGTCCTTGTGGTGGTGCTGCTTGCGCTGTTCGTCTGGAAACGCGACGAGATCGCCCGGTTGCGCGCGGTGATGACCCTGTTCGATGCGGACCGGATCGTCCACAATTTCAGTCATATGGACGAGTTGTTCCTGACCTCGACCCTGAGTCGCGGCGACACGCCGGCAAGCCCCCTGCCCTATGGCACGCAATGGGATCTGCCCGCCGATGTCGCCGCCTGGGCGGAGCGGCGGCAGGTCACCGGCCTTGTGGTGCTGCGCGGCGGGGCGATCGTGCACGAGAGCTATCGCCTGGGCACCCTGCCCGAGGACCGGCGCATCAGTTGGTCGATGGCGAAAAGCGTGGTTGCGGCGCTGACCGGGATCCTGCTGGCCGAAGGCACCATCGGCAGCATCGACGATCCGGTGGTGCAGCATGTGCCGGCGCTGGCGGGGACGGCATATGACGGCGCCAGCCTGCGCGATGTGCTCCAGATGTCCTCGGGGGTGCGCTTCGACGAGGACTATCTGGACTTCTGGTCCGACATCAACCGGATGGGCCGTGTCCTTGCCCTCGGGCAGTCGATGGATGCCTTTGCCACGGGGTTGCAGGCGCGCGATGCCGCGCCGGGCGAGCGGATGCAGTATGTCTCGATCGACACGCATGTGGTGGCGATGGTGCTGCGCGCGGCCAGCGGCCAGAGCCTTCAGGAACTGGTCGAGACGCGGATCGTCCGGCCGATGGGGTTCGAATCCGACCCCTATTACGTGACCGACGGGCTGGGCGTGGCCTTTGCCCTTGGCGGACTCAACATGACCACGCGCGATTATGCGCGCTTCGGGCAGATGATGGCCAATGGCGGCATCTGGCAGGGGCAGCAGGTGGTGCCGGCAGACTGGGTCGCGGAATCGACCCGCGCCAGCGCACCGACCGCGCCGGGCGAATCGGGCTATGGCTATCAGTGGTGGATCCCCGAGGGCTGGGAGGAAGGAGAGTTCCTGGCCCGCGGGATCTACGGGCAATACATCTATGTGAACCGCATCCTCGGGGTCGTGGTGGCGGTGAACGCGGCCGACCGGGGGTTCGAGGATCCGGGCGTCGAGGCGGAAAACGAGACCGTGCTGCGCTCGATCGCGGCGCGGGTCAGCATCCTGTGACCCGGCGCCGCGATCCGCGCCCGGGGCCTCAGACCCCGAGGCACCAGCGCATCACCGCCTTCTGGGCGTGCAGGCGGTTCTCGGCCTCGTCGAAGATCACCGAATGCGGGCCGTCCATCACCTCGGAGGTGGCCTCGTCGTTGCGATGGGCGGGCAGGCAATGCATGAAGAGCGCGTCCGGCTTGGCCTGGGCCATGAGGGTGGCGTTCACCTGATAGGCGCGCAACTGGTTGTGGCGCCGCTCGCGCGCGGATTCGGGATCGTGCATCGACACCCAGGTGTCGGTCACCACCAGATCGGCCCCCTGCGCGGCGCGCATCGGATCGCGCTCGATCGTGACCGGGCGGCCCCTGGCGGCGGCAAAATCGAGCCAGTCGCGTTCGGGATCGAGGGGCTCGGGCCCGGTGAAGGTGAGGTCGAAGCCGAACTGCCCGGCGGCATGGGCGAAGGAGGCGAAGACGTTGTTGCCGTCCCCGGCCCAGACCACCTTGCGCCCGGCGATCGGGCCGCGGTGTTCCTCGTAGGTCATGATGTCGGCCATGATCTGACAGGGATGGGTGCGGTTCGTCAGGCCGTTGATCACCGGCACCGAGGCATGTTCGGCCATTTCGAGGAGGGTCGCCTCCTCGAAGGTGCGGATCATGATGAGATCGACATAGCGCGACAGCACGCGGGCGGTGTCGGCGATGGTCTCGCCATGGCCGAGCTGCATCTCGCGGCCCGAGAGCACCATGGTCTCGCCGCCCATCTGGCGCACGCCCACGTCGAAGGAGACGCGGGTGCGGGTCGAGGGCTTTTCGAAGATGAGCGCGACCATGCGCCCGGCAAGCGGGGTCGCGTCGTCGGGCGTGCCGCGCGGGCGGCCGGCGCGGGCGTCCTTCATGGCGCGGGCCTGGTCGATCATGGCGCGCAGGTCGGCGGGGGTGGTGCGGTGGATGTCGAGGAAATCTGGCCTGGCGGCTGTTCCGTGACGGGCGGGGGGGGGGGGGGGGGGGGGGGGGGGGGGGGGGGGGGGGGGGGGGGGGGGGGGGGGGGGGGGGGGGGGGGGGGGGGGGGGGG
>JADYZU010000053.1 GCA_020852925.1 Rubellimicrobium sp. | reverse complement strand
TGCTGCACGGGCCACAGGTGGCGAATGCCGCCCTGGCATGGGAGGCGCTGGACGCGGCCGGGGCCGCGCGGCTGACCCGGCGCGAATCGCTCGGGGCGACGGTTGCGGGATTGCTGGCCGATCCGGCCGCCGCGCGCGCCATGGCGACGGCGGCCGGAGCAATCGGACTTGCCGGACAGCGGGTGATCGGTGACACCGTGGCGGCGCTTCTGCCCCTCCTGCCCCCGCCCGAGTGACCTGATGCACCGCGATCCAGCCACAGTCGATGTCATCGCCCTCAATCTCAAGCGCCGCTGGTCGGGTGTCAGTTCGACCGTGATCCGCCTCGTGCCGCTTCAGGCGCAGGCCATCGCCATCGCGGCCTGCGGGCCACGACTGCCGGCGCATCTGCCGCAGATGGGGTTGGGGCAGCTTGTGACCATGGGGCGGCAGGGGCCCCACGGGGCGCGTGTCCTGCATGCGCGCCGCAACAACGAGATGATCCTTGGCCTGCTGCTGCGACACCTGCTGCGCAAGAAGCTGCGCCTTGTCTTCACCTCGGCCAGGGAGGGGCGCCGCAGCGCGCTCACGCGGTGGCTCGTGCGGCGGATGGACGGGGTGGTGGCGACCTCGCCGCGTGCGGGCGCGCATCTGGGGGTGCGCGTCACCGTGATCCGCCACGGGATCGACACCGGGGTCTTTCACCCGCCCGCCGACCGCGCCCGACTGCGGCAGCGCCTTGGCCTTGCGCCGGACGGGGTGATCCTGGGCTGTTTCGGGCGGGTCCGGCCGGACAAGGGCACGGGGCATCTGGTCGATGCGCTGATCGGGCTCTTGCCGGACCGCCCGGGGGTCGAGGCGGTGATCTTGGGCCGCATCACGCGCCGGCATGCGGATTTCGCCGCCGGCCTGACAGCGCGGATCGCGGCCGCGGGTCTGGACGAGCGGGTGCATGTCCTGCCCGAAGTGCCGGAATCGGCGATGGCGGACTGGTATGGCGCGCTTGACCTGCTTGTCGCCCCGTCACTGAAGGAAGGCTTCGGCCTGACCCCGCTCGAGGCGATGGCCTGCGGCACGCCGGTGGTGGCGACGACCGCAGGCGCCTTCGAGGAAATGGTGGTGCATGAGGGCACCGGCCTCATCGTGCCGGTGAACGACCCGTCCGCACTCCAGGCCGCCATCGCCCGCGCCCTCGACCACCCCGGAGAACGCCGGGCCTGGGGTGCGGCCGGCCCCGCCCATGTCGCGGCGCATTTCCGCCTCGAGGACGAGGCGGCCGCGCTCAATGCGATCTATCGGGAGTTGCTGGGGATCGGGTGATCCCTACCCCCTCAGCGGCAACCGCCTCTCGACGATCTCGGCCCACCAGGAACAGCCGGCGGGGATCACCTCGTCGTTGAAGTCGTAGGCGGGATGATGGACCCCCGCCGTATCGCCGTTGCCGACCAGGATATAGGCGCCCGGCCGCTCCTCGAGCATGAACGAGAAATCCTCGGCCCCCATGACGAGGGGCGCATCGGCACAGTCCCCGGCCACGGCCCGCGCCGCGGCGATCGCATGAGCGGTCTGTTCCGCGGCGTTCACCATCACCGGATAGCCGCGGCGATAATCGACCCGCGCCGTCGCCCCGAATCCCGCCGCGACCGCCCCGACCAGCGCGGCAATGCGGGCCTCGGCCATGTCCTGCACCTGGCGCGACAGCGTGCGCACGGTGCCCTTGAGATGGGCGCGCGCGGGGATGACATTGTAGGTGGTCGAGGAGGTCTCGAACGAGGTGACCGAGACGACAAGCTGTTCCACCGGATCGGCGTTGCGGCTCACGATGCTCTGGAGCGCGGTCACCACATGGCTGGCCGCCAGCAGCGGATCGACCGATTCATGCGCGCGCGCGGCATGGGCGCCCTTGCCCTCGATCACGATGTCGAACTGGTCGGCCGCGGCAAAGAAGGCGCCCGGGCGGATCGCGAAGCTGCCGGCGGGCATTCCCGGCCAGTTGTGCATCCCGTAGATCTCGTCGATCTGCCAGCGCGTCATGAGCCCGTCGGCGCACATCTCGCGCCCGCCGCCGCCCCCTTCCTCGGCAGGCTGGAAGATCACGACCACGGTGCCGTCGAAGTTGCGCGTTTCGCTCAGGTATCTGGCCGCCCCCAGAAGCATGGAGGTGTGCCCGTCATGCCCGCAGGCATGCATCGCCCCCGGGGTCCGCGATGCCCAGGGCGCGCCGGTCTGCTCGGTGATCGGCAGCGCGTCCATGTCGGCGCGCAGGCCGATCACGCGGCCCGATCCGCTGGCCCTGCCCCGGATCACACCGACCACGCCGCTGCGGCCGATCCCGGTGGCAACCTCGTCGCAGCCGAAGGCGCGCAGCCGCTCTGCCACAAGGCCCGCGGTGCGGTGGGTGTCGAAGAGGAGTTCGGGGTGTTCGTGCAGGTCACGCCGCCAGGCGGTGATCTCGGGCAGAAGTTCGGCAAAACGGTTCCTGATCGGCATCGGGGTTCCTCCTGTCGGCGCGATCCTGACAGCCGCACCGCCCCCCGGCAAGACCCGCAGACCCCTGCCCTGCCACACAAGGCAGGCGGGAATTTCCCGAAATTCCCGCCCGTGCCGCCCGGCGGGCCTCAGATCGCGATCACGTCCAGCGGCGGAAAGCCGTTGAAGCCGACCGAGGAATAGGTCGAGGTATAGGCCCCGGTATTGCGGATCAGCACCCGGTCCCCCGCCCCCAGCGACCAGGGCAGGTTCACCGGCCGCTTCTCGTAGAGGACATCGGCCGAATCGCACGACGGGCCGGCCAGAATGCAGGGCCCGGCCGGATCGCCGTCGCGGTCGGTCAGGAACTGATAGCGGATCGCCTCGCCCTCGGTCTCGGCCAGGCCCGAGAAGCGGCCGATCGACAGATAGACCCAGCGGTGCATGTCGCGCTCGGACTTGCGCGCGACAAGGACCACCTCGGCCACGATCATCCCCGCCTCGGCGACAAGGCCGCGGCCGGGCTCGGCCATCAGATAGGGCACGGGACCGAACCGCGCGTCGACCTCGGCGCGTACCGCGGCGGCATAGGCTTCGGGGGCGTCGATCTCCTGGCCATAGAAGGCCGGAAAGCCGCCGCCGATGTCGAGCAGGTCCAGATCGTGCCCCCGCGCCCGTGCCGCGTGCCAGACCTGCGCCACCTGGTCGAGAACCGGCGCCCACATCTGCGCCCGCCGCGTCTGGCTGCCGACATGGAAGCTCAGCCCGCGCGGATTGAGCCCGAGATTGCGCGCCAGGTCGAGAAGGCGCAGCGCGGTGCGCGCATCGCAGCCGAACTTGCGCGACAGCGGCCAGTCCGCCTCGCTGTTCTCGACGAGGATGCGGATATAGACATCGGCCCCCGGCGCATGGGCGGCGATCTTGCCGAGTTCCTCGTCGGCGTCGGCCGCAAAGAGGCGGATGCCCTCTGCGAAGGCCCAGGCGATATCCGCGGCACGCTTGATCGTGTTGCCATAGGAGATGTCGGCCGGGCGCGCGCCCTGCCCGAGGCAGAGCGCGATTTCCCCGCGCGAAGCGCAGTCGAAACGCGACCCGAGCGCGACCAGGCGGGCGATCACCGCCTCGTGCGGGTTGGCCTTGACCGCGTAATGGACATGCGCATCGCCCAGACCCGCACGCAGCGCGCGGAACTGTTCCTCGACCCGGTCGATGTCGAGCACGAGCGTGGGCCGGTCGAGCGGCACGTCACGGCAGAAGGCCTCGAGGCGCGAGGCGGTGACGCAATGGGACACGGGGGCTGCTGCCGCAGCCTCGGCGAAACGAACGGTCATCGGTCATCTCCAAAAGACCAGGGCCCCGCAAGGGGCGCGAGAGTTCCAAGGGAGACGTTACCGTCGCTACGTAAACACGTTGGCGTATGACTGCCCGGCCAGAGGCGCGTGCGTTGGCGTCTGTGGGGACAGCATCTGGGACATGACGGCTCCGGATTCAAGAACGAATTTTGCACAGGGTGCAAAATTCGCGGCTTCCTCAGGCGAAGTTCAGCAATTTCTTGAAATTGCTGGTGATCTTCCGGCAGGCCGTTCCGCGTCTGGCGCAGGGGCGCAACAGCGGCGGGGTATTGCAGCCGGAAAAACCACGCTATGAAAGGGCCATGACGCGGCTGATCCTGTTCAACAAACCCTATGACGTGCTCTCGCAGTTCACCGATGCCGGCGAACGGGCAACGCTGGCCCGATTCGGCCTGCCGGCGCATGTCTATCCCGCCGGGCGTCTTGACCGCGACAGCGAGGGGCTGCTGATCCTCACGGACGACGGGCGGATGCAGGCGCGCATCGCCGATCCGCGGCACGGCCTGTCCAAGACCTATCTCGTGCAGGTCGAGGGGGCGCCCGCGGACGCGGATCTCGACCCCCTGCGGCGGGGACTGGTGCTGCGGGACGGGCCGACGCTGCCGGCGCAGGCGCGGCTCATCGCGCCGCCCGCGCTCTGGCCGCGCGATCCGCCGGTGCGCGTGCGCCAGAGCGTGCCGGACCGCTGGCTCGAGATCACCATCCGCGAGGGGCGCAACCGCCAGGTGCGGCGCATGACCGCCGCCGCCGGGTTCCCGACCCTGCGTCTCGTGCGGTGGAGCATCGGCGACTGGAGCCTCGAGGGGCTGGCCCCCGGCGACTGGCGCGAGGCCCCCGCCCGTCCGTCGCCGGACCACGGCGGCGGCAAGGCGCCAGGCGATGGCGCGCGCCCCGCGCCGGGCGGGGGGCGCGCCGATGGCGCCGGGATCAGGCGATCCGCGTGAGCAGCTCGTCGAGCGACTTCTTGGCGTCGCCATAGAACATCCGCGTGTTCTCCTTGTAGAACAGCGGGTTCTCGATCCCGGAATAGCCGGTGCCCTGCCCGCGCTTGGACACGATCACCAGCCGCGCCTTCCAGCATTCGAGCACCGGCATCCCGGCGATCGGGCTGTTGGGATCCTCCTGCGCCGCCGGGTTCACGATGTCGTTGGAACCGATGACGATGGCCACGTCGGTGTCCGGGAAATCGTCGTTGATCTCGTCCATCTCCATGACGATGTCGTAGGGCACCTTGGCCTCGGCCAGAAGCACGTTCATGTGGCCCGGCAGGCGCCCGGCCACCGGATGGATGGCAAAGCGCACGGTCTTGCCCTGCGCGCGCAGGCGGCGGACCAGTTCCGACACCGATTGCTGCGCCTGCGCCACCGCCATGCCGTAGCCGGGAATGAGGATGACCGAATCGGCGTCGTGCAGCGCCTGCGCCACGCCTTCGGCGTCGATCGCCACCTGTTCGCCCGTCACCTCCATCGCCGGTCCGGTGCTGCCGCCAAAGCCGCCGAGGATCACGCTGATGAAGGAGCGGTTCATCGCCCGGCACATGATGTAGCTGAGGATCGCCCCCGACGATCCGACCAGCGCGCCCACGACGATGAGCAGGTCGTTGCCGAGCGAGAACCCGATCGCCGCCGCCGCCCAGCCCGAGTAGCTGTTCAGCATCGACACCACCACCGGCATGTCGGCGCCGCCGATGCCCATGATCAGGTGCCAGCCGACAAAGAGCGCGGCCAGCGTCATCACCAGTAGGGCGATGGTGCTGCCGTTGCCGACATAGACCACCAGCAGCACCGCCGACAGCAGCGCCGCCGCGGCATTGAGCATGTGGCCGCCCGGCAGCTTCCTGGCCTTGCCGTCGATCCTGCCGGCCAGCTTGCCATAGGCCACGACCGATCCGGTGAAGGTCACGGCGCCGATGAACACGCCCAGGAAGGTTTCCACCCGCAGGATCGAGATTTCGACCGGGGTCTTGTGGGCGATCACGGCGGCAAAGCCGGTGACCTCCTGCGCGAGGCGGGTCAGCCTCTCGAGTTCGGCAAGGGTGCGGCCGTCGCCCAGCGGGTTGGCGGCAAAGCCGATCAGTTCGGCCATGCGCCCCACTTCGACATGGGTGTTGAAGCCGATGAAGACCGCGGCCAGGCCGACAAGGCTGTGCATCGCCGCGACAAGCTGCGGCATCTCGGTCATCTGCACGCGCGTGGCCACGACCCAGCCCGCGGCCCCGCCCAGCAGCAGCAGCACGAGCGAGAGCGGCCAGAGCCCGGCGCCCGGCCCGACCAGCGTCGCCGCCACGGCCAGAGCCATGCCGACGATCCCGTACCAGACCGCGCGTTTCGCGCTTTCCTGTCCCGAGAGCCCGCCGAGCGAGAGGATGAAGAGGACGGCCGCGACGACATAGGCGGCGGTGGTGAATCCGTAATCCATCGTCCTGACCTCACGACTTCTGGAACATGGCGAGCATCCGCCGCGTGACAAGGAAACCGCCGAAGATGTTCACCCCGGCCATCAGGACCGAGGCCGCGGCAAGGACGATCACCAGCCAGTTGCCCGACCCGATCTGAAGCAGCGCACCCAGGATGATGATGGACGAGATCGCGTTCGTCACCGCCATCAGCGGGGTATGAAGGCTGTGGCTCACGTTCCAGATCACCTGGAAGCCGACGAAGCAGGCCAGGACGAAGACCACGAAATGCGCCATGAAACTGGCCGGGGCGACAAGGCCCGCCAGAAGCAGCAGGCCCCCGCCCCCGCCCAGCAGCGCCACCTGCGTCACGGTCTCGCGGCGGAAGGCGGCCACCTCCTGCGCGCGCTTTTCGGCCGGGGTCGGTTCCTTCGGCTTCTCGCGCTTCTGCACCGCGATCGCCTGCACCCTGGGCGGCGGCGGCGGCCATGTCACCGCGCCCGCATGGGTGACGGTGGCGCCGCGGATCACGTCGTCCTCCATGTTCTGGACGATCACCCCGTCCTTGCCGGGGGTCAGGTCCGAAACCATGTGGCGGATGTTCGCGGCATAGAGGTTCGAGGCCTGCTGTGCCATGCGCGAGGGGAAATCGGTATAGCCGACGATGGTCACGCCGCCTTCGGTGACGAATTTCTCGTCAGGGATGGTCAGTTCGCAATTGCCGCCGCGTTCGGCGGCCAGATCGACGATGACAGATCCGGGCCGCATCATTGCCACCATGTCCGCGGTCCAGAGCCTGGGCGCCGGGCGGCCGGGGATGAGGGCGGTGGTGATGACGATGTCGACCGTGGGCGCCAGTTCGCGGAACCTGCGCAACTGCGCCTCGCGGAATTCGGGCGAGGAGGGCGCGGCATAGCCGCCGGTGGTGGCGCCGTCCTGCTGTTCGCCCGCAAAGTCGAGGTAGACGAACTCGGCCCCCATGGATTCGATCTGTTCGGCCACTTCGGGGCGCACGTCGAAGGCCAGTGTCACCGCCCCGAGCGAGACCGAGGCCCCGATCGCGGCAAGTCCGGCCACGCCCGCGCCCACCACCAGCACGCGCGCCGGCGGGATCTTGCCCGCCGCCGTCACCTGCCCGGTGAAGAAGCGGCCGAAGTTGTTCGCGGCCTCGATCACCGCGCGATAGCCGGCCAGGTTGGCCATCGACGACAGCGCGTCCATCTTCTGCGCGCGCGAGATGCGCGGCACCATGTCCATGGCGATGACGGTGGCGCCGGTGGCGGCGGCGGCCTTGAGGGCCTCTTCGTTCTGGCCCGGCCAGAAGAACGAGATGAGGGTCTGCCCGGCGCGCAGCGCGGCGATGGTCCCGGGTTCGGGCGGGCGCACGGCGGCCAGCACATCGGCCTGCGCCAGCACGGCCGCGGCATCGGGCACCACGGTGACGCCTGCGGCGGTGTAGTCGTCGTCGCGATAGCCGGCGGCGGCGCCGGCCCCGGCCTCGATCAGGCAGGAATGCCCCAGTTTCGCCAGATCCCGGGCCGAGGCCGGGGTCAGTGCCACCCTCGCCTCTGCGGGAAACCGTTCCTTCGCTGCGCCGATCCTCACCTGTCGTCCCCCCTTGCGGTCCTGTCGCCGGTTGCGCGCCATATTCATGGCCGCGCCGCATAGCGCAAGCGCGTTCCGCATCGCGGCGCGGCGGATGCGGGCGCGGCATCGCGTCCGGCGGCGGTCAGAACCAGCGGCGGGTGGCCCGTTCATAACGGGCGTATCCGGCGCGGAAGGTGCGGCGCAGGAGGCGTTCCTCGGCCAGGATGAAGCGCCGCTCGATCAGCAGCGCGAACAGCGGCGGCAGCGCCAGCGCCAGCACGTTGCCCGCCCAGAACGCGATGCCGGTCAGGATCAGGACCATGCCCAGATAGATCGGATTGCGCGAACGCGCGAAGATGCCGCGCGTGACCAGAACCCGCGCCTGCCCGCCGGGATGAAGCGTGGTGCCCGCCCGGCGCAGCGCGGCGACCGCCAGCACCGGCAGCAGAGCCCCCCCGCCCAGCGCAAGCCCGCCAGCCAGGCCGCCCAGCCAGGCCGGCAGGTGCAGCCGCCAGGGATCGGCCCGGCCGATGACCAGGGCCAGCACGACGAACAGCAGAAGCCAGACCGGCGGAAGATCGAAGCGGCGCATGCCCCCTTGTGCCAGCCGGGCGGCGGCCTGTCACCTCCTGTCGGGGGCGCAGGGCGCACGCAATCCGCGCTTTCCTTTGTCCCGGCGGGGCGCGACAAGGGGGAGAGGGGCCAGCGGGGGGGATCATGTCGCAGGGCGCGGAACCGGGGGGGCAGGCGGGGGTGCAGCCCGGACTGACCGAAGTGGCCGCGCGCATCGCCGCGCTGCGCGCCTCGGGGCGCGCGCGTCTCCTTGTGGCGGTGGCGGGCGCGCCGGGGGCGGGGAAATCGACCTTTGCCGCGCAACTGGCCGATCACCTGAACCGCACCGGCACCAGCGCCGCCATCGTGCCGATGGACGGGTTCCACCTTGACAATGCGGTGCTCGGGGCGCGCGGCCTTCTGTCGCGCAAGGGGGCGCCCGAGACCTTCGATTCCGCCGGGTTCCTGCATCTGGTGCGCCGCCTTGCCGCCGGCGAGGAGGTGATCGCCCCGGTCTTTGACCGCGCGCGCGACATCGCCGTTGCCGGGGTGCAGGTGGTCGCGCCCGAAACCGCGGTGGTAGTGGTCGAGGGCAATTACCTGCTGTTCGACGAGGACCGCTGGCGCGACCTTGTGCCGCTGTGGGATCTGTCGGTGTGCATCCGCGTGACGATGGCGGAACTGCGCCGCCGGCTGGTGCAGCGCTGGCTTGACCACGGGCTGTTGCCCGAGGCGGCCGGGGCGCGCGCCGCCGGCAACGACATCCCGAATGCCGAACGGGTGCTGGCGCGGGCGCTGCCTTCGGGGATCACGCTTGGCAGCGGGGATTGTTAGCGCTATCGGTGACAGACGGGCATCCGCCCGCGATCTTGGCGGCGGGATGCAGACGAACGCGTTGCGATGCGCCATGATGGGCGGAAAGGAAGGTGACCGTTGACCCAGCCGCTTTCGCCCGAGACCCTTGCCCGGCTGCTGACCGCGCGCCATGACGACCCGTTCTCGGTGCTGGGCCCGCACCGGCAGGGCCGCGCCATGTGGATCACCGCGATCGACCCGGGGGCCGAGACCCTCTGCGCCGTCATCGGCGGCAGGGAACATCCGCTTGACCGGGTCGAGGGCCCGGTGTTTCGCGGCCGCGTCCCCGGCACCCGCGACGGCGGCATGCGGCCCTACCGGCTGCGCGGGCGCGACGGGGCGCGGGTCTGGGACTATGACGACGCCTACCGGTTCGGCACGGTGCTGTCGGATCTTGACGAATACCTGCTGGGCGAAGGCACGCATCTGCGGCTGTGGCGGGCGCTGGGCGCGCATGTGATGGTGCATCAGGGCGTGGCCGGCACGCATTTCGCGGTCTGGGCGCCCAATGCGCGGCGGGTCTCGGTCGTGGGGGATTTCAACGCCTGGGACGGGCGGCGGCACATGATGCGCCACCGCGGCGGCACCGGCGTGTGGGAAATCTTTGTCCCCGGCGCGGCCGAGGGCGCGGCCTACAAGTACGAGATCGTCGGCCCCGACGGCGAACTGGGGCCGCTCAAGGCCGATCCGGTCGGATTCGGCGCCGAACACCCGCCCCGGACGGCAAGCGTGGTGCGCGACATCGGCGGCCATGGCTGGAGCGACGGCGCCTGGATGCAGGCGCGCGGCCCCGCCAACCGCCGCGACGCACCGATTTCCATCTACGAGGTCCACCTGCCCAGCTGGCGCCGCCGCCTCGATCAGGGGGGGCGGCCGCTGTCCTACCGGGAACTGGCGCGCGATCTGGTCGCTTACGCGGTGTGGATGGGGTTCACCCATCTCGAATTCATGCCGGTCAGCGAATACCCGTTCGACGGATCCTGGGGCTATCAGCCGGTCGGCATGTATGCGCCCACGATCCGCATGGGAACGCCGGACGAACTGCGCGAACTGGTCGATGCCGCGCATCGGGCGGGGCTGGGCGTGCTCATCGACTGGGTGCCGGGGCATTTCCCCGCCGATGCCCACGGCCTGGCCCGGTTCGACGGCACCGCGCTTTACGAACATGCCGACCCGCGCGAGGGATTCCATCAGGACTGGAACACCCTCATCTACAATTACGGGCGCCGCGAGGTGGCGAATTACCTGGTCGCCAACGCGCTTTACTGGCTCGAGGAATACCACGCCGACGGGCTGCGCGTGGATGCGGTGGCGTCGATGCTTTACCGCGACTATTCGCGGGCGGCGGGCGAATGGCTGCCCAATGTCCACGGCGGGCGCGAGAACCTCGAGGCGATCGCCTTCATGCAGCGGATGAACAGCGCGGCCTATGCCCTCGATCCGACGATCATGACCGTGGCCGAGGAAAGCACCTCCTACCCCGGCGTGTCGCGGCCGGTGGATGCGGGGGGCCTGGGGTTCGGCTACAAGTGGAACATGGGCTGGATGAACGACACGCTGCGCTACATGGAAAAGGATCCGATCCATCGCAGCCATCATCACCACCAGATGACCTTCGCGCTGACCTATTCCTTCTCCGAGAACTTCATCCTGCCGATCAGCCATGACGAGGTGGTGCACGGCAAGAAGTCGATGCTGGGCAAGATGCCCGGCAACGAACGGGAGCGTTTCGCCAACCTGCGCGCCTATTACGGCTTCATGTGGGGGCATCCGGGCAAGAAGCTCCTGTTCATGGGCTGCGAGATCGCGCAGGCCGGGGAATGGCACCATGACGGCGAACTTGACTGGGCCGGGGCGGAGCGGCCGCTGAACCGGGGGGTGCAGGCGCTGGTGCGCGACCTCAACGCGCTTTACCGCGCCACGCCCGCGCTTTACCGGCGCGACTGCGAGGGCGACGGCTTTGCCTGGCTGTCGCTGCACGATGCGGCCGCCTCGTGCCTGGCCTGGCTGCGCCTGGGCGAGGCGGGCGATGCGCCGGTGGTGGTGGCCTGCAATTTCACCCCGGTCGAGCGTCCCTCGTATCGTATCGGCGTGCCGGGGCCCGGGTTCTGGGCCGAGGTGCTCAATACCGACGCGGCCCTCTATGGCGGCGGCAACCGTGGCAACATGGGCGGCCGCACGGCCGAGCCGATCCCCCATGGCACTCAGCAATGGTCGATCGACGCGGTGCTGCCGCCGCTGTCGACCGTGTTCTTCCGGCAGGAAAAGTAAGCGAAAAGGGAGGCCCGACCCGATGGAACCCAGCCGCAGACTGACGCAGAGATCCATGGCCTTTGTCCTGGCCGGGGGCCGGGGCAGCCGGCTGCACGAACTGACCGACAACCGGGTGAAACCCGCGGTCTATTTCGGCGGCAAGACCCGGATCATCGACTTCGCGCTGTCGAACGCGCTCAACTCGGGCATCCGCAAGATGGCGGTGGCCACGCAATACAAGGCGCATTCCCTCATCCGGCACTGCCAGCGCGGCTGGAACTTCTTTCGGGCCGAACGCAACGAATTCCTCGACATCCTGCCCGCCTCGCAGCGCATGGACGACGAAAGCTGGTATCGCGGCACCGCCGATGCCGTGACGCAGAACATCGACATCATCGACAGCTACAACGTCGACTACATCCTCGTGCTGGCGGGCGACCACATCTACAAGATGGATTACGAAATCATGCTGCGCCAGCATGTCGAGTCCGGCGCCGACGTGACCATCGGCTGCCTGACGGTGCCGCGCGCCGAGGCCTCTGCCTTTGGCGTCATGGCGACCGATGCCGGCGGGCGCATCACCTCGTTCCTGGAAAAGCCCAAGGATCCCCCCGGCATCCCCGACGATCCGTCCAAGGCGCTGGCCTCGATGGGGATCTATGTCTTCGACTGGCCGTTCCTGCGCGATCTGCTGCTGCGCGATGCGGCCGACCCGAACTCGAGCCACGACTTCGGCAACGACCTGATCCCCGGCATCGTCCGGGACGGCAAGGCGATGGCGCACCGTTTCGACACGTCCTGCGTGCGTGCCGAGGGGGCGCCGGCCTACTGGAAGGACGTGGGCACGATCGACGCCTTCTGGCATGCGAACATCGACCTGACCGACTTCACCCCCGAACTGAACCTGTGGGACCACGACTGGCCGATCTGGACCTATGCCGAATCGGTGCCGCCCGCGAAATTCATCCATGACGAGGCGCACCGGCGCGGCATCGCCATTTCCTCGATGGTGTCGGGGGGCTGCATCATTTCCGGGACCGAGGTGCGCAATTCGCTGCTTTTCACCGATGTGCACACCAATTCCTATGCGGTGCTCGATCATGCGGTGGTCATGCCGCGCGTGGTGGTGAACCGCCATGCACGGCTGCGCAAGGTGGTGATCGACAAGGGCGTGGTGATCCCCGAGGGCCTGGTCGTGGGCGAGGATCCGGTCGAGGATGCGAAGTGGTTCCGCGTCACGCCGCGCGGGGTCACCCTCATCACCCGCGCCATGATCGACAAGCGGGCCGCCGCGAAATGAGCATCGCGGTCCTCTCGGTCGCCTCGGAATGCGCGCCGGTGGTCAAGACCGGCGGCCTTGCCGATGTCGTGGGCGCGCTGCCGGCGGCGCTGGGGGCGGTGGACGTGGACATGCGCGTGCTGCTGCCGGGCTATCCGCCGGTCATGGCCGCCCTGGCCGAGGCCGGCGGCGGCGAGGTGGTGCTTCAGGAGGACGACCTGTTCGGCGGCCCGGTGCGCGTCCTGGACGGGCGCGTGGCGGGGATCCTCATGCTGGTGGTGGATGCGCCGCATCTCTACGACCGGCCGGGGTCGATCTATCTGGGCCCGGACGGGCGCGACTGGCCCGACAATCCCGAACGCTTTGCCGCGCTGTCCTGGATCGCGGCGCGGATCGGGCACGAGGGGATCCCCGGCTGGAAGCCCGAGGTGCTGCACTGCCACGACTGGCAGGCGGGCCTTGTGCCCGACTATCTGGCGCAGCGCGGCGGCGGGGCGGGGACGGTGCTGACCATCCACAACATGGCCTTCCACGGCCCCGCCCCGGCCGACCGGATCGACCGGCTGCGGCTGGCGCGGGCGCGCTACACCGCGCACGGGTTCGAGTTCTGGGGCCATCTGTCGGCGCTCAAGGCCGGGCTCACGCTGGTCGACCGGCTGACCACGGTATCGCCGACCTATGCCGGCGAACTGCTGACGCCCGATTTCGGCATGGGCCTTGACGGGGTGATGCGCGACCGGCGCGCGGCGTTGTCGGGGATCCTGAACGGGATCGACGAGGAGGCCTGGAACCCCGCCACCGATCCCATGATCGCCCCCTACGACCGCCCCGCCGGCAAGGCCGCGAACAAGGCGGCGCTGCGGCGCGAATTCGGCCTGCCGGAATCGAAGGGGCCGCTGTGCGTCGTGGTCTCGCGCCTGACCGGGCAGAAGGGGCTGGACCTGCTGCTCGAGGCGCTGCCCGCGCTTCTGGCGCGCGGCGGGCAGCTTGCGGTTCTGGGCTCGGGCGAACCCGCGCTCGAGGATGCGCTGCGCGCCGCCGCCCAGCATCGCCATGTCGTGGCCCATATCGGCTATGACGAGGGGCTGAGCCATCGCCTCATCGCCGGGGGCGACGCGATCCTTGTGCCCTCGCGCTTTGAACCCTGCGGCCTCACGCAGCTTTACGGGCTGCGCTATGGCACCATCCCGCTGGTGGCGCTGACCGGGGGGCTGGCCGATACCGTCATCAATGCCTCGCCCGCGGCGATGGCGATGGGCGTGGCCAGCGGCGTGCAGTTCCATCCGGTCAGCGCGGGGGCGCTGGCGCTGGCCATTGACCGGCTGTGCGACCTGTGGGAGGACCGCAAGGCCTGGGCGCGGATGCAGCGCAATGCCATGGCCCAGCCGGTTGGCTGGCAGGGATCGGCGCGCGCCTATGCCGCCCTCTACCGAGAGACCGCCCGAACCGCATGAGCGCGAACATCCCGATCGGTCCCGGCCGCCCCTGGCCCCTTGGCGCAACCTTTGACGGCGAAGGCGTGAATTTCGCGGTCTTTTCCGCGAATGCCACGCGCATGACGCTGTGCCTGTTCGACGAGAACGGGTTCGAGCACCTGAACCTCGACCTGCCCGAATGCGACGGCGGCATCTGGCACGGCTATCTGCCCGGCCTGCGCCCCGGTCAGGCCTATGGCTATCGCGCGCACGGGCCCTATCGCCCCGAGGAGGGGCACCGCTTCAACCCCAACAAGCTGCTGCTCGATCCCTATGCGCAGCGCATCTCCGGGCATCCGGTCTGGGACGATGCGCTGTTCGGCTACGAGGTGGGCGCGCACAATGCCGACCTGACCTTTGACGCGCGCAATTCGGCGCGTTTCATGGCGCGCGGCATCGTCACCGATCCGGCCTACAGCTGGGGCGAGGACACGCCCCCCCGCACGCCCTGGTCGCGCACCATCATCTACGAGGCCCATGTGAAGGGCCTGACCGCCGGGCGGGCCGACATCCCCGAACGCGGGACCGTGCTGGGGCTGGCGTCGGACCAGATGCTTGACCATCTCACCGGGCTTGGCGTGACCGCGATCGAGCTTCTGCCGGTGCAGGCCTTCCTTGACGACCGCTGGCTGGTCGAGAAGGGCCTGAGCAACTACTGGGGCTACATGACGCTGGGCTTCTTCGCGCCCGAGCCGCGGTTCCTGTCGGCGGGCGACATCGCCGAGTTCCGGTTCATGGTGCGCCGCCTGCATTCGGCCGGGATCGAGGTGATCCTCGATGTGGTCTACAACCACACCTGCGAGGGCAACCATCTCGGGCCCACGCTGTCGTGGCGCGGCCTCGACAACCGCAGCTATTACCGCCTGACCGAGGATCCGCGCTTTCACGTCGATGACACGGGGACGGGCAACACGCTCAACCTCGAACATCCGATGGTGCTGCGCATGGTCATGGATTCGCTGCGCCACTGGGTCGAATGCTTTCATGTGGACGGGTTCCGGTTCGACCTTGCCGCGACGCTGGGGCGGCGGGCGCAGGGGTTCGACCGCAACGCGCCGCTCTTTCAGGCGATCCGGCAGGATCCGGTGCTGTCGCGCGTGAAACTCATCGCCGAGCCCTGGGACGTGGGGCCGGGGGGCTATCAGCTGGGCAATTTCCCGCCGCCCTTCGCCGAATGGAACGACAAGTACCGCGACCAGATGCGCCGGCTGTGGAGGGGCGAGAAGGGCATGATCCGCAAGCTGGCGATCCGTCTGGCCGGATCGTCGCTGCGTTTCGACCATTCGCACCGTGCCCCCACCGCGTCCGTGAACTTCATCACGGCGCATGACGGCTTCACGCTCATGGATCTGGTGTCCTACAACAACCGCCACAACGAGGCGAACGGCGAGGAAAACCGCGACGGCGCGCAGGTGAACCATTCCGACAATCTGGGCGTCGAGGGCCCGACCGACGATCCCGCCATCACCGCCGCCCGCGCGCAGCGCCGGCGCAACCTGCTGGCCACGCTGCTGCTGAGCCAGGGGACGCCGATGATCCTGGCCGGGGACGAACTGGGCAATTCGCAAGGCGGCAACAACAACGCCTATGCGCAGGACAATGCCATCGGCTGGGTGGACTGGGGACCGGACAACCGGGGCGAGGATCCCGCCTTTCTCGACTTCGTGCGCCGGCTGGTGGCGCTGCGCCGGGCGCATCCGGTGCTGCGGCAGGCCCGGTTCCTGCATTCGCGCCGGCGCTTTACCGACGGGCGCGAGGATCTGTTCTGGCGCAAGGCCGACGGCAGCACCATGAGCGATGCCGACTGGCGCGACCCGGACCTGACCCATGTCGTCGCGGAAATCCGCATCGCCTCGGGCACGCCGGAATATGACGAGACCGCCTGCGCCGCGCTGGCCGTGTTCAACATCGGCGCCGGACTGACCGTGACCGTGCCGCGCAACCCGCCGGGGGTGCAATGGACGCGCCACCTCGATACCGCGCATCCCTGCGCCGCCACGCGCGTGGTGCGCGGGCGGATGCGGGTCGCGCCGCAATCGGTGGTCGTCCTCGTGCAGGAACGCATCACCCCCCCGCCCATCCGGATCCCGACCCTCCAGCACAGGAGCGCAGACCATGACGACCGTGCCGACCACGCCGATCCCGGGGCAGAAGCCGGGGACGAGCGGCCTGCGCAAGAAGACGCGGGTCTTCATGGAGCCGCATTTCCTTGAGAATTTCGTGCAGGCCACCTTCGATGCGATCGGGGGGGCCGAGGGCAGGACCCTGGTCCTGGGCGGCGACGGGCGCCATTTCAACGACCGCGCCGCGCAGGTGATCCTGCGCATGGCCGCGGCGAACGGGGCGGCGCGGATCATCGTGGGGCAGGATGCGCTGCTCTCGACCCCGGCGGCCTCGAACCTGATCCGGCTGCGCGGGGCCGATGGCGGCCTCATCATGTCGGCAAGCCATAATCCCGGCGGCATCGACGCGGATTTCGGGCTCAAGTTCAACACCGCGAACGGCGGCCCCGCCCCCGAGGGCGTGACCGGCGCGATCCATGCGCGCACCCTCGACATCCGCGCCTATCGCATCCTCGAGGCGCAGGACATCGACCTCTCCACCCCGGGCGAGCGCCGGCTGGGGCAGATGGTAGTCGAAGTGGTCGATCCGGTTGCGGATTATGCGGCGCTGATGGCGCGGCTGTTCGATTTCGACGCGATCCGCGCCCTGTTCGCCGGGGGGTTCACCCTGCGCTTCGACGCGATGCATGCGATCACCGGCCCCTATGCGCGCGCGATCCTTGAGGGGGAACTGGGCGCCGCGCCCGGTTCGGTGGTGAACGCGACCCCCCTGCCCGATTTCGGCGGCGGCCATCCCGATCCGAACCCGACCTGGGCAAAGGAACTCCACGATCTCATGCTGTCGCCCGCCGGCCCCGATTTCGGCGCGGCCAGCGACGGCGACGGCGACCGCAACATGATCCTTGGCCGGGGGATCTATGTCTCGCCTTCGGACAGTCTGGCGGTCATGGCGGCGCAGGCGCATCTGGCGCCGGGCTATCGCGCCGGGTTGCGCGGGGTGGCGCGGTCCATGCCCACCTCGGGCGCGGTGGACCGGGTGGCGGCGCGGCTGGGCATTCCCTGCCACGAGACGCCGACCGGCTGGAAATTCTTCGGCAACCTGCTCGATGCCGGGATGGCCACGATCTGCGGCGAGGAATCCTTCGGCACCGGATCCGACCATGTGCGCGAGAAGGACGGGCTCTGGGCGGTGCTGATGTGGCTGAACATCCTTGCCGCGACCGGCAGGCCGGTGAAGGCGCTGATGGCCGAGCACTGGGCCCGCCACGGCCGCAACTACTATTCCCGCCACGACTACGAGGCGATCGAGACCGCCCGCGCCGAGGCGCTGGTGGACGACCTGCGGGCGCGGCTGGCCACCTTGCCGGGCACGCGCGCGGCGGGCCTTGTCGTCGCGGCGGCGGACGAATTCGCCTATGACGATCCGGTGGACGGATCGCATTCCGCCGGACAGGGCCTGCGCATCCGGTTCGAGGGCGGCGCGCGCGCGGTGTTCCGCCTGTCGGGCACCGGAACCGAGGGGGCGACGCTGCGCGTCTATCTCGAGGCGCTCGAGACCGATCCCGCCCGCCTCGAGCGCGACGCGCAAGAGGCGCTGGCCCCGGTGATCGCGGCGGCGGAGGCGATCGCGGGCATCACCCGGCACACCGGGCGCACCGCGCCCGATGTCATCACCTGACCCGGCCGCAGCCCTGCCGCTGTCCTGCCCGGCTCTGCCCCGATCCGGCACGATCATGCCACGAACCCGGCCAAATTTCGTCGCCTGGCCGGGTTAACCAGACCCCATGACGCCCGGACTCCGGTCCGGGCCTTGTTCGAGGCAGCGCCACCTGGGGGGGTCGGGGCAGTACGATGGCACTTGGTTATCTGGTGACGCTCGGTGACGGGCTTCTGGGCGCGGGCGATGCGATCGGCGGCGCGAAGATCGGTTTCAACCCGTCAAGCACGCTTGGCTCGGGCAACTGGACCTGGTCCGGCATCGCCAGGTCCGACGGCCAGTATCACGCCGGCATGACCGGCAGCGGCACCTATCACCTTGCCACGGACGGCAACGTCTATTTCGTGCCCGCGGGCGATCCGGTCGCCTCGCTCGAGAGCGGCACGGCAACGAGCGCCCCCGCGCATGACGACCGCATCTTCGGCACATCGGCCGGCAACACGCTGAACGGCGACGGCTATGGCGAGGTGATCTACGGCGGTTCCTCGACCTCGCCCGCCAATACCGGCAACGACACGGTGAATGCCGGCGGCGGCAACGACATCGTGCATGGCGGCGACGGCAATGACGCACTGCGCGGCGGCGACGGCAATGACGCACTGCGCGGCGGCGGCGGCAACGACACGCTCTATGGCGGCGATGGCGACGACACGCTCCACGGCGACAACCCCACCGCGCCCGCGACCGGGGCAGAGACCCTGAACTGGCGCGCGCAGGGTGGCAACGGCACGAATGTGGCGAACGGATTCGTGCAGGATACCGGCGGCATGCGGGTGTCGGTGAACATCAACAACGACGGCCAGTTCTCGGCCGCCACCGTCACGAGCGCGACGCAATACACCGCCACCGGCGAGTCCTTCTCCAAGACTTCGGCCCTGCGTCTGGAGGGAACCGGGGCCGGCAACACGGCGACCGCTTCGCTGGTGTTCAACGCCGAGGCGGGGTCGAACCTCGACAATCAGGTGAGCAACGTCACCTTCCGCATCAACGACATCGACCGGGCAGGCTGGCATGACCGGCTGACGATCCTTGCCTTCGACGCCGACGGCAATCCCGTGCCGGTCACGCTGACGGCGGCGGGGAACGAGACGATCTCCGGCTCGACCATCACGGCGGGGAACACCTCGGACACGGCCGATTCCGCGCGCGGGTCGGTGCTGGTGTCGGTGGCGGGTCCGGTGCACGAAATCCAGATCGTCTACGGAAACCTGCTGTCCGGCGGACAGTTCATCGACGTCACCAACGTGCAATTCACCACCCTGGCCCCGGCGGACGGCAACGACCTGCTCGACGGCGGGGCGGGCAATGACACGCTGTGGGGAGGCGGTGGCGACGATATCCTGCTGGGTGGCACCGGCGACGACATGCTGTGGGGCGGCGACGGCAACGACTCGCTGGACGGGGGCGCGGGCACCGACACGCTTCAGGGCGGGGCCGGGGCGGATGTGTTCCTTGTCGGCGACGGCAACGAGCGCGACGTGATCATCGGCGGCGAGGCCGGGACCGATCACGATACGGTGATCTTCGCGGCCACGGCCACCACGGCGGGCGTCACCGTCACCTTCACCGGCAACGAGGCCGGCATCTGGACCTTCGACCAGACGCCCGCCGGGCTGACCAACGGCAACGGCCAGTTCAGCGAGATCGAGGCCCTGACCCTGACCGCCCGGGACGACCGGGCCGATGCCTCGGCGACGACGCAGGGCGTCACGATCGACGCGGGCGCCGGCAACGACAGCCTGACCGGCGGCAGCGGCAACGATACGCTGATCGGCGGCACCGGCGACGACATCCTGGCCGGCGGCGCCGGGGCGGACGTGCTGTCCGGCGGGCAGGGCATGGACTATGCCGATTACAGCGCCTCGGACGCGGGGGTGCAGATCGACCTGGGCGGCAACACCGCCGCGGGCGGACATGCCGCGGGCGACACCCTGAGCGGGATCGACGGGATCATCGGTTCGGCCCATGACGACGTGCTGATCGGCTATGACGGGATGGGCACCGGGGCGGATTCCTTCACCAACGTCTTTTACGGCGGGGCCGGGAACGATTTCCTCGACGGGCGCGGCGGCGACGACAGCCTTTTCGGCGGCACCGGCAACGACACGATCCTTGGCGGGGCCGGGAACGACCTGCTCGACGGTGGCGACGGCGACGACACCCTGGACGGCGGCACCGGCAACGACATCCTCGACGGCGGCGCGGGCAACGACCTCCTGCTGGGCGGCGGCGGGGCCGATACCCTCTCCGGCGGCGCGGGCAACGACACGCTGGATGGCGGCGCCGGCAACGATGTCATGTCGGGCGGCGCGGGGGACGACCGGTTCATCATCGGCAACGGCGCAGGCACCGACACCATCACCGGCGGCGAGTCCGGCGAGGCGGCGGGCGACATCCTTGACGCTTCGGGCGTGACCGGGAACATCACCCTGACCATGACCGCGCCCGAGGCCGGCACCCTGACCCAGGCCGGCGGCACCGCCACCTTCTCGGAAATCGAGGAGGTGATCCTGGGGGCCGGCGACGACAGCGTGACCGGATCCGCGGGCGACGACCGCATCGCCACCGGCGCCGGGGCCGACCGGGTGCAGGCGGGGGCGGGCAACGACACGATCGACCTTGGTGCCGCCGATGTCGCCATCGACACGCTGGTGTTCGGCGACGGCGACGGCGACGACCGGATCCTCGGGTTTGAAGGGCCGGTGCAGAACCCGGACGGAAGCTGGACCGGGCACGACCGGATCGACGTGACGGGCCTGACCGACGGTCAGGGCCTGCCGGTGAACGTCCTTGACGTGACGGTGACCGATGACGGCATGGGCAATGCCGTCCTCACCTTCCCCGGGGGCGAGACCCTGACCCTTGTCGGGGTGCCGGTGGCCCTTGCGGCCACGCCGGAGGCGCTGCATGCCATGGGGATCCCGCTGCCGCCCCTCGACTATATCGTGGAGGGCACCGAGGCCGGCGACGTGATCGGGCCGGGCTATACCGGCGATCCCGATGGCGACCGGGTCGATCACGGCGACGCGGCCGACGGTTCGGACGACGACCTCATCCATGCCCTGGGCGGCGATGACGTGGTGTTCGCGGGCCTTGGCAACGACACCGTGTTCGGCGGCACCGGCAACGACATCATCCTGGGCGAGGCGGGCAATGACGAACTCTGGGGCGAGGACGGGGACGACACCATCGACGGCGGCGAGGGTGACGATCTCATCTACGGCGGCGCGGGCCACGACAGCCTGACCGGCGGCGACGGCGACGACCGCATCCATGGCGGCACCGGCGACGACTGGATCTCGGGTGGCGACGGGAACGATTCGCTCTGGGGGGGGGACGGCAACGATTCGATCCTGGGCGGCGCGGGCGACGACTGGATCTCGGGCGGGGCCGGCAACGACCGGATCGCCGGCGAGGACGGCAACGATTCGATCCTGGGCGGCGCGGGCGACGACATCATCGACGGCGGCGCGGGCAATGACCGGATCGACGGCGGCGACGGCACGGATTCGATCGAGGGCGGCGCCGGCAACGACACGATCTGGGGCGGCGACGGCGACGATTCCCTGAACGGCGGCCTGGGCGACGACATCGTCTATGGCGGCGCCGGCAACGACTATATCCGCGGCTCGTTCGGCAACGACACGCTTTATGGCGGCGAGGGCGACGATTACGTCTGGGGCGGCTATGGCGACGATACCCTCATCGTCGAGAACAACTTCGGCAACGACACCTATTACGGCGACTCGATCGACGAGGTGGTGGGCGACACCCTCGACCTGTCGGCCGTCACCGACGATCTGCGCATCGACCTGAGGAACGGCGATGCCGAGCGGGGCAGTTTCACCGACGGCACCTGGACCGCCACCTACGACGAAATCGAGCACATCATCCTGGGGTCGGGCACCGATACGCTGGTGCTTGCCGATTATTCCGGGCAGGACCGGGTGGCCGGCTTTGCCGCGCCGGTCCAGAACCCCGATGGCACCTGGACGCCGGGCGACCTTCTCGATGTGAGCGAACTCACCTCGGACTGGGGCACGACCCCGGTGACGACCCGCGATGTCACGGTGTCGGACGACGGCAACGGCAATGCGGTGCTGACCTTCCCCGGGGGCGAAAGTCTGACCCTGGTCGGCGTGGCGCCGGGGGATATCGATTCGCCTTGGGCGCTCAATGCGATGGGGATCCCGCTGGGCCTGGATCATGTGGTCGAGGGGACGGCGGGCGACGACCTGATCGACGCGGGCTATCTGGGCGATCCGGACGGCGACCGGGTGGATCACGGTGACGCCGCGGACGGGTCGCACGACGACCTGATCGACGCCGGCGCGGGCAACGACACCGTGTTCGCCGGTGCGGGCAACGACACTGTCCTTGGCGGCGACGGCAACGACCTGATCCACGGCGGCGCGGGGGACGACACGCTCAAGGGCGAGGACGGGAACGACACGCTCGAGGGCGGCGATGGCGACGACAGGCTGATCGGCGGCGCGGGCCACGATACGATGCTGGGCGGCGCGGGCGACGATGTGTTCGTCATCACCCCCGAGGCGGGCGACGATCTCGTGACCGGCGGCGAGACCGGCGAGAGCGCGGGCGACACCCTCGACGCCACGGCCATCGGCACGGATGTGCTTCTTGACCTGTCGGCGGGCGATCCTGCCGACCCCGAGGACGGCACCCTAACCCATGCGGGGGGCACCGTCACCTTCTCGGAAATCGAGAAGGTCGTGCTTGGCGCGGGCAACGACAGCGTGATCGGCTCTGCCGGCAACGATACGGTCGGTGCCGGCGCGGGCGACGACACGATCCTGGGCGGCCTGGGCGATGACAGCCTGGCGGGCGGCGACGGCAACGACACGATCCTGTTCGGCATCGGCGACACCATCGACGGCGGCGCGGGGGATGACCTGCTCAACCTTGTCGATTCGGGCGAAACCGGGCCGGGGAATGTCACGGTCGCGGGCGGCGCCGGGTATGACACGCTCGATCTGGGCAAACTGGCCGATCTCTCGACGCTGGTGATCACCGCGGACGGACCCTCGGGCAAGACCGGGACGGTCACGCTCAAGGACGGGTCGCTGCTGTCGTTCTCGGAAATCGAGAACATCATCTGCTTCACCCCCGGCACGCTGATCGCCACGCCGCAAGGCGCGCGCCCGGTCGAGACGCTGGTGCCCGGCGATCTGGTGGTGACGCGCGACCACGGGCTTCAGCCGGTGCGCTGGAGCGGGCGGCGGACGGTGGCGGGCATCGGGCGCTTTGCCCCGGTGCGCATCCGTCCGGGCACCGTCCCCGGCCTCGAACGCGATCTGCTGGTGTCGCCGCAGCACCGGATGCTGTTTCAGGGCTATCGCGCGGAACTGCTGTTCGGCGAGGGCGAGGTGCTGGCCTCGGCGCGGCATCTGGTGGACGGGCTGGCCGTGACGACCGAGGAAGTCGCGGAGGTGACCTATGTCCACCTGCTCTTTGACCGGCACGAGATCATCTATGCCGAAGGCGCCGCGACCGAGAGTTTCCACCCCGGCGAGATCGGCCTGTCGGCGCTGGCCGAACCTGCGCGCGAAGAGGTGTTCGCCCTCTTTCCCGAACTGCGCTCGATGCCCGCGCGCGCGGGCAACACGGCGCGGCGCTGCCTGAAACGTCCCGAGGCCCTGCTGCTGCGGGCCTGAGCGGACCGGGGCGGGCCGCTGCCGGGCCCGCCCCACCCCGATCCGTCACGCCAGATGGGTGCGGTAGTCGCTGACCAGAAGATGGGTCGGCGCCTCGTCCTCCTCGATCTGCGCAAAGCGGCCGATCGGTTCGCGGAAGATGTTGTCGGTCTCGTCGTCGTTCACGGTCGAGACCTCGCCGATCAGCACATCGCCGCCCTCGCCCCAGAAGGCGTGCCAGTCGCCGGGCATCAGGGTCACGCTTTCGCCGGGGGCAAGGCGCAGTTTCTCGCCGGGGGCGAAATCGCGGCGGATGCCGTCGCACCAGACGGTGCCGCCACGGTCGGCGGCCCATTGCCCGCGGTCGTCGGAGCCGTAGAGTTCCACCACCAGCGTGGCGCCGCCGCGGTTGATGATGTCCTCGGCCTTGATGACATGGGTATGCATCGGCGAAATCTGGTCCTGCCGCGAGATCAGCAGCTTTTCGGCATAGCACATGCCGCCGCCGCGTTGCAGATCGGCCAGCCGGCCGTTGCGCAGCGTGAACAGGAACAGGCCCAGCCGGTCGAAATCGCCCTGCCCGTAATCGGTGATGTCCCAGCCGCAGCGCGCGTCGATCACGCCGCGGGCGATGTCCTTGTTCGCGCGGAATTCCTCCGGCGACCAGTTGGCGAAGGGCGGCAGGACAAAGCCGTGGCGCGCGATCAGTTCACCCGCCTCCTGCATGATGCCGTTGATGCGCGAGCGTTTCAATCCTGCCTCCTGTCCCGAAAATCCGGTGCGGACGCAGACATAACCCGCGCCGCGCGCGGCGTCACGCGCTGTCGCGCGAGGCGGGGCGGCGTGCGGCGGCAAAGGCGGCGGCCGCCTGTCCGAAGGCGCGAAACAGCGGCCAGGACACCGGATCGTTGGCGGCGTTCCATTCGGGATGCCACTGCACCGACAGCGTGAACCCCGGCGCGTCGCGCACATAGATCGCCTCGGGCGTGCCGTCGGGGGCATGGCCGTCGATGACCACCCGTTCGCCCGGTTCCTTGATGCCCTGTCCGTGAAGCGTGTTGGTCATGACCTCGCGCGTGCCGACCAGCCGGTGAAACGGGCCGCCCTCGCTGAAGGTGACCTTGTGGCGCAGGGCGAATTTCTCCTCGAGGGTGCCGTCGGGCGGCATGCGGTGGTTGTCGCGGCCGGGCAGGTCGCGGATCTCGGCGTAAAGGGTGCCGCCCATCGCCACGTTCACCTCCTGAAAACCGCGGCAGACGCCCATGATCGGCTGGCCGCGCGCCACGCAGGCCCGGATGAGCGGCAGCGCCAGCCCGTCGCGCGAGCGGTCGAAGAACCCGTGCGCGGGCGTGACCGCTTCGCCGTATTCCTCGGGGTGGACGTTCGGGCGCCCGCCGGTAAAGAGAAAGCCGTCGCAGACCTCCATCACCTCGTCGAGGCAGACCACACCGGGATTGGCCGGCACGATCAGGGGAAGGCCGCCCGCCGCCTCGGCCACGGCGCGCGCGTTCATGGCGCCATCGACATAGACGGGGAATTCCTCGTTGAGGAGATGGTTGTTGCCGATGATGCCGATGACCGGGCGGCGCATTGCGGACCTCTTGCTGACAGGCCCAAGGTAAGCGGCTTTGCCGCCAGAGGAAAGGTTGCCGGACGGGGGGCGGCTGTGCGCCCCCGCACAATGCGCGGGGGCGTGCCGGGTGCATTTGCGGATACGCAGGGGTCAGCCCGGATTGCGCCCCTGCCCCGCGCGCCATTCGGCCAGCGCCGCATTCGTGCCCGGCCCTTCGGCGTGCTGCGCGAGGGCGGCATCGGTGCCGGTGGCCGCGGTCGAGAGCGGATCGGGCGGCGGGTTGCGGTCCATGAGTTCGCGGGCGAAGTCCTGTTCGCGCCGCTGGAACCCGGCCCCGAACCCCAGACCGAGCCCCGCCCCCGCCAGCCACCAGACCGCCTCGGGCAGGGTGGCAAGGACGGCGATGCGCGTGGCCAGCCAGTCGGGCGCGACCACCGCCGGGGCGATGACGGCCAGGCTGGCCACCGCCATCGCCGGGCGCGGCAGCGCGTCGATCACGGCCCAGACCCGCGCCCAGACCGCCCGCCCGGCCGCGTCCTGCGGGGCAAAGGCGCCCGCCTCGGTCATGCGCGCGCGCAACCCGGACGCGACCGTGGCCGCCCGCCCGCCCAGAAAGCGCGTCACGTCGCGCCGGTTCAGTGCCATGATGCGGTCCTTTCGCGATGGCCGGCCTCGGTCAGGTGAAAGCGCGGGGCGATGAATTCCTCGGCGCGCAGGATCCAGCCGCCCTTGCCGCCGTCGCGGCGGCGGGCAAAGCGGCGGCTGGCCGGGCGGGCATCGGCCAGCGCGTAGTAGTAGTTGCGCCGCGCGATCCCGTAGGCATCGGCCAGATGCCCGGGCGCGGCGGCGGCGGCGGCATGGGCGGCGGCGATGGTCTTTGGCCCGATGATTCCGTCCACCGCCACCGGCAGGCGCATGGCGCACAGAAGCCGCTGAAGGATGCGCACCGCGTTCACGCCCGCGTTCACATGCATGTCGAACACCGTGGCGCGCAGCATCTCGGGCAGTTCGTCGATGCGCGGGCGGCGGTAGTAATGGTCGATGAAGATGTCCACCGCAGTCTCGCGGGTCAGCCGGCGCACGTCCTGCGCCGTCACCTGTCCGTCCCGGTCGAGGTCAAGCCCGAGCCGGCGCATCGTGTGGATCGTGACCCCGTATTTCGTGGCACCGCCCGGGTCGGCGGGGTCGTTCACATAGCCGCCCTCGCGGGCGACGATCTCTTCGGCGATCTGTCTGACGCTCTTCATGCCCGTTCCCTCTGGCCGGAACGGCTCCGGCAGGGGCAACCTGCGCGTCAGGCGTTAAGACGGGACTGCACCACCGCGCGCCGTCAGTCGCCCCCGCCCCCGCCTTCGCCCCCGCCTTCGGGCGCGACATAGACCCCGGCATCGCGCAGCCCCTCGATCACCTCGCGCGGGACATAGCTTTCGTCATGCTTGGCCAGAAGTTCGGTCGCCTGGAACACCCCCCCGACCAGCCGGCCGGTGGCGATGGTCCCCTGCCCCTCTCCGAACAGGTCGGGGCGCGGATCGCGGCCGACATAGGCCACGGGCACCGCATTCACCCCGTCGGTGACGCGGAAGGTGAACTGCACGCCCTCGCCCTCGTGGATCGAGCCCTCCTCGACATTGCCGCCAAGGCGGAACACCTGGGTCTCGGGCGGGGGATCGGCCAGCACCTGATCGGGCATGTAGAAGAAATTGATGCCATCGCGCATCGCATAACCGATGATCGCCGTCGCAAGGCCCAGCGCGACAAAGGCCGCGACGATGATCTGGATGCGCCGTTTCTTTCGCAGGCCGGCCATGATTCCCCCTTACGGAAACACCGGGGCCAGCATCAGCCCCTCGGTCTCGGGCAGGCCGAGCATGAGATTGGCGTTCTGCACCGCCTGGCCCGACGACCCCTTGTTGAGGTTGTCGAGGGTCGAGACCACCATCGCCCGGCCCTTCACCCGGTCGCCGATGACGCCGATATGGCAGAAGTTCGAGCCCTGCACATGCGCCATGGCCGGCGCCTCGCCGAACGGCAGGACATGGATGAAGGGTTCCTGCGCATAGGCGGCGGCAAGGGTGGCGTGGATCGCCTGCGGATCGCCGCGCAGATGGCACGAGGCAAGGATGCCCCGGTTCACCGGCACCAGATGCGGCGTGAAGAGGATCTGCACCGGCCGCCCGGCCAGCGCGGAGAACTCCTGATCGAATTCGCCCAGATGGCGGTGGCGGCCGCCCTGCGAATAGCCGGCCACATCCTCGGAGCGTTCGGCAAAGAGCATGTTTTCCTTGAGCGCGCGCCCGGCGCCGGAAATGCCGTTCTTCAAGTCGCAGATGATGTCGTCCAGGTCGATCACCCCGGCCGCGATCAGCGGGCGCAGCGCATATTGCACCGTCGCGGCATTGCAGCCCGTCCCCGCCACAAGGCGCGCGCCGCGGATCGCGTCACGGTAGAACTCGGTCAGGCCATAGACCGCCTCGGGCTGAAGCGCGGGGGCGGCATGGGGCTGACCGTACCATTTCTCGTAATCGGCCGGATCGCGCAGGCGGAAATCGGCGCCAAGGTCCACCACATTCAGATCGCGCGGCAGATCGCGCACCAGTGCCTGGCTCAGGCCATGGGGCAGCGCGCAGAACACCAGATCGAGCGCGGCGAAGTCCACCTCCTCGACCGTGGTCAGGCGCGGCAAGGGCAGGTGGCGCAGATGCGGAAAGACCGCGGCCATCTCCTGCCCGGCCTTGCGATCGGCACTCAGCGCGCGGATGCGCAGGCCCGGATGGGTGGCGATGATGCGGACAAGTTCGGCGCCGGTATAGCCCGATGCACCGAGAATGGCGACGTCATGGGTCAACGGGGACTCCTTTCGGCAGGGGCGGCCCGCCCTCAGGCGGGGTCAAAGCTGATCGGGCGGCGCAGGAACTGCACGGCGCGGTCGGACACCTGCCGCGGATTGCCCGAGGTGAGATAGACCGTCCCCGCGCCCCCGCCGACGAACTGCGGCCGGCGCGCCAGATAGTCGGCCAGCGACTGCGCCACCAGATCCGCCTGTCCGAACAGGCGCACATCGGGGCCAAGGGCCTCGCGGAACGCGCTGGCCACCAGCGGATAATGCGTGCAGCCCAGCACCGCCGCATCCGGGCGCGGCATCTTGCGCAGGAGGGCCTCGACATGGCTGCGCACCAGCGCCTCGGCCAGGATCAGGTCGCCCTCCTCGATCGCATCGACGACCCCGGCGCAGGCCTGCGCCTCGACATCGACGCCGATGGCGCGGAAGGCCAGTTCGCGCTGAAAGGCCCGGCTGGCCACGGTGGCGGGCGTGGCGAAGAGCGCGACATGCTTTGCCGCCACCTCGCGCGGGGGCGAGTTGTCGCCCCACTGGCGTTCGGTCAGCGCCTCGATCAGCGGCACGAACACGCCAAGGACGCGCTTGCCGGGGGGCACCCAGCCCTCCTGCATCCGCCGCAACGCCGCCGCCGCGGCGGTGTTGCAGGCCAGCACGACCAGATCGCAGCCCCGGTCGAACAGCACCTGCACCCCGGCGGTGGTCAGGCGATAGATGTCGTCCGGCGTGCGCACGCCATAAGGCGCATGGGCGTTGTCGCCGTAATAGACCAGCGGCAGATCCGGCAGGCGTCGCTGGATCGCGTCCAGAACCGTCAGCCCGCCCAGCCCGCTGTCGAAGATCCCTACCGCCATCCGCCCGCTCCTTCCGGTGCTGTGCTGCGCCCTCATAGGGCCTTGCGCGGGGGAAATCCATGGCACCGCCACCGATTGCCGGCGCTGTGGCGCGGTCAATGTTGCGTGGACATGCCCCTGCGGCTAGGACAGGCGGGGGCGCGTGTGTTCGGTTGGCCCCCGATGGAAAGGGACGCGGCTCATGCAGGGAATCGACTGGGACAGGCTGCGCATCTTTCACGCGGTCGCGGACGCGGGCAGCCTGACGCACGCGGGCGACGTGCTGCACCTGTCGCAATCGGCGGTCAGCCGGCAGATCCGCGCTCTCGAGGAGGCGCTGAACACCACGCTGTTCCACCGCCACGCGCGCGGGCTGATCCTGACCGAACAGGGCGAACTGCTGTTCGAGGCCACGCGCGTCATCTCGCGCAGGCTCGATACCGCGGCGGCGCGCATCCGCGATTCCGCCGAAGAGGTGTTCGGCGAACTGAAGGTGACGACGACCATCGCCTTCGGCTCGCTCTGGCTTGCGCCGAGGCTGGCCAAGCTCTACGAGAAATACCCCGATCTGAAGATCGACCTCATGCTCGAGGAGCGCGTCCTCGACCTGCCGATGCGCGAGGCCGATATCGCCATCCGCATGAAGGAGCCGACCCAGGCCGACCTGATCCGCAAGCGGCTCATGGGGATCCGGATGCAGCTCTATGCCTCGCGCCGCTATCTCGAGGCGCGCGGCATGCCCGAACGGATCGAGGACATCACCCGCCACCGCCTCATCTGCCAGTCGCCGAACGCGGCGCAGGTGGCGGCGGGGGCCGGGCTGGTGCAGCACCTGCTGACCTACGAGATCACCTCGATCCTGAACATCAACAACTATTTCGGCGTCCTTCAGGCGGTGCTGAACGATCTGGGGATCGGCGTCCTGCCCGACTACGTCACCGAGGACTTCCCCGACCTGGTGCGCGTCCTGCCCGAGATCGAATCGGGCGAAGTGCCGGTGTTCCTCGCCTTCCCCGAGGAATTGCGCCAGTCGAAGCGGGTCATGGCGTTTCGCGATTTCGTCACCGAAGAGGTGATCGCCCACCGCCGCCGCGTGGCCGAACTGGGCTGACGGCGGGGCCGGTGCGGCGGTCAGGTTCCGCCGGCGGCGCGGACAGGATCCGTTGCCGTTCGGGCACAGGCAGGAGCGTCAGGAAAACCACGCCCAAGGGATTGATCCGACCTCACTTTCTGCCCCGGCACAGGTCTCGGCGACAGTCATGCGCAAGGTGCATGGCTGCTTTGATTGACAACGGATGCAATAGCGCTTGAACCACGCCCCCCACCCGCCTATTTCCTGCTTCGAAGGCGATGCGCAGCTTGCGCTTTCCTTCAACCTCCCTGTTGGACTTGGCCGGGCCTTCGTGCCCGGCTTTTTTTCGGCGCAGCCCCGAACCTGGCCCCGAACCTGACCCCGAATCCGGCCCCGTATACGGCCCGGCCCTACCCGGCCCTTGCGGGGTGCCAAGCCTTCCCCTTCCGCGCGCGCTCGCCTATGAGGCGGCAGGCCCCCCTTCCCCGCGCGAGGATGCCATGACCGAGCCCGCCATCACCCCCGACCTGATCGCCGCCCACGGCCTGACCCCGGGGGAATACGACCGCATCCTCGAGATCGTCGGGCGCGAGCCCAGTTTCACCGAACTCGGCATCTTCTCGGCGATGTGGAACGAACATTGTTCCTACAAGTCGTCGAAGAAATGGCTGCGCACCCTGCCCACGACCGGGCCGCAGGTGATCTGCGGCCCCGGCGAGAATGCGGGCGTGGTCGATATCGGCGACGGCCAGGCCCTTGTCTTCAAGATGGAAAGCCACAACCACCCCTCGTATATTGAACCCTATCAGGGCGCGGCCACCGGCGTGGGCGGCATCCTGCGCGACGTGTTCACCATGGGCGCGCGCCCGATCGCGGCGATGAACGCGCTGTCCTTCGGCGCGGTCACGCATCCCCGGACCCGCACCCTCGTGGCCGGCGTGGTGCGCGGCATCGGCGGCTACGGCAACGCCTTCGGCGTGCCGAACGTCGGCGGCGAGGTGCGGTTCCACCACAGCTACAACGGCAACTGCCTGGTGAACGCCTTTGCCGCGGGCCTCGCACAGGCCGATTCGATCTTCTACTCGGCCGCCTCGGGCGTGGGGATGCCGGTGGTCTACCTCGGCGCCAAGACCGGGCGCGACGGCGTGGGCGGCGCCACCATGGCCTCGGCCGAATTCGACGAGACCATCGAGGAAAAGCGCCCGACCGTGCAGGTGGGCGACCCCTTCACCGAGAAATGCCTGCTCGAGGCCTGCCTCGAACTGATGGCCACGGGGGCGGTCATCTCGATCCAGGACATGGGCGCGGCGGGACTCACCTGTTCGGCGGTCGAGATGGGCGACAAGGGCGGCCTCGGCATCCGGCTCAACCTCGACCGCGTGCCGCAGCGCGAGACCGGGATGACCGCCTACGAGATGATGCTCTCGGAATCGCAGGAGCGCATGCTCATGGTGCTGCGCCCCGAGAAGGAGGACGAGGCGCGCGCGATCTTCGCGAAATGGGATCTCGATTTCGCCGTGGTGGGCGAGACGATCGTCGAGGACCGCTTTCTCATCCTGCACGGCAACGAGGTGAAGGCGGACCTGCCGCTCTCGACGCTGGCCTCCTCGGCGCCGGAATACGATCGCCCCTGGACCGAAGCCACGCCGCAACCGCCCCTGCCCGAACTCCCGCCCATCGGTGCCATCGACGCGCTGCGCGCCCTGATCGGCAGCCCGAACCACGCGCGCAAGCAGATGGTCTGGGAACAATACGACCACATGGTGGGCGGCGACACCGCCCGCGCCCCCGGCCGCGGGGCGGGCATCGTCCGGGTCCACGGCACCGGCAAGGCGGTGGCCTTCACCTCGGACGTGACGCCGCGTTATGTCGCCGCCAACCCGCGCGAGGGTGGCCGTCAGGCCGTGGCCGAGGCGTTCCGCAACCTCGTGGCCGTGGGGGCGACGCCGCTGGCGGCCACCGACAACCTGAACTTCGGCAACCCCGAGAAGCCCGCGATCATGGGCCAGTTCGTCGGCGCCATCCAGGGCATCGGCGAAGCCTGCCGCGCGCTGTCGTTCCCGATCGTGTCGGGGAATGTCTCACTCTACAATGAAACCGACGGCGTGCCGATCCAGCCCACGCCCACGATCGGCGGCGTGGGCCTGATCGCCCGGCCCGAGGACATCATCGCCGGCCCGGCACAGGCGGGGGATGCGCTGGTGCTGATCGGGCCCGAGGGCACGCATCTGGGGCAGTCGGCGCTGCTTCTCGAGGCCTTCGGCATCGAGGCGGGGGATGCGCCCCCGGTCGATCTGGCGGCCGAGGCCGTGCATGGCGCCTTCGTGCTGGCCAACCGCGCCCTGATCCGCGCGGCCACCGATCTGTCGGACGGGGGGCTGGCCCTGGCCGCGTTCGAACTCGCGGCCGAGGCGGGAACCGGCCTGACCATCGAGCCGGACACCCTCCCCGCGCTCTTTGGCGAGGATCAGGGCCGCTACCTGCTGGCCACCGCTGATGCGCCCGCACTCCTGGGCGCGGCGCAGGCGGCGGGGATCGCCGCGCGCGTGGTCGGATCGGTTGGCGGCAACGCGGCACGGCTGGGGGCGGAGCATGCCGACATGGCCGAACTGGTGGACCTGTGGTCCACGGCCTTTGCCCGTGCCCTTGGCTGACGACAGAAGCGGACTTTCGCGAAAGTCCGCGGAACCAGGAAATTCGCGAATTTCCTGGCCCGCCCGCCGCGACCGGCGCGCCCTTCCTGCGGCCGGTTGCAGCCGCCGCGCCACCTCACTACATTGCCCGCGACCAACCCGGAGCCTGCCATGCCGATTACCGCCCAGGACATCGAGAACCTGATCCGCGCCGCCTTTCCCCAGGCGCAGGTGCGCGTCGAGGGCGACGATGGGCAGCATTTCGCCGCCGAAGTGATCGACGAGAGTTTCCGCGGCAAGAACCGGGTCGAACAGCAGCGCGCGGTCTATGCCGCGCTCCAGGGCCGCATGGACGGCGCGCGCGGCGAACTTCATGCGCTTGCCCTGACGACCAAGGCCCCCGAATGACAGACCACGAAGGAGTGAGAGGCATGTCCGCCCTCGACCAGATCCGCGACACCGTGACCGCCCATGACGTGGTGCTCTTCATGAAGGGCACCAAGTCCATGCCGCAATGCGGGTTTTCCAGCCGCGTCGCCGGCGTGCTCAACTACATGGGTGTCGATTTCACCGATATCGACGTGCTCGCCGATGCCGACATCCGCCAGGGGATCAAGGATTTCTCGGACTGGCCGACCATTCCGCAACTCTATGTGAAGGGCGAATTCGTGGGCGGCTGCGACATCGTCACCGAGATGACGATGTCCGGCGAACTCGATTCCCTGTTCGAGGCCAAGGGCATCGCCTTTTCCAAGGAAGCCGCCGACCGCATCCGCGAGGCGAACGCCTGATCTTGCGCGTTTGCAACACCCCCCGCGGCCAAGTCCGCGGGGGGTGTGCTTGCGGCTAGGCAGCGCGGCCCGGGACATGGTTCAGTGGGCCCGACGCTGCCAGCTTCACGGAACCACCGTGCCCCCATTGCCAGACCATCGGACGCGCCAGCCCCGGCTGCTGCGCGCCCAGCCTCCGCGATGTGATGACCGACCCGCCGCAGCGGGGGGCGGGCCGTGACGCATGTCCTGACCGGCCTGGTCGTGGCGGCCTTCCTCGCCCTAGCAGGGGGGGTGGTCTATCTGTGGCTGCGCCTGAGCGAGACCTCGCGGCGCGAGGCGTTGCAGGCCCTGGCGGCGCGGCGCGGCTGGGCCCTGACCATCAGCAGCGAAAGGCTGGGCCAGCCGGGGATGCTGCGGCTGTCGCCGCGGGGCGGACCGGCCTGGACGGTCGAGACGCGGGCGCAATCGTCGCTGGCCGGGGCGGGCCTGCCCGGGCGGGGGCGCCATGCGACCGACTATCTGGCCGAGGATCCGCGCTGGGAGGGTGGCACCCTGATCCTGGCCCCGGCCCTGCCCGCCGGCGACGCGCGAGAGGCTGTGTCAGGGGCAGAGGCCGCGGTGCGCAGGATCCTGGCACAGCTTCCGGGGCGGGCGCCCAGCGGGGCGGGCCGGCTGTCGGTCTGGCCGGGGCCCCCGGGCGCCACGCTGCTGTGCACGCAGGATCCGGCCGCGCGCCTTGATCCGGCCGATCTGGGCCGGGCCCTTGCCGCCTATGCCCCCGAGGGCGCCGGGCGGCCGGTGGTGGTGTTCGGTCCCGAAGGGCTGCGCCTGCACCTGCCCGGGGGCGTGCACCGCGCCGACCAGATGGAGCGGTTCATCGACCTTGCGCACGAATTGACGCGCATCCTGTGACGGCCCGGACCGGCTAGCGGCGTTCGGCCTCCTGGGCCAGCGCCTCGGCATCGGCGGCCAGTTCGGCCAGACGCACCAGATGCGCCTCGGGGATCGCGGCGGGGCCGCTGCGTTCGACCACCCGCTCGACCGGCACCTCGACCCGCACCTCGACCGTCTCTCGGATCACGGTGGGGGGCGCCGATTCCATCTCGGCCACCATGCGCGCCATTTCGGTCAGGCGCCGCTCGGCCTCGATCAGGCGGTCCTCGAGCCCGGCCGCCTTGTCGGCCAGCATGAGCCCCGCCATCAGCAGCATCCGCGCCTCGGGCATCCGGCCGATCTGCGCCGACAGCGCCGCCGCCTCGGAATCGAGCAGCGCCGCGGCGGTGCGCAGGTAGGGCTCTTCTCCGGACTGGCAGGCGACCTCGAAACTGCGCCCGCCGATGGTGACTTCGACCTGCGGCATCTCAGCCCTCCCCCTCGATCAGCGGCGCCAGTTCGGCGATCACCGCATCGACCTCGGCCAGATCGGCGGCGCGCAGCGCGCGCAGGGCGTCGATCTCGGCCTGCATGGCGCGGTTCACCAGTTCGGGATCGGCCAGCCCGCCGGCAAGGGCTGCGCGCATCTCGGCCACCGTTCCGCCCAGCGCCGCCTGCGATTCGCGCAGCGACTGGAACACGTCGTCCAGCGCGGCCAGCCGGGCGCGGGCCTCGTCGCGTTCGGCCACAAGCGCGGCCTCGCGCGCCTCGTGGCGCTGGCGCAGGCTGCGCAGCCGTTCCTCGAGCTGGGCATTGGCCATCCTTTCGTCCTCGAGCGCGGCAGCAAGCGCCGCAGCATCGGCGGGCACGGCCGCCCCCGGAAAGGGCAGGACCGTCGCGGCCGCAGAGGCGGCGGGCGGGGGGGGCGCCGGTTCGGCGCGCGGTCGCGCGAGCGCGGCGCCGATCCGTGCCAGCGCCGCGGCGATCCGCTGTTCGTATTCGGCTGCCTCGCCCATTCCCGATCCCCTGCCCGATCCCCTGGCCGATCCCTTGCCCGGCCTGCGCGCCAGGCGAATCGCGCCCTGCGCCCCGAACCTAAGCCAAGCACCCGGTCGCGGCAATTCGCGCGACCGTTGCCGCAAAGGCACTTGGGCGGCGTTCCTCATCCTGTCCGCATCCTGTCCGCCCCGCGCTTGCAACCGGCCCCGGTGCTGCTACACACGGGCCCGCCCCCCGCCCGCGCCTGCGGGCCCGCCCAACGCCCGCGATCTGGACAAAGGAAGACTGCCATGGACCTCTCGGCCATCGCTGCGCGCAATCCCGAATACTGGCGCCTTGCCGCCGCCATCCGCGCGCTGACGCTCGATGCGGTCGCCGCGGCCAATTCCGGCCATTCCGGCATGCCGATGGGCATGGCCGATGTCGCCACCGTGCTGTTCGACCGGCACCTGCGGTTCGATCCGGCCGCGCCGCGCTGGCCCGACCGGGACCGGTTCATCCTGTCGGCCGGGCATGGTTCCATGCTGATCTATGCGCTCCTGCACCTGACCGGCTATGCCGATGTCACGCTCGAGCAGCTCCGCAATTTCCGCCAGTGGGGCGCGATCACCGCCGGGCATCCGGAATACGGCCATGTCTCGGGGGTCGAGACCACGACCGGCCCGCTGGGTCAGGGGATCGCCAATTCCGTGGGCTTTGCCATTGCCGAGGAACATCTGCGCGCGCGGTTCGGCGCGAAGGTGATGGATCACCACACCTGGGTCATGGCCGGGGACGGCTGCCTCATGGAAGGGGTGAGCCAGGAGGCGATCGCGCTGGCCGGGCGGCAGCGTCTGGGCCGGCTCATCGTGCTGTGGGATCACAACGGCATCACCATCGACGGCAAGGTGGACATCGCCGATGCCACCGACCAGATGGCGCGCTTTGCCGCCTCGGGCTGGCATGTGCAGGAGGTGGACGGCCACGATCCGGCGGCGATCGACGCGGCGATGACCGCGGCCAAGGCCGATCCGCGCCCGTCGATGATCGCCTGCCGCACGCATATCGCGCTGGGCCATGCCGCGCAGGACACGTCCAGGGGTCACGGCGCGCTGACCGACCGCGCCCAGCTCGAGGCGGCCAAGGCCGCCTATGGCTGGCCCCATGGCCCGTTCGAGATCCCGGCCGATGTGAAGGCCCGCTGGGAGGCGATGGGCAGGAAGGGCGCCGCCGCCCGTGCCGATTGGGAGAGCCGCCTGGCCGCGCTGCCGGCCGCGCGCCGCCGCGCCTTTGACACGGCCTTCGCCGGCGATCTGCCCAGGGCGCTGGCCGGCAGGCTGCGCAGCTTCCGCCGCGAGATGGCGGCAGCGGCACCGAAGGTCGCCACGCGCAAGTCGTCGGAGATGACCCTCGAGGTGATCAACGCCGCCATGGCCGAAACCATGGGCGGATCGGCCGACCTGACCGGGTCGAACAACACGCTGACGAAGGACATGGGCATCTTCACGCCCGAGAACCGCAAGGGGCGCTACATCCATTTCGGCATCCGCGAACACGGCATGGCCGCGGCGATGAACGGGATGGCGCTGCATGGCGGGGTGCGGCCCTATGGCGGCACCTTCATGTGCTTCACCGATTATGCGCGGCCCTCGATGCGGCTGTCGGCGCTCATGGGGGTGCCGGTCGTCTATGTGATGACCCACGATTCCATCGGCCTGGGCGAGGACGGCCCGACCCACCAGCCGGTCGAGCATCTGGCGATCTCGCGCGCGACGCCCAACACGCTGGTGCTGCGCCCCGCCGACACGGTCGAGACCGCCGAGGCCTGGGAAATCGCCCTCGCCCAGCGCAACCGGCCCACGGTGCTGGCGCTCTCGCGGCAGAACCTGCCCACGGTGCGCCGCGAGGCCACCAATGCCAATCTGTCGGCGCGCGGCGCCTATGTCCTGGCCGAGGCCGAGGGCAAGCGGCAGGTGATCCTGATGGCCACCGGATCCGAGGTTCAGATCGCGCTGGCCGCGCGCGACGCGCTTCAGGCCGAAGGGATCGGCACGCGCGTGGTCTCGGTGCCGTCGATGGAACTGTTCGCCGAGCAGGACGAGGCCTGGCGCAAGCGCGTGCTGCCCGCGGGTCCGGTGCGCATCGCCATCGAGGCGGGCGTGCGGCAGGGCTGGGACCGGCTGCTGTTCGGGGAACGCGGGCGCGAATCGAAGGCGGACTTCGTCGGCATGACGGGATTCGGCGCCTCGGCGCCCGATACGGTGCTTTACGAGAAGTTCGGCATCACCGCCGCCGCGACCGTGGCCCGGGCCAGGGCGCTGCTGGGCTGAGGGCGCGGCAAGGCCGCGCGCGCGGGCGGGGGGCGTCAGTGCGCCCCGCCCCGGCCCGCCGCCATCATGAAGGGCGCCGCGACGATCAGGCCCAGCGCCAGCCCCGCCACCCCGTCGAGGGCTGCCGTCACCACCCAGGCGGCCGCCCCCGCCACCCCCGGCATCAGGCCCGCCGCCGCAACGGCAAGGGCGTGGATCGCATCGGCGGGCCAGGGCCACAGCCCGGTTTGCGCCAGCCCGTGCAGAAAGATGCTGCCGCCGACCCAGAGCATCGCCACCGTCCCCACCGCCGACAGCGTGGCCAGCACCGCCGGCATCCCCCGCACCAGAAGCCGGCCGAAGGCCCTGCCCCCGGCGCCGCGCGCGCGGCGTGCCAGATGCAGGCCGACATCGTCCATCTTCACGATCACCGCGACCACGCCATAGACCCCGGCCGTGACCATGAGCGCGACCATGACCAGAACCGCCGCCGTCATCCCCAGCGAGGGTTCCTCGACCACCGACATGGCGATGGTCATGATTTCGGCCGAGAGGATGAAATCGGTGCGGATCGCGCCGGCGACCCGGGCCTCCTCGAGCGCGGCGGGATCGTCGCCGCCGGCCGCCTGTTCCGCCCCGGCATGAGGGGGGCGCAGCGTGTGGAGCACCTTTTCCGCCCCCTCGAAGCACAGATAGGCCCCGCCCAGCATCAGCAGCGGGACGATCGCCACTGGCAGGAGCCAGTCCAGAAGCAGCAGCGCCGGCAGGAGGAACAGCACCTTGTTGCGCATTGATCCGAGGGCGATGCGCCAGATGATCGGCAGTTCGCGCGCGGCATGGAAGCCCTCGACGAATTTCGGCGTGACCGCGGCATCGTCGATCACCACGCCCGCGGCCTTGGCCCCGGCCTTGCCGGCGGCGGCCCCGATGTCGTCGACCGAGGCCGCCGCCACCTTGGCGATGGCCGCCACATCGTCGAGAAGCGCGAAAAGGCCGCTCATGCTGTCCTCCTTCCGGGTTGCCGCCCTCTATCGCCCCGGCCGCGGGGCGCTGCAAGCGGGGCCTTGCCTGCCGGCGCGGCGGCAATAGGATCGCCCCATGACGAACCGGCTTGCGCTGATCCTCGCCATCCTCCTGGGCGCAGCCCTTGTCGCCGACCGCATCTGGTTCGGGGGCGCGGGCGCGTTCGCGGCGGCGCGGCGCGGGGTTCTCCTGCTCGACTGGCTGGCGTTCTGGCGCTGAGGACCGATTTTTTCGCGTTAGCGCTAACGGCAGCGGCCGGCAGACGTTGACCTTTGCGCGCAAATGGCAAAGGTGGCGCGCGAGGGCCGGAATGCCGGCCACCTTCCCCCATGCGAGGTGCTTGCCATGACAGTCAGGGTCGCAATCAACGGTTTCGGCCGCATCGGGCGCAACGTGCTGCGCGCCATCATCGAATCGGGGCGCACCGATATCGAGGTGGTGGCGATCAACGATCTGGGCCCGGTCGAGACCAATGCCCATCTGCTGCGCCATGATTCGGTGCACGGCCGGTTCCCCGGCACGGTGACCGTCGCGGGCGAGACCATCGACGCCGGGCGCGGGCCGATGCGGGTCAGCGCGATCCGCAATCCGGCGGAACTGCCCTGGGGCGACATCGACATCATCATGGAATGCACCGGGCTGTTCACCTCGAAGGAAAAGGTGCAGCCGCACCTGTCCACCGGGGCGAAAAGGGTGCTGATCTCGGCCCCCGGCGACGGCGCGGACAAGACCATCGTCTACGGCGTGAACCATGACACGCTGACGCGCGACGACATCGTGGTGTCGAATGCCTCGTGCACCACCAACTGCATCTCGCCGGTGGCCAAGGTCCTCAACGACGCGATCGGGATCGAGAAGGGGCAGATGACCACCATCCACTCCTATACCGGCGACCAGCCGACCCTTGATACGATGCACAAGGATCTCTATCGCGCCCGCGCCGCGGCGCTGTCGATGATCCCGACCTCGACCGGGGCGGCCAAGGCGGTGGGCCTCGTGCTGCCCGAGCTGAAGGGCCGGCTGGACGGTGTGTCGATCCGGGTGCCGACGCCCAATGTCTCGGTCGTGGACCTGAAGTTCATCTCGCGCCGCGATACCACGGTCGAGGAGGTGAATGCCGCGATCCGCGCCGCCGCCGATGCCGGGCCGCTGCGGGGGATCCTCGGCTATACCGACGAGAAGCTGGTGTCGATCGACTTCAACCACGATCCGCGATCGTCGATCTTCCACATGGACCAGACCAAGGTGATGGGCGGCAATCTCGTGTCGATCCTGACCTGGTATGACAACGAATGGGGCTTCTCGAACCGCATGGGCGACACTGCGGTGGCGATGGGCAAGCTCATCTGACGAGAGGACCGTCCGGCCCCGGGCGGGGGGGGGGGGGGGGGGGGGGGGGGGGGGGGGGGGGGGGGGGGGGGGGGGGGGGGGGGGGGGGGGGGGGGGGGGGG
>JADYZU010000052.1 GCA_020852925.1 Rubellimicrobium sp. | reverse complement strand
GGGGGGGGCGCGCCCCCCCCACGGCCCTGCGGGCCTCCCCCCCGGGGTATTTCAGGCAAAGATGAAGGGGCCCCATTCATCTGTCCTCAAATATCCTCGGGGGGGACGGCGGTCCGCAGGACCGGCGGCGCGGGGGGCAGACAGCCCCCGGCGCGGACGGGGCCGGGCGCGCCCTTGCCCGCAGGGGCGGACAGGCCTAGGTGGAGGCAGTCGAGAAAGGCGTGACCCATGTCGCACAATCCCATCCGCCCCTGGCGCAACATCGAGCGGCGCAAGTCGCGGCGTATCATGGTCGGCACTGTCCCGGTCGGGGGCGGCGCGCCGATCAGCGTGCAGACCATGACCAACACCCTGACCACCGATGTGAAGGGTACGCTCGGGCAGGTGATCCGCGCGGCCGAGGCTGGCGCCGACATCGTGCGCGTCTCGACCCCTGACGAGGATTCGACCCGGGCGCTGCGCGAGATCGTGCGCGAAAGCCCGGTGCCGATCGTCGCCGACATCCATTTCCACTATCGCCGCGCCATCGAGGCGGCCGAGGCCGGCGCCGCCTGCCTGCGCATCAACCCGGGCAACATCGGCAGCGCCGCCCGCGTGGCCGAGGTGGTGCGCGCCGCGCGCGACCACGGCTGCTCCATCCGCATCGGCGTGAACGCGGGCAGCCTCGAGAAGCACCTGCTCGAGAAATACGGCGAGCCCTGCCCCGACGCGATGGTCGAATCCGGCCTCGACCACATCAGGCTGTTGCAGGACCACGATTTTCACGAGTTCAAGATCAGCGTGAAGGCTTCGGATGTCTTCATGGCCGCCGCCGCCTACCAGCAGTTGGCCGAGGCGACCGATGCGCCGATCCATCTCGGCATCACCGAGGCGGGCGGCCTTGTTTCCGGCACGGTGAAATCGGCGATCGGACTGGGCAACCTGCTGTGGATGGGGATCGGCGACACCTTGCGGGTCAGCCTGTCGGCCGACCTGGTCGAGGAGGTGAAGGTCGGCTTCGAGATCCTCAAGGCGCTCGGCCTGCGCCATCGCGGCGTCAACATCATCTCATGCCCCTCCTGCGCGCGGCAGGGGTTCGACGTGATCCGCACGGTCGAGATCCTGGAAAGACGGCTTGAACACATCCGCACGCCGATGTCGCTGTCGATCATCGGTTGCGTCGTCAACGGTCCCGGCGAGGCGCTGATGACCGACGTGGGGTTTACCGGCGGCGGCGCCGGACATGGCATGGTCTATCTGGCCGGCAAGCAGGACCACCGCGCCGACAACGCCGGCATGATCGACCATATCGTGGCCCTGGTCGAGAAGCAGGCCGCCCGGATCGAGGCCGGCCGTGCCACCGAGGAAGCGGCACCCGGCCCCGGCCCCGGCCCTGGCACCGGCACCGGCACCGAGGTTCCGGGCGCCGGCTGAGTCCGCCCTTCGGGACCGGGCGGCCGGACAGCCGGACGGCGCGCGGGATCAGCCCGCGCGTTCTTCCCCGACGATGCGCAGCATCTGGTCGAGCGGGACATAGCCGCGCACCATCCGCCCGCCGATCACGAAGGTCGGGGTGCCGGTGATCCCCAGCACATCGCCAAGCGCACGGTTCTGGCCGATGATGTCGTTGACCTCGGGCGCGTCCATCCCCGCCGTGATCACCGCCGGATCGAGCCCGAAGCCCGTGGCCAGCCGGTCGAGCGTCTCGGGCGTGAGATCCGCCGTGAACTGCATGAGCGCGTCATGCACGTCCTTGTAGGTCTCGTCGCCGTATGCGCGCTGCACCGCGATCGCAAAGCGCGCGGCAAGGTCGGACTGTGCCCCGAGAATCGGATATTCCTTCACCACGAAGCGGATGTTGCCGTCCCCGGACAGAAGCGCCTCGACCTCGGGGAAGGCGCGCCGGCAATAGCCGCAGCGATAATCCATGAACTCGACCACGGTGATGTCACCGTCCGGATTGCCGCCGACAAAGGAATAGCCGTCGTCGACGAGGCTGGCGAGATTGGTTTCGACCAGCGACTGGTCGGCCATGGCCTGGGCGCGGGTCTGGCGCTGCTCGAGGACGGCGATCGCCTCCATCAGCACCTCGGGGTTCTCGAGCAGATAGGCACGCACTTCGGCGCGCAGGGTCTCGCGCTCGCTGTCGCTCATCGGTGCGGCCTCGGCATGGGCGGCACCCGCGGCAAGGGCCGCGACGAGCGGGCCCGCGGCAAGAAGGGGTCGGAACGGACGAAAGGGGGCGGGCATGATGAACCTCTGGCAAGACCTGGCCTGCCCCGGAGACTCGCGCCGACCCGGAAGGTTGACGAGGCAACCCGGAGCCGGGCAAACACGGGGCCACCATGGGGGCGGATGATGCGGAACTCAAGACAGGGCCTGGGACGGGATCCGGACGATCCCGTTTTCGTGAAGGCACCCGCGCGCGCCCGGCCCGCGCCCCGGGGCCGGGCATGAGGGGAATGCGTACCCTGGTCCTTGGCCTCGCGCTGCTCCTCGTGCCCGGCGGGGGATGGGCGCAGGCGGGGGATTTCACCGCGCTGGCGCGGCTTGATCCGGTGGGAAGCCGGATCGAGGACACCGCCGGCGGTGGCCTTGCGATCACTCTCTACCTGTCGCAACCGGTGCCCTGGCGGGTGTTCACCCTCGATGCGCCGATGCGCCTGGTCCTCGACTTCCGCGAGGTCGACTGGCGCGGCGCCACGCGCGAGACCCTGGGCGAAAGCGGGGCGGTGCGCGACCTGCGCTTCGGCACCTTGCGCCCCGGCTGGAGCCGGATGGTGCTCGAACTCGGGCGCCCGCTCGTGCTGGTGACGGCGGGGATGGCGGTCGATCCGCGGGACCAGACCGCGAGGCTGGACCTGAGCCTTGCGCCGGGCGATGCCGAAAGCTTTGCCGCGGCCGCCGGCGCGCCGCCGGATCCGGGCTGGGATGCGCTCATGACGCTCGACGTGACGCCGGTCCCCCCCCTGCCCGCGCCGGGGAACCTGCCGGTCATCGCCATCGACCCGGGTCATGGCGGCATCGACCCGGGCGCCGAACGGGGCGGCACCAGCGAGGCGGCGCTCATGCTCGCTCTCGCGCGCGACCTGGCCGAGGCGATCGACCGCAGCGGTACGATGCGGGCGGTGCTGACGCGGAGCGCGGATGTGTTCGTTCCGCTCGAGGCGCGCATGACCATCGCGCGGCGCGCCGGGGCGGTGGCGCTGGTCTCGCTGCATGCCGACGCGCTCGAGGAGGATGCTGCACACGGGGCCTCGGTCTATACGCTGACGGAAGAGGCGCTCGACCAGGCATCGCAGCGCATGGCCGAACGCCACGAGCGCGGCGACCTCCTGGCCGGCATGGATCTGGCCGGGACCGACGACACGATCGCCACCGTGCTCATGGACCTTGCCCGCCTGCGGACCACCCCGCAGTCCGAACGGCTGGCCGAGGCGGTGGTAGCGGGCCTTGAAACCGCGGGCGCACGGCTGAACTCGCGCCCGCGCCGGCAGGGGCCGCTTGCGGTTCTGAACGCCGCGGACTTCGCCTCGGTGCTGGTCGAGGCGGGATTCCTGTCGGATGAGGGCGACCGCGCCGCCCTCTCCTCGACCGCAGGGCGCGCGCCGATCGTCGCAGGACTGACGGCTGCGCTCCGATCCTGGCTCGACGGCGAAGAGCGATCGCGCGACGCGGTCGCGCCCTGACCCGCCGCCGGGGCGGGGGGTTTCACACCCCCCGCACCCCCCGTGGGGTATTTGTGCAAAGATGAATGGGGCCCCTTTCATCTTTGCACAAATACCCCGGGGGGAGGCGCCCGCAGGGCGACGGGGGGCAGCGCCCCCCTCTTGCCTGCCTGTCATTCAGGCGAAGTCATCGTGGACTTTCGCCCCTCAGGGCACGATTCCGGCCTGGGCCACGCGGACGATTTCGGCCAGGGCCGCGTCCTGCGACAGGTCAGCGACCTGGTAGGCCTCGCCGATCGAGGCGGCGTCGAGGGCGACGTTCGATTTCACCGTCCCCGAGGGGCCGACCGGCCCATGCGCCACGCCGTTCAGCGCCAGATAGAGCGCGCCCGATTCGCCTACGCGCAGGCGCGGGGGTTCTTCGGTGGCGGGCACATCGAACCGGTCACCGGCATCGAGGATCCCTTCGAAGAGCACGCTGCCGTCCGAGGCCGTCACCCGCACCCAGGCCGGGCGCACGGCAAGAAGCTGGACCTCGGGCGCGGGGCCTTCGGTGACCTGCACCGCCGGCACGGCGGCCGCATCGGCCTGGTCATCGCCGCCCAGCGCAAGGGCCACGGCATCGTCCACACCGGCCCGGTCGCCCGCGACGGCTCCCGTCGCGCCCCCGGGCGCCTCCGGCGTGGCGGCCGCCAGCGTGCCGATCGGCCCGTCGCGCGGCACGAATACCGGCAGATCGAGCGCCTGCGGCCGATAGAGCCGGTCGAGCGATTCGGCCGAAGGGAGCGGCGCGGAGAGGGCCGCGATCTCGTCCCCTTCGGGCCCCCCGCGCGAGGCGCCGGCCAGAGGATCGACTTCGGCGATCACGGTCGGCGCCTGCTCGACCGGGGCGAATTCGACCTTCTGCACCTCGCGCAGCACGGTCCAGGCGCCATAGCCCAGCGCGGCCACCAGCACGGCCAGCACCAGCACCGATCCGGCGGCGCGCGGCTCGAACCCCGAGAGGAAGCCGTCGCGCGGCGGCTGGAACGGGGTGGTGGGCGAGGCGAAGATGTCCTTGCCCAGGCCGTTCGCCCCGGCAAGCCGCTCTTCGCGGCTGGGGCGTGCGGGCGAGGCAGCGGTCGACATGCCATGCGCGGTCTGGAAACCCGACTCGCGGCAGAATTTCTCGAAGGCCCAGTCCGGGTCCATGTCGAGATAGCGCGCATAGGAACGCACATAGCCGGCGATGAAGCCCGGCGTGGCGAAAGCCGAGGGATCGGCATTCTCGATGGCGGCGATATAGGTGGCCTTGATCTTCAGCTCGCGTTGCACGTCGAGCAGGCTCTTGCCCATGGTGGCGCGTTCGCCCCGCATGAGATCGCCCAGGCGCAGTTCGAAGGCGTCGAAACCCGCGTTGGGCTCTTCTTCAGCGACTGCCTTGGTGCCGCGCCAGAATGTCCGCCCGATCATTCAGCCGTCCCGCCAGTTCTTGTTTCCTTGAGGAGCGCCACCGCCACAGCTTGTGTCGATTCGGCGCCTGCCCGTCCCGCTCCTGCCGATTATCACAGGCTTGGGCGGCCCGCACTCGCAGAAAGTTGTTCACACGGCCAGGTCGGCGCGATTCAGCGCACAGAGCCCCCACAGACGATCGAGCGCGCGCACCAGCGCGTCCATTTCCTCGGGGCCATGCACCGGCGAGGGGGTGAAGCGCAGCCGTTCGGTGCCGCGCGGGACTGTCGGATAATTGATCGGCTGCACATAGATCCCGAAATCCTCGAGCAGGCGGTCCGACAGGATCTTGGTATGGCGCGGATCGCCCACGATCAGCGGCACGATATGCGACCCGTGGTCGATGATCGGCAGGCCAAGGCCGCGCAGCCGGTATTTCAGCACCCGCGCCTGTTCCTGCTGCGCCCTGCGCAGGCTGCCATCGGCCTTGAGATGCGCAACCGATGCCGCCGCCCCCGCCACCACCGCCGGCGGCAGCGAGGTGGTGAAGATGAACCCCGGCGCATAGGAGCGCACCGCGTCCACCATCCGGGCCGAGGCGGCGATATAGCCACCGAACACGCCGAAGGCCTTGGCCAGCGTGCCGTTCACGATGTCGATCCGGTGCATGATGCCGTCGCGTTCGGCCACGCCACCGCCGCGCGGGCCATACATGCCGACGGCATGGACCTCGTCGAGATAGGTGAGCGCGCCGAATTCCTCGGCCAGGTCGCAGATCGCGCCGATCGGACCGAAATCGCCGTCCATCGAATAGATCGATTCGAAGGCGATGAGCCGGGGCGCCTGCGGATCGTCCGCCGCGAGCAGTTCGCGCAGATGGGCAAGGTCGTTGTGACGGAACACCCGCTTTTCCCCGCCGCCGCGGCGCACGCCCTCGATCATCGAGGCGTGGTTCAGGCGGTCGGAATAGACGATGAGGCCCGGAAACAGCGTGCGCAGCGTCGAGAGCGTGGCGTCATTGGCGATATAGGCGCTGGTAAAGACCAGGGCCGCCTCCTTGCCGTGCAGGTCGGCCAGTTCGGCCTCGAGCCGCTTGTGATAGACGGTGGTGCCCGAGATGTTGCGCGTGCCGCCCGAACCCGCGCCCACCGCGTCGATGGCCTCGTGCATGGCGGCAAGGACCACGGGATGCTGTCCCATCCCGAGATAATCGTTCCCGCACCAGACCGTCACCGGCCGTTCGGTCCCGTCCGGACGATGCCAGACCGCATGGGGAAACTGCCCCTGCCGGCGCGCGATGTCGATGAAGGTGCGGTAGCGGCCTTCTGCATGCAGGCGATCGAGGGCGGCGGTCAGCGCGGCGTCATAATCCAATGGTCTCGTCCTGGCTTGCTGGCTTGCGGCGGGGCGACCCCGGCCCCTGGCTGTTAGACCCCTGCGCGCGCCCGGACAAGGCCGGCAGGTCCGGAGTTGCGCCACGGCGGCCAGTCTGGACAATGCCGCCGGCTTTGGCAACCTTCGCGCCCGTCCCTGAACCCCCGCCCGGGCCTTTGCCTGCCCGCGTGCGGCCGAACCTGCCCGGAGCCGCCATGTCCTCCCGACTCGACCCAGTCCTTGCCCGTATCGACGCCGATCTCGACCAGGCGCTCGGGCGCCTGCTCGACCTGCTGCGCATCCCCTCGATCTCGACCGACCCGGCCCATGCCGCCGATTGCGCCCGCGCGGCGGACTGGCTTGCCGCCGATCTGGCGGGGCTCGGGTTCCGGGCGGCCCCCCGCCCCACGCCGGGCCATCCGATGGTGGTGGGCCATGGCGGCGAAGGCGGGCGGCACCTGCTGTTCTACGGCCATTACGACGTGCAGCCGGTCGATCCTCTTGACCTGTGGCAGCGGCCGCCCTTCGCGCCCGAAGTGCAGGAAACCCCGGCCGGCCGCGTGATCCGCGGCCGGGGTGCCGCCGACGACAAGGGCCAGCTCATGACCTTTGTCGAGGCCTGCCGCGCCTGGGTGGCGGTGCACGGGCGCCTTCCCGGCCGCATCACCATGTTCCTCGAAGGCGAGGAGGAATCGGGTTCGCCCTCGCTGGTGCGGTTTCTCGAGGACAACCGCGCGGAACTGACCGCCGATCTTGCCCTCATCTGCGACACCGGCATGTTCGACCGCGAGACCCCGGCGATCACCACCATGCTGCGCGGCCTTCTGGGCGAGGAGGTGACGATCACCGGCCCGCGCATGGACCTGCATTCGGGCATGTATGGCGGCGCGGCGCAGAACCCGATCCGCGTCCTTGCCCGCGTCATCGCGGGTCTGCACGACGACGCGGGGCGAATCACCGTGCCGGGCTTCTACGACGGGGTCGAGGAACTGCCCGCGCAGATCCGCGCGCAATGGGAGGGGCTCGGCTTTGACGGGGCGGCGTTCCTTGGCGATGTCGGCCTGTCGGTGCCCGCAGGGGAATCGGGGCGCTCGGTCCTTGAAATGATCTGGTCGCGCCCGACCTGCGAGGTGAACGGCATCAGTGGCGGCTATGCCGGCGAAGGGTTCAAGACCGTGCTGCCCGCGCGCGCCACCGCCAAGATCAGCTTCCGCCTCGTGGCCGGCCAGGATCCGCTGAAGATCCGCGACAGCTTTCGCGCCATGGTCCGCGCCATGCTGCCCCCGGACTGTTCCGTGACATTTGCCGGACATGGCGCCTCGCCCGCGTCGGTGATGGCGGTCGACGACCCGGCCTTCGAACGCGCCCGTGCGGCGCTTTCGGCGGAATGGCCAAGGCCCGCGGCTTTCATCGGCTCCGGCGGCTCGATCCCGGTCGCGGGCTATTTCAAGACCGTGCTGGGGATGGATTCGATGCTGATCGGATTCGGCAACGACGATGACCTCATCCATTCCCCGAACGAGAAATACGACCTGCGCTCGTTCCACAAGGGCATCCGGAGCTGGGCCCGGATCCTCGACGCGCTGGCGGGCTGACGCGGGAAGAAGGGGGGCTCTGCCCCCCCACGGCCCTTGCGGGCCTCCCCCCCGGGGTATTTGCCGCAAAGATGAAGGGGGCCCCATTCACCTTTGTGCAAATACCCCCGCCGGAGGCCGCCCGAGGCGGCGCGCATGCGCCGGCGAGACAAGGGAATGCGCGGCACAGCCGCGCCCGATCCGGCAGATTCAGGGAAGGTGGCGCGGTTGACGGGGCTCGAACCCGCGACCCCCGGCGTGACAGGCCGGTACTCTAACCGACTGAGCTACAACCGCGCATGATCCGCGGCGGGACGGGGACAGTGGCGCGGTTGACGGGGCTCGAACCCGCGACCCCCGGCGTGACAGGCCGGTACTCTAACCGACTGAGCTACAACCGCGCATCTGTTTCCCGGTCTCGACCGGATGGGGGGCAGATAGCCACAGTTTCGCATGGCGTCAAGCGGCCGGGCGCAGATCGCGTCACTTCTCAGCCGGGCGGGGCGGGGATCCACTCCTGGTCGTCGCCGGGCGGCAGGCGGAAACGGCCATCCTGCCAGTCGCCGCGGCGCCAGGCCTCTTTCGCGGCCTCGATGCGTTCGCGCGAGGAGGCGACGAAATTCCACCAGATGTGCCGCGGCCCGTCCATCGTCGCCCCGCCCAGCAGCATGACGCGCGCGCCCGCATCCCCCGCCCGCAGCGCCATGCGGTCGCCCGGCCGGAACAGCAGCATGGCGCCGGGGCCGTAATCCTCGGACCCGACCCGCACGCTGCCCGACAGGACATGGGCGCCACGGTCCTCGTGTTCGTCGGGCAGCGGGATCGAGGCGCCGGGGGCCAGGATCGCGTCGGCGTAGAACATCTCGGTCGGGATCGGCACCGGCGCCCGCGCGCCCCAGCCGTGCCCCAGGATCAGCCGCACCTCCTTGCCCTCCCCCTCGAGCAGGGGCAGGTCGGCGGCCGCGGCATGCGCGAAGGCGGCGGGATCGTCCTCGTGCGCGAGCGGCAGCGCCAGCCAGGACTGGACCCCGAACAGGCTGAGCGGGGCCTGACGCGCCGGACCGTCGGTGCGCTCGGAATGGGTGATTCCCTGCCCCGCCATCATCCAGTTCACCGCCCCCGGCGTGATCCAGCGATCGGTGCCGAGCGAATCGCGGTGATGGAGGCGTCCCGAGAGCAGATAGGTCACCGTCCCGAGTCCGACATGCGGATGCGGGCGGACATCGATGCCCTCGCCGGTGAGGAATTCGGCCGGGCCCATCTGGTCGAAGAAGATGAAGGGGCCCACCATCTGCCGCCGCGCCGACGGCAGGGCGCGGCGCACCTCGAATCCGCCGAGGTCGCGCGCACGGGCGACGATCACGGTCTCGATCGCGTCGATATCGGCATCCGCGGTTGGAATCGCGGGGTCGAGTGCGGGATTCCAGCTCATCTGCATCCTCCGTGGTTCGGGATGACTCTGGGCATCGCGCGGAAAAGCACAATACCGCGCCCGCGAAGCGCAATGGTGCGCGGTCGCACATTGGGCCGGCGTGGTGGGTGGTGAGGGATTCGAACCCCCGACATTCTCGGTGTAAACGAGACGCTCTACCGGCTGAGCTAACCACCCGTCGCCGGGTCGGCCCCGCGCATCACGAGGCGGCACGCATCACGTGGCGGCGCGCGCCGGGCAGGTGGCGAAGGGGGATGGTGGGTGATAAGAGATTTGAACTCCTGACATCTTCCGTGTGAAGGAAGCGCTCTACCACTGAGCTAATCACCCGCTGGCGGCCATTTAGCGTCACTGATCGTCCTGTGCAACCCCCTCGTCGCCCTTGTCTTCGGGGGATGCGAGCGACAGGCGCAGCAGGAACTGGCGTCCGGCGCGGCCGGATTTCTCCTTGATGATCCTGATCTTGCCCAGGGGCGGCAGGACCACGCCCTGACCGGATTCGATCGCCTCGGCAAGGACGGCAAGCGTCGCCTCGGCGGCGGCACGGGCATCGTTGCGCTTGATCGCGGCGCGCAGCACCACGCGGTCGAGGAAATCCTTCTTCTTCAGGACCGCGCGATGCGGCACATGGGGCAGGTCGCCGTCGCCGTTGCCCGTATCGTCGATCCCCTCCGGGGCGGGCGGCGGCGGGTCCGCCTTGGACGGTGTGTCCGGCGGGGCATCCCCGGCGGGGCTGGTCCTTGAGGTCGACTTCATCTGAGGCCCTTTCGCTGCTGGCGGTTGCGCCGATGATAGCGTTCCCGGCGACGCCGGCCAGCGATTTCGGCCGGGGCCGGGGCCGGGGCGCGCGGCCGGCAAAGGGGCCCGAAGCCGGCTGGCTGCGGGCCCCCTGTCGCAGGGCCGTGGACGACGCCGCCGGTGCTAGTGGGCGACGGTGCCCGGCGCATCCTCGCCGCCGTCCGGGCGGCGGGTGCGGGCAAGGGCGGCGGCCTCCTCGGCGGCCTCGTCCCATTCGACCGGCTCGGGCGCGCGCACCAGCGCGATGCGCAGCACTTCGGAGACATGGCTCACCGGGATGATCTCCAGCCCCTCCTTCACGTTGTCGGGGATCTCGGGAAGATCCTTGGCGTTCTCCTCGGGGATGAGGACCGTGCGGATCCCGGCGCGCAACGCGGCGAGGAGCTTTTCCTTGAGCCCGCCGATGGCAAGGGCATTGCCGCGCAGTGTCACCTCGCCGGTCATGGCCACATCGCGGCGCACCGGGATGCCGGTCAGGACCGAGACGATCGCCGTGGTCATGGCGAGGCCGGCCGAAGGGCCGTCCTTGGGCGTCGCGCCTTCGGGAACGTGAACGTGGATGTCCCAATGGTCGAAGCGCGGCGGGCGGATGCCGATCTGCGGCGCGATCGAGCGGACGTAACTGGCCGCCGCGTCGATCGATTCCTTCATCACCTCGCCCAGCTTGCCGGTGGTCTTCATCCGGCCCTTGCCGGGCAGGCGCAGGGCCTCGATCGACAGGATGTCGCCGCCGACGCTGGTCCAGGCGAGGCCGGTGACGACGCCGACCTGATCCTCCTTCTCGGCCATGCCCCAGCGGTAGCGCGGCACGCCGAGGAAATCGGGCAGCCCCGCGTCGTCGACCGTGACCTGCGTGGTTTCCTTGCGCACCAGTTTCGTCACCGCCTTGCGCGCGACCTTGGCGATCTCGCGTTCGAGATTGCGCACGCCAGCCTCGCGCGTCCAGGTGCGGATGATGGCGGTCAGCGCGGCATCGGTCAGCGTGAATTCGGCCGGCTTCAGCCCGTGGTTCTTCATCACCTTGGGCAGCAGGTGCTGGCGCGCGATCTCGCGCTTTTCATCCTCGGTATAGCCGGCGAGGCTGATGATCTCCATCCGGTCAAGAAGCGGCCCCGGCATGTTGTAGGAATTGGCCGTGGTCAGGAACATCACGTTCGAGAGGTCGTATTCCACCTCGAGGTAATGGTCGACGAAGGTGTGATTCTGTTCGGGATCGAGCACTTCGAGCAGGGCCGAGGCCGGGTCGCCGCGGAAATCGTGGCCCATCTTGTCGATCTCGTCGAGCAGGATGAGCGGATTCGTCGTCCTGGCCTTCTTCAGGGCCTGGATGATC
>JADYZU010000051.1 GCA_020852925.1 Rubellimicrobium sp. | reverse complement strand
TGATCCAGATGCAGACCAATCTGGATGTCGCTGACAACTCCGGCGCTCGCCGGGTGCAGTGCATCAAGGTTCTGGGCGGTTCGCACCGCCGCTACGCATCCGTGGGCGACATCATCGTGGTGTCGGTTAAGGAGGCGATTCCCAAGGGTCGCGTGAAGAAGGGCGACGTGCGCAAGGCCGTGGTCGTGCGCACTTCTTTCCCGGTCCGTCGCGACGACGGCACGCTGATCCGCTTTGACCGCAACGCCGCGGTCATCCTCAACAACCAGGGCGAGCCGGTCGGCACCCGCATCTTCGGGCCGGTCGTGCGCGAACTGCGGGCGAAGAACTTCATGAAGATCATCTCGCTTGCGCCGGAGGTGCTGTGATGGCCGCCAAACTTCGCAAGGGTGACAAGGTCATCGTCCTTGCCGGCAAGGACCGGGGCAAGCAGGGCGAGATCGAAAGCGTCGATCCGAAGGCCGGCAAGGCCGTCGTGGGTGGCGTGAACATCGCCATCCGTCACCAGCGCCAGACCCAGACTTCGCAGGGCGGCCGCATTCCCAAGGCGATGCCGGTCGATCTGTCGAACCTCGCCATCGTCGACGGGCAGGGCAAGGCCAGCCGCGTCGGCTTCCGCTTCGAGGACGGCAAGAAGGTCCGGTTTGCCAAGACCACCGGGGAGGCGATCTGATGCTTGACACAGCCACCTATACCCCGCGCTACAAGGCGCTCTACCGCGAGACCATCCGCGCGGCGCTGAAGCAGGAATTCGGCTACGGCAACGAGATGCAGGTGCCGAAGCTCGAGAAGATCGTGCTGAACATCGGCTGCGGTGCCGAAGCGGTGCGGGACAGCAAGAAGGCCAAGTCGGCCGCCGAGGATCTGGCGACCATCGCCGGCCAGAAGGCCGTCGTGACCAAGGCCGGCAAGTCGATCGCGGGCTTCCGCGTGCGCGAGGGCATGGCGCTTGGCGCCAAGGTCACGCTGCGCGGCGACCGGATGTATGAATTCCTTGACCGCCTCATCACCGTGGCCCTGCCGCGCGTGCGCGACTTCCGCGGCGTGTCGGGCAAGGCGTTCGACGGCCGCGGCAACTATGCCTTCGGCATCAAGGAGCACATCATTTTCCCCGAGATCAACTTCGACAAGGTCGATGAGATCTGGGGCATGGACATCGTCATCTGCACCACCGCGAGGACGGATGCAGAGGCGAAGGCGCTCCTGAAGCACTTCAAGATGCCGTTCAATAGCTGATCTCGCGAGGAAACTGATATGGCAAAGAAATCCATGGTCGAACGCGAGAAGAAGCGCGAGGCGCTGGTGGCGCAACATGCCGCCAAGCGGGCCGCGCTCAAGGAAATCGTGAACGACCGCTCCAAGCCGGTGGAAGAGCGCTTCAAGGCGACGCTCAAGCTTGCGCAGATGCCGCGCAACTCCTCCGCCACCCGTCTCCACAACCGTTGCCAGCTTACGGGGCGTCCGCACGCCTATTACCGCAAGCTCAAGGTCAGCCGGATCATGCTGCGCGAGCTTGGCTCGAACGGCGAGATTCCGGGCCTGGTCAAGTCGAGCTGGTAAGGGAGGGATTGAGAATGAACGATCCTATCGGCGATATGCTGACCCGCATCCGCAACGCGCAGGCGCGGCACAAGTCCACCGTCTCGACCCCCGCTTCCAAGCTGCGGGCCTGGGTGCTCGACGTGCTCAAGGACGAAGGCTACATCCGCGGCTATGAACAGTCCGTGGATGCGAACGGCCATCCGGCCCTTGAAATCGCGCTGAAGTACTTTGACGGCACCCCCGTCATCCGCGAGATCAAGCGCGTGTCCAAGCCGGGCCGCCGGGTCTATCTCGGGGTGTCCGAACTGCCGCAGGTGCGCGGCGGTCTGGGCGTCTCGATCGTGTCCACGCCCAAGGGCGTCATGTCGGATGCACATGCACGCGCTGCCAATGTCGGCGGCGAAGTGCTGTGCACCGTGTTCTGAGGAGGACCGGCCAATGTCGCGTATCGGCAAGAAGCCCGTCCCCCTTGCCAAGGGGGTCTCGGCCACCATCTCCGGCCAGACCATCGAGGTGAAGGGGCCCAAGGGCAGCCTCAGCTTTACCGCCACCGACGATATCACGCTGTCGCAAGAGGACGGCGCGATCAAGGTCACGCCGCGGGGCATGTCCAAGCGCGCCCGCCAGCAGTGGGGCATGGCGCGTTCGGTGATCGAGAACCTCGTCACCGGCGTCTCTACCGGCTTCCGCAAGGAACTCGACGTGACCGGGGTGGGCTACCGCGTGCAGATGCAGGGCAATGTCCTAAAGCTTGCCGTGGGCTATACCCATGACGTCGAGTTTCCGGTGCCGGCGGATGTGACCATCACCGCCCCCAAGCAGACCGAGATCGTGGTCGAGGGGATCGACGCGCAGCGCGTCGGCCAGGTCGCGGCCAACATCCGCGAATTCCGGCCGCCCGAGCCCTACAAGGGCAAGGGCATCCGCTATCGGGGCGAGTTCATCTTCCGCAAGGAAGGCAAGAAGAAGTAAGGGCGCTGATCATGGCAAATACGAAACGCGAACTGTTTCTGAAGCGCCGCCAGCGCGTGAGAAACAAGCTCAAGGCGGTGAACACCGGGCGGCTGCGCCTCTCGGTCCATCGTTCGCTCAAGAACATCTCGGCCCAGCTCATCGACGACGTGAACGGCGTGACCGTCGCTTCGGCCTCGAGCCTCGAGAAGGATCTGGGCATCGTCGGCAAGAACAATCTGGAGGCCGCCGCCAAGGTGGGCGCCACGATTGCCGAGCGTGCCCGCGCGAAGGGCATCGAAGAGGCCTATTTCGATCGTGGCGGCTTTCTCTTTCACGGGAAGGTCAAGGCGCTTGCCGATGCCGCGCGCGAAGCCGGCCTGAAGATCTGAGGAGACGGTCATGGCAGAACGTGAACATCGTCGGGATCGCCGCGACCGCGAGGAAGCGGCCCCCGAATTCGCCGACCGTCTGGTGGCGATCAACCGGGTCTCGAAGACGGTGAAGGGGGGCAAGCGCTTCGGCTTTGCCGCTCTCGTCGTGGTCGGCGACCAGAAGGGCCGCGTCGGTTTCGGCAAGGGCAAGGCCAAGGAAGTGCCCGAGGCGATCCGCAAGGCGACCGAACAGGCCAAGCGCAGCATGATCCGCGTGCCGCTTCGGGACGGCCGCACCCTGCATCACGACATGGAAGGGCGCCACGGCGCCGGCCGCGTGGTGATGCGCACCGCCGTGGCGGGGACCGGCATCATCGCCGGCGGCCCGATGCGCGCGGTGTTCGAGATGCTGGGTGTCCAGGACGTGGTGTCCAAGTCGCTCGGTTCGCAGAACCCCTACAACATGATCCGCGCCACCTTTGACGGCCTGCTGCGCGAGCAGTCGCCGCGGGCGGTGGCGCAGCGGCGCGGCAAGAAGGTCGGCGACATCCTGCGCAAGCCCGATGCCGCCGCCGAGACCGTGGAGGCATAAGCAATGGCCAAGACCATCGTCGTGAAGCAGGTGGGTTCGCCCATCCGCCGTCCCGAAGTGCAGCGTCAGACGCTGATCGGGCTGGGCCTGAACAAGATGCACAAGACCCGCGAACTCGAGGATACCCCCTCGGTGCGCGGCATGGTCAACGCGGTCCCGCATCTGGTGAAGATCATCGAGGAACGGGGCTGAGGCCCGGTTTCCCCGACTGACCCGCAGACGCCCCGACCTGCCGGCCGGGGCGTCTGCACATCTTCGGGGCGGGCGGTGCTTGCATCGGCCGCGCCCCTCGGCTAAAGGCCCGCGGGTGGCCGCAGGGCCCTTCACATCAGCATGCCGTGGTCGGCCCGACGCTCGGGGCCTGTATCCGGCAAGGAGAGAGCGACATGAAACTACATGAACTGCGCGACAATCCCGGCGCGACCAAGAAGAAGGTCCGCGTGGGCCGTGGCCCGGGTTCGGGTCTGGGCAAGACCGCCGGCCGCGGCATCAAGGGCCAGAAGTCCCGTTCGGGCGTGGCGCTCGGGGGCTACGAGGGCGGGCAGATGCCGCTTTACCAGCGACTGCCCAAGCGCGGCTTTGTCAAGCCGAACCGCAAGGAATACGCGGTGGTGAACCTGGGCCTGATCCAGAAGTTCATCGACGCCGGCAAGATCGACGCCACCGCCGCCATCACCGAGGATGTGCTGCTGGCCTCCGGCGTGATCCGGCGCAAGCTGGACGGCGTGCGCGTCCTCGCCAAGGGCGAGATCACCGTGAAGGCCGCGATCAGCGTCACCGGCGCCAGCAAGGGCGCGGTCGCCGCGGTCGAGAAGGCGGGCGGCACGCTCACGGTCAGCCAGGCGGCGGCCACGGCCGAATGACGGCTTGTGCCCCGGCGTGCCGGGGCCTAAACCCGTGACAGCGTTCACACGCGCCGCCGACCGTGACCACGGTCCGGCGGCGTTGTCCTGACAGAGAGAGCCCTTCATGGCATCTGCAGCCGAACAGATGGCCGCCAACCTGAGTTGGTCCGCCCTTGGCAAGGCGACCGAACTGCGGCAGCGCATCGTCTTCACCATCCTTCTGCTTCTGGTCTACCGCCTTGGCACCTACATTCCGGTGCCGGGCATCGACGGCGCCGCGCTGCGCGACTTCATGGAGGGCGCGGCCGCCGGCATCGGCGGGATCCTGACCATGTTCACCGGCGGCGCGCTTGCCCGGATGGGCATCTTCGCCCTGGGCATCATGCCCTACATCTCGGCCTCGATCATCGTGCAGCTTGTCGCCTCGATGTACGAGCCGCTGAAGCAGCTTCGCAAGGAAGGCGAGGCCGGGCGCAAGAAGATCAACCAGTATACCCGGTATTTCACCGTCATCCTCGCCACCTTCCAGGCCTACGGCCTTGCGGTGAGCCTCGAGGCCGGGAACCTTGTCGCCAATCCGGGCTGGTTCTTCATAGCCTCCTGCGTCATCACGCTGGTCGGCGGGACGCTGTTTCTCATGTGGGTGGGCGAACAGATCACCTCTCGCGGGATCGGCAACGGCATCTCGCTCATCATCTTTGTCGGCATCATCGCCGAAATCCCGGCCGCCGCCGCGCAATTCCTGGCGCAGGGGCAATCGGGGGTCGTGTCGATGCCGGTGGTGCTGGGCGTCATCGTCATGTTCGCGGTCGCGCTCACCTTCATGGTGTTCATGGAGCGGTCGCTGCGCAAGATCCCGATCCAGTATCCCAAGCGTCAGGTGGGCATGAAGATCTATGACGGCGGCACCTCGCACCTGCCGATCAAGATCAACCCCTCGGGCGTGATCCCGCCGATCTTCGCCTCGGCGCTGCTGCTGCTGCCGACCACGATCTCGACCTTCAGCCAGTCCGGCACCACCGGCCCGGTGATGATCTGGCTTCTGGCCTATTTCGGGCCGGGTCAGCCGCTCTACCTGCTGTTCTACGCGGGCATGATCGTGTTCTTCACCTACTTCTACACCAGCGAAGTGGCGTTCAAGACCGAGGACGTGGCCGACAACCTCAAGAGCCAGAACGGTTTCGTCCCCGGCATCCGTCCGGGCGCCAAGACCGCCGAATTCCTGGACTATGTGGTGGCGCGCATCCTTGTCCTCGGGTCGGGCTATCTGACGCTGGTCTGCCTGCTGCCGGAACTGCTGCGCTATGAACTGTCGATCCCGTTCTATTTCGGCGGCACCTCGATCCTGATCGTGGTTTCGGTCGGGATGGACACGATCCAGCAGATCCAGTCGCATCTTCTGGCGCATCAGTACGAAGGCCTGATCGAGCGTTCGCAACTGCGCGGCCGCCGTTCCGGCTCCAAGCCCAAGCCGCGGGGGCCCGCGCGCAGATGACGAACCTCATCCTTCTGGGCCCGCCGGGGGCGGGCAAGGGCACGCAGGCCCGCCTCCTGGTCGAGTCGCGCGGCATGGTCCAGCTCTCGACCGGCGACATGCTGCGCGACGCGCGCAGCTCCGGCACCGAGATGGGGCGGCGGGTGGCCGAAGTCATGGACCAGGGCCATCTGGTCACCGACGAGATCGTGATCGGCCTGATCCGCGAACGGCTGAACGCCGGCGGGGCAGGGGGCGGCTACATCTTTGACGGCTTTCCCCGCACCTTGCCGCAGGCGGACGCGCTTGGCGCGCTCATGGGCGAACTGGGGCAGCGGATCGACCATGTCATCGCCATGCAGGTCGATGACGAGGCCCTGGTCGACCGGGTCTCGGGCCGGTCCACCTGTGGCACCTGCGGTGAGGTCTATCACGACCGCACCCGCCCGATCCCGGGCGACGGGCGCTGTGTCACCTGCGGCGGCACCACCTTCAAGCGGCGCGGCGACGACAACGCCGACAGCCTGCGCGTGCGGCTTCTGGCCTATTACAAGCAGACTTCGCCGCTGGTCGGCTATTACCACGCCAAGGGGCTGCTGCGCGGGGTCGATGGCCTTGCGGATATCGCCGATGTCTCGGCGGCAATCGCCGCGATCCTGGACGGAACCGCCGGCCCGGGCTGAGCGCGCCGGTCCTTCGGGGCTTGACGCGGATGCGCCCCGTCTCTAATCAGCCGCATCCCCCTGCGGCCACGGTCGCGGGGACGATTCGCTTGGCGGCGCCTGCGCCGTCAGACCACCTCACCCGGCGGCGGGGCAGCCCGCCGCAGTTGTGAAAAAAGGTTTCGGCGCTACGGAACCGCAACGAAAGGAAAGCTACGTGGCACGTATTGCCGGCGTGAACATCCCGACCGCAAAGCGGGTTCCCATCGCCCTCACCTACATCACGGGCATCGGCCCGCATTTCGCCCACCAGATCTGCGAAGCGGTCAAGATCGACGAGACCCGCCGCGTCAACGACCTGTCGGATGCCGAAATCCTGGCGATCCGCGAATATATCGACGCGAACCTGACCGTCGAGGGCGACCTGCGCCGCGAGACGCAGATGAACATCAAGCGGCTGATGGACCTGGGCTGCTACCGTGGCCTGCGCCACCGCAAGAACCTGCCGGTTCGCGGCCAGCGCACCCACACGAACGCCCGCACCCGCAAGGGCCCGGCCAAGCCGATCGCCGGCAAGAAGAAGTAAGGAGACACCCAGATGGCTCGTGATACCCGCCGCGGGGGCAAGAAGAAGGTCTCCAAGAACATCGCCGCCGGTGTGGCGCATGTGAATTCCTCGTTCAACAATACCAAGATCCTGATTTCCGACGTGCAGGGCAACGCGATCTCGTGGTCGTCCGCCGGCACGATGGGCTTCAAGGGATCGCGCAAGTCCACCCCCTACGCTGCGCAGATGGCCGCCGAGGATGCGGGCCGCAAGGCGCAGGAACATGGGGTCAAGACCCTCGAGGTCGAGGTGCAGGGCCCCGGTTCGGGCCGTGAATCGGCCCTGCGCGCGCTGGCAGCGGTCGGGCTCTCGATCACCTCGATCCGCGACGTGACGCCGATCGCGCACAACGGCTGCCGCCCGCCCAAGCGCCGGCGCGTCTGACGCAAGACATTGCAGGCAGGGCCGCGTCCGTCACGCGGCCCTGCCTTCGCGATTCAACCTCGGGTGCCTGCCCCTTTCGGACATGGGGGGCGGCTGGAATGGAGGGACGCATGATCCACAAGAACTGGTCAGACCTCATCAAGCCGGCGCAACTTGACGTGCGCCCGGGCAACGACCCCGCCCGCCACGCGACCGTCGTCGCGGAGCCGCTCGAGCGGGGCTTCGGCCTCACCCTCGGGAACGCGCTGCGCCGCGTGCTCCTGTCTTCGCTGCAGGGGGCGGCGATCACCTCGGTGCAGATCGACAACGTGCTGCATGAATTCTCGTCGATCTCGGGCGTGCGCGAGGACGTGACCGACATCGTCCTGAACCTCAAGGGCGTGGCGCTGCGCATGGATGTGGACGGGCCCAAGCGGCTGACCGTGCAGGCGCGCGGCCCCGGGCGCGTGACCGCCGGCGACATCACCGAGACCGCCGGGATCGAGATCCTGAACCGCGACCACACCATCTGTCATCTCGACGATGGCGCGTCGCTCTACATGGAACTGACGGTCAACACCGGCAAGGGCTATGTCGCGGCCGACAAGAACAAGCCCGAGGATGCGCCGATCGGCCTGATCGCCATCGACGCGATCTATTCGCCGGTGCGCAAGGTCAGCTACGAAGTGACGCCGACCCGCGAGGGGCAGGTGCTCGACTATGACAAGCTGACCATGAAGATCGAGACCGACGGCTCGCTCAGCCCGGATGATGCGGTGGCCTATGCGGCGCGCATCCTTCAGGATCAACTGTCGATCTTCGTGAACTTCGACGAGCCGGAATCGGCCTCCGCTTCCTCGATCGAGGACGGGCTGGAGTTCAACCCGCTGCTGCTGAAGAAGGTGGACGAACTCGAACTGTCGGTGCGCTCGGCCAACTGCCTGAAGAACGACAACATCGTCTATATCGGCGACCTCATCCAGAAGACCGAGGCCGAGATGCTGCGCACCCCGAACTTCGGGCGCAAGTCGCTGAACGAGATCAAGGAAGTGCTTTCGGGCATGGGGCTGCACCTTGGCATGGAAGTCGAGGACTGGCCGCCCGAGAACATCGACGACCTGGCCAAGAAGTTCGAGGACCAGTTCTGACGGGGGGGCAGGAAATTTCGCGAAATTTCGTGCCCCCGACGACCGGGCTTCATGCCCCAAGGTGAGCGGCCCGCAGGGCCGCCGGACAAAGCACAAGAAAGGATGACATCATGAACCACGGCAACGGCTACCGCCGCCTCAACCGCACCCACGAGCACCGCAAGGCGCTGTTCGCGAACATGGCCGGATCGCTCATCGAACACGAGCAGATCAAGACCACGCTGCCCAAGGCCAAGGAACTGAAGCGCGTGATCGACAAGCTGATCACGCTGGGCAAGCGCGGCGACCTGAATTCGCGCCGCGGCGCCGCGGCGCAACTGAAGCAGGACCAGCATGTGTCCAAGCTGTTCGATGTCCTGGCGCCGCGCTACAAGGACCGTCAGGGCGGATACTGCCGGGTGCTGAAGGCCGGTTTCCGCTATGGCGACATGGCGCCGATGGCGATCATCGAACTGGTCGACCGCGACCGTGACGCCAAGGGCGCCGCCGATCGGGCCCGTCTGGCCGCGGCCGAGGCCGCCGAGGACTGATCACCGCCCTGCCGTCAACACGAGGCCCCGCACCCGCCGGTGCGGGGCCTTTGCCGTTCCGGGGGTCGTCCATTTGCGCGGATCGGTTGTGGCGATGCAATTCATGGTTGACGACGCCGGAACCCTGTCGTCCTATGAGGGCATGTCGCTGCGGTCCGGAATCGAGGGTTACACGGAGGAAATGGCCAAGCTGGCGCCGGGCGGGTTCTTCTTTGCCCTGCACATCCGCTTTGCCCTGCCGCTCCTGCATCACCAGACCTATCCGCAGGGCTGGACGGACAGATATACAGAGGAGGCCTATGCGCTCCGCGATCCGATCATTGCCTGGGGGTTTTCTGCGATCGGCGCAACACGGTGGAGCGAGATCACGATTCCCGACCCGTTCGATATCCTCGGACAGGCACGGGACTTTGGCATGGTGTATGGAATCGCCATCTCCTGCGGGCCGATGAAGTCGCGCACGATCGCCTCTGCTTCGCGCGGGGACCGAGAGTTCGACACCGGGGAAATCACGGCCTTCTCGGAACTGGTGTGCAGATTGCACGACATCACCGAACCCCCGGCGTCCCTGACGGATGCCCAGATCGAGGCCCTGCGGTGCGTCGCGCGGGGGGATCGTCATGCTGCTGCTGCCGCAGGTCTCGGGATTTCGGAAAGCGCCTTCAAGGCAAGGCTGAGTGCCGCTCGGACGGCGCTTCTGGCCCGCACCACGACCGAAGCGATCCAGAGGGCGCGCGACTACCGGCTCATGTGAACCCGGCCACCGGCACAGCTCCGCAGGGCGGATACCCACACCCCTGGACCGGAGCTGCCACATGCATTCGACAACGCTTTCCTTCGCCAACATGCACAACCATGGCGAGTTGTTGGCCAACATCCTTCGTGCAAGACGGGAATCCTTCATCGTCCGCAACCGCTGGGAACTGCCCGAGACCATGGGCATGGAATTCGACCAGTATGACACGCCGGTGTCACGCTGGCTGGCGGTGCATGACAGCGCGGGGCGGGTCCTGGCCGGGGTGCGGATGACGCCGACGACGGCGCGCTGCGGCATCTACAGCTACATGATCCGCGATGCGCAGCGCGGGTTGCTCGAATCGATCCCGGCCGATCTTCTGGACGAGGAGGCGCCGGTCGATGGCGGCATCTGGGAGGTGACGCGCGGTTTCGTCGCGGCCGACATCGCCGCCTCGATCCGCCAGCAGGTGCGGCTGAAGCTGGTGCTTCAGATGATGCGGACCGCGCGCGAGGAGCGGATCCGGCGGATGCTGGCGTTGCTGCCGTCGAACTGGAACCGCTGGGCGGCGCGTTGCAAGCTCGACATGCGGGCGGCGGGGCGCAACATGAACATGGGCGGGATCGACTATCAGGCGGTCTGGATCGACTTTGCAGGGCGGCTCCAGTGACCGGCGGCGGGCGGGGGGGCTGCCTGCCCCCCCGCACCCCCCCGGGGGTATTTCGGCAAAGATGAAGGGGCGGGCGTTTTCTTCGGGGCCGGCGGCGGCTAGACTGGGGGCATGACCGATCTGTTTGCCCATGCCTCCGGCGGCCGTGCCGGGACCGAAGCCGCCGGGCGGCCGCTGGCCGACCGGCTGCGGCCGGGCCATCTGGGCGAGGTGGTGGGGCAGGGGCATGTGCTGGGCCCCGAAGGGCCGGTGGGGGCGATGCTCGCGGCGGGGTCGCTGTCGTCGCTGATCCTGTGGGGGCCGCCGGGCGTGGGCAAGACCACGATCGCGCGGCTTCTGGCGGCCGAGACCGACCTGCATTTCGAGCAGGTGAGCGCGATCTTCACCGGGGTGCAAGACCTGCGCCGCGTGTTCGAGGCGGCGCGGTTGCGGCGCGGGCAGGGGCGCGGGACGCTGCTCTTCGTGGACGAGATCCACCGCTTCAACCGCGCGCAGCAGGACGGGTTCCTGCCGCATATGGAGGACGGGACCATCGTCCTTGTCGGTGCCACCACCGAGAATCCGTCCTTTGAACTGAACGCGGCGCTTCTGAGCCGGGCGCAGGTGGTGGTGCTGAACCGGCTGGGCCTGTCCGACCTCGAGCTTCTGGCGCAGCGGGCCGAGGGCGTGGTGGGGCGGGCGCTGCCGCTGGAGGCAGGGGCGCGTGTGGCGCTTCTGACCATGGCGGACGGCGACGGGCGCGCGCTTCTGAACCTGATCGAGCAGGTGCTGGCCTGGAAGGTCGAGGGGCGGCTGGGGGTCGAGGCGCTGTCGGCGCGGCTGATGCGGCGGGCGGCGAAATACGACAAGTCGGGGGACGAGCATTACAACCTGATCTCGGCCTTGCACAAATCGGTGCGGGGATCGGACCCGGACGCGGCGCTTTACTGGCTGGCGCGGATGATCGAGGGGGGCGAGGATCCGCGCTATCTGGCGCGGCGGATCACGCGGATGGCGGTCGAGGACATCGGCCTGGCCGATCCGCAGGCGCAGGGCATCTGCCTTGAGGCGTGGCAGTGCTACGAACGGCTGGGAAGCCCGGAGGGGGAACTGGCGCTGGCCAATGCGGTGGTCTATCTGGCGCTGGCGCCGAAATCGAATGCCGCCTATCGCGCCTGGGGCGAGGCGCGTGCGGCGGCGCGGCGCACCGGGTCGGAGCCGCCGCCCAGGATCATCCTGAACGCGCCCACCCGCCTCATGAAGGAGCAGGGTTACGGCGCGGGCTATGCCTATGACCATGACCAGGAGGACGGCTTTTCGGGGCAGCACTATTTCCCCGACGGGATGAAGCGCGGCATCTATTACCTGCCGGTCGATCGCGGGTTCGAGCGCGAGATGAGGAAGCGGGTGGAGTTCTTTGCCCAGTTGCGCGCCAGGCGGCAGGGGGGCGGATGATCCGCGATCTGCTGGCCGTGCTGGCGGGGGGCGCGCTTGGGGCGGGGATGCGCTGGGGGACCGGGCTGGTCCTGTCCTTTCCCCTTGCCACGCTGGCGGTGAATGTCGTCGGATCGTTTGCCATCGGCGTGGTCTGGGCCGCCGTGGGGGCGCGCTGGCATCCGTTCCTGATGGGGGGGGTGCTGGGCGGGTTCACCACCTTTTCGGCCTTCTCGCTTGATCTGTTGCGCATGGCGGAAAGCGGGCGTATCGGTGCCGTTCTTGCCCATGGGGCGCTGTCGGTGGGCCTGCCACTGGTCGCGGTCTGGTTGGGCGTCGCTGCCGGAAGGGGATGGTCATGAGCGGGGTGCGGATCCTCACGGTCGAGGCGGGCGAGGGCGAGCAGCGGCTGGACCGCTGGCTGCGCCGGCGGTTTCCGCATCTGACGCAGGGCGCGATCGAGAAGATGTGCCGCAAGGGCGAATTGCGTGTCGATGGCGGGCGGGCGCAGGCCTCGACCCGGATCGGGGACGGGCAGAAGGTGCGGCTGCCCCCGCTGGGCGAGGCGGCGGCCATGCCCGCGCCGGCGCCGCAGCGGGCAACGCCCTTGGCGCGCGATGCGCAGATGATGCGCGATGCGGTGATCTGGATGGACGACCACATCATCGCCATCAACAAACCGGCCGGCCTGCCCTCGCAGGGTGGGTCCGGGCAGGGAGAGCGGCATGTCGACGGCCTGTCGGCCGCGCTCATGTTCGACCGGGACGAGAAGCCGCGCCTTGTGCACCGCCTCGACAAGGATACGTCGGGGGTGCTGCTGCTGGCGCGCAGTGCGCGGGTGGCGCGCGGCCTGTCCGAGGCGCTGCGCCATCGCAACGTGAAGAAGATCTACTGGGCCGCGGTGGCCGGCGTGCCCGATCCCAAGGCCGGGGCGATCCGCTATGGCCTGCTGAAGGTGCCCTCGGGCCGCCATGACGAGAAGATGCGCTGCATCCACCCGGCCGAGGTCGATTCCACCCCCGGCGCGCAGCGGGCGCTGACCCATTACGTCACCATGGCCTGGCTGGCCGGGCGGGCAAGCTGGGTCGGCCTGTCGCCGATCACCGGGCGCACGCATCAGTTGCGCGCGCATCTGGCGGAACTGGGCAATCCGATCCTGGGCGATACGAAATACGGCGGTTCGGCGCAGGAGAATGCCGGCGACGGCTGGGGGGCGGGTGTCGGCGGCGGGATCGCGCGGCAGTTGCACCTGCATGCGCGCGCCGTGGTGTTCGAGCATCCGGTGACGAAGAAGGTGATCTCGGTCGTGGCGCCGCTGCCGCCGCACATGCGCGAGACCTGGGAGTATGTCGGCTGGGACGCGGATTATGCGGTGGTCGATCCCTTTACCCTCGACCGGGACGAGGGCCGCGGATGAGCCCGCGCCTTGTCATCTGGGATGTGGACGGCACGCTGATCGACAGCGCCGGGGATATCGCGGCGGTGATGGCGCTGGCCTTCGCGGACGAGGATCTGGCCGCGCCCGGCCCCGAGGCGGTGCGGGCGATCATCGGGCTGACGCTCGAGGTGGCGATCGACCGGCTGCATCCCGGCCTGGGCGAGGCGCGGGTGGCGCGGCTGACCCGGGGCTACAAGGCGCATTTCCACTCCCGGCGCGAGGAAATCGGCGTGGCCGGCGCGCCGCTGTTCCCCGGCATCCGCGCGGTGCTCGAGGGGTTGGCGGCCGAGAGCGACATGCGCCTTGCCATCGCCACCGGCAAGTCGCGCGCCAGCCTCGGGCCGATCCTGGCCGGGCATGGGCTGAGCGGGATGTTCCACAGCGTGCAGGTGTCGGACGACCACCCGTCCAAGCCGCATCCGGCCATGGTGCTGGCCGCGCTGGCCGAGACCGGGGCCGCGCCCGCCACGACGGTGATGGTGGGGGACACCAGTTTCGACATCGACATGGCGCGCGCCGCCGGGGTGCGGGCGCTGGGAGTTGCCTGGGGGTATCACCCGGTCGAAGGGCTGGGCGCGGATGCGGTGGCGCAGGAGACCGGCGACCTGGCCGGGCTGCTCGCGCGGCTGACCACGGGGGGGCGCCATGGCTGAGTGGAAGGCGCGGGTCTTCTGGAGCGCGGTCACGGTTGCACCCGTGGAGGGCGGGCAGGGCGTGTTCCTTGACGGGCGCGCGGTGCGCACGCCGAACCGGCGGCCGCTGATCCTGCCCACGCGCGCGCTGGCCGATCTGGTCGCGGCGGAATGGGCGGCGCAGGAGGGCGAGGTGCGCCCGGCGACCATGCCCGCCACGCGCCTGGCCAATTCCGCGCTCGAGAAGGTGCGCCCGGTGCGCGCCGATGTGGTCGGGGTGATCGCCGCCTATGGCGGGGCCGATCTGATCTGCCACCGCGCCGAGGCGCCAGGGGCACTGGTGGCCCGGCAGGCGCAGGCCTGGGATCCGCTGCTCGACTGGGCGGGGGCGGCACTCGGGGCGCGGCTGGTGGCGGGGTCGGGGATCATGCCGATCGCGCAGGAGCCGGCCGCGCTGGCGGCCCTCGCCGCCGAAGTGGCGGGAATGGACGACTTCCGCCTTGCCGCCCTTCACGAACTGGTGGCGCTGTCGGGGTCGCTGGTGATCGCGCTGGCCGTCGTCCATGACGTGCGCGACCCCGAGACGGCCTGGGATCTGTCGCGCATCGACGAGGACTGGCAGATCGAGCAGTGGGGCGCCGATGACGAGGCCGCGGCGCAGACTGCGGCGCGGCGGCGGGATTTTCTGTTTGCAGCACGGTTTCATGCGCTTGTATGACCGGGCGGCCGCTCCGGCCCCCCGGAGGGCGCAACGAGGACGGGAGTGAGACGGATGCGCAAGGCCACAGGCCGATCCCCGATGACGCTGGCGGCGGCGATGGTCGCGGGCCTTGGCACGGCCAGCCCCGCCGCCGAGGGCGAGGGCGGCACCCTGGCGCAGGTGCAGGCCGAGGGGCGGCTGGCCTGCGGGGTGAATGCGGGGCTGGCCGGGTTTGCCACCGTCGATGCCAACGGGGTCTGGTCCGGGTTCGAGGTCGAATTCTGCCGGGCGCTTTCGGCGGCGGTGCTGGGGGATCCGGCGCTGGTGGATTTCCTGCCCTTGCCGGTGAATGACCGCTACGCCGATCTGGTGCAGGGCGCGGCCGATGTCGTGGCCCGGGGCGGGGCCTGGTCGATCGGGCCGGACGTGGTGCGCGATGTCGATCTGGTCGCCACCAGCTATTACGACCAACTCGGCTTTCTGCTGCCGGTCGAACTTGGCGTCTCCTCGCCCAAGGAACTGGGGCAGGCGACCATCTGCGTGCTCGGCGACCTGACCACGGCCGCGGCGCTTGACGATTACTTCCGCGCCGCCGCCATCACCTATCAGCCGCTGTCGGCCCAGACCGATGCCGAAGCGCGCACCCTCTATCTGGCCGACGAATGCGACGCCTATGCCCGGCCCGCGGCCGAACTCCATGCGGTGCGCGCCACGTTCGAACTGCCGCTGGCGCATGTGATCGTGACCGATCCGGCCTCGCGCGTGCCTTCGGGGCCGGTGGTGCGCGAAGGCGACGACCGCTGGGCCAATGTCGTGCGCTGGACCTACATGGCGCTGCTCGCGGGCGAGGAACTGGGCATCACCTCGGCCAATGTCCGCGAGATGGCGGCCACCGCCTCGACCAATCCCGAGGTGAACCGCCTGCTCGGGACCGAGGGCGACATCGGCACCCTGCTGGGCCTTGCGCAGGACTGGGCGGTGAATGCCCTCGCCGCAGGGGGCAACTACGGCGAGATCTTCGAGCGCAACATCGGCGAGAATACCCCGATCGGGCTGGCGCGCGGGCTGAATGCGCTCTGGACCCGGGGCGGGCTGCAATACGCGCCGCCGTTCCGCTGACCGGGCCAGGGGCCAGGGGCGGCGGCGCCGGCCCTCAGGACAGGTCGTCGGGGGTGACGAAATCGCGCAGCGCCCCAAGGCCGGGCGCGATCCCGTCCCAGCCCGGCAGCGCAAGGTCGATCACCGCAGTGGCGCCGGTCGGAAAATCGGCGAAACGCGGGTTGAAGGGCCGGTCGTGCACCAGGGCCGCCGCCAGATCGGCGATGCCCGGATTGTGGCCGATCACCAGCACCGTCTGCCCCTCGACCGCCCGCAATGTGGCCATGAGCGCGGGCATCCCCGCCGCGTAAAGCGCGGGCTCGATCCGGGTGGCCGGTTCCGCCCCGAGCGCGGCCAGCAGATGCTCCATCGTCTCGACCGTGCGCTGCGCGGGGGAACTCAGCACCAGATCCGGCCGATACCCGCGCGAGGACAGCCAGCGGCCGATCTGCCCGGCCTCGTCCCGGCCATGGGCGTTGAGCGGGCGTTCGGCATCCTCCTGCCCGGGGGCGGACCAGTCGGACTTGGCGTGGCGCGTCAGGATCAACCGCAGGGTCATCGGTGAAAATACCTCATGTGATGGGCCGATTGCGCGGCCTGCCGCCTTCCTTGTCCCACGGGGCAGGCCCGCCGCACAAGACAGCCCGTGCGGCATCCTTCATCCAGAGCGAGCGTATCGAGATGCGCGTGGCAGGCGGGCACGTCATAGCCCCGCGACCCCAGCGCGCCCACGGGACAGGCCGACAGGCAGGGGCGCCCGGCGCAACTGTCGCAGGGCGAGGGGCGCGGCTCCGGCGCGGGCCTCTCCGGCAACAGAAGCGCGCCCCGGAACGACACGAACAGGCCGGCTTCGTCATGCACCAGCAGCCCCACCGGCGCGGTGTGGCAGCGTCCCGACCGCAGCGCCCAGCGGGTGAAGGGCATCCACGGCGGCCCTCCAAAGGGAAAGGCGGCCTCGAGGCCCAGCGTCGCGGCCATGGCGCCGATCACCCGGCGCGACCAGCGGTCAACCGGATCGGGCGCACCGTCCTGCCATTCGGGGCTGGCGGTGAGGATGTCCCAGAAGGCGGGTTCGTCCGGCGACAGCAGCACCACGCCGCGCGCGCCGGCCGCAAGCCCGTCTTCGGGCTGGGTGGCGCAGGTGCCCGCGACGGACAGCCCCGCCGCGCGGGCCGCCGCGGCGATGGCGGCCGTGCTCACCGCCCCCCGCGCGGCCTGACCCGCGGTTCGGTCGAGCGGATGATCGACCCGGCCCCGTGTTCGGTGAAGAGTTCAAGCAGGCAGGCATGGGGCAGCCGCCCGTCGAGGATCACTGCCGCGCGCACGCCTTCCTTCACGGCGGCCAGCGCGGTTTCCACCTTGGGGATCATGCCGCCCGTGATCGTGCCATCCGCGATGAGCGCGCTCACCTCGTCGGGCGAAAGCTGGGTCAGGATCCGGCCTTCGGCGTCCTTCACCCCCGATACATCGGTCAGCAGCAGCAGACGGTCGGCCCGGAGCGCGCCGGCAATCGCGCCCGCGGCGGTGTCGCCGTTCACGTTGAAGGTCTCGTTCTCGGCCATGCCGGTGGCGACCGGGGCTACCACGGGGATGATGCCCGCGCCGTAAAGATCGCGCAGCACCTGCACGTTCATCTCGACCGGGCGGCCGACATAGCCCAGTTCGGGGTCGTCGGCCTCACAGACCATGAGATCGTCGTCCTTGCCGGAAATCCCCACGGCCCGCCCGCCCGCATCCATGATCGCCTGCACGATGCGCTTGTTCACAAGGCCCGAAAGGATCATCTCGACCACCTCGACCGTGGCCTTGTCGGTGACGCGCTTGCCGCGCACCCAGTCGGACCTGATCCCGAGTTTGCCCAGCATCTCGTTGATCATGGGCCCACCGCCATGGACCACGACCGGGTTCACCCCCACCTGCCGCATCAGCACGATGTCGCGGGCGAATTCGGCCATGGCGGCATCGTCGCCCATGGCATTGCCGCCGAACTTCACCACCACCACCGCGCCGGTGTAGCGCTGAAGATAGGGCAGGGCCTCGGACAGGGTGCGGGCGGTGAGGGTCCAGTCCGTGGTCATGGTCCGCTCCTTCATCTGGCTCTCTCAGGCAAGGCTGGCGATGATCGCGCGCAGCGTCTCGATCCCGGCGCCGGTCTCGGACGAGGTGAGCACGATCTCGGGATAGGCGGCCGGGTGGCGGGCCAGCGCGCCGCGCACCTGCATCAGCGTCCCCTCGAGCGCGGCCTTGCCGATCTTGTCGACCTTGGTCAGCACGCATTGGAAGGTGACGGCCGACTTGTCGAGCAGGGCAAGGATTTCCTCGTCCACCGCCTTGACCCCGTGGCGCGCGTCGATGAGGACAAAGGCGCGCCGCAGCGTCTGTCGCCCGGCCAGATAGGCGCGCAGCAGTTTCTGCCAGCGCTCCACCACCGGCTTCGGCGCCTCGGCAAAGCCGTAGCCGGGCAGATCGACCAGATAAAGCCCCTCACCCGCGGTGAAATAGTTGATCTCCTGCGTGCGTCCGGGGGTGTTCGAGGCGCGCGCAAGCTGCCTGCGTCCTGCCAGTGCGTTGATCAGGCTCGACTTTCCGACGTTCGAGCGGCCGGCGAAACAGACCTCGATCCGGTCCGCCGGCGGCAGTCCGGCCAGGGCCACCACCCCCTTGAGAAAGCCGATCTCGCCCGCGAACAGCCGGCGCCCGGCCTCGCGCAAGTCGGGGTCAGGTTCGGGCGAGAGGGGAAAGGGCAGGGTCGTCATCGGCCTGTCCCCTGAAGGGCGTCGCGCATCACCGGCCCCCGGGCTTCTTGTCGGAATTGGCGGCCGCACCGCTGCCGCTGCGGCGGAACCCCGACAGGATGTTGCCGAACACGTCCGGGCGCGCGCCATGGCTGCGCATGATCAGGTATTGCTGCGAGAAGGACAGCAGGTTGTTGGTGATCCAGTAAAGGATCAGCCCCGAGGCGAAGCTGCCCATCATGAACATGAACACCCAGGGCATCCAGGCAAAGATCATGCGCTGCGTCGGGTCGGGCGGGGCCGGGTTCAGCTTCTGCTGAAGCCACATCGACACCCCCAGGACCAGCGGCATGATGCCGAGGAAGATCAGGTGCAGGAACGACCCCGAGGCCGGCGCGGCCCAGGGCAGCAGCCCGAACAGGTTGAACAGCGACGACGGATCCGGCCCCGACAGATCGCGGATATAGCCGAACCAGGGCGCGTGATAGAGTTCGATGGTGACGACGATCACCTTGTAGAGCGAGAAGAAGATCGGGATCTGGATCAGCACCGGCAGACAGCCCGCGGCCGGGTTCACCTTGTTGTCCTTGTAGAGCTTCATCATGCCCTGCTGGAGCGCCTGCTTGTCCTCGCCCGCGCGCTCCTTGAGCTTTTCCATCTCGGGCTGGAGTTCCTTCATGCGCGCCATCGAGACATAGCTCTTGTAGGCAAGCGGCAGCACCAGCGCCTTGATGACGAAGGTGAGCGCGATGATCGCCCAGCCCATGTTGCCGATCAGCGCATGCAGGTTGTGCAGAAGCCAGAACATCGGCTTGGTGATGAACGAGAACCAGCCCCAGTCGATCGAGTTGATGAAGCCCTCGACGCCTTCGTCGTTCTGGTAGTGGCGGATGATTTCCCAGTCCTTGGCGCCGGCAAAGAGCCGGGTCTCGTGCGTGACCGAGGCGCCGGCGGCGATCGTGGTCTCGGGCATCCAGGCGAAGGTCTGGAAGATGCCGCGCTCGGGCAGGACCCGCACCGACGAACGGAACCCGGTTCCGGGCGTCGGCACCAGCGTCGCCATCCAGTATTTGTCGGTGAACCCGGTCCAGCCGTTTGCAGTCACCTCCTCGTCATCGGTGCGGCTGCCGTCGGCGGCGGGGGTGCCGGCATCGGGCAGCTTGCCGTAGGCGATGAGATCGAGGATGCCGTCGGCCATGCGCACCACGCCCTCGTGGAGGATCCACATCGAGGGGGTATCGGGCCGGCCGTGGCGCGCGATCAGGCCCCAGGGCTGGATCGCCACCGCCTGCGCGCCGCTGTTCGCCACCGAATCGGTGATGGTGAACATGTAGTCGTCGTCGACCGAGATCACCCGCGTGAACACCAGCCCGGCGCCGCCGTCGAAGGTGAGCGTGACCGGCGTTTCGGGGGTGAGGGTCTCGCCCTCGGTCAGGGTCCAGACGGTGTTGTCGTCGGGCAGCGCGCCGGCGGGCAGGTTCGCCCCGCTCCAGCCATGGACGGCGTAATAGGCAAAGGGTTCGCCCACCGGGCTGAAGAGGCGCACATCCTCGGCCCCCGGCTCGATCGAGACCTGGTAGCCGGTGAGCGACAGGTCATCGAGGCGCGCCCCCTGAAGCGAGAGCGTGCCCGCAAGAAGCGGGGTGCGGATGTCGATGCGCGGCGCGGTGGCCTCGGCGATGCCGGCATCCGGGGCGGCGGCGGCGGCGGTCGCCGCATCGCCTGCGGCTGTCTGCGCGGCGTCGCCCGTGTCGGCGGATTGCGCGGTGACGGCTGGATCGGTCGCGGGATCGGGCGTCTGGGGCGGAAAGAGGAACAGCCACACCAGAATGACGGCGAAACTGAGCGCCGTGGCGAGGATGAGATTCTTGTTCTGGTCGTCCATGCGGGTCGCCCCTTGCGCCTCGAGAGTGAGGTCATGAACAGGCACGGCGGCCAAAGGTCAAGAGCGATTGCAGGCCCGCCCGCCGCCCCGCCGGAGTGTCCCGCCGGGGCCCGCCGGGCGGCCGCCCCGGACCTAGCCCGACAGGCGGCGCAGCGGCAGGACCGGGGTGCGCGCCCGCTCTTCCCTTGCGGCGATCCAGGCGGTCGCCTCGGCCAGCGGCATCGGGCGGGCGATGGCAAAACCCTGCACATGTCCGCAACCCAGCCGCCCGAGCATCGCCTGTTCCGCCGCGGTTTCCACCCCCTCGGCCAGCGTGTCGAGGTGCAGCCGCGCGGCCATGGTCAGGATCGCCGCAACCATGTCCTGCTGGTCGCGGTCGCTGTCGATCCGGGTGACGAAGGTGCGGTCGATCTTGATGCGGGCGATCGACAGGCGGCGGATGGCGGTGATCGCGGCGTGGCCGGTGCCGAAATCGTCAAGGTCGAGCAGGCAGCCCTGCCGCGCCAGCGCCCCGAGGTTGCGCGACACCGCGTCGTCCCCCGTGCCCGCCGCCACGGATTCGAGCACTTCGATCCCGAGCCGCCCGGGCGCGATCCCGTGCCGGTCGAGCGTGAAGGCGACCCGCTCCGGCAGGGCCGGATCCGCGAGTTCCCCCGGCGAGAGGTTGATGCCGACCCGGGGAACATGAAGCCCGGCCCCGTCCCAGCCGTTCAGCGCCGTCACCGCCTCGGTCAGCATGCGCGCGCCCAGACGCGGCATCAGGCCGGCCTGATGCAGCACCGGCAGGAATTCGGAGGGCGGGATCAGGCCGCGCACCGGATGGATCCAGCGCGCCAGCGCCTCGCAGCCGGAGAGGGTCTCGTCGGCGCAGCGCAGTTGCGGCTGGAACCAGGCGACGATCTGACCGCTGTCGAGCGCCTGCTCCACCTCGTCGAGAAGCGAATCGCGGCTGCGGCTGCGCCGGTCGAGGCAGGGCGAATAGCTGCGGATCGCGCCGGGGCCGTTGCGCGCCGCCTCGAACGCGGCCAGGCGGGCGGCGCGCAGGAGTTCGGCGCCGCTTGCGACCCCGAGGCGCGAGGACAGCGCGAATCCGATCGCCACCGGGGCGATCAGGCCGGGCCGGCCCGCTGCCGCGGCCTCGCCCGCGGCGCGTTGCAGCCGGGCGGACAAGGCCAGCGCCGATTCCATGTCGAACCGCCGCGAGGCCCCCGGCACCACGGCAAAGGTCGGCCCGTCGAGATGCAGGATCCGCCCCCCCGGCGCCAGGATCCGTCCGATCCGCGCCGCCACCCGGTCGGGGCGGATGTCGCCCCCTTCCTGCCCGTCGGGCCCGGACAGGCCATCCGGCGCCCCGATCCGCAGGACGAAGGCACAGGTTTCCTCGTCCCGGCGCAGCCGCGCGAGCGTGCGGTCGATGAGCCGTTCCGCCTGCGCCCGCGCCCCCGGATCGGCGCAGAACCGCGCCGGCGCGGCCGGCAGCGCCAGCGCCAGCGCCGGCAGGCCAAGGAGGGCCGCCAGCCCCGCCACCGGCCCGAAGCCGATCCAGGCGGTGGCCGACAGGACCGGCCCGAGAAACAGGAGCGTCGCCCGGCGGTCATCCGTCCCGGCGGACAGGATCGCACCCAGACGGCGCAGGATGGCAGGCGGCATGACGATCCCCGGTAAGCCAGACACGCCGGTACCATGGACCGAAAGGGATGATGCTTTGATTAACGCAGCCGCGGAATCCCGTCGTCCTGGGCACTCCGGCCCGCCGCACCGCGCGCCAGCCCCGCGAAATCGAAGAGCGCCGGGTCCAGAAGATGCGACGGCCGCGCATTCATGAGCGCGCGGAACATCACCTGCCGCCGGCCGGGGTTGTTCCTTTCCCAGCCGTCGAGAATCGCCTTCACCTGCTTGCGCTGCAATCCGTCCTGCGACCCGCACAGGTCGCAGGGGATGATCGGGTAATCCATCGCGCGGGCGAAACGGGCGCAATCCTCTTCGGCGACATGGGCAAGCGGGCGGTAGACGAAGAGATCGCCCTCCTCGTTCACGAGCTTGGGCGGCATCGTGGCCAGGCGCCCGCCGTGGAACAGGTTCATGAAGAAGGTTTCGAGGATGTCGTCGCGGTGATGGCCAAGGACGACCGCCGAACAGCCCTCTTCGCGCGCGATCCGGTAAAGGTTGCCGCGCCGCAGCCGCGAGCAGAGCGAACAATAGGTGCGTCCCTGCGGGATCTTGTCCATGACCACCGAATAGGTGTCCTGGTATTCGATCCGGTGCGGCACGCCCATGCGTTCAAGGAATTCGGGCAGCACCGTGGCAGGAAAACCGGGCTGGCCCTGATCGAGGTTGCACGCCAGCAGATCGACCGGCAGGAGGCCGCGCCACTTCAACTCGTGCAGCACCGCAAGCAGGGTGTAGCTGTCCTTGCCGCCCGACAGGCAGACCAGCCAGCGCGCGCCCGGCTCGATCATGCCGTAACGCTCGATCGCCTCGCGGGCGTTCTGGACGATGCGCTTGCGCAGCTTGCGGAATTCGGTCGATTTCGGGGCGCCGTGGAACAGCGGATGGATGTCGTCCGGGGCGTCCCCGGGCGCGGTCTCGGCAATGTCCTGTGGCACGTCGTCGCGCATGGCGGAAACCTTTGTTCCGGGTCAGTCCGGCACGTTGTCGATGCCCGATCCGCCCCAGGGATGGCAGCGCAGCAGGCGCCGCAGCGCAAGCCAGCCGCCCCTGAGCGCGCCGTGCTTCTCGAGCGCCTCGAGGGCATAGACCGAACAGGTGGGCTGATAGCGGCAGCCATGCCCGACCCAGGGCGACAGGAAAAGCCGGTAGGCGCGCACCGGCAGGGCAAGGATCCAGGCGGCGGGGGTCATTGCCCGCCCCGGGCGCGGTGGACGCGCTCGAGGGCGCCGCGCAGGTCGGCGCGCAGCGCGTCGAACGGGCGGGCGGCGGTGTCCACCGGGCGGCCGATCAGCACATAGTCCCAGCCGTCGCGGCCGGTCTGCGGCAGGATTTCCCGAGCGACGGCGCGCAGGCGCCGCTTGGCGCGGTTGCGCGCCACGGCGTTGCCGACCTTCCTGGAACAGGTGAACCCCACGCGCAGGCCGTCGCCTTCGCCGGGGTCGCGCGCGCGTGCCTGAAGCAGGAAACCCGCGGTCGCGGCACGCCCCGCGCGCGCGGCGCGCAGGAAATCGGCGCGCTCGCACAGGACCGAGACGCGCGGCGTCCCGGCCGGTCCGGGGCTGGTCGGTTGCGGATCAGGCGCGGACATGGCGGCGCGCCCTTCCGGCCTCAGGCGCAGAGCACCTTGCGGCCACGCGCGCGGCGGGCGGCAAGAACCTTGCGGCCGCCCTTGGTCGCCATGCGGGCGCGGAAACCGTGGCGCGCCTTGCGGACGCGGTTCGAGGGCTGGAACGTGCGCTTCATCGCGGCTCTCCGTCGCTGGGCCGGGCGGGTCCGCTGGAATCGCGCCGGCCGGAATTCTCATGAGGCCCGTGCCATAACGGCGCCCCGCGGCCCTGTCAACGCCGCGCGAACAGGCGCCGCCTCCGGTCGCCCGGTCTGGCCCTGGCTGGCCCTGCCGGGGCGGGCAGGTGCAAGATTTCCCCGCTGCCGGCAGTTTCACAAATGCGTTCCCGTGACTAGATTGGCACAACCGGCCGCCCGGGGGTGGCCACACGGGACACGGCGATGATCAACTCCCTCTCGGGGCGATTCCTCATCCTGACCACGCTCTTCGTCCTTCTGGCCGAGGTGATGATCTTCTTTCCCTCGGTCGCCTCCTACCGCGAGGATTACCTGCAACAGCGCCTCGAACGGGCGCAGATCGCCTCGCTCGCGGTGCTGGCCGACGACATGATCGACGCCGAACTCGAACGCGAACTGCTCACCAATGCCGGGGTCTACAACGTCGTGCTGCGCCGCGACGAGGTGCGGCAACTGGCGCTGTCCTCGCCCATTCCCGACGCGATCGCGGCCACCTACGATCTGCGCGACGCCTCGCGGCTCGGGCTGATCCGCGACGCGGTCGATGTCCTCACGGGCCCCGAGAACCGGATCATCCGCGTCATCGGCCAGCCGGTGCAGAGCGGCGGTCTCCTGATCGAGGTGACGCTGGACGAGGGGCCCTTGCGCAAGGGCCTGTGGGACTACGGGCTGCGCGTCCTCACGCAGTCGGCGGCGATCGCGGGGGTGCTTGCCGCGCTTCTCTTCGTGGCGGTGCGCCGGCTCATGGTGCGGCCGATCAAGGAGGTGGTCCGCGCCATGGAAAGCTATGCCGAGGCCCCCGAGGATGCACGGCGCATCATCTCGCCCCATGCCGGCATCCGCGAGATCCGTTCGGCCGAAGAGGCGCTTGCGCTGGTGCAGACGCAGATGACCGGCGCCCTGCGGCAGAAGGACCGGCTGGCGCAGCTTGGCGGGGCGGTGGCCAAGGTGGCACATGACCTGCGCAACATCCTCACCTCGGCCCAGCTTTTCGCGGACCGCCTCGAGGGATCCGAGGATCCGCTGGTGCGGCGGATGGCGCCGAAACTCGTGGGGTCGATCACCCGCGCGGTGCATCTGACCGAATCGACCCTTGCCTTCGGCCGCGCCGAGGAACCGCCGCCCACCCTGTCGCGGCTGCGCATCGCCGGCGTGATCGCCGATGTGATCGACAGCGAACGCCTGGCCGCCGGGGACCACGACATCTCGTTCTCCGAGGACGTGCCGGCCGGCCTCAGCCTGCGGGGCGATGCCGAACAGCTATATCGCGTGATCCAGAACCTCGTGCGCAACGCGCGCCAGGCGATCATCGCCACCGGCAAGCCCGGCGAGATTTCCGTGCAGGCCGGCGAGGACGAGGAATGCTGGTGGATCCGCGTCACCGACACCGGCCCCGGCCTGCCGCAGAAGGCGCGCGAGCATCTGTTCCAGCCGTTCCAGGGCGGCACCACGCGCGGGGGCGCGGGGCTTGGGCTGACCATTGCCGCCGAACTGGTGCGCGGCCATGGCGGGCGGCTCGATCTGGCGCGGACCGGGCCGGAGGGCACCACCTTCGTCATCCGCCTGCCGCGCACCGAGGCCGCGCTGACCGACGCGGCCGAGTAAGGACAGCCGGAAGAAAAAATGGCTGCGTTTTCGCTCTTGCATCCGCCCGAGGCCACGGCTACATCGCCCGCACTCTGCCGCGCGCTGGTAGCTCAGTTGGATAGAGTACTTGACTACGAATCAAGGGGTCGGGGGTTCGAATCCTCCCCAGCGCGCCAGAGGTTTCCCGGGATCACAGCCGAAGACGCCGTTCCGGTGACGGGGTCGGGGCGTCGTGCCTTGCGGGGCGGGTCGGTTCCCGCAAATGTGCGATTCCTGCCCCCTTGGTGCCCGATTGTCCGGTCACGGTGATCCCCGGAATCACCGGAGTCGCCCATGTCGTCCCCATTCCCGCTCCTGTCGCGCCTGCCGGCCCCGCTGGGGGCCCTTGGCGTTGTGGTGTTGTCGCTTGGCGTCGTGATGCAGGCGCGCGGGATCGCGCTGCCTGATCCCTTGCCCGCGCTGACCGGGGCCGCCACCGCCTTCGGGGCCATGGCGCGGATCGGCGGGGCGCTCGTCCTGGCCGGGCTGTTCCTGTTCGCGCTGATCCAGTTGCGCGCGCCCGATGCCGGGCCGGATGGTGCGGCCGCTGCCCGGGCGCCGCGCGGTCGCGTGACCGCCGACGACGAGGATGATCCCGACGACCTTCCGCCCTCGATCACGCCGGTGCGGATGGCCGAGTGGCAGCGCAGGCTGGCCGAGAAGGCGGCGACGCCAGAGTCCGGGACCACGTCGCCCGCACCCGCGCGCGGGCACATCGCCCGGGGGCTGCACCGGGCCGCCCTGGCCGTGGTGGCCACGGCCTTTGTCGGGCTGCTGGCGATCACGGTCTGGGGTCAGGTGGCGCCTGGTCTGACCGGAACGCAGGTCGCCGCCGCGCCCGAGGCCGCCGTCACCCCCCCTGAAACCGCCCCTTAAACCGCCTCCTGAAACCGCCCGCTGAAACCGTGGCTCAGAAATCCGGGGTCACGCCGGGCAGGTTCAGCGCGCGGATCAGTTCGCGCAATTCCTGCCGCGCCGCCACGTTCGAGATGTTGAGGTTGGTCACCCCGAGGTCGCGCAGATCCAGCAGCGTGAGCCCGCGCGGGAACAGTTCCCGGAAGATCACCCGTTCGGTGAAGCCGGGCGCGATGCGAAAGCCGATGCGCCGCGCCAGGCGGTTCAGCGCCTTTTCCATCTTCACCTTGTTCACCATCACCTGCGCGCCCATCCGGTTGCGCGCCACCACCCAGTCGATCGGCGGCAACCCGGCCTGCGCCCGCAACTGCCGCGCGTTCCACACCATTTCCGCATAGACCGACGGGCCGAGGATCCGCTCACCGTCGGTATCGACATGGGCGAGCAGGTCGAAATCCACGAAACTGTCGTTCAGGGGCGTGATCAGCGTATCGGCCAGCGAATGCGCCACCTGACTCAGCCGCGTGTGCGATCCGGGGCAGTCGATGAGGATGAAGTCCACATCCGGCTCCAGCCCGGCGACGGCGGCGGACAGGCGGTGATCCATGGCATTCTCGCCGGGGCCAAGCGTGGCCTGGTCGATCTCGGGCAGGTCGACATGGACCGGCGTGGGCAGTTCAAGCCCCTGCTCCGCCATGAAGCGGCGGCGGTTCTCGAAATAGCGGCCCAGGCTTTTCTGCCGCAGGTCGAGGTCGAGCGCCCCGGTCCTGTGCCCCATCCGCGCCAGCGCGGTGGCGACATGCATGGCGACGGTCGACTTGCCCGCGCCGCCCTTCTCGTTGCCGACGACGATGATATGCGCCACAGCCCTGTCCCCGTTCCCTGCCGGACCATACCGGCGCGGGCGGGGTAGGGGAAGCATCCGGCACCTGCAAGGGGTTGACTTTGCGCGCCCGCGCCCTCATGTGCCCCCTGACGGCCGCCGCCGGTCCTGCCGCGTGAGCAGCGTGCCCCGAAAGACGGGGCAAGGGCGGGGTCGCACAGGTTCCCATCATCACGCGAGGGGCCGCGCGCTGTCGGCCATCGGGCAATGCGGCCCGGGGCGAGCCTGCGCGCAACCCGACGCCTGCGGCCCCCGGGCCGCGTTCCGGCCCCTGGCCGGCCCATCCGCCCGGCCATCGGTGCCGGGCCCGAAAGGATTTCTCATGGATTTCGACATGCTGGGGCTTCATCCCCGCCTTCTGGCCGCGCTGGCCGAGCAGGGGATCGCCACCCCCACGCCGATCCAGACCCAGGCCATTCCCCATGCCATGCAGGGCGCCGATGTCATGGGCCTTGCCCAGACCGGCACCGGCAAGACCCTTGCCTTCGGGCTTCCCATGCTCGACCGGATGCTGAAAGAGCCGCAGAAGGCGATCCCCAGGGGCACCCATGCCCTGATCCTTGCGCCCACGCGCGAACTTGCCCGCCAGATCGGCGACACGCTGGCCGCCATGGCCGGGGCGCAGTCGCATCTGAAGGTCGTGCTCGTCACCGGCGGCGCCGGGATCGGCGGGCAGATCCAGCGCCTTGAACGCGGGGCGGCGGTGATCGTGGCCACGCCCGGCCGCCTCATCGACCTGATCGACCGCAAGGCGGTGGACCTGTCGCGCACGCGGTTTCTCGTCCTCGACGAGGCGGACCAGATGCTCGACCTGGGCTTCATCCATGCGCTGCGCCGGATCGCGCCGTTGCTGCCGGCCGAACGCCAGACGATGCTGTTTTCCGCGACCATGCCCAAGCAGATGGAAGAACTCGCGCAAAGCTACCTGAACCGCCCGGTGCGGGTGCAGGTGAACCCGCCCGGACAGGCGGCAGAGCGGATCGCGCAATCGGTGCATTACGTCGCCAAGGCCGCGAAATTCGATCTGCTGGTCGATCTTCTCGACGCGCATCGCGACGAACTGGCGCTGGTCTTCGGCCGCACCAAGCACGGGATGGAAAAGCTGTCGCGGATGCTGGAACAGAAGGGCTTTGCCGTGGCCGCGATCCACGGCAACAAGAGCCAGGGCCAGCGCGACCGCGCGCTCGACGCCTTCCGCGAGGGGCGGTTGCGGGTGCTGGTGGCGACCGATGTCGCCGCGCGCGGGCTAGACATTCCGCTGGTGCGGCATGTCTACAACTACGAACTGCCGAATGTGCCGGAAAACTACGTCCACCGCATCGGCCGCACCGCGCGCGCCGGGGCCGATGGCGCCGCGATCGCGCTGGTCGCCCCCGACGAGATGGGCGAACTGCGCGACATCGAAAAGACGCTGAAGGCCCGGATCCCCGTGGCCTCGGGCGCCCCCTGGGAAGTGCCGGTCGAAGCCGCCGCCCCCCGGCGCGGCGCCGGGCGCGGTCAGGGCAAGCCTGCCGGGCGCGTCCACGGCCATTCCGCCCGCGCACCCTCAAGCGCCCCGGCGAACACCCCCTCGCATCCCCGCCGCCGCCGCCCGCAGGGCGGCCGCAACCCCGCCGCCTGAGGAGGGGGCCACCATGCCCCCGCCCCCCCGCCCGGTGTCCGCAGACCCTGGCGGGGGAGAGGGTAGGGCGGGGGGCGAGGAAGGGCGGGGCGCATTACCCGTCACGGCCCGAAAGCGCAGCCTCCAAAGCACGAACGCCGCCCCGAGGGGCGGCGTTCGCGTTTGCCGGTCCGGCTTCGGGATCAGAAGCCGAGGCCCGCATACTTGTTCTTGAACTTCGACACGCGCCCGCCGGTGTCCAGAAGCTTGGTGCCGCCGCCGGTCCAGGCGGGATGCGACAGCGGGTCGATGTCGAGGGCCAGCGTGTCACCCTCCTTGCCCCAGGTCGACTTCATCTGCACCACGGTGCCATCGGTCATGCGGACATTGATGAGGTGGTATGCGGGATGGATTCCGTCCTTCATCTCACTCGCCCTTCGCCTTGTAGTTGGTGACTTCGGCGATCCGGGCGGATTTGCCGCGACGATCGCGCAGGTAATACAGCTTGGCGCGACGGACCTTGCCGCGGCGCACCACCGTGATCGATTCGATGTTGGTCGAATAGAGCGGGAAAATCCGCTCCACGCCTTCACCGAAGGAAATCTTGCGCACCGTGAACGACGCGGCGATGCCCTGCCCGTGCTTGCGCGCGATGCAGACGCCTTCGTAGTTCTGCACCCGCGACCGGGTGCCTTCGGTGACCTTGTAGCCGACGCGCAGCGTGTCGCCGGGCCGGAAATCCGGGATATCCTTGCCCAGGGCGGCGATCTGCTCCGCCTCGATCTGTGCGATCAGATCCATCTGACGCTCCTTCTGTGCCTGCGGTTCACTCCGCAGAGGTTGGTGCCCCCCGAGAGCTCTGGTCTTCGTCCGGGTCCAGACCGTGCCGCGCACGATAGGCCCGCCAGAGATCGGGTCGCCGTTCCTTGGTCAGCCTTTCGGCCATCTCCCTGCGCCAGGCACCGATGTGCGCGTGATGCCCGGACAGAAGAATGTCCGGTATCGCGCGCCCTTCCCAGACCGCGGGCTTCGTATACTGGGGATGTTCGAGGAGGCCATCCGCAAAGGATTCATCCTCGGTCGAACCCTGATTCCCGAGCACGCGCGGTATAAGCCGCACCGTGGCATCGAGCAAGGCCATTGCGGCGATATCGCCCCCCGTCATGACGAAATCGCCCAGACTCACCTCCTCGGCGCCAAAGGCCTCGATCACCCGCTCGTCCAGGCCCTCGAACCGGCCGCAGATCAGCACGACCCCCGGCCCCGCGGCCAGTTCCGCCGCCATCGCCTGATCGAACCGCCGCCCGCGCGGCGACAGGTGGATCAGCCGCGCCCCCGCCGGCGCCCCGGCCAGCGCGGCCCGCAGCGCCGCCGCCATCACGTCGGGCCGCAGCACAAGGCCGGGCCCCCCGCCCGCCGGCGTATCATCGACCTTGCGGTGCGGTCCCGCGCCGAAATCGCGCAGCCCGATGACCCCGAGGCTCCAGATCCCCTCGGCCAGCGCGCGCCCGGTCAGACTCTCGCCCAGGATGCCGGGAAAGGCCTGCGGCACCAGCGTCACCACCCGCGCCTCCCAGCCCCGCCCGGGCCCCGGCTCCTCCATGAGGTCGCGCGGGCGCGCCGACAGGATGACGGGCTTGCGCCCGGCGGCTTTTGCGGTTTCGGTCATGACCGGGGCCTATAGTGCAGCCCGGACGCCCTGGCGAGGACAAGTTGGAACCGGACGGACAGAACGCTCGCGAACCGGCCGCACGTGCGGCGCTGGCCGCGGCCATCGCCTCGGATCCCGTGACCCTTGCCGGGCTGGTCCCGGGCCGGATCCTGCGCGCGGCCCCCGGCCGGATCGTGGCCGAGGGCCTGCTCGACGCCAGCCCGGTGATCGTGAAGCATTTCCCCGTCCCCTCCGCCCCGGCGATCGTGGCGGCGCTCGAACGCGAACTTGCCCATCTCGCCGGGCACATGTCCTCGGGGCGCACGCAGGTGAACCGCTGCCTGCGCGCTAGTCCCGCGGCGGGAATCGCCGTGCTCTCGCGCCTGCCGGGCGACAGGATGGCGCAACTCCTCACCTTCGCCCCGGCCGCGGCACGCGCGCGCATGTTCGCGGATGCCGGCGCCTTCATCCTTGCCTACAGCCGTGGCCGGCGCAGCATGGGCACCTTCGGCCCGGCGCACTGGCTCGGGCGGGTCGATCGCGTCTCCCCCCCCGACGGCGCGGGGCCCGGGGACGCGCGCCTCCTGCGCGAGTTGCGCGCCGAACTCGGCCGCCAGGCCCCGGCCCTGCGCGGCGCGGCGGTCTGCAAGGCCGCGGTCCACGCCGATTTCCTGCCGGTGAACCTGCATGCCGATGCCGATGGCGTCTACGGTTTCGACATCCAGGGCGAATCGCACATGCCGCTGTCCTACGACATCGCCCGTTTCCTCGCCTGGATCGCCTGCGAGCCCGACCCGCCGGCCGGGCCTCAGCGCCTTGGCGTGGCAGAGGCGGATCTGGCCGCCCTCCTCGTGCCGGGCCTGCCCGCGCCCGACGAACATCCCGGCATCCTGCCCTTCCTCACCGGCACCCAGATCGCGTTCCGCCTGCATGCGCGCGCCACCGGCCAGGACGATGGCGACTCCCTCGACGGCGCCCGGGCCGCGGCGCGGCGCTACCTGCATTCGGCGGCGCAGGACTTTGCCTGACGCCCGGCGCCCGGGCCCTCAGCCCTCGGCAAGATCGGCGATGATGCGGCCGGCCGCCAGGTCCACCGTCGGCACGAAGGCGCGCGTGAACGGCACGAGCAGCGCCTCGCCCCCCGGCCGCGCCACCTCGAGGATGTCCCCGGCCCCATGGTTCAGCACCGCCCGCACCCGGCCCAGCACCGCCCCCCCCGGATCCGCCACCTCGAGCCCGACCAGATCGGCGTGATAGAATTCGTCCGAACCGGTCGCCGGCAGGCACGACCGCTCGGCCCAGAGCCGCTCCCCCTTCAGGGAATCGGCATCCTCCTTCGAGGAAATCCCCTCGATCCGCGCCACCAGCGCCCCCGGCGCGGCGCCGGTGATGACGACGACGCGAAACACCCGCCCGCCATCGGCGCGCAGCGGCACATAGCGGGCAATGTCGGCAGGTTCGGCGCAAAAGCTGCGCAACCGCACCTCGCCGCGTACCCCGAAGGCCCCGGCGATCTGCCCGACGACGATCTCCTGCCCGGCCATCGCCTGCCCCTTCATCTTTGCACAAATACCCCACGGGGGGTGCGGGGGGTGTGAAACCCCCCGCTTTTCGGGCGGGGTGCGGGGGGTGTGAAACCCCCCGCTTTTCGGGCGGGGTGCGGGGGGTGTGCCCCCCCCGCTGCTTCCGCAGGATGCCCCCCCGCGGCCCGGGGTCACTCGGCGGCGTCGCGGGCGGCGCGCTTCTCGGCGCGTTCCTTCGCGGCCTTGCCGGGCTCGCCCTTCTTCGGGTTCGCGCGTTCGGTCCTGGCGCGCAGGCCCGCCGCCTCGAGGAACCGCGCCACGCGGTCGGTCGGCTGCGCGCCCTGCGCCAGCCAGTGCTGGACGCGCGCGGCGTCAAGCCTCACGCGGTCCTCGCTGTCCTTGGGCAGGAGCGGCGCATAGGTGCCCAGCTTCTCGAGGAAGCGGCCATCGCGCGGCATGCGCGAATCGGTGGCGACGATCGAATAGTAGGGGCGCTTCTTGGACCCGCCACGGGCGAGCCGGATCTTCATGGCCATGTCGTTTCTCCTTGAATGGCACGGGGGGCGGGGGAAACCCCGCCCGGGTTCATGACTGGTGTCTTTCGTGATGCTTGATCACTTCCTGGATGATGAAGGCCAGGAATTTCTTGGCGAATTCGGGGTCGAGGTCGGCCTCCTGCGCCAGGCGGGTCAGCCGCGCGATCTGCGCCTCCTCGCGCACCGGATCGGCCGGGGGCAGGCCGTGCCCGGCCTTGAGCCGCCCCACCGACTGCGTGTGCTTGAACCGCTCGGCCAGGGTGAAGACCAGGATCGCGTCGAGCCGGTCGATCGATTCGCGGTGTTCGCGCAAGAGCAGCGCGGCGCGGTCGCTGCCGTGGTCGGAATCCGGGGTGAAGGGCCGGGTCATTTCTTCCTCATCATCCCCGAAAGCCCCGCGGGCAGCGTCATTCCCCGCCCGCCGCCCAGGCCCGGCAGGCCGCGCCCCGATTTCAGCGCGTCCGCCGCCGCCTTCAGCGCGGCCGGGTCCATCTCGGCGGGGTCGGGGATTCCGCCCTTGCCCATCATCTGCCGCACGGCCTGGCGCAGCATCCCGCCCTTGGCCTGCTGGCCCATCTTCTTCATCACATCGGCCATCTGCCGGTGCTGCTTGAGCAGGCGGTTCAGTTCCGCGACCTCGAGGCCCGCGCCCGCCGCCACGCGCCGCTTGCGGCTGGCCTGAAGCAGGTCGGGATTGGCGCGTTCCTTCTTCGTCATCGAATTGATGAGGGCGACCTGCCGGCGGATCATGCGGTCGTCAAGACCGGCCTCGGCCATCTGCGCCTTCATGCGGCCGACGCCGGGCAGCATCCCCATGAGGCCCTCGACCCCGCCCATCTTCATCATCTGTTCAAGCTGCATCTTCAGGTCGTTCATGTTGAAGAGGCCCTTCTGGAACCGCTTCATCATGCGTTCGGCCTGTTCGGCCTCGAACACGTCCTGCGCCTTCTCGACCAGCGCGACGATGTCGCCCATGCCCAGGATGCGCCCGGCGATGCGCGCGGGCTCGAACGGCTCGAGCGCGTCTGTCTTCTCGCCAAGGCCGACGAACCGGATCGGCTTGCCGGTGATCGCGCGCATCGACAGCGCGGCGCCCCCGCGCCCGTCGCCGTCCATCCGGGTCAGGACCACGCCCGTCACCCCGATCTTCGCGTCGAATTCGGTGGCGACATTCACCGCGTCCTGTCCGGTCAGGCCGTCCACCACCAGCAGCGTCTCGCGCGGGGTCACCGCGTCGCGCACCGCCGCCGCCTGCGCGATCAGCTCGGCGTCGATGTGCAGCCGTCCGGCGGTATCGAGGAGATAGACGTCATATCCCCCCATCGCGGCCTGGGTGCGCGCGCGTTTCGCGATCGTCACCGGATCCTCGCCCTTCACGATCGGCAGCGTGTCCACCCCGATCTGGGCGCCAAGGATCTGAAGCTGCTCCATCGCCGCCGGGCGGTTCGTGTCGAGCGAGGCCATCAGCACGCGCTTGCCCTCGCGCTCCTTCAGGCGGCGGGCCAGTTTCGCGGTCGTCGTGGTCTTGCCCGAGCCCTGAAGCCCGACCATGAGCACGGGGGCCGGCGGGCTGTCGATCTTCAGCGCGCCCGCGTCCTCGTCCCCGCCCAGCACGCGCACCAGTTCGTCATGGACGATCTTCACCACCTGCTGGCCCGGCGTGACCGATTTCGTCACCGCCTGCCCGGTGGCCTTGCGCGCCACCGCCTTGATGAAGTCGCGCGCCACCGGCAGCGACACGTCCGCCTCGAGAAGGGCGACCCGGACCTCGCGCAGCGCGGCTTCGACATCGGCCTCGGACAGCGCGCCCTGCCGCGTCAGGCGCTCGAATACGCCGCCCAGCCGTTCGGACAGAGATTCGAACATCGCGCCCTTCCTTCCCGATCCCGGCCGGATGAGTCCGGCAGCCAAAACACCGACGGCGCCCGTGGGCGCACCTGCGCTGACGGACGGCGATCCCCCGCACACGGGCAGGGGACCGGAAGGCCAAGGCTTTCCGGTTGTGCCGCGGCGCTTACGCCCGCCCCGCCCCCGAGTCAAGCGCCTCGCTAGGTTCGGGCGCCTCGCGCGGGTGGGGCGCCTCGCGCGGGTCGGGTCCGCGCCCGGCGTTGCGCGGCCTTGCGCCGGCGCGCGGCGCCTGTCAGCACTGCCTGAGGACGGCAGCGGGGCGGACGATGGCGGAATGCGGCGTGATCTATGTGGCCAGCGGGGCGGATTACGTCGATCTCGCCTGCGCCTCGGCCCGGTCGCTGCGCGCGCAGGAGCCTGACCTTCCCATCGACATCTTCACCGGCGATCCGGTGCCGCCGGGCCTGTTCGATGCCGTCCACCCCCTGACCCGGCCCGGGCCCCGGGCGAAACTGACGGCGATGCAGCAGACCCGGTTCGCGCGCACGCTGTTTCTGGATGCCGACACGCTGGTGGTGGGGGCGGTGCGCGACCTGTTCGGCCTGCTCGAACGGTTCGACTGCGCCGCGGCGCATGACATGCGCCGGGCCTCGTCCCTGATCCGCGAGGGGACGGTCGCCACGCCGGCGGCCTTCCCGCAACTGAATTCGGGCGTCCTGCTCTACCGGCGCAGCGCCGCGATGCTGGCGCTTCTGGCCGAGTGGGAGCGCCGCTTTCACGCCAGCGGCGCCCGGCGCGACCAGCCGATCCTCAAGGATCTGCTCTGGGCCTCGGACATCCGTTTCTATGTGCTGCCGCCCGAATACAACCTGCGCCGCCTCACCCTGCTGGAGGCGTGGGAACCCCTCGACGCCCGCCCGGCGATCATCCATTCGCACCGGCTCATGGATCACATGGACGCGGGCTATCGCCCGAGGGGGCCGCGCCTGAGCGAACCCGCCGCGCTGGTGCGGGCCGAACGCGCGGCGCTGGCCGAGGAATGGCAGGGCATCGACACGGACGATCCCGTCGCCCGCTTCCGCATCGCACAGGAGAGGCAGGAGGGGCAGGGGGGCTGACACCGGGAGGCAGGGGGCAGGGGCACGCTTGCGTCCGCGCCGGTTGCGCCTGTATCTCTGGCCCGGATCGTATCGCCCGCGCCGTGGCCGGGCAGAGGGCAGGGCATGGACGACTGGGACGAAATCCGCACCGCCTATCAGGTCGCGCGTCTGGGAACGGTCTCGGGCGCGGCCGAAGTGCTGGGCGTTCATCACGCGACCGTGATCCGCCATGTCGATGCGCTCGAGGCGCGGCTGGGCGTGAAGCTGTTCCAGCGCCACGCCCGCGGCTATACCCCGACCGAGGCCGGCGCCGACCTGCTTCAGGTGGCGCAGGTGACCGATGACCAGTTCACCCAGCTATTCGGGCGCATCCGCGGCCGGGGCGAGGGGGTGACGGGCGATCTGGTCGTGACGTCGCTGGCCGAACTCTCGCCGCTGCTCACGCCCGCGCTGGTGGATTTCCAGCAGGAAAACCCCGGCCTGATCGTGCGTTACCTCACCGGGGTGCGGGTGTTCCGCCTTGAATACGGCGAGGCGCATGTGGCGGTCCGCGCCGGGCCGATGCCCGAGCAACTCGACAATGTGGTGCAGCCGATCGCGACGCAGGGCATGGTCCTGGTGGCCTCGGACCGCTACATCGCCCGCCACGGCCTGCCTGCGGACGAGGGCGACCTGGCCCGGCACTGGTTCGTGGGCGACGACCAGAGCGGTAGTCGCGCCCCGTTCAACCGCTGGCTTGCCGATCTCGTCCCGTCCGAGCGCATCCGGTTCCGCACCTCGGACACCGAGACCATGCGCGACGCGATCGGCGCGGGCGCCGGGATCGGGTTCGTCACCCGCTGGGAAATGGTCGGCCGCAGCGACCTGCACGAAGTGATGGCGCCCCGTCCGGTCTGGTCGGCGCCGCTGTGGCTGGTCACGCATGTCGATCTGCACCGCACCGCCAAGGTGCGCGCCTTCACCGCCTTCCTCAAGGAAAGGGCGAAATCCTGGCCCAGCTAGACCGCCCGCAGGCCGAAGGCCATGTCGCGATGCTTGCCTTTTCCGCGCTCATCGCCGGATCCTTCACGCTGGGCGCGCTGGCCACGCCGCATATCGCGCCGGTCGCGCTCAATACCCTGCGGTTCTGGCTGGCCGCGGCGCTGCTGGGCGCGGCGGCGGTCTGGCTCGGGCAGATGCGGCGGCAGGATTTCACCGCGCCCTGGCGCCTTCCTGCCCTCGGGTTTCTCTATGTCGTCTATTTCGTCACCATGTTCGAGGCGCTGCGCCTGTCCCCCCCGGTGAACCTGGCGGCGATGTTCACGCTCACGCCGCTGATCGCCGCCTTCTTCGGCTGGTGGTTCCTGCGCCAGCGCCTGACGCCGCGCATGGCCTTTGCGCTGGTGATCGGCGGGGCGGGGGCGGTCTGGGTGATCTTCGATGCCGACTGGCACGCCCTTGCCGCCTTTCGCATCGGTCCCGGCGAGGCGATCTATTTCGTCGGCGTCGTCGCCCATGCGATCTATACGCCCGGCGTGCGCGCCCTGAGCCGCGGGGAATCGCCTCTGGTGTTCACCTTCGGCGTCATGCTGTCGGCGGCGGTGATCGCCACCGTCGCGGGCGGGCCGGCGATCCTGGCCACCGACTGGGCGCATCTGCCGGCCATCGTCTGGATCACCATTGCCTATACCGCGGTCTTTGCCACGGCCGGGTCGGTGCTCCTGATGCAGATCGCCTCGCTGCGGCTGCCCGCGGCCAAGGTCATGGCCCACACCTATCTCGTGCCCGGCTGGGTGATCCTGTGGGAGCTGTCCTTCGGCCGCAGCCCGCCGCCGGCGCTGATCCTGGCCGGGCTGGCGATGTCGGTGGTCGCGCTCATCCTTCTTCTGCGGGATGATGACCGGGTTGCCCTTCCGGCGCGCTGAGTTCGGCGGCAAGGAACCGCTCGAACCCGTCGAGATCCACGCTCTCGATCAGGCCGAAGGCCTGCATCCACACCCCGGCCTCGCGCAGGCGGTCGAATTCCAGCCGGCACCATTTCACCCGCCCGCGCCGCTCCTGCGAGATGAGCCCGGCCTCGGCCAGCACCGCCAGATGCTTGGACACCGCCGCCAGCGAGATGGTGAAGGGCAGCGCGACATCGGTCACGGCCATGTCGTCCTCGAGCAGCATGGTCAGGATAGCCCGCCGCGTCGGGTCGGCAAGCGCGGCAAAGATGCGGTCGAGCGTGTCGTCCACCGTGCCCCCGGTCCAAGGTCAACCCGAAGGTTGAATATACCTGCGGCCCGGTTCCGGCAACCATGGCCGGAGGCACCGCTGCACGGCCGGAAAAATCATGAGGACTAACAGGACGTTGCGCGGCGATCCCGGGGGGGTCCGCGTCACTTGACTCAGGGCGGGGCGCCCCCTAGAAGCGGCCCGACCGATCCGAAGGGGCCTTCCCATGCCTGAGCCGGACGACAGGGAGCGCCTGAAGGCGCTCGAACGTCGGATCGCCGCGGCCAAGGGCGGCAAGGAGACCTCGACGGTCGCAGAGCACCACAGCCAGGCCCAGTTGGGCTGGCGCATGGTGATCGAGCTGGTGTCCGGCCTTCTGGTCGGTTTCGCCATCGGCTACGGGCTTGACAGCCTGTTCGGCACGTTGCCGGTGCTGATGGTGATCTTCACCCTGCTCGGCTTTGTGGCCGGCGTCCGGGTCATGCTCCGCAGCGCCGCGGAGTTCCAGAAGCGCTCCGAAGACGGGGCGAAGGAAGAGGGATAAGGGATGGCGGACGCCGCAGCAGGCCCGAGCGGGCTTCAGATCCACCCGATGGACCAGTTCGTGGTGCAACCGCTGTTCGGTGGCGGCGAAGGCGGCATCGCCTTCTACACGCTCACCAATGTGACGCTGTGGATGGCGCTGGCGGTCCTGGGCACGGCGCTGCTTCTTGTCTGGGGCACCCGGGCGCGCGCGGTCGTTCCGGGGCGGATGCAGTCGGTGGCGGAACTCGCCTACGGCTTTGTCTACACCATGGTCGAGGACGTGTCGGGCAAGGACGGGGTGCGCTATTTCCCCTATATCATGACGCTCTTCATGTTCATCCTGATGGCGAACATGCTGGGCCTGCTGCCGATGAGCTTTGCCACCACCTCGCATATCGCGGTGACGGCGATCCTCGCGCTGGCGGTGTTCCTCAGCGTCACCGTGCTGGGCTTCGTCCTCAACGGGTCGAAATTCCTCGGGCTGTTCTGGGTCTCCTCGGCGCCGCTGGCGCTGCGGCCGATCCTCGCCGTGATCGAGGTGATTTCCTACTTCGTGCGCCCGGTCAGCCACTCCATCCGACTTGCCGGCAACATCATGGCGGGCCATGCCGTGCTCAAGGTGTTCGCGGGCTTTGCCGGCGTCCTCGGCCTTGGCTCGATCCTGCCGATCGCCGCGATCTCGACCATCTACGCGCTCGAGACGCTGGTGGCCTTCATCCAGGCCTATGTGTTCACCATCCTCACCTGCGTCTACCTCAAGGATGCGCTGCATCCGGCGCACTGAGGCCCGCACGTCCAACCAGATACACGACTTTCCATCAAGGAGACACGACATGGAACTCGCAGCCGCTGCCGCCCTCGGCAAACTCATCGGTGCCGGCCTCGCCGCGATCGGTTCGGGCGTCGCCGCCATCGGGATCGGCCACGTCGCCGGCAACTACCTTGCCGGTGCGCTGCGCAACCCCTCGGCCGCCGCGTCGCAGACCGCGATGCTCTTCATCGGCATCGCCTTTGCCGAAGCGCTGGGCATCTTCGCCTTCCTCGTCTCGCTGCTCCTGATGTTCGCCGTCTGAGCCGGCCGACTCTCCTTGACGGGCGGGGGCGCGCCATCCGCGTCCCCGCACTGACCACGAAGGACTGTCCGACGGAGTAACCCATGGCAGACGGAACCACCGAGGCCGCTGGCCACGCGGCGCAGTCCGCGGGAATGCCGCAACTGGATTTCGCGACATTCTCCAACCAGATCTTCTGGCTGGTGGTGACGCTGGTCGTCATCTATCTGATCCTCTCGCGCGTGGCGCTGCCGCGCATCGGCGCGGTGCTGGCGGAACGCGCCGGCTCGATCAGCAACGATCTTGCCGCGGCCGAGGATTTCCGCGCCAAGGCCGCGCAGGCCGAAAAGGCCTATGAACAGGCGCTCACCGATGCCCGCGCCGAGGCGAACCGCATCGTCGCCGCCACCCGCGCCGGGATCCAGGCCGATCTTGCCGCCGAAATGGCCCGCGCCGAAGCCGTGATCGCCGCCCGCAGCGCCGAAAGCGAAAAGGCCTTGGCCGAAATCCGCGATCAGGCGGTGGCCAGCGTCACCACCGTCGCCCGCGACACCGCGCGCGAGATCGTGGCCGCCTTCGGCATCACCGCCGACGGCGAGGCGATCGACGCCGCTGTTGATGCCCGCGTGAAGGGGTAGGACCATGACCGACTGGAAACGCCTGCTTTTGCCGGCCGCCCTCGCGCTGTCGCTGTCGGGCCTGGCCCCGGTGCTGTCGGCCCAGGAGGCGACCACCGCCGCGGAACCCGCCGTCGCCGAAGCCGCCGACACCACCGCCCCGGCCGCCGAGACGGCCGAGGACGTGGCCGCCGGCGCCCTGGCCGAGGAAGTCGCCGCCCCGAGCCATGCGCCGATCCCGTTCTTCTCGCTCTACAACACCAACTTCGTGGTGCTGGTCAGCTTCCTGATCTTCGTCGGCGTGCTGGTGTTCCTGCGGGTGCCCGGCCTTCTGGGCGGCCTTCTCGACAAGCGCGCGACCACGATCCGCGGCGAACTCGACGAGGCACGTTCGCTGCGCGAAGAGGCGCAGGCGCTGCTGGCCTCCTTCGAGAAGAAGCACAAGGACGTGGCCGAACAGGCCGCCCGCATCGTCGCCCAGGCCCGCGAAGAGGCGACCCGCGCCGCCGACCAGGCGCGCGAGGACATCGCCCAGACCATCGCCCGCCGTCTCGGCGCGGCCGAGGACCAGATCCGCAGCGCCGAGGCCCGCGCCGTGCGCGAGGTCCGCGACCAGGCCGTTGCCGTCGCCATCGACGCGGCGCGTGGCATCATCGCCCGGCAGATGAACGCGACCCAGGCCAACCACCTGATCGACGACGCCATCGAGGCCGTGGGCGACAAGCTCCACTGATCGCGCATCGGCACGAAACCCCGGGGGCCCGCCATGCGCGGGCCCTTTCCTTTTCTTCCCGCGCCGCTGCCGCATGAAAAGGGGCCGCCGGATCCGGTCCGGCGGCCCCTGGCCCGTGCTCGTGTCCTTGCCCGTGTCCTGTCCGTGTCCCCGGGGCCGCTCAGGCGCGCGGGGTGATGATGATCTCGACCCGGCGGTTCTGCTGACGCCCCTCGGCGGTCAGGTTCGAGGACACCGGCTGATCCTCGCCCCGGCCGATGGCCCGGATGCGCGCCGGCGCCACGCCCGCCCCGATCAGGACCGAGGCCACCGCATTCGCCCGCTGCTCGGACAGTTGCTGGTTATAGCCGGCCGCGCCGGTATTGTCGGTGTGGCCGATCACGTTGATCGTGGTATCGGGATAGCGGTTCAGGCTGGCCGCGACGGTCTGGAGATTGGCGCGCTGGCTGCCCGAGACCGTGGCGCTGTCCACCGCGAACAGCAGGTCCTGCGGTACCGTCACCACGAGTTGCGAGCCGGTGTTCACGATCCCCACGTTCGCCGGCAGTTGCGAACGCAGTTCGGCCTCCTGCCGGTCGAGGTTGCTGCCGGCAATGGCGCCAAGCCCGCCCCCCAGCACCGCACCGATGGCGGCGTTCTGCGCCCGCTCCTGCGGGGTCGATCCGGTGGCGATGCCGATGATCGCGCCAAGGCCGGCACCCACGGCTGCGGCCTGCTGGGTGTTCTGGGTGCCCTGTCCGGGCAGAGGCGCCTCGCAGGCGGCCAGGCCCACGAGGGCAACGGCGGCGGTGGCAAGGCTGAGGCGGGAAAGGGTCATGACAAAATCCATCCTGTCGCTGGGCGGGACCGGTTGCGGCCGCTCCCATCGCCCCTGACCTAGCCCTCGCCGGCGCTGTTATGCAATAGCGCAGGCCCGCGGGTCATGATTCCGTGACCCCCTGCGCCGGTCCCGGCCCCGCCGCGGCGCCCGCTCCGGCTGCGGCGCCCGCTCCGGCGCCCGCCCCCGCATCGGCGCGCGCCGATTCCCGCGCCAGGAGCGCGCGCTTCACCGGCAGGCCCCAGTGATAGCCGCCAAGGCCCCCCTCCTTGCGGATCGCCCGATGGCAGGGGATGAGCCAGGACACCGGGTTGCGCCCGACCGCGGTTCCCACCGCCCTGACCGCCGCCGGATGGCCGATGGCGGCGGCGATCTGCGAATAGGTGGTGACATGCCCCTCGGGCACGCGCAACAGCGCCTCCCAGACCTTGATCTGGAACGGCCCGCCGATCATGTGGAGGGCCGCGCGCCCGCGTCCCGCCAGCACCGCCTCGACCCAGGGCGCGCTGGCGGCGGGATCGTGCACAAACCGCGCCGCAGGCCAGCGCCCGAACAGATCCGCCCGCGCCGCCTCCTCGCCCGTCTCCGACAGGAACCCGAGGCCGCAGATCCCGCGCCCGGTGGCACAGACCAGCGCCGGCCCGAACGGGGTCGCGAACACCCCCCAGCGGATCTCGAGCCCCGCGCCCCCCCGCGCATGCTCGCCCGGCGTCATCGCCTCCCAGGTCAGGAACAGGTCATGAAGCCGCCCGCCCCCCGAAAGCCCGGCGCCCCCGGCCGCCTCGAGCGTGGTGAACCGCTCGCCAAGCAGACGCTTCGCCTCGCCCAGCGCCAGATACTGCTGATACCGCTTGGGCGAGACCCCGACCCAGCGCGAGAACAGCCGCTGGAAATGCGCCGCGCTCATGCCCAGCGCCGCCGCCAGTTCCTCCAGAGACAGCGCGCCGCCCCCCGGCCCGTCGATCAGGTCGATCGCGCGGCGCATGACCCCGAAATGATAGTCCGATTCGCTCTTCATGCCGCGATTCTCCCACGCCCGCCTCCCGGACGCGACCCGCTTCCTGCGCAATTCCCGCCCGCCCCTTCATCTTTGCCCCAAATACCCCGGGGGGTGAATTGGCCGCAGGCCAAGAGGGGGGCAGCGCCCCCCTCCCTTGCACCGTGGCGCCGCGCCGGGCATGAGGGGCGGGCAGAAGACAGGGGAAGCCCCCATGGCCCGCCAATTGCCCTATCGCGAGATGGCCGCGATCTTCACCCGGTTCCGGGACGCCAACCCCGAACCCAGGGGCGAACTCGACCATGTGAACGCCTACACGCTCCTCGTCGCGGTGGCGCTGTCGGCGCAGGCCACCGATGCGGGGGTGAACCGGGCCACGCGCGGGCTTTTCGCCGTGGCCTCGACGCCGCAGGCGATGCTCGATCTGGGCGAGGAGGGGCTGATCGAGCATATCCGCACCATCGGCCTGTTCCGCACCAAGGCGCGCAACGTCATCGCACTCTCGCGCCGCCTGATCGAGGAGTTCGACGGCGAGGTGCCCGCCTCGCGCGCGGCGCTGCAATCGCTGCCGGGGGTCGGGCGCAAGACCGCGAATGTGGTGCTCAACATCTGGTTCGGCCAACCTGCCCAGGCGGTCGATACCCATATCTTCCGGCTCGGCAACCGGTCGGGCATCGCGCCGGGGCGCGACACCGCCCAGGTCGAGCGCGCGATCGAGGACAATGTCCCCGCGCCCTTTCAGCGCCACGCCCATCACTGGATGATCCTGCACGGCCGCTACATCTGCACCGCGCGCAAGCCCCGCTGCCCGGACTGCCTGATCCGCGACCTGTGCCTGTTCGAGGACAAGACCGCATGAAACGTTTCCAGGTGGTCGGGATCGGCAATGCCATCGTCGACGTGATCAGCGAATGCGACGATGCCTTCCTGACCCGCATGGGCATCGACAAGGGCATCATGCAACTGATCGGCGCCGACCGGGCCGGGATCCTCTATGACGCGATGCGCGACCGGGTGCAGGCGCCCGGCGGATCGGTCGCCAATACCGTGGCCGGGCTGGCCATGCTGGGGCTGCGCACGGGCTTCATCGGCCGGGTGCGCGACGATGCGCTGGGCCGCTACTATGCCGGCGCGTTCGCGTCCCTGGGCGCGGAATTCGTCAACGCGCCGGTGCCGGGCGGCGATCTGCCGACGTCGCGCTCGATGATCTTCGTCTCGCCCGATGGCGAACGTTCGATGAATACCCATCTGGGCATCTCGGCCGAACTCGGCCCCGGGGACGTGGCCGATTCCGTGGCCGGCGACTGTGACTGGCTCTATCTCGAGGGCTACATCTACGACAAGCCGAAGGGCAAGCAGGCGTTCGAGCGCGCGGCGCGCCTGTGCCGCGCGGCGGGGGGGCGGGCGGGCATCTCGCTGGCCGATCCGTTCTGCGTCGATCGCCACCGCGACGATTTCCGCCGCCTCGTGCGCGACCTCGATTATGTGATCGGCAACCGGCACGAATGGGAATCGCTTTACCAGTGCGATCTGCCCGAGGCCCTCGATCAGGCCGCGCGGGATGCGGGGATCGTGGTCTGCACGCGCTCGGGCGAGGATGTCGTGCTCATCCGCGGCCCGGAGCGGGTGATCGCCCCGGTCACCGCGGTGGTGCCGGTCGATGCCACCGGCGCGGGCGATCTCTTTGCCGCGGGCTTTCTGTTCGGCATGGCCACCGGCCGCCCGCTCGGGATCGCGGGCCGCATGGGCTGCATCGCCGCGGCCGAGGTGATCGGCCATTTCGGCGCCAGGCCGGAGGCGGACCTGAAGGCACTCTTCGCGCAGGCGGGGCTGGCCTGAGGCGGGCGCCGCTCACTTCCCCAGCTTGCGGTGCACCTCGTCAAGGTCGATCTCGCCCGTCGGCATCTTGTTCCCGGGGTTGTCGAAATCGTAGCGGAACACCTGAAAGTCCTTGCGGTATACTTCCCACATCAGGTGCATCGACAGGTCGTCAAAATAGTCCTCGACCGGATGGGCGCGCCTGGGGCCGTGGCCCTCGCTCTCGTTGAAGCGGGGCACCCGCGCCAGGTCCACCGGATGCGGCGTGCTGGCCGCCGCCAGCACCTGCGCCATGCCGGCGTTGAAATCCTCGGTCCAGAAGATCCGGTCGTAGCGCCCGCCGTTCACGATGAAGGTCGAGACATGGCCCGCCATCGCCGACCAGTGGATGTCGGGCTCCATCGGCTTGCGAAAGCGGATGGTGTCGCGCGCGAACAGCAGGAAGCGGCGGAAGCTGCGGATCTGGTCGAACTCGAACCCGTTCTCCGGCGAGCCGACATCGACCCCGTATTTCTGCACCAGCATCGGCACGAGGTTGCCGCGATAGCGCCGGCCGTTCCTCTGGATGCCGGCGATCTTGTCGAAGAAGGACGACAGGATGCGGGTATAGGGGTTGCGCACGCAGGTGAAGACCGGCGCGCGGCGCGCGGTGACCGCTGTGGCGATCAGCGGCTGGCTGGCCTCCTGGGACCATTTGTGCAGGCCCTCGGTCGAGTCGTGGATGTCGCCTTCGAAGTAGCGCCCGTGGTCCGAGTAGAACATGATCTGCCCGATGGTCGAGCAGGCGCATTTCGGCACCACGCGATAGACCATGCTTTCGCTTTCCGTCATCCAGGTGCCGGGAAACCCCATGCCGTCAGCCTTTCCTCAGCCTCGATCCCGTGCATTGGCACAGGTTATGCCCAGAAAGCAAAGAATGCTGCTTTCTTCAACGGCTGTTCACGCTAGAAGCCATAGACAATCCTGAAGAAACGGGCAGATCGTTCGCAGTCATGGCCAGTATCGCCTTTGTCCTCCTGTGTCACAAGGATCCCGACGCCATCGTCGAGCAGGCCACGCAACTGACGGCGGCGGGCGACTGCATCGCCATCCACTTTGACGCGCGCGCCCCCGCGGCCGAGTTCGAGAGCATCCGCGCCGGCCTGCGCGGCAACGACCGCGTGACCTTTGCCCGCCGGCGCATCCGCTGCGGCTGGGGCGAATGGAGCCTGGTCGAGGCCACGCTTCTGGCGGTCGAGGCGGCGGTCGCGGCCTTTCCGCGCGCCACGCATTTCTACATGGTCTCGGGCGACTGCATGGCGATCAAGTCGGCGGTCCATGCGCACCGCTATCTCGACAGCGCGGATGTGGACCATATCGAGAGTTTCGATTTCTTCGAGAGCGGCTGGATCAAGACCGGCATCCGCGAGGAACGCCTGATCTACCGCCACTGGTTCAACGAACGCACGCACAAGCGGCTGTTCTACTGGTCGCTCGATCTTCAGCGCCGGCTGCGCCTGAAGCGGGACATCCCGGCCGACCTCGAGGTGCAGATCGGGTCGCAATGGTGGTGCCTCAGACGCTCCACGATCGAGGCGATCCTGGACTTCATCCGCCGCAGGCCGGATGTGCTGCGCTTCTTCCGCACCACATGGATCCCGGACGAGACCTTCTTTCAGACGCTGGTGCGTCATCTGGTGCCCGCGCGCGACATCCGCGCCCGCACCCTGACCTTCCTGATGTTCACCGACTACGGCATGCCGGTGACGTTCCACAACGACCATTACGACCTGCTCATCGGCCAGGACCACCTGTTCGCCCGCAAGATCAGCCCAGAGGCGAAGGAGCTGAAGAAGCGGCTCGGGCGGCTCTATGCCTCGGGGCGAAGCGATTTCCGCATCTCGAACGAAGGGCGGCGGCTGTTCCAGTTCCTGACCGGACGCGGGCGGATCGGCCGCCGCTTTGCCCCGCGATTCTGGGAGGCGGACAGCACGCTCGGGCGCGAGCGCGAACTGCTCATCGTCACCTGCAAGAAATGGCATGTGGCCAAGCGCCTGGTCGGCGCGATCCGGCATGTGACGGGGGTGCCGACCATCGACTTTCTCTTCAACGAGGAAAACACGCCGCTGCCCGATCTGGGCGGCCTTCAGGCCACGCTGGCCAAGCGGACGCGCCACCGCCGGGCGCTGGTGCGGATGCTGTTCGACTATTACGGCACCGACCGGCTGGTGATCTGCATCGACACCGGCAATGTCGATCTGATGCAGGATTTCCATGCGGACCGCGCCACCACGCGGATCCTCGAGATCGCCTGCCGGTTCCCGGACGCCTATCTTGCCGGCCATGCCCGCCGCGTCGGCCTTGCCGGCGAGGAGACCACGGCCGAGACGCTGGGCGCGCTGCTGCCGACCATCCGCCACGACATCGAGACCGACAGCGACCGCATCCGCGATGCCGGCTTCACCCATCTGCACCGCATCGACGAGGGCGCGGACGAGGCCGGGAACGCCCGGGCCCTTGCGGCCTTCCTCTCGCTGGACGAGGATGCGGCGCGCGTTCTTGCCCGAACCCCCCATCTCTTTGCGGACTGAGCCATGGACTACAGCTATGACCCGACCAACATCTTTGCCCGGATCCTGCGGGGCGAGATCCCGAACCGCACCGTGCTCGAGACCGAGCACGCGCTGGCCTTCGAGGACATCCACCCGCAGGCGCCGGTGCATGTGCTGGTGATCCCGAAGGGGCCCTATGTGAGCCTCGACCATTTCCTGCGCGATGCGGGGGCCGAGGAACAGCTTGGCTTCTGGGCGGCTGTCTCGGAGGTGTGCGGGCGGCTGGATCTCGAGGCGGGGGCGCGGTTCATCGCCAACAGCCGCGACCATGCCCATCAGGAAGTGCCGCATTACCATCTGCACATCCTCGGGGGGCGGCCGCTGGGGCCGATGCTGGTGCGCTGAGGTTGCACCCGGCGCGGCGGGCGCGGTAGGATGGGCCAACCATGCGACAGACGGATTGCGCCATGACGCCCCAGACGACCCCGACCACCCCCACCCCGCCCGAAACCCTTGTCGTGCAGGCGACCCGGATCGCCTGCGACGGCGGCGAGGGGGCGCTGGGCCATCCGCGGGTCTGGCTGACCATCGTGCCCGAGGTGGGCCATGTCGATTGCCCCTATTGCGGGCGCCATTACGTCGCGGGCGGGGACGCCGCCGCGCACTGACGGCCGGCGGGGGAGGGGGCGCTGCCCCCTCTTGCCCGTTCCGGGCAATTCACCCCCGGGGTATTTCGGCAAAGATGAAGGCAGCCGGCCTGTGGGGGCCGGGGCCAGGCGCTGTGCGAGGGGGAGGCCAGGATGGGTTTCGGCAAGGGATGCCATCTGCATCTGATCGACGGCTCGGCCTTCATCTTTCGCGCCTATCACGCGTTGCCGCCGCTGTCGCGCAAGGCCGACGGGCTGCCGATCGGCGCGGTCGCGGGGTTCTGCAACCTGATCTGGAGCGAGATCGGTTCGCGCGGCGCGGATGCGCCCACCCATGTGGCGGTGATCTTCGATTTCAACGGCCACACCTTCAGGAACGAGATCTATCCCGACTACAAGGCCCACCGCCCGCCCGCGCCCGAGGATCTCGTGCCGCAGTTCCCGCTGACGCGCGAGGCCACGCGGGCCTTCAACGTCGCCTGCGAGGAGAAGGAGGGCTATGAGGCCGACGACATCATCGCCACGCTGGCGCGGCAGGCGCGCGAGGCGGGGGGGCGGGTGACGATCGTCACTTCGGACAAGGATCTGATGCAGCTTGTCGGGGGCGGGGTCGAACTGCTCGACCCGATGAAGGGGCGACGCATCGACCGCGACGGCGTGATCGAGAAGTTCGGCGTCCCGCCCGAGCGGGTGGTCGATGTGCAGGCGCTGGCCGGGGATGCGGTCGACAACGTGCCGGGCGCGCCGGGGATCGGGATCAAGACCGCGGCGCAACTGATCCAGGAATACGGCGATCTCGATTCGCTGTTGCGGCAGGCCGACGGCATCCGTCAGCCGAAGCGGCGCGAGGTGCTGACCACGATGGCGGACCGGATCCTGCTGTCGCGGCGGCTGGTGACGCTCGAGGACCGGGTGCCGCTGGACTTCACCCTTGACGACCTCGAGGTGCGCGAGATCGAGCCGGCGGTGCTGTTCGATTTCCTTGGGCGGATGGAACTGCGCAACCTGTCGAAGCGCATCGCCGACCGTCTTGGCGTCGAGGCGCCGGTCCTGCCCGGACCGCAGCCGCAGGCGGCGGGCACGTCCCCTGCGGTGCCCGAGGCGGCGGCCGCGCCGGGGTCCGCGCCCATGTCCGCGCCGGCGCCTGTCGCGGCGCCCGCGCCCGTTCCGGTCGATCCTTCGGCCTATGAGGCGGTCATGGACCGGGCCGCCCTTGACCGCTGGATCGCGGAGATCAGGGCGGCGGGGGTGGTGGCCTATGACACCGAGACCACCGGCCTTGACGAGATGCGCGCGGGTCTGGTCGGCATCTCGCTGGCCGTGGCGCCGGGGCGGGCCTGCTATATCCCGCTGGCGCATCGCGCGGGCGGGGGCGACCTGTTCGGCGGCGATGCCCCCGTGCCGGGGCAATTGCCGATGGACGAGGTGCTGGCGGCGCTGAAGCCGGTCCTCGAGGACGACTCGATCCTCAAGGTCGCGCAGAACGCGAAATACGACGCCAAGATCATGGCCCGTCACGGCATCACGGTCGCGCCTTGCGACGATACCATGCTGATGAGCTATGCCCTGAATGCCGGGACGCACAATCACGGCATGGACGAGTTGTCGGAGCGCTACCTGCACCATCGGCCGATCCCGATCCGCGAGCTGATCGGATCGGGCAGGACGGCGATCACCTTTGACCGCGTGCCGCTCGAGCAGGCGGTGCGCTATGGGGCCGAGGATGCCGATGTCACCTTGCGCCTGTGGCAGGTGTTCCGGCCCGCCCTGGCGCACGGGCGGGTGATGACCGTCTACGAGACGCTGGAGCGCCCGCTTGTGCCCGTGCTCGCGCGGATGGAGATGACGGGGATCCGCGTGGACCGCGACGTGCTGTCGCGCATGTCGAACGCCTTCGCGCAGAAGATGGCCGGGCTCGAGGCCGAGATCCACGACCTGGCCGGCGGGCCCTTCAACGTGCAGTCGCCCGCACAGGTGGGCGAGATCCTGTTCGACCGCATGGGCCTGCCGGGCGGTGAGCGCACGCGGACCGGGCAATGGTCGACGCCGGCCGATGTCCTCGAGGATCTGGCGGGCGAAAGCGACTTTGCCGCGCGCGTGCTGGACTACCGGCAGATCCAGAAGCTGAAATCGACCTATACCGACGCGCTGCAGGAGGCGATCAACCCCGCAACGGGGCGGGTGCATACCTCCTATTCCATCGCCGGGGCGAATACCGGGCGGCTGGCCTCGACCGATCCGAACCTCCAGAACATCCCGGTGCGCACCGAAGAGGGCCGCCGCATCCGCGAGGCATTCGTGGCCGATCCGGGCAAGGTGCTGGTCAGCCTCGACTATTCGCAGATCGAGTTGCGCATCCTTGCCCATGTCGCCGGGATCGAGGCGCTGCGGCAGGCCTTCCGCGAGGGGCAGGACATCCACGCCGCCACCGCCTCGGAGATGTTCGACGTGCCGCTGGCCGACATGACGCCCGACATCAGGAGGCAGGCCAAGGCGATCAATTTCGGGGTGATCTACGGGATTTCGGCCTTTGGCCTGGCCCGCAACCTGCGCATCCCGCGCGACCGGGCGCAGGAGTTCATCGACCGCTATTTCGAGCGCTTCCCCGGCATCCGCGACTACATGGACGCGACCATCGCCTTTGCCCGGGCGCATGGCCATGTCCGGACGCTGTTCGGCCGTCGCATCCACACGCCCGAGATCAACGCCCGCGGGCCGGGCGCGGGCTTTGCCCGGCGCGCGGCCATCAACGCGCCGATCCAGGGCTCTGCCGCCGACGTGATCCGCCGCGCCATGATCCGCATGGATGCCGCCATCGCCCATCTGCCGGCGCGCATGCTGCTTCAGGTGCATGACGAACTGCTGTTCGAGGTCGATGAGGGCGCGGCCGATGCCCTGATCGCCGCCGCGCGCGAGGTGATGGAGGGCGCGGCCGATCCGGCGGTGCACCTGTCGGTGCGCCTTGTGGTCGATGACGGGCGCGGGCCGAACTGGTCGGCCGCGCATTGAGGCCTCAGTAGCCGGCGGCGCGGTCCACGCGGTTGAGCAGCGGCTCGCCGCGTTCGACGCGGGCGATGTTCTCGGCCAGGACGGCGGCGGCGCTGTCGGGGCGGGTCTCGGCCGCGACATGGGGGGTGACGGTGACGCGCGGGTGGTGCCAGAACGGGTGATCGGGGGGCAGCGGTTCCTGCCGGAACACGTCGAGGGTGGCGTGCCCCACCTGTCCGGATTCAAGCGCGGCCAGCAGCGCGCCGTCGTCGATGATCGGGCCGCGCGCGGCGTTGATGATCCGGGCGCCGGGGGCGAGGCAGGCGAATTCGGTCTGGCCCAGCAGGTTTTCCGTCCCCGGAGTCAGCGGCAGCAGGATGACGAGGATCTGCGCCCCCGCCAGCGCCGCATGCAGGCCGGCGGACCCTGACAGGCTCTGCGCCAGCCAGGACAGCGGGCGGGGCGTCCTGCTCCAGCCCGTGACCGGGAACCCGAGGGCCGAGAGCGCCGCCGCCGCCGCGCGGCCCATTTCCCCCAGGCCCAGCACCGTCACCGGCCGTTCCGGGGCCAGGGGCGGCAGCACCTGTTGCCATTCGCCACCAAGGCCGCGCACATGGGCATCAAGGCCGATGTGGTGGCGCATCGCATGGGCCACCACATATTCCGTCATCCCCCGCGTCATCGCCGGATCGACCATGCGGGCAAGGGGCTGGGTCAGGGTGGCGTTGGTGGCAAAGACCTCGGCCCCGGCCCAGGTGGAGAGCACGGCGCGCACCCGGCGGTAGGGCGTGAAGTCACGCAGGGGGCCGGAGGGATCGAGGACGATGTAATCGGCCGCCTCGGGGCCATGGTCGGGCGAGAGCACCGCATCGACCCCGCGCGCGCGCAACTCGCGCCCGAGCGGGGCGGCAAAATGGCGGCACACCCTGCTGCCGGACAGAAGGACGTTCACCATCACCGCACCTTGTGGACATGCGCGCTCTGGATCAGGCCAAAGCTCAGCAAGAGGACGATCATCGACGATCCGCCCCAGCTTACCAGCGGCAGCGGCACGCCCACCACCGGGGCAAAGCCCGTCACCATCAGCATGTTCACCGCGAAGAGCAGGAAAAAGCTTGTGGCGATGCCGATGGTCAGCAATGCCGAATAGCGGTCGCGGTTGGTCAGCGCGGTGGCCAGGCAGAACCCCAGGATCAGCAGATAGAGCAGCAAGAGCGCGGCAGATCCGAGAAAGCCGAATTCCTCGGCCAGGGTGTTGAAGATGAAATCGGTGTGCTTTTCCGGCAGGAAGTTCAGCCGCGACTGCGTGCCCTGCATGAAGCCGCGCCCGGTCCAGCCGCCCGATCCCAGCGCGATCTTGGCCTGGGTGATGTTGTAGCCGGCCCCCAGCGGATCGTTCGACGGGTCGAGGAAGGTGTCGATGCGGCGGAACTGGTAGTCGTGGATCAGTTGCCAGTCGGTCCCGCGCGAGGCCAGCACCGCCCAGACCGCCCCCGAGACCCCGCCGATCACCGTCGCGAAGTAAAGCCAGTGCACCCCGGCTGCGAACATCACCGCCGCGCCGATCATCACCGTGATGAGCGCGGTTCCCAGATTGGGCTGCGCCAGGATCAGCAGCGTCGGCGCGACGATGAGGGCAACCGGCACCAGCACCCAGAACGGATGCGACACCCGCCGCGCCGGCAGCCAGTCGTAATAGACCGCAAGGATCATGACGAGGCCGATCTTGGCCATTTCCGAGGGCTGGATCTGTACCGGCCCCAGATCGAGCCAGCGTTGCGCGCCCATGCGCACCTCGCCCATGAACTCGGCCATGACCAGAAGCCCGAGGCAGATCGCATAGGTCAGCACCGACAGGCCGCGCCAGAACCCGATCGGGATCAGCGCCATCACCAGCATCCCCGCCATGCCCGCCAGCACCCGCCGTCCCTGCGGCGCGGCCCAGGTCGCGGCATTGCCGCCGGCGATCGAGTAGAGCATGAGCACCCCGATCGCGCAGACCGCCCCCAGAAGCAGCACCAGCGGCCAGTTGATGTAGAGCAGCTTGCGCAGCCCGCCGGGCGCATGGCCCCAACCGGAATCGAGATAGCTCATGCCCGTTCCCCGCCCGCCGCCGCGCCGGCAAGCCGGGTCCGGATGCGTTCCTGCTGGTCGCGGATGCGGGCGCGCCAGTTGGCGGGGTAGGCCTCGAGCGGGGGATCGCCGTCGTAGATCGCCTGCAAGGTCACGTCGCGCCCGATCGGCGCCGCTGCGGTCGAGCCGCCGCCGCCATGTTCGACCACCACCGCCACGGCAAATCGCGGGTTGTCGAAGGGGGCGAAATTCACCCACAGCGCATGGTCGCGCCGCTCCCACGGAAGCTGGTCGTTCGAGGTGACGCCGCGCGCGCGCTCCTCGGGGGTGATGCGGCGCACCTGACTTGTCCCGGTCTTGCCGGCCAGGCGCAGCCCGTCGGCCACGACCCGGCTTTCGCGGGCGGTGCCGCGATCCGAGTTCAGCACGTCGAACATGCCCTGCCGGATGCGCAGCAGGTGGTTCTCGTTCAGGCCCAGACTGCCACCGCGGCCCGAGGGCTGTTCGATCCCGCCGATGCGATGGACCAGGCGCGGCCGGATGTCCAGGCCGGTGGCGATGCGCGCCGTCATCACCGCCAGTTGCAGCGGCGAGGCCAGGACATAGCCCTGCCCGATCGAGGCGTTCACCGTATCGCCCACGCGCCAGTCCTCGCCCCGCACCTCGATCTTCCAGGCCCGGTCCGGGGCAAGGCCCTGCGCCACCGCCGACATCGGCAGGTCATGGCGCACGCCCAGGCCCAGAAGCCGGGCCATGGCGGCGATGTTGTCGATGGTCGCGCGCTGGCCGACCTCGTAATAGTAGCAGTCGCAGCTTTGCTGGAGGCTGGCGTTCAGCGTGACGTTGCCGTGGCCCGAGGACCGCCAGCAATGGAACCGCGTGCCCGAGATTTCGGTATAGCCGTTGCAGCGCACGGTTTCGTCCGGGTCCACCACGCCCGCGGTGAGCGCGGCAAGCGCGGTCACCATCTTGAAGGTGGAACCGGGCGGATAGGTGCCCTGCACCGCCTTGGCCGACAGCGGGCGAAAGGGGTTCTCGTTCAGTGCCGTCCAGTCGGCCGAGGAGATCCCGCGCACGAACAGGTTCGGATCGAAGGTCGGGGTATTGCCGACCGCGCGGATGTCGCCGGTCTGGCAGTCGAGCACCACGACCGAGGCCGAGGCTTCGGTTTCCAGCCGGGCCTCGACATAGGCCTGAAGCCGCGCATCGAGGGTGAGTTGCACGTCCTTGCCGGCCACCCCCTCGACCCGGTCGAGTTCGCGCATGATCCGGCCGACCGCGTTCACCTCGATGCGGCGGGTGCCCGCCTCGCCGCGCAACGTATCCTCAAGCCGCGCCTCGACCCCGGTCTTGCCGATCTGGAAGCGCGGGATGCGCATGAGGGGGTCGGGGTCTTCCATCTGGCTCAGGTCATAGTCGCTGACCGGGCCGACATAGCCCACGACATGCGCGGTATCCGCCCCGCGCGGATAGGCGCGCGACAGGCCCACTTCGGCGCTGATCCCCGGCAGGGCGGGGGCATTCATCGTCACGCGCGCGACATCCTCCCACGAGACGCGCTCCATGACCGTGATCGGCACGAAGGGCGAGGAACGCGCGCTTTCCTCGATGGTGCGCGCCACCGCCTCGGGCGACAGCGCCACCACCTGTCCCAGACGCTCAAGGGCCCGGGCCACGTCGCCCGCATCCTCGCGCACAAGGACGATGCGGTAGTTCTGTTCGTTCACCGCCAGCGGGATGCCGTTGATGTCGTGGATGAGGCCGCGCGCCGGCGGGATCAGGCGGAAGTTGACGCGGTTCTCTTCGGCCAGCAGGCGGAATTCGTCGGCCTGATCGACCTGAAGGTGATGCATCCGCCCCAGGATCACCCCCGCCGTGACAAGCTGGAGTCCCCCGATCAGCAGGCCGCGCCGGCCAAGCTGGCGGGGGATCTCGGATTGCTCGCGCAGTTGCTGGCGGGAACGGAAATCAAGTCTCATATCGGCCGTCCCAATGCGTCCACCTCACCCGGTGCTGCGCGGGTGATGCCGAAGAAGATCCGCGCCACCAGCGCCACCACGGGCCAGGCGATCATGGTCATCACCATCTGCATGAGCGACAGTCCCAGCGGCGCCTGCGGCGTCAGCAGCACGGCAAGGACGACGCGAAAGGCGATGGTGACGGCGATGATCCCGGCGCTGACCGCCAGCCATTCGAGCAGGAACGGCAGCCCCCGCAATGCGCTGTTGTGGCGCCGCAGGGTCTCGCTCAGCAGGACGACCAGCAGCGTCATGAGGCCGGGCGGCCGCTGAAGCAGCAGATCCGCCAGAAACCAGGCCAGCGCGATCACCGGCACCGGCACCAGATCCGGGCGCCGCACCACCCACACCAGTGTCAGCGCAAGGGGCAGGTCCGGCCCGACCCAGACCGGCGGAATCGCGTCGAACGGCAGCAGCGCGCCCATGACCAGCACCGCGAACAGCACCGGCCAGATGATCCGGCCCAGCCAGGGCCGGCTGTCCACCACATCAGCCATCGCCGGCCTCGGTCGCGGGGGGGGCGGTGCCCGTGGCGGCATCGGGGGCAGGGGGCCGGGTTGGCGGGATCGGCAGGCCGTCGGCGCTGCGCGCGGGGCCGGCATCCACCCCGGGCAGGGCCGTCACCCCCCCCGGCGGAATCAGAAGCCCGCCCGGGTCAAGGATCCGCTCACGCTCGCCCGAGCGCAGCACCCGCAGGAATTCGAGGCGCTGGTAATCCGCCAGCAGCCGCAGCCGCAGCCGCTGGTCGGTGCCAAGGGCGACCGTCCCCACCGGCAGGTCCGGCGGGAACAGCCCGCCGTCGCCCGAGGTCGTCACCTGATCGCCGGGCCGGACCGCATCGGCCGATTCGATGAAGTCGAGCACCGGATAGAAACTGTTGTCCCCCGACAGGATCGCCCGCTGTCCCGAAGGCTGGATCGTCACCGCCACCTTGGACGAGGCATCGGTCAGCAGCATGACCCGCGCCGTGCTCTCGCCCACGCCCGAGATGCGCCCGACCAGGCCCAGCCCGTCCACCGCCGCCCAGCCGTCCAGAATGCCGTCGCGCGCGCCCACGTTCAGCAGCACCGACTGCCGGAACGGCGATCCCGAATCGGCCATCACCACGCCCGTGATCCAGGTCAGTTCCGGATCGAGCCGCACGTTGTTCAGTTCAAGCAGCCGCGCGTTTTCCTGATCAAGCTGAAGCGCCGCCTCGCGCCAGGCGCGCATCTGCTGCAACTGGCGGCGCAGTTCCTGATTCTGTTCGTAAAGCTGCGTATAGCTCTGAAAGTCCGAGACCAGCGTGACCATGGCCGTCACCGGCCGCATCACCCAGGCCATCGGCGGCACCACCCGGTCCACGACGGCGGCGCGCAGCCGCTCCATCCGCGGGTTGTCGATCCGCCAGACCAGCAGCGCGGCGACGCAGACGACAAGGATCAGCCCCACCAGAAGGCGGCGGACCGGGCCGGTGAATTCATCGCTTGATCCGTTGCGCGCCAAGGGCCTCCCCTTTCAGGGATCAGCTGTCGTAGTCGATGACGTGGCGAAGCTGCTTTTCGTATTCGAGCGCCTTGCCCGTGCCGAGCGCCACGCAATTGAGCGATTCGTCGGCCACCGAAATGGCCAGCCCGGTCTGTTCGCGCAGCGCCAGATCCAGTTCCCCCAGAAGCGCGCCGCCCCCGGTCAGCATCACGCCGCGGTCCACGATGTCGGCGGCAAGGTCGGGCGGCGTCGTCTCGAGCGCGACCATCACCGCCTCGCAGATCTGCTGCACGGGTTCGGCCAGCGCCTCGGCCACCTGGGCCTGGCTGATCTCGGTTTCCTTGGGCACCCCGTTCAGAAGGTCGCGGCCGCGGATATGCATGGACTGGCCGCGCCCGTCGTCGGGCATGCGCGCGGTGCCGATCTGGGTCTTGATCCGTTCGGCGGTCGATTCGCCCACCAGAAGGTTATGCTGCCGGCGCAGGTAGTTGATGATCGCCTCGTCCATCCGGTCGCCCCCCACCCGCACCGAACGGGCATAGACGATGTCGCCAAGGGACAGCACCGCCACCTCGGTGGTGCCGCCGCCGATGTCCACGACCATGTTGCCGGTCGGATCGGTGATCGGCATGCCCGCGCCGATGGCCGCGGCGATCGGTTCGGCGATGAGCCCCGCGCGCCGCGCCCCGGCCGACAGCACCGATTGCCGGATCGCGCGCTTTTCCACCGGCGTGGCGCCGTGGGGCACGCAGACGATGATCTTGGGCTTCGAGATCATCGCGCGCTTGGCGACCTTGCGGATGAAATGCTTGATCATTTCCTCGGCGCTGTCGAAGTCGGCGATGACGCCTTCGCGCATCGGGCGGATCGCCTCGATCGTGCCGGGGGTGCGGCCCAGCATGAGCTTTGCGTCCTCGCCCACGGCAAGAACCTTCTTCACGCCGTCCTTCACATGATAGGCCACCACCGAGGGTTCGGACAGGACCACGCCGCGCCCCTTGACATAGACCAGGGTGTTCGCCGTGCCGAGGTCGATCGCCATGTCCGACGAAAAGAGGCCGCCCAAGCCAAACATGCCCATGTCCCTTGCCAGTCGCGCGTGAATCCGCCCCCCGGGGAGTGCCGGGTCGGACCGCCGCCATATAGGCCCAAGGGCCGCGCGGCGAAAGCCCCCGCGGCCGGGGGATCGGGCACGTTTCCGCCAGTGACCCCCCGCCCCCCTTCCTGCGCGGTCCCGCGCCCGGCCTATTCGGCCGGCGCGCGGTAATCGACGGTCTTCACGTCGTCGCCCGGCGCGGATTTCTTGCGCCGCTCGATCAGGCGGTTGATCGCGTTCACATAGGCGCGGGTGCTGGCCACCACGGTATCGGTATCGGCCGACTGCCCTGTGGCGATCCGTCCGGATTCGGAAATCCGCACGCTCACCGTGGCCTGCGCATCGGTGCCTTCGGTCACCGCGCTCACCTGATAGAGCTCGAGCCGCGCCCCATGCGGGTAAAGCGCCTTCACCGCGTTGAAGGCCGCGTCCACCGGCCCGTCGCCCTGGGCGGTCACGCTCTTTTCGACGCCCTCGATGCTCATGCCCAGATCGGCCAGCGCCGGGCCGTCGGTGCCGCAGATGACGCGCAGCCGCTTCAGTTGCAGCGTGTCATGCGCCTCGTGCGTGTCGGCGTCCTGCACCAGCGCGATGAGGTCGTCGTCATAGACCTCCTTCTTGCGGTCGGCCAGCGCCTTGAAGCGCACGAACAGGTCGTTGAGCTGGTTGTCGGCCAGGTCGATGCCCAGTTCGCGCATCTTGGCGCGCAGCGCGGCGCGGCCCGAATGCTTGCCCATGGCGATGTTCTTGGCCTGAAGGCCGATATCCTCGGGGCGCATGATTTCGAAGGTCTGGACGTTCTTGAGCACGCCGTCCTGATGGATGCCCGATTCGTGCAGGAAGGCGTTCTTGCCGACGATCGCCTTGTTGAACTGCACCGGAAAGCCCGAGACGGTCGAGACCCGCCGCGACAGGTTCATGATCTTCGTCGTGTCGATGCCGGTGGTATAGGGCATGATGTCATGGCGCACGCGCATGGCCATCACCACTTCCTCGAGCGCGGCATTGCCCGCGCGTTCGCCAAGGCCGTTGATCGTGCATTCGATCTGGCGCGCGCCCGCCTCGACCGCGGCCAGGCTGTTGGCGGTCGCCATGCCGAGGTCGTTGTGGCAATGGGTCGAGAACACCACATCATCCGCGCCGGGCACGCGTTCGATCAGCATGCGGATCAGCTCCGCACTCTCGCGCGGGGCGGTATAGCCCACGGTGTCGGGGATGTTGATGGTGGTGGCCCCGGCCTTGATCGCGGTCTCGACCACGCGGCACAGATAGTCGTGCTCGGTGCGCGTGGCGTCCATCGCCGACCATTGCACGTTGTCGCACAGGTTGCGCGCATGGGTCACGGTGTCGTGGATCCGCTCGACCATCTCGTCCATCGACAGGTTCGGGATGGCGCGGTGCAGCGGCGAGGTGCCGATGAAGGTATGGATGCGCGGCCGCCGGGCGTGACGCACCGCCTCCCAGCAGCGGTCGATGTCCTTGAAATTCGCGCGCGACAGCCCGCAGATCACCGAATGCTTCGCCCGCCGGGCGATGTCGCTCACCGCCAGGAAATCACCTTCGCTCGCGATCGGGAACCCGGCCTCGATGATGTCCACGCCCATCTCGTCAAGGAGGTCGGCGATCTCGAGCTTCTCGTCATGGGTCATGGTGGCGCCGGGCGATTGTTCGCCGTCGCGCAGGGTGGTGTCAAAGATCAGGACATGGTTGTCACGGGGCATCGGTTCGTTTCCTGCTTTCGTCTGGGGGCTTCTTCGATCCGGCGCGCGCGACCCTCTGAGCGGCGCGCCGGGATGGCACGCTCAGAGGCGGCTAAGAAGAAGCAGGCCGATCAGCCCGATGGCGGGCAGGGCGGCGGAAAGGAGGGGCGCGTGGGTCATGCCCCGGGGTATAAGCGGCGATTGCGGCCACGAAAAGGGGAAATCAGCCGCAGGCCGCCGTCAGGGCCGCGTCCCGCGCCTTTGCGACAGCGCGCTGCGCATCTGTCCGGGCAGGATCATCGCCGCGCGCAGGTAGCGCAGGAGCAGCCGGCGCGGGTCCGACAGCATCCGCCACAGCCACTCGAGCGCGATCGCCCGCACCCAGGCCGGCGCGCGCCGCTGGCTTCCGGCGATGAAGTCGAGGCCGGCCCCGATCGAGGCGAACCCGATCCCCGGCGCCAGTTCCCGCCCGCGCGCGGCCAGACGTTCCTGTTTCGGCGCCCCCAGCGCCAGCAGGCACAGGCCCACCCCCGCCGCCTGCATCGCGGCAAGGGCGGCGCGCGCGTCGTCGCCATCGGGATCGAATCCCATGGGCGGCGCGATCTGTTGCGCGATGTCGAGGCCGGGAATCGCCTCGCGCAGGCGTTCCGCCGCGCCCGCCAGCGTCGCCCCGGTCGCGCCCAGCAGCCCGACCCGGACCTGACGTGCCGCCGCGACGTGCAGAAGCGGCACGATCAGGTCCGATCCCGTGATCAGTTCAAGCCGCTGCCCCGCCAGCCGCGCCAGCCAGACCACCGGCCGCCCGTCGGCGGTGACGAAATCCTGCGCGCGATAGGCGCCGGCAAAGGCCGGATCGCGCGCCAGCTTCACCAGATGGTCCAGGTTCAGCGTGGCGATGGCGAATCCCTCGCCCCGCGCAAGGCGCGCCTCGACCGCCGCCAGCAGCCCCGCCCGCAGGGGCGCATTCACCCGCACCCGCGCCGCGCCGCTGCGGAATTCCATCGCCTCGCCGGTCTCTTGCACAATCGCCGCCATGGGCCAAACTCTTGCCATGCTTGTCCGCCAGAAGGTTCACCGGCAAAGGGCAGCGGGCAAGGCAATTCGTGGGCGGGATCGGGGCAGGGTGGCGATGAAGACGGTGGTGCTGGTCGGCTGCGGCTATGTCGCCGATCTCTACATGCGATCCTTCGCGGTGATGAAGGACATGCGCGTGACCGGCGCCCATGACCGCGACCCCGCGCGTCAGGCGGCCTTCTGCGCGCATTGGCATGTGCCGCCCCTGCCCGACATGGCCGCGGTGATCGCGCAGGGGCAGCGCGGCGCGCTGGTGCTGAATCTCACCAACCCGGGCGAACACGCGGGGGTCAGCCGCGCGCTTCTGTCTGCCGGGGTCCATGTCTGGTCGGAAAAGCCCATGACCCTGACCATGGCCGAGGCGCGCGATCTGCACGCGCTGGCGCGGGCGCGGGGCGTGCATCTGGCCTCGGCGCCCTCGTCGGTGCTGTCCGAGGCGGCGCAGGCGCTGGGCCGGGCGCTGCGCGCCGGCATCGCCGGGCGGCCGGTCGTGGTCTATGCCGAGATGGACGACGGGTTCATCCCGCAGGCGCCGGTCGCGCTGTGGCGCAGCGAAAGCGGCGCGCCCTGGCCCGTCGCCGACGAATTCCGCACCGGCGCCACCCTTGAACATGCGGGCTACTGGCTGTCGTGGCTCATCGCCTTTTTCGGGCCGGTGCGCACGGTGGTCGCGGCCTCGGCCGAACTGGTTCCGGACAAGCCCGCCGCCACGACGGGCGCGCCCGATTTCTCGGTCGCGACGCTGTTCTTCCACTCGGGCGTGGTGGCGCGGCTGACCTGCTCGATCGCGGCGCCCCATGACCACCGCCTGCGCGTGGTGGGCGAGAAGGGCACCCTGACCGTGCCCGAGGCCTGGGACAACGCCGCCCGCGTCACCTTCCGCCGTCGCCTGGTGCTGCGCCGCCGGCTCATCGAATCGCCGATCGCGCGACGGGTCGTCGTCTCGGGGCCGGCGCATCCGCATGTGGCGCCCCGGGGCGCGGCGGCGATGAATTTCGCCCTTGGCCCGCACGAGATGGCCGAGGCCATCGCCCGGGGCCGCGCGCCCCGGCTGGCCGGGGATTACGCGCTCCACCTGACCGAGGTGACGCTGGCCATCCACAACGCCGGCGAACAGGCGGGCGCGCAGGCGATGACCACCTCCTGCGCCCAGCCGGAGCCGATGCCATGGGCGGTCTGAGTCTGCTTGTCACCGGCGCGGACGGGTTTCTGGGGCGCGCCGTGGTGGCCGCCGCGCGGGCGCGCGGGCACGAGGTGCGCCGGCTGACGCGCGGGCCGGGGGGCGATGTGGCCTGCGATCTGGCCGAGGGCGTCCCGCTCGAGGCGCTGCGCGGCGTCGCCCGCATCATCCATTGCGCCGGGGCGCTGACCGGCGACGATGCCCGGCACCGCCGCGATACCGTCGAGGCCACGCGCCTGATCGCCGCGGCGCGGGTGCCGATGGTGCTGGCCGGGTCCATCGCCGTCTGCGACGGCATGGCGCGCGTGGTGGACGAAACCACGCCCCCCGATCCGCGCCCGCATCTGCGCGACGCCTATACCCGCGCCAAGATCGCCCAGGAAAAGGCCGCCGCGCAGGGTCAGCCGCTGCGCATCCTGCGTCTGGGCGCGCTGTGGGGGCGCGGGCGGCTGTGGAACGCGCATCTGGGCCTGTGTGCCGGCCCGCTGTTCCTGCGTCTGGGCCGGGGCGAGATCCCGCTGTCGCATGTCACGAACGCCGCCCTCGCCCTTGTGATCGCGGCCGAGGGCGACTGGAGCGGGGTCGAGATCGTCCACGTCGTCGATGACGAACGCCCCGATGCCGCGCGCTATCTGGCCGCGATGCCGGGGCGGCCGCGTCTGGTGCTGCCGTTGCCCTTCGCGCTCGTCGATCTGGCGGCGATCCTGGCCGCGCCCCTTGGCGCGCGCGCGCCGGGGCTGTTGCGCCGCCCGGTGCTTCATGCGCGCATGGCACCGCGCCGCTATGACAATGCGCGGCTCCATGCGCTGGGCTGGCGCCCGGTGACGGGCTTTGACGCCGGCATGAAGGAGGCCGCATGAACGCGCCGCTTCCCGGGCCGGTGGCGTATCTCACCGGCGAATATCCCCGCGCCACCGATACCTTCATCCAGCGCGAGGTGGCCGCGCTGCGCGGGGCGGGGATCACGGTCCTGACCGCAAGCATCCGCCGCACCGGGCCCGAGCACATGGTCGGCCCCGAACAGCGCGCCGAACAGGCCGGCACCTTCCACGTCCTCGAGGCCACCGCGCATCCGCGCCTGGTGCTGGCCAAACTCGCGGCACTCGCCCGGCCGGGGCGGTTCCTGCGGGCGCTGGCGCTGGCCTGGCGCACCGCGCCGCGCGGCCTGCGCGGGCGGGTCTGGAACCTCATCTATTTCGCCGAGGCCCTGACCCTGGCTCGCTGGATGCGGGCGCAAGGGGTGGTGCATCTGCACAACCACATCGCCAAGGCCAGTTGCACCGTGGCGATGCTGGCCTCGGAACTGACCGGGATTCCCTACAGCTTCACCCTGCACGGCCCCGACGATCTGGCCGAGCCGGGGCACTGGCGGCTGGATGAAAAGATCGCGCGCGCGGCCTTTGTCGCCTGCATCTCGGATTTTGCCCGTGCGCAGGCGATGCTCCATGCCGCGCGGGTCCACTGGCCGCGGCTGCATGTGGTGCATTGCGGCGTCGATCCTGCCCGCTACGGCCGCCCGCGGGTTCCCGGGCGGGGGCGGCTGCTGTTCGTGGGCCGTCTGGCCGGGGTCAAGGGCGTGCCGGTGCTGTTTCAGGCGCTGTCCGCCGTGCGGGCGCTGCGGCCCGAGGTCACGCTCACCCTGATCGGAGACGGGCCGGAACGCGCCCTGCTGGAAGAGGAGGGCCGCGCGCTGGGCCTGGGCGATGCGCTGCGCTTCACCGGCTACCGCGATGCCGATTTCGTCGCCGGCGCGCTGGCCGAGGCCGATGTGCTGGTCCTGCCCTCGTTCGCCGAAGGGGTGCCGGTGGTGCTGATGGAGGCGATGGCCGCGCGCCTGCCGGTGGTCGCCACCCGCGTGGGCGGCGTGACGGAACTGGTGGAGGACGGGGTCTCGGGGCATCTGGTGGCGCCGGGCAATGCCGCGCTGCTGGCCCGCGCGATCCTGGCCGCGCTTGACGCGCCCTCGGCGATGGGCGCGGCCGCGCGCGCGCAGGTCGAGGCCGCCTTCGACAGCCGCACCGAGGCGCGGCGTCTGGCCACGCTCCTGGCCACGGCGGCGCGGGGCGGGGTCTGCCCGGACATCAGGCCCGGGGCTCTGCCATGACTGCCATGACCGCCATGACCCGTGTCGCCGCCATCGCCATCGGCCGCAACGAAGGCGCGCGCCTTGCCGCCTGCCTGCACTCGTTGCGCGCGCAGGCGGGGGTCGTGGTCTATGTCGATTCGGGTTCCTCGGACGGCAGCGCCGCCCTGGCCCGGTCGCTGGGCGCGCTGGTGGTGGAGCTTGACCCCGCCACGCCCTTCTCCGCCGCGCGCGGCCGCAACGAGGGGTTCGCCGCCCTGCGCGCGCAGGGCCTGCCGGAATTCGTGCAGTTCGTCGATGGCGACTGCACCCTCGTGCCCGGCTGGATCGCGGCGGGGATCGCGGCGCTTGACGCCGATCCGGGCCTGGCGCTGGTCACCGGCTGGCGCGAAGAGGAACGCCCCGCCGCCAATGCCTATCACGCCATGACCGCCATCGAATGGCACCGGCCCGCAGGTCCGATCGCGGCCTGTGGCGGCGACATGCTGCTGCGCGCGGCGGCCTTTGACGCGGTGGGCGGCTTTGACCCCGCCATCGTCGCCTCCGAGGACGAGGAATTCGTCATCCGCCTGCGCAAGGCCGGCCACGGTGCGCTGCGCCTGCCGCTGGCCATGACCCGGCACGACATCGCCATGACCCGCCTGCGCGCGTGGTGGCGGCGCAACCTGCGCACCGGGCAGGGCTTTGCCGAGGTGGGCGGGATGCATCCGCCGCATTTCCGCGCCGAACGGCGCCGCGCCATCGTCTATGGCGCCGCGCTGCCGCTGGCGCTGGTCCTGTCGCTGGCGGCGGGCCTGTGGTGGGGCGCGGCGGCGGCGGTGGCGGCCTTCGGCATCAACCTGCTGCGCCTCCGCCGCTGGCTTGGGGCGCAGCGACTGGCGCGCGGGCTGGAGTGGCGGGTGGCCGGGCTGTTCGTGCTGGCCAAGGTGCCGCAATTCATCGGCATGGCGCGGTTCCACCTGCGCGGCGGGCGGCGGGCCGGGGTGCGGATCATCGAATACAGGCGGGGGCCCGATGGACAGGGATGACATCAGGATCGGCCTGATCGGCGCGGGTTACATCGCCGGCTGGCACGCGGAGGCGGTGCGCGCCACGGCGGGGCTGCGCCTGGGCGCGGTCTGCGACGCCCAGCCCGAGGCGGGCAGGGCCCTGGCCGATGCGCTGGGCGTGCCGTTCTTTCCCGCCGTCGCCGCCATGGCCGGCGCGGTCGATGCCGTCCATGTCCTGACCCCGCCCGCCACCCACGCCGCCCTCGCGTCCGAGGCGCTGGGCGCCGGCCTGCATGTGCTGGTGGAAAAGCCGATGGCCACCACCCTGGACGAGGTGGCGCAGATGCAGGCCGCCGCCGCTGCCGCCGGGCGGCAACTGGCCGTCGGGCACAATTTCCTTGGCCTGCCCGCGTGGCGGCGGCTGCGGCGGCTGGTGGATGCCGGGGTTCTGGGGCGCATCTCGTCGGTCCGGGTGGACTGGGCACTGCCGTTCGCGCCGCTGCGCTCGGGCCCGTCGACGATCTGGCCCCTGCGCGACGAGGGGAACCTGCTTCTGGAACTCGGGCCGCATCCGATGGGCTTTGTCGTCGATCTGTTCGGGCGGCCGCAGATCGACGGCCTGTTCCTGACGCAGCCGATCGACCTGCCCGGCGGCGCCGGGGTGCGGCATCAGGGCTGGCGGATCATCGGCCGGGCGGGCGCGGTCGATGTGACGCTGCACCTGTCGCTGGTCGAGACGCTGGATGACCGCAGCGTGACGCTGCGCGGATCGTCCGGGATCGCGCGGATGGATTTCGCCCGCGACACCCTGACCCTCGAGCGCGACAACAGCGCCGAACTGGTGCTGAGCCCGCTGCTGCGCGAACTCTCGCTGGCCGGGCAGCACCTGCGCGAGGGGGTGGTGAACGCCGCCCGTCAGGGTCTCAGCCTGAACCGCCGGCAGCCCTATGCCCTGTCGTTCCGGGCCACCGCCGCCGCCTTTCGCGACCAGATCCGCCGCGGCACGCCCGATCCCGCCATCGGCGCCCCGGCTGCGGCCGCGGTCATGGCGGCGCTGCATGACGCCATCGCCCTGCTGCCGCCCGCCCCGCCCGCGCCCGCGATCCGTCCGCTTGCGCGGCGGCCCGATGTCATGGTGATCGGCGGCACCGGCTATATCGGCCGCGCCCTCGTGCGCGCGCTGGTGGCGCAGGGGCATGGGGTGCGGGTGCTGTCGCGCGGGCGCACCGGCCCTTTCGGCGATCTGGGCCATGCGGTGGAGACCCTGCCCGTCGCCCCTTCGGACGAAGCGGGCCTGACCGATGCCATGCAGGGCATCGGTGTCGTGTTCAACCTTGCGCGCGCGCTGGAAAAGACCTGGGCGGCCGCGCTGGCGCATGACGTGGGCGCCACCCTGGCCATCGGCCGCGCCGCAGCGGCGGCGGGGGTGGGGCATCTGGTCCATGCCGGCACCATCGCCTCTTACGACATGTCGGATCCCCGCCTTGTCATCACCGAAGCGACGGATTTCGGCCCGCTCGAGGCGCGCAACCTCTATGCGCGCTCCAAGGCCGAGGGCGAGCGGCGCCTGACCCTGCTGGCCGGGGAACGCGGCCTTGCGCTGACCATCGCAAGGCCGGGGATCGTGGTCGGGGGCGACGGCCCGCTTCAGCACTGGGGGATCGGGCGCTGGCACGGGGCCGGGGCGGTGCGGCTGTGGGGGGACGGGCGCAATCCGCTGCCCTTCGTCCTGGTCGACGACCTGGCCGGGGCGCTGGTGCGCATGATCGGACTGGCGCAGGCGCGCGGCACCTCGTTCAACCTGACGGGCGATGTGGAACTGTCGGCGCGCGAGTGGTTCGACCTGATCCATTCCCGCACCGGCGCCCGCATCCATGTGCGCAGCGGGTCGCTCGGGGCGATGTGGCTGGCGGACCGGGTGAAGGGCGCGCTCAAGACCCATGTGCTGCGCCGTGCCGATGCGCTGGCGGTGTCGCGGGCGGACTGGCTGTCGCGCGGGCATCTGTCGCGGTTCGACAACCGCCACGCCAAGGCGATCCTCGGCTGGCAACCCGAGGCGGATCGGGTGCGTTTTGGCGAACGCGCCGTGGCGGCGCTGCCGCTCTTCGGGTTGTGACCGGGGACTGCTGGGTTTCCGGCCCAGAAATGCCAGATTGTCGGGGTTGAACGGGGCAAGGCCATCAGCGGGGCCGGGCAGGAATGGGTGCGATGGGCGATTCGGACAGGACGAAACGGCGCGGGCGCCTTGATCCGGACGCGCGCGCGCGGGTTCTGGCGCAGATCGCCGCGCTGTCGCCCGCCCGGCAGGCGGCGCCCCCGCCGACCGATCCCGGCCCGTCGGGGCTGGCCGGGCTGCGCGAACTGATCCTTGCCGCGCAGGAGGCCGGGATTGCGCCGCCGCCGCCGACTTCGCCGCCGCCGTCATCCGGCCCAGCGCCGTCAGCGCCCGAACCTGCTCCTGCTCCCGCGCCCGCACCCGTGCCCGCACTGCAGGGGCCGGCGGCAGAGGCGAACTGGGCGCGGCTCGATACCGTGCCGGTCGATGCGGACCGGCTTGAGGACAACCTGATCATCACCGCCCGGCGCACCGATCCCGCGCATGGCGCCTTTGACGTGCTGCGCACGCGCATGGTGCAGGCGATGGCCGAACGGGGCTGGCGGCGTGTCGGCATCACCTCGCCCACCAAGGGCTGCGGCAAGACCTTTACCGCGCTGAACCTGGCCGTCACCCTGTCGCGTTATGGCGACCGGCGCACGGTGCTGCTGGATCTGGACCTGCGGGTGCCGGCCCTGGCGCGCACCCTGGGCGTCACCGCCCCCGGCCCCATCGCCCAGATGTTGCGCGGGCAGGTGGCGCCGGTCGATCACCTCTGCCGCTTCGGCGCGAACCGGCTTCAGATCGGCGGCAATGTCGCGCTTGGCCTCAATGACCGCGCCGAGCCCTTTGCCGCGGAACTGTTCCACGCGCCGGAAATGGCGGCGGCGCTGGCGCGGATCGACGCCGACCTCGCGCCGGATCTGGTCCTGTTCGATCTGCCGCCGGCGCTGGCGCAGGATGACGTGATCGCGCTGGCGCCGCATTACGACTGCATCCTGATGGTGGTGGGCGGCGGCGTCACCACGCCGCGCCAGATCCGCGAAGCGATCCGCCGCATCGGCGAGGAGAAGCCGCTGCTGGGCATGATCCTGAACCGGGCCGAAGGCGGGGCCGAGGCCGCCTACAGCTACGCCTACGACTAGGCCGTCCGGCGCCGCTGACCGCCCGCGCGCCCTTCGCGGTGCCCGCCTTCCAGCGCGACCGGCACCGCCACGCGCCGCTGCCCCAGCAGGCGCAGCGCCTCCTGCCCCCAGATCAGCCCCCCGAGGATCGCCGCCCCAAGGGCCGCGAGCGTGCCGATCGCCCAGGCCATCCGCCGCCGCATCCGCCCCCGGCGCGAGTGCAGGCGCGGCACCACGATCACCGGCTGCACACCCAGCGCGCGCTCCATCTGTTCGGCGGTGCGGATCGCCGGCTGCATCCACTCCAGCACCAGAGCAAGGCCCACAGCCGCCATCGCCACCAGCACCCCGCCCGCCGCCGCAAGGCGGCTGCGGCTGGTCGAGACCGGAAATTCCGGCACCATCGCCCGTTCGAGGACGACGAACCTTTCAGCCTGCTCCTGCGTCGCCAGAAGCTGGGCCGTCGCCGCCTCGGTGCGCTGGGTGGTCAGGACCGTCAGTTCCGCCTCGAGCTGGTCGAGCGTGCGCGTCAGCGCGGTCAGCTGGCGTTCGACATCCGGCGCGGCGGCCAGCGCCGCCTCGACCGTGGCGATATCGGCATCCACCAGGCCGATCCGTTCGGTCAGCAGCGCCTCTTGCGCGGCCACTTCCTCGGGGCGCATCCGGGCCTGTGCGCCCTGAAGGCCCAGCCGCTCCTGCTCGAGCGCGAGCCGCGTCTCGGCCAGGCGGGTCATGCGGTCTCGCTGGGCGGTCAGGCCCTCGGGCAGCGAATCGACATGGGTGGCGCGGAAGGTGGCGATCTGCCCCTCGATCCCGGCCAGCGCGGCCGAAACCCGCGCCTCTTCGGCGGTCAGGAATTCCAGGGTGCGCGCCGCCCGCCCCTCGGCCCGGTCGCGCGACTCGGTGATGATCTGGTCCAGAAGCGCATTCGCCACCGCCGCCGCCTTCTGCGGATCGTCGAGGCGCAGCGTGATCGACAGGCCCGAGGGCTGCACATCCGGGCGCCAGGCCTGCGCCGGATCGACCAGCTTGACCGTGGCGATGGCCCGGCGCAGCGCAGCGATCCGCTCGGTCTCGGATCCCAGATCGGCGAACAGGCCATGTTCCGCGATCAGCCGCAGCATGTTGTCGCGCGCCATCATGTGCTGGGTGATGAGGTCGAGCTGCCCGTCCGCCGTCAGCCCGCGCACCTGCCCGGCGGTGGTGACGGTGACTTCGGGCGCCTCGATCTGGATGACGGCGGTGGCCTCATAGCTTTTGGGGCGCGACAGCGCAAAGGCCACCGCCAGCGGCAGCCCGATCGCAAGGACAAGCGCGATCTGCCAGCCCCGCCGCCACAGCGCCCTGCGCAGATCCCCCAATGTTCCGATCCTGTCCAAACCCGTGCTCCTTCGCGGCGGTCAGGTTCCTGCCGGGGCACGCAACGGGCAAGGACCGCCGTGCCGCGGCCTGATTGCCCGCGCCCGATTGCCGCCTCACCCGTTGCACAATCTAGCCGCAATTGCCGCGCGGCTCTAGCGTTCATGCGGGGCGGGACGGCAACGCACTGTTTCCGCGAACGCTTCGGGCGGGGATCGCGGCGACGGCCAGGATCAGCGCCCCGGCCCGGCCCCAGCGCCCGGTGACGCGGTTCGCGGGGTCGGATTCGCGTCCGGGCATGGCCAGCCGGGCGGCAAAGGCCGCGCCGTCGAACGTGACGACCAGATCGTGAAAGCCGAGCATCCGGCCACTCAGCGCGAATTGCGCCTTGTAGGCCGCCTCCTTGGCCGAGAACAGCACCACCGGGTCAAGCGATCCCAGCGCGGCGATCTCTTCGGGGCGGGCGATCTCGGGCAGGGGCAGGGGGGCGCCCGCGCCCTCGACATCAAGGCCAAGCGCGGCCTGCGCGGCGGCGGGTGCGGCGATGGCCATGGCCCAGCCGGCGCCATGGCTGATCGACCCGGCCACGCCCGCCGGCCAGATTGCCGGCCCGCGCGGATCGCGGGGCAGCGCCGCCGGTTCGTGCCCCAGAAGCGCCAGCGCCGCCCGCGCCGCGCTGCGCCCGGCGGTGAAATCGGCCCGCCGGGGGGCGCGCGCGCGCGTCAGCGCCGCCGCTTCGCCGGGCCACAGCGGCTGCTGGAGCGCCGCGACCGGCCCGCCCGCCGCAACCGCGCGCCCCGGCAGAAGGGCGCGCAGGCAGGCGAGCGGATCGCTCACCGCTCTCCCGCGCGGCGCGCGCGCAACTCGCGCCGCCGCGCCATGGCATCGGCCCGCGCGCCCGGATCGCCGTCCTTGCCGGGGCCGGCCGGATCGCTGCCGCCGTCGTCCGGGGCAGGGGCCGGGGCGATCAGCGCCTCGATCCGTTCGGTCAGGGCGGCCAGCGTCGGAAAGCGGAAGATGTCGGTGATCGACAGCGCCCGGACCCCCAGCGCCTCGCGCAGGTCGCGGTGGGCCTGCACCGCAAGCAGCGAATGCCCGCCGAGGTCAAAGAAACTGTCGCGCGGCGCGATCTCTTCGGTGCCGAGGATGCGCGCCCAGACTTCGGCCACGCGGCGCTGCACCTCTCCCTGGGCAAAGCGGCCACCCACGGCCACGAGGCTGACCGCCGGCTGCGCCGGTTGCGCCGCAGCCGGGGCCGGGGCGCGGGCGACGGCGGGGGCGGGCAGGGCGTTGCGGTCGATCTTGCGGTTCGGGGTCAGCGGGAAGGCCGCCAGATGCACGATCCGCGCCGGCACCATATGCGCCGGCAGCCGTTCGGCCAGTTCCGCGCGCAGCGCCGCCTCGTCGCGCGCCTCGCCGGTGACATAACCGACAAGCTGGATCACGCCCGACACATCCTCGCGCGGAAGGACGGCCGCCTGGCCCACCCCGGCGCAGGATTCAAGCGCGGCCTCGATCTCGCCCGTCTCGATGCGGTGACCGCGCAGCTTCACCTGGCCATCGGCCCGCCCGAGGAAATCGAGCGCACCATCCGCCCGCCAGCGCGCCAGATCGCCGGTGCGGTAAAGGCGCCCGCCCGCGCGGAACGGATCGGGGCGGAAACGGTCGGCGGTCAGGTCGTCGCGCCCCAGATAACCACGCGCGACCCCGGCGCCGCCGATCCACAATTCGCCCGCCACCCCCGGCGGGACCGGATTCATGGCCTCGTCGAGGACATGGGCCTGCTGGTTCGCCATCGGCCGGCCGATCGGCACCACCGCGCCGCCGGCATCGGCGGGACCGGAGGTGGACCAGATCGTGGTCTCGGTCGGGCCATACATGTTGATGATGCGCGCCTCGGTCGCGCGGCGCAGATCCGCGGCCAGCGCCCCCGACAGCGCCTCGCCGCCGACCAGCAGATGCCCGATCCGGCCCAGCGCGGTGCGGCTGTCCTCGTTCGTCACCAGCATGCGCGCCATCGACGGGGTGCATTGCAGATGGGTGACGCCATGGCGCACGATCTGCGCGGCAAGGCTGAAGTCGCCCTCCTCGACGGTGTCGGGCCGGTTGGCCCGCGCCACGACCTGCGCCAGCGGCCGCAACCCGTCCAGCACCGCCTGCCGCTCGATCCCGTAGTCGATGAGGCAGGCCACCTCGTCCACGCCGATGCGCTTCAGTTCCTCGACCCGGGCGAGGGCATCATCGACGGTGCCGAACAGGCCCGAATCCTCGAAATAGCGGTCGAAGGCATAGTCGAGGATCGCCTGCACGGTTTCGGCATCGAAGGTGGTGATGTCGATGTCGCGCGGGCTGTCCATGCCCTTGGGCCGCTTGAAGGCCGGGAAGGTCCAGGCGTATTGCCTGAGCAGCCCCGCCGCCGCGACCAGATAGTCCTGAAGCGGTTTCCTGGCCACTTCGCGCGCGCTTTCGCGGGTCTCGGCCAGATAGGTGTGCAGCATGAGCGTGACGGTGTGATCCTTCGGATCGCGGCCCGAGGCCCGCAGGGCGTCGTGATAGAGGCGGATCTTTTCCGCCACTTCGGCCACCGACTGACCCAGAAGATGCGTCAGGACATTGGCGCCGATGGCGCCGGCCTCGCGCCAGGTGTCGGGATTGCCGGCGGTGGTCAGCCAGATCGGCAGTTCGGCCGAGACGGGGCGCGGCTGGGTCTGCACGCTCACATGGCCATGGGCCATGTCGGCCTCGTAATGCCCGCCGGCCCAGAGGCGGCGCACCTCCTCGATCGCGCGCAGCATCGCCTTCTTGTTCTCGGGCGGCGCGTTTTCCGGGCGCAGCACGAAATCGTCCGGATGCCAGCCCGAGGCGATGCCAAGGCCCGCGCGCCCGTTCGTCAGGTTGTCGATCACCGCCCAGTCCTCGGCGATGCGGATCGGATGATGCAGCGGCGCCACCACCGACCCGGACCGCACGGCGATGTTGCGGGTGATCGCGGCCACCGCCGCGCCGGTCACCGCCGGGTTGGGGTAGGGGCCGCCGAAGGCGTGGAAATGCCGCTCGGGCGTCCAGATGGCGGCAAAGCCGTTCTCGTCGGCAAAGCGCGCGGTCTCGAGCAGGAGGGTATACTTGTCGCGGCCCACGCCGTCGTCGTTGCCCCACAGGAAGATCGAGAAATCCATCCTGCGCCCGGTGCCGATGGCGCCGCCCGCAACCAGGGCGCGCTCCTCGTCCCCGGCGACCACCACATGAAAGCCGCGCGCCAGTGTCCAGAACAGTTCGAGCACCGAGATGTCGAACGACAGCGACGTGACGGCAAGCCAGGTGCCGGCCCGCTCCTGCCCGAGGATGGCATCCATCCCGGCCATGAAATTCGCCACCTGCCGGTGTTCGACCACCACCCCCTTGGGTGTTCCGGTCGAGCCGGAAGTGTAGATCACATAGGCCGGATCGGCGGCGCCCGCGCGCGGGGCGGGGGGACGGTCATCGCCGCCTTCGGCCGCCTCCTCGATCAGGACGACCTTCGCCCCGTGCGCGGGCAGCGCGGGGGCAAGGGCGGCCGTGGTCAGGATCACCGGGGCCGCGGAATCGGCCAGGTAATGGGCGATGCGCGCCGCCGGATAGGCCGGGTCGAGGGGGACATAGGCCCCGCCCGCCTTCCAGATGGCCAGGACGGCCACCGGCAGCATCTCGCTTCGGCCCAGCGACAGGGCCACGGGCGTGCCCGCGCCGACCCCGGCCGCGATCAGGCGATGGGCGATGCGGTTCGCCGCGCGGTCCGCCTGCGCATGGGTCAGCGTCCGGTCCTCGCAGGTGAGGGCGGGCGCGTCGGGCGTGAGGGCGGCCTGCCGCGAAACCAGCGCGTCGATGGTGGCCGGTTCCAGCGCCTCCCCGCCGGCATTCGCCGCTGCGATCAGCGCGTGGTCGGCGGGCGACAGGCCCGTGCCGCCCGACAGCCGGTCATCGAGGCGCGCGGCCAGAAGGGCAAAGGCCGCGGGCGAGACCTGATCGGGGCAGGCCATCAGGCGCGCGCGCCCCGGGGCCGCGGCAAAGGTCAGCGCGGTTCCGGGCAGAAGCCCGGCCCCGGGATCGTCGCCCAGCGCCACCGGCAGCGCCGGCGGCAGCGCGCCCAGACGCAGCGCCAGATCGCCCGGATAGGGCATGCGCGCGCGCGCGGCCGACAGGGCGGCGGGGAAATCCGCCTCACGCGTGAACCGCACCGGCACCCGGTCCGACAGCAGTCCGCCCCCGGCACGGGCCAGGGCGAAATCCACGCCCGCGCGGCCGTCCCCCTCGGCGATCATGGCGGCAAAGCGCGCCAGCGCCGCATCGGGATGCAGCGCGTGGGTGAATTCATGCGCCAGCGCGCCCGTGCCCTTCCTGCCGCCCAGCGCCGGAACATCCGCCGCCACACGGTCGAGCATGGCCGCGCGCCAATGCCCCTCGTCCTTGAGCGCGGCGCGCAGAAGCGCGGCCTCGTTGCCTGCGGGCGGGGCGATCACCTCGCCCTGCCGCACCACGCGGTCGGCCGCGACCGGATGGCCCAGCACGTCGCGCAGGCCCGACAGCCGCACCGCGCCCTCGCCGGTGGCCATGACGAATCCGGCCGCCTCGGCCGCCAGAACGGTGCCGGGGCTGCCCGCGCCCGTGGCGGGTTCGGCATGGGTGACGGTGAACCAGCCCGCCGCCGTGACCACCCGCGCGGTGGTCAGCGGATTGGCGTAATCGCCGTGATCGAGCGCGCGCACGAGGCGCAGGATGTCCGCGGTGCCCGCGCGCGGGTCGATGCGCCCGCCATGGGCCGGGCGGTCGTCGCGGGCGTGCAGGGTGCGCGCGCCCGGATCCTGCGCCACCGGCTGCGGCCCGGCGGCAAGCGCGGCGATCACCTCGGGAAAGGATTCAAGCGCGGCGGCAAAGCATTTGCCGTTCAGCGACAGCGCGGTGTCGTCCGGGGCGATCTCGAACCGGCGCTGGAGCAGGATCGGCCCTTCATCCACCCCGCCCTCGATCAGGTGCCAGGTGATGCCGAAATCGCGGTCGCCCTCAAGCAGCGCCCAGACCGGCGCATTCAGCCCGGCATGGCGGGGCAGGGGGCCGTCGTGGAAGTTCACCGCGCCGCGGCGCGCGCGGGCCAGGGTCGCGGGCGCGATGATGTCGAGATTGGCGACCGACAGGATCCAGTCCGCCTCGGGCAGGCGGCCGGCCAGATCGGGCCCCGGCTCGATCAGCGTCAGCCCTGCGCCCCGCGCCCAGTCGCGCACGGCGGGGGCGCGCGTCACCACCGCGCGGATCGCATGGCCCGCCTCCAGGGTCATGCGCCCCGCCTCGCGGGTCAGGGTGTCGTTGCCGATCAGGATCGCGTCGAATGAGGGCATGGGTCTCTCCTCGGGTCATCCGGCCGGATGCGCGTCGCCCTTGGCGCCCGCGCGGCCGGGGTGCAGCAGTGCATGCAGGTCATGTGCCACCAGAGTGCGGAGAAATTGGGGCGGATCGCCCCGCTTGCCCCCTGTGACAAGATGGCGCAGCCGGTGCAGCATCCCGCCGGCCACCTGCGCCGCCGTCGCGGCGATGGCGCCCGCGCGGCCGTGGTTCTTGGTGAAGTAACGCCAGCGCGAATCGAACCAGTAGCCCGGCACCCGCGCCCAGGTCTTCATCCCGGTCGAGACCGAGCCAAGGTGCATCACATCGGAATCGTGCACGAAATGCACTTCCTGCCCGGCGCGGGCAAGGCGCAGGCACAGATCGGTTTCCTCGTAGTAGAGAAAGAACCCCTCGTCGAAGAGGCCGATCCGGTCGAGGGAATCCATCCGCATCATCAGGCTGGCCCCGGCCAGCCAGTCCACCCGCGCATTGGCCTGCGGCACCGGCAGCGGCACCGCGCGCCCCCGCAGCAGGCGCGAGATCGGGCCGATCCGCGCCGCCCCCTCGAATTCGCCGGCGGGCGAAGGAAAGCGGAAGGTGGTCAGATGCGCCTCGCCGTCGGGGCCGTGGATGCGCGATCCGGCGAATCCCGCCTCGGGATGGGCCAGCAGATGGTCCAGCAACGCGCGGATCGCGCCCGGCGCCGGGAAGGCGTCCGAATTCAGGATATAGACGAAATCCGGCCGCCCCTCGGGCAGGCCGGCGCGGATCGCGTGGTTGTTGCCGGCGCCGAATCCGCCGTTCCGGCCCGATTGCAGCACCCGCACCCGGCTCAGGCCCCGGGCGGCGACCCCGGCGGCGATCCGTTCAAAGGAACCGTCGCCGGAATCGTTGTCGACCACGGTGATGCCGCCCGCGATCCCCTCCATCGCCAGCACCGCCGCGTCGAGCGCGCGCAGCGTCATCTCGGCGGTGCGCCAGTTCAGGATCACGGTCAGGACGCGCGCGGTCATTCGGCGGCGATCCGGGCCGAGGCCGCATGGCGCGCGCGTTCGGCCGCGGCCAGGGTGCGCGCCAGTCGCGCGGCCAGCACCCGGACATTCGGCTCGAGCACCATGGAATCATGGTCGCCCGGCACTTCGATCACCTCGATGGCCGGGGCGAAGGGGCTCCAGTCGTTGTCGGGCAGGACATAGGCGCGTTCCTCGCTGACCCAGCGGCCGGGGGCGACCTCCCATTTGCCGCGCAGGGGCGGACGGAACAGCGTGAGCGGCCCGTCCCAGGGCCGGACCTGATAGCGCGCGATCGCCTGATAGAAGGCGGCCTCGATCGCGGCGTTGTGGAACTGCGGCGCCTCGCCGGCGGGATCGGTCCGGGGGCGGCGCCGCTCGGTCCGGTAGCGCCATTTCCCGGCCAGCCAGCGCAGCGGGAACAGGGGGCCCCCTTCGCGCGCCTCGGCCAGCTTGATCGCCAGGCGGTCCCCGCGCGAAAGCGGCCGGCGCTGCGGCAGCGGCGTGTCGAGCAGGACGAGCGCCGCCACCTCCTCGCCCGCGGTGCGCAACTGGTGCGCGATCTCGAAGGCGGTGATGCCGCCGCCCGAGAAGCCGCCGATCATCCATGGCCCGCCGCGATGGACCTGCCGCATCTCGGCGATGCAGTCGCGCGCGGCCTCGACCAGATCGGAATGCGGGGCGGCGTCGCCATAAAGGCCGCGCGCCTGAAGCCCCCAGAACGGCCGCTCATTGCCCAGAAGATGCGCCAGATGCCGCAGGTTCAGCACATTGCCGAACATGCCCGCGACCATGAAGAAGGGCAGCCCCGCCCCGCCCTCGCCCTGATGCATGGCCACCAGATGGGTCAGGCGCCGGCGGGCCCCGGGGGACGCGTCGCCATTGGCAGGCGTGGCGGGAGTCGCGGCGGCGCGCGCCCCCCCGTCCCCCTCGCGCGGGCCGATCAGCGCGGCGATCCTGCGGATCGTCGGGGCCTCGAACAGCACCGAGATCGGGAAATCCACACCCCAGGTCCGCTTGATCCGCGCGAACAGCCGCACCGCGACCAGAGAGTGCCCCCCCAGATCGAAGAACCCGTCCTCGGCCCCGACCTTCGCCACGCCCAGCAGTTCGGACCAGAACCCGGCCAGCCGGATCTCGACCTCGCCCTCGGGCGCGACATAATCGCCGTCAAGGTCGGGTCGCTCGAAGGACGCGGATGGCGCCTGCCGTTCCCCGGCCCCGGCCTGCGCGATGAGGCGGTCAAGGTCGATGGACGAGACCACGACCTGCGCCTGCCCCGCCGCAAGCGCGCGCAGGAAGGCATCGGCGCCCTCGTCGGGGCGGATGCCCTGCGACAGGTTGTGGCGCAGCCGTTCCTCGGCCGCGTTCAGCGGACGCGGGCCTGCGGCCAGGGCGGGCCGGGGCGCAGTCGCGGACGCAGTCGCAGGCGCGGGCGCGGCAAGGCGCAATTCGGCGTCAAGCCGGCGCAGCGTGAACCCCTCGAGCATGAGCAGCACCCGCCCGTCCGGCGCCGCCAGTGTCACGTCAAGCCGGGCCGACCCCGCCTCCTGACTGCCGTCGAGCAGCCGCACATGCGAGACAACCGGCCCGTCCAGCGCGCCGAACACCCGCATCCGCCCATAGCCCAGCGGCACCCACAGCCGGTCCGGCACATAGCCGGGGATCAGTTCCATCGCCCAGCCGGTCGCCATGTCGAGAAGGCCGGGATGCAGGCGCATCCCCTCGGCCCCGGCCGGGGGCAGGTCCCGCAGGGCCAGCCCCTCTGTTCCCCGAAGCGCGCGTTCGCGCAGCACCCGCCAGCGCGGGCCGAAGGCCAGATGCGCCTCTTGCGGCGTGACCAGCGCGCCGGTCTCGGGCGCGGGCAGGCGCGCGGCGATGGCGCCCGGGTCGATGGCCGCGGGCGCATCGACCGGCAGGCGCGCGATCGCCCCTTCGGCATTGGTCACGAACCCGCCGCCGTCGGCGGGGCCGCTCTCGACCCGGAAGGAATACCCCGCGTCACTGCGCGACAGGCCAAGGCGGACCCTGACCGTGCCCCCTTCGGGCACGGCAAGCGGGGCCAGGAAGGTCAGATCCTCGATCGCCCAGGGCGTCTCCTCGCCCAGGGCCGCCAGCGCCTCGGCCACAAGTTCGGCATAGCCGGTGCCGGGCAGCAGCGCGTTCCCGGCGCGGGTGCGGTGTTCGCCGATGAACCAGCGCGCCGTGGTCCAGTCGGCGGTGAAGATGCGGTTGCCGTCGCCGTCGAACCCCGTCGCGTCGAGCATGGGCGCCGCCATTGCCTCGGGCGCGGAAGGGGGGCGGCCGATGCGCGCCTCCATCGCCTCGGCGGCCATGCCGACCCCCTGCCAGATGCCCCAGTCGATGGCGACGACGCGGGTCCGCCCGCCGGCGCGGGCGCGGGCGAAGGCGTTCAGATATTCGTTGGCCGCGACGTAATCGACCTGTCCCGCCGGCGCCGTCACCGTCGAGGTCGAGGAAAACAGTGCCAGCCATGCCAGATCGCCATCGGGCCAGACCCGGTCGATGACCTGCGTGCCGTGGACCTTGGGGGCCAGGACATCCTCGATCGAGGCGGCGGATTTCGACAGGATCGGCGCATCGTCGATGGCGCCCGCCGCGTGCACGATCCCGGCCAGCGGGCCGAAGGCCGCCTCGGCGGCGGCGCGGGCGGCGCGCATCTCCTCCACATTCGCCACGTCGGCAGCAAGGGGCAGCACCCGGCCCCCCGCCTCCTCGAGGCGGCGCAGGGCGCGGATGCGGCGCGCGACCGGATCGGCCGACGAGCGCAGGATGCGCGGCCAGTCCCCGCGCGGCGGCAGCGCGCTGCGCGAGATCAGGACCACGGGCGCGCCCGTGCGGCGGATCAGCGCCTCGGCCACGGTCAGGCCGACGCCGCCGAACCCCCCGGTGATGAGGACCGGGCCGGGGGCGGGATCGCCTGCCGGCGGCAGCGGGCGCGGGCGGAACCTGCGTTCAAGGCGCGTGGTCCCGCGCAGCGCGGCGACGGTGTTCGCGGGCCGGGCCAGCACTTCGGCCCAGAGCGTGGGCGACAGCGCCGTGTCCTGCGGCAGATCCAGATCGAGCGTGGCCACGGTCGTGCCCGGAAACTCGCGCGGGATGGTGCGGGCCGGGCCCATGACGGTGGCCTTTTCCGGCGCGGTCAACGCCTCGGAATGCACCTGCTGCGCCCCGTTCGTGATCAGGGTCACATGCACCGGCGGGGCGTTTTCCGCAGCCAGCGCGCGCGCCAGATGGAACAGGCTCCAGAACCCCTGTTCCTGCGTGCGGTGGAAAAAGCTCGATCCCGGGCGGTGGCCCCGGTCGCGCGTCCACAGCCACAGATGCACCACCCGCTGCGGCAGCCGCCCACGCGCGGCCAGATCGCGGATGAGGGCGTCATAACCCGGCTGTCCCTGTTCCGGGGCCAGGACGTAATCCTCTTCGCCCGTCCGGGCGAACCCGTCGCCCGGGCGCAGGATCGTCACCCGCCCGCCCGCCTTGCGCAGCCGCCCGGCCAGCGCCGCGCCCTGACCGGCATCCCCCTCGAGGATCAGCCAGTCCTGCGCCGGCAGCGCCAGCGGATCGCCCGCGGGGCCCAGGTCGCAATCGGCATAGGCGGGCTTCCAGACCGCCTCCCAGCCCCAGAGCGCCGGGTCGTCCTCGCGCAGCGGCCAATCCTCGGCCGGGGGAGGGGTCTGGCTGGCGGGGGCGATGAAATAGGGCTTGCGCTGGAACGGATAGGTCGGCAGCGGCACGCGGTTGCGCCGCCCCTCGCCGCGGATCTGCGCCCAGTCGAACGTGCCGCCCATGGCCCAGATCCGGCCCAGCTGCGACAGGAAATAGGCGTCGTCCGGCGTATCGTCCTGCGCGTGGCGCAGGGTCGAGAGCACCTGATTGGCGCTGATCACCCCATGCTGCCCCGCCAGCGAGGCCAGCGCCCGCCCCGGCCCCACCTCGAGATAGATCCGCCCCGGATCGGCTGACAGCGTGGTGAGACCGGCGTGGAAATTCACGGTATGGCGCAGATGCGCGACCCAGTAGGCCGGATCTGTGGCCTCTTCGGGGCGCAGCCAGGTGCCCGAACGGTTCGAGATCACCGGAATCGCGGGCGGATGCAGCGCGATGCCGCGCAGGAAGTCGTGGAACCGGGTCAGGATCGGATCGAGCATGCGCGAATGCGCGGCGATGTCGATGGCGATGCGCGCGCTCTCGATCCCGTCGGCGGCAAGCCGCGCCGTCAGATCGACCAGCGCCGCATCCGGCCCCGAGGCCACGCACAGCCCCGGCGCATTCACCGACGCCAGATCGAGATCCCCCGTCAGATAGGGCGCCAGCGCGGCCTGCGGCAGCGGCACCGACAGCATGCCGCCGGGCGCGACCGTATCGAACAGCTGCCCGCGCAGACGCACGAGCGCGATGCAGTCCTCGAACGACATGATGCCGGCCAGCGCGGCGGCGGTATTCTCGCCCATGGAATGCCCGATGAGCGCGGTCGGCCGCACCCCCCAGTCCATCCAGAGCTGCGCCAGCGCAAATTCCGCGATCATGATGAGCGGCAGTTGCAGCGACGGCCGCAACAGGCGGCGGTCGGCCTCCGCCTCCTGGCCCGGATCGGGCAGCCAGAGCGCACGGATATCCTCGTCGGTGCGGGTGGCAAGCACGGCAAGGCCCCGGTCCATCCAGTCGCGGAAGGTGGGCTCGGTCTCGTAGAGGTCGCGGGCCATGCCGGCATATTGCGCGCCGCCGCCGGGGAACATGAACACCGGTGCGGGGGCATCGCCCACGACCTGATGGGTGAAAACCCGGCGCGGATCGCCTTCCTCCAGCCGCGCCGCCGCCTCCTGGGGCGATGCGGCCACCAGCACGCGGCGGCGGTCGAAGGCGTGTCGCCCCTCGCGCAGGGTGAAGGCGACATCGGCAAGCGGCACGTCCGGATGGGCGCGCAGCCACGCCGCCAGCCGCGCCGACGCCTCGTCAAGCGCCCCCTTCGTGCGCGCGGACAGCGTGATGATCTCGAACGGCCAGTCGCCCTCGTCCGAAGGGGCGCGCGCGGGCGCGGCTTCGAGCACGGCATGGGCATTGGTGCCGCCCACGCCCAGCGAATTGACCCCGGCGCGCGGCGGATGCGCGGTCTGCGGCCAGTCGGTCAGGCGGTCGGCCACTCGAAAGGGCGAGCCGTCGAAGGCGATGGCCGGGTTCGGCCGCTCATAGCCAAGGGTCGGCGGGATCTGCCGGTGATGCAGCGCCAGCGCGGTCTTGATGACCGAGGCCACGCCCGCGGCGGTGTCGGTATGGCCGATGTTGGTCTTGACCGAACCGATGCGGCAGAACCCATCGGCCGCGGTCGTGCGGCGGAAGGCCTCGGTCAGGGCGGCGACCTCGATCGGGTCGCCCAGATAGGTGCCGGTGCCGTGGCATTCGACATAGTCGATGGTCCCGGCCCCGATGCCCGCGATGCGGTGCGCCTCGGCCACGGCGGCGGCCTGCCCATCCACCGAGGGCGCCAGATAGCCCGCCTTGGCGGCGCCGTCGTTGTTGATGGCGCTGCCCTTGATCACCGCCCAGATGTGATCGCCGTCGGCCACCGCATCGGCCAGCCGCCGCAGCGCCACGCAGCCCGCGCCGGAACCGAACACCGTCCCCTGCGCGCGATGGTCGAAGGCATGGCAATGCCCGTCGGGCGACAGGATCTCGCCCTCCTTGAAGAGATAGCCGCGCGCCTGCGGCAGTTCGATCGTCACCCCTCCGGCCAGCGCCAGGTCGCATTCGCCCAGAAGCAGCGCCTGCGCCGCGTAGTGGATGGCGACGAGGCTGGTCGAGCAGGCGGTCTGGATGTTCACGCTCGGCCCGGTGAGGTCGAAGATGTGGCTGACCCGCGTGGCGAGGAAATCCTTGTCGTTGCCGGTATGGCGCAGCAGGAAGGCGCCCGTCTCCTCGAGGAGATCGCGGTTCGAGCGGACGTTCACCCAGTAATAGGTGCCCTGACCGCAGCCCGCATAGACGCCGATGCGCCCCGCGAACCGTTCCGGCGGGTGCGCGGCATCCTCGAGCGCCTCCCAGGCGACCTCGAGGAACTGGCGGTGCTGGGGGTCCATGATCGCCGCCTCTTTTGGCGACAGGCCGAAGAAATCGGCGTCGAACCTCTCGAACCCGTCGAGGGGGGCGGCGGCGGGGACGTAGTCCGCGCGCCCGATCAGATGCGCGGCCTCGCCCGCGGCCAGCAGGTCGTCGCGCGACAGGCGGCGGATCGATTCCACGCCTTCGCGCAGGTTGCGCCAGTAGTCCGCCGGCGTCGCCGCGCCCGGCAGATGCGCGGCCATGCCGACGATGGCGATGTCGGTCTCGGAAAGGGCCGGATCGGGCAGGGCAGAGTCGGGCAGGGCGGAGTCGGTCTGGGCGGTCATGACGGTCCGGGGCTCTTGGTCACGGTCGGGGTGATGCGCAAATGGGGTGCCAGTGTGGCATGGCCAAGGTCATCCCCCGGCAAGGGCAAGAAGCGCGGCAACCGCATCACGGTTCAGCGCCACCGCGGCCAGGCCGAGGCCCGCGCCGCCCAGGCCCAGAACCGTGTCGAGCTGCCAGTCCCAGGCCCGGTGCGGCCGCAAGAGCCAGCCCAGCGCCGGACAGGCGGCCAGGTTGCCCAGCGCCTGCCCGAGGATCGCGCCCGGCAACCCGGCCAGGGCCCAGCCGCCCAGGATCCCGCCCGTCACTGTGGCCGCGCGCACGCAGGTGAACAGGAAGAAGCGCCGCGAATCCCCCGCCGCCAGCGCCGCCTGATCGCAGGTCATGATGATCAGCGCGGGCACCTGCGCCGCCGCGATCAGCACCGCCATCCCCCCCGCCTGCGCATAGCGCGCGTCATAAAGCACCGCCACAAGCCAGTCGCCCAGCACCGCCAGCACCCCGACCATGGCCAGCAGGATCGCCGTCCCCCCCGCCCGCATCCGCCGCACCCGGGCGAAATTGGCGTCCGACGCGGCGGGCGGGCTTTCGCGGTAGACCGGGATCAGGACGCGGCGCATCACCAGCGCGCCCATCATCATCGGCACCGAGGCCAGGAAGAAGGCGATGTTGAACAGGCCGAACGTGCCCAGATCCAGCACGCGCCCGAGGATCACCTTGTCCGACTGGCCGATTGCGAAGCCCATGAAGGTGGACAGGAATATCCACTTGCCGAAATGGATGAGTTCGTGCGCCGCCGCGGGTTCCCAGCGCAGGCGGTTGGCCCGGCCGGGCAGGAACAGGTTCAGCCCGGCCAGAAGGGCCAGCGCCGCCGCCAGCCCCGAGATGACCAGCGCCCAGATCGACTGCGTGAGCGCGGCCAGCACCACCGCCACGACGATGCCGATGACCTGCGCGGCGATCTCGATCAGGGTCAGCCGCCCGGCCCGCAGGTGGCGGTTCGCCGTCTCCATCCGCGTGGGATTGAACCCCCCGATCACCAGCGAAAGTGCCGCCACCGGCAGATAGCGCACGAGGTCGGCTTCGCCGTAGAAGGCCGCGACCGGCCAGGTGAGGGCAAGCGCGAGTCCCCACAGCGCGAGGCCGCGCAGGATCTGGATCGTCCAGGCGGTGTCGAGGAAATCGTCCTCGTCCCCGCGCGCGCTGCCCATGATCGAGGGGCCCACCCCCAGATCCGAGAACATCGCCAGCGCCATGAGAAAGACCGACACCAGCGCCATCATCCCGAAGGCCTCGGGGAACAGAAGCCGCGTCAGGATCAGGTTCGAGGCAAGGCGGATCGCCTGCTGCACCACGAACCCGCCGCCCGTGATCACCGAGGACCGCAGCGCCCGCGCCACCAGCCCCCCGCCCGACATCGCCCCGCGCAGACCCACGCTCATCTTCCCCGGCTCCAGTCCCCGTTGCCCCGCCGCGCGCGCACGCCAAGGGCCACCGCTGCATAGACGGCAAAGCCCACCGGATCGCGCAGCGCAAGGCGCAGCACATGGGCGGCGCCTGCGGGCATCTTGTCCTCGTTTGCCATGAGCGCGGGGTAAAGCCGCGCGATCTCGGCCACGCCGCGGTCCTGCCGCCGGCGCACCCGGACAAGGGCGGCGAACCCCTCGGCCACCGGCCAGTCATAGCCGGCGGCGACAGCATGGCGCTCAGCGGGGGCAAAGTTCAGCCGGGCGAACAGATCGTCCGCGATCACCGCCGGCCAGTCGCCCCAGCGCGCGCGCCCGGCCGCGTTCATGGCAAAGGCCCCGCAGCCCGGCACGCCCCGCGCCATGAAGGGCACGCGCGCCCAGAACCGCGCATAGGCGCGCGCGACCGCCCCCGCGCCGGTGATGTTCACCCGCCCGGCGGCAAAGGCCGGGGCCTCCTGCGACGACAGCACCCGCACCAGATCCGCGATCAGGCCGGGCGCCACCGTCACATCCGCGTCCAGGTAAAGGCGCATCGCCCCCGCCGCCCCCGCCGCCCCCGTCGCCTCTGTCACCGCCCGGTCGCCCGCGTCGAGCGCGCCGGGCTTGCCCCCCTCGGCCCGCTCGATCACCGCGAAGTGCCAGCCGCGCGCGGCGACCTGCGCCCCCGCGCGCCGCGCGGCGCCGGCGGTATCGTCGCGGCAGCCGTTCGCCACCACCACCACCGCGACCGTCACGCCCGGATCCGCCGATGCGGCCAGCGCCGCGAGGCAGGCGCCGATGCGCGCCGCCTCGTTCGCGGCGGGGATGATGACGGCAAGGGCGCGTTCACGTTCCCGTGGGGCGTCGGGGCCGTCCACCCCTTTGACGATGCTTGGCAAATCCATCATCCTGCCACCGATCCCGCCCGTCTGTGCAAAGGCTGTCCTGTCCGATGTCGTCCTGGCCGAAGCTCGGCTATCTCGTGCCCCGGTTTCCCGGGCAGACCCAGACCGCGATCTGGTGCGAGATCGCCGCGCTCGAGGAGCGCGGTGTCGCGGTGTCGCTGGTCTCGACCCAGCCGCCCGATCCCGCGCTCATGCCGCATGTCTGGGGGCAGGCCGCGCTCGAGCGGACCTTCTGGCTTGGTTCCGGGGGGGCGGCGCCGGCCGCGCTGGCCGCGCTGGGCGCGCTGCCGCTCGGGCACATGATCCGGGGCGAACGCGGCCTGCCCCGGGCGGTGCTGCGCGCCATGGCCCCGGCCCGGCGCCTTGTGCGGCGGGCACGGGCCGAGGGGTTTCATCACATCCATGTCCATGGCGCGGGCGAAGGCGCGCTGATCGCGGCGCTGGCGCGGCGCATGGGCGGGCCCACCTGGTCCATCCACCTGCCCGGCCCGCTGTCCGACTACGGGCCCGGGCAGGAATTCAAGTGGCAGGGCGCGCGCTTTGCCACCGTGGCCACGGCGCGCATCCTGAACGAGATCCGCTTCGTGCTGCGCGAGAGCCTGCCCGCGCGGGTCACCGTGCGACCGCCGGGCGTGGATACCGCCTTCTTCCGGCGCGAGGGCCCCCTGGTTCCCGGGCGCCCCGGTCAGCCGCTGCGGCTGTTCGCCTGCGGTGAACTTGCGCCGGCCAAGGGGTTCGACGACCTGCTGCGCGCGGTCCAGATCCTGCGCGAGGGCGGGCATGACGCCCGCCTGACCATCGCCGGCGAGGACGCGCAGGGCGGCAGCGGCCATCGCCGCGCCCTCGAGGCGCGGATCGCGGAATTGCAGCTCGGGCCGCATGTCACCCTGGCGGGCGCCACCGATGCCGCACAGGTGCGCGAGGGGCTTCTGTCGGCGCAGGTGTTCGTCCTGTCCTCGTGGCACGAACCGCTGGGCACCGCGCTGATGGAGGCGATGGCCTGTGGCGTGCCCTCGGTCGCTACCGCCGCGGGCGGGGTGCGCGAACTGGTCGAGGACGGACGCGAGGCCCTGCTGGTGCAGCCGCGCGCGCCCGCCCATCTGGCCGAGGCGATCCTGCGCATCCACACCAATCCGGAACTGGCCCGTCGCCTCTCGACACTGGCGCGCGCGCGCATCGAGGCCGGGTTCGACGCCGGTCAGGTGGCCGAACACCTCATGCGCGAGGCGGGGTATCTGCCGCTCGATCACGAGGGGGACCTCATTCCTGCGCCTCCAGCACAAGGCTGGCGCCGGGATCGTCGCTGAAGCCGGCCTCCTCGATCCCCTCGAGCCGCACCGTGCCGGCCGGGCCGGTCATCCACAGCACCGCCCCCTCGAGGGCGGGGGTCCAGTCGGCGGCGGTGCCGGGCAGGATCGCGCGGTCCTGCCCTTCGCCGCCGGTCACCAGGTCATCTCCGCCGCCGGTCACGATCACGTCCCCGCCCGGGCCGCCGATCAGGATGTCGGCATGGCCGGTCCCCTCGATCCTGCCGCCCGAATCGGGCGCAAGGCGCAGGACGCCATGGCCGAATGTGCCGGGCGCGCGCGCCTCGCCCTCGGGCGGCAGGCTGTTCCAGGCGGCCAGCGTGGCCCAGCGCGGGTTCACGTCCGACAGATGCCGCCGCGCCCCCCACGACCCCCAGCGCGACGGGGCGGCGACATCGACAAAGGCCATGAACGGCCCGGCCGGGACCGTCGCGGATTGCGCGCGCCACCCGGCCAGAAGTTCGGCATAAAGCCCTGCCATTTCCGGGCCATAGCTGTAGCCGGCCAGAAATCCGGCGATGGCGGCATCCTCTGCGGCCGCGCCTTCGGCGACCAGATGGCTGCCCCCCTCGTACATGAGCAGCGACAGCCCGCGCGCGGCGGCGGCGCGGGCGTGGTAGGGCCAGAGTTCGGCCACGAGCGCCCGGAGCGACCCGTCGCGCAGCCGTTCGGTCAGCCGCCCGGCGGCATCGTCGCCCGCGATCAGGGCGCTGAGCGCGGGCGCCTCCTCGGCGCTGCCGATCTCGGCGCCGAAATAGCCGGTGACCGCATAGGCATCGAACGAGCGCGCGGGCGCGGGCAATCCCTCGGCCTGCCGCAGCGGCGCGTCAAGCTGCGCTTCCTCAAGGCCGGGCCAGCCGGTATGCACCGCCACAACGCGCACAAGGCGGTCCTGGGCCTGATCGCCAAAGACCCGCGCCCAGATGTCGGCCACCTCGGCGGCGCGGGTGCCGGCGAACTGGATCCAGCCGTCGCTGTCCGCCGCCGCCTCGCCCCAGCGGGCACGGGCCTGCGAGGCGGCCCATTGCGCCTGTGGAAAGACGAAGTTCCACACCTCGTTCGACCATTCCGCATGCACCCGCAGCCGCGGATCAAGCCGGTCGCGCACCAGCGTGGCAAAGGCGGCGACATGGGCGTCGTCGGCCATGTGGGGCAGGGTGAACCAGGGATCGGCGCCGATCAGGTTCGCCAGATCGACCATCACCTCGACGGGCACGCCGCGCCAGGCCCAGGTGGCATCGGTCAGGCGCGGCCGGTCGTCCCAGGTGACCTGCGTCGATCCGTTCGTCGCCATCCAGTCCATGAAGCGGATCACGCGCGCATCGCGCACCATGGCCAGGAAATCGGGGTTGAAGATCAGCCCCGCGCGCGCCAGGTCGCGCCGGTCCTCGCGCAGCACGCTGATGTCGCGCAGCGGATCGGCGGGGGAGATGGCCTCGAGGCGGATCGCCACCGGCCCCTCGCCGGGGACAAAGGTGAAGCGCGCCTCGTGGTCGCCTCTCTCGACCGCGCGGGCGCGGCCGCCCAGGGTCAGCCGCCCCTCGCCCCGCCAGGTCACGACATAGCGCCCGGCGGCGGTTGTGGCGCCTTCGGGCAGATCGGTCAGGACGAAGGTCTCGAGCGCCTCGACCCCCTCGGGAATGGCGAGGGGCCAGCCCTCGGGCGACAGGAACCCGCCCGCGCGCAGGTCGTCAAAGCTGACCGCGCCCCATTGCCCCGGCAGATGCCCGACCCAGGGCCGCGCGGTCTTCATCAGGTCGAGAAAGGGCAATTCGCTGGACCAGTCCGCGATCCCGGCCAGCCCATAGCCGACCGAAGGGTTCCCGAGCCCGGTTTCCGGCACCGACAGCGTGGCGCCCGGCGGCGCGACCGCGCCCGCGACCTCGCGCCAGATCGCTTCGGCGATGGCGGGGTAATTGTCGCGCAGCACGGGCGGGATGCCGGCGGGCAGGGCGATCGCGGGCGCGGGTTCGGCCTGAAGGGCGGAATGCGTGATCATCGCGGCCAGCAGATAGGCGGCGGGCGTGCCGTGCGGCGCGTCATCGACGAACAGATCGCCGGGGGCGAGCGCGGCCAGCGGCCCCTCGGCCAGAAGCCCGGCCATGACCCGCGCCACCGGGATCAGCCCGACCTCGGCCCCGGGCAGACCGGCCGCCAGGCGGGCGGTCAGGTCGCGATACCACAGGTCGTAGGCCCCCCGCGCATGGTCACGCCAGGCGGCAAAGGCCTGCGGTTCGGGGGGAAAGGCGCCCGAATCGCCCATGTCGGGCCAGCCCTCGTAGATGTAGAGGCGCGCGATGCCCTGATTGCGGGTCCAGTCGAAGGTGCGGCCGATCAGATCCGACATCGCGCCGTCCAGCGTGTCACGGTCGGGCGCGGCCCATTGCACGAAATTCGGCGGCGCGAGGATCGCGGCATCGAAACCCGCCATGCGGAACGAACGCGGATTGTCGGACATGAGGCGCGCGACCCCGCCGATGCGCCAGTCGGACGACGGGGGCAGGGCGCGGGCGAAATCGGCGGGAAAACCCCAGGTGCCGTCGGCCGCGAACCCCTGTCCGCCCGCCTGCGCCATGAGGGCAAGCCAGTAGGGAACCGCACTTTCGTCGCCGCCATCCTGATGCCAGATCAGGCTGTTGCCGAAGAAGAAGGCGCCCATGGCTCCGTCGCCCGCTTCGCCCGCTTCGCCCCGCGCGGCGGGCGCAAGCGACAGGGCCAGCAGCACAAGGATCAGTCGCAGGATCATGGTGCCTCCTTTGCGGGCGCGAACGGATCGGGCCGGCCGCTGCGGCCCAGGGCCCAGTCGTGGATGGCCAGCACCTGCCGCGCCTTTGCCGCCCAGGTGAAATGCCCGAGCACCCGCGCCCGCGCCCTGTTGCCGCGCGCGCGTGCCCTTTCGGGGTGATCGGCCAGTTCGGCCAGCACCGCCCCGAGGCCGGCCACGATCCCCGCGCGATCCGACAGCGCGATCTTCCAGCCGGTGTCCGCGTCCACCAGTTCGCCCGGCCCGGCATAATCCACCACCACCGGCGCAAGGCCCATCGCCATCGCCTCGAGGACGACGCCGCCGCCGAATTCGCGGATCGAGGGGAAGGCCAGGATGTGACAGCCGCCCGCGACCTCTTGCACGCGATCATGCGCGACCCAGCCGTGAAAGGCGATCCCCCGTTCCAGCCCCAGCGCCGCCGCGCGTTCGCGCAGCGCCGGCAGCATCGGCCCGTCCCCGATCATCTCAAGGCTCAGGCGCCCCCGGGCGATCAGCGGCGCCGCCGCCTCGAGCAGCATGTCCGGCCCCTTGTAGGGCACCATCCGGCCGATGAAACAGGCGCGCAACCGCCCGTCCGCGGGCGGGCTGCCCGGCGGGAACCGGGCGGGATCGACCGCGTTCTCGGGCAGCCAGATGGCCCGGTCGCGGTGCCGGGCGGGGATTTCCGACAGCGTGTGCCGGCTGCCGGCGATGATCGCGGCGCAGGCGCGCAGCATCCGCGCGCGCCCCGGCATCAGCCGGTAAAGCCCCCGCAGCGGCACCAGCCATTCGCGCTCGCGCCGCCGCGCGCCATCAAAGCCCGCAGGCCAGGGCACCCCGCCGTTCAGCGGCCCGATCACATGCGGCACGCCGGCCCGGGCGCAATGCGCCGCCAGGGGCCCGGTGGCGGTGGGCGACAGCGGCGTGATGCGGTGCACGACATCCCATTCGCCCGCCCGGATCCGCGCGCCGAACCGGCGCCAGAGCAGATGCTCGAACCAGGGATAGGCAAGGGCGCCGGCGGCCTGAAGGATGGTGTGGCCCTTGCCGCCGCGCCCGCCCAGCGCCTCGGCCAGCCGCCAGAGGGGGGCGGCGATCCGGTCGGAATCGATCACGGTAAAGTCGCGCCCCTCGGTCAGGCCGGCGCGCAGGATCGCGTCACGGTTGCGGCTGTGCGTGACCAGATGCACCTCGGCCACCTGCGCCAGCGCCCGGGCAAGCGACCAGCCGATGAGCGGCACGCTCACCCATTCCGGGTTGGCCTGTTCCGCGACGATCAGGATGCGCCGGGGCCGGTCGGCCATCACAGCACCGTCCGCACCGGCGGCGGGCCGGGCGGTTGCGCCTGCGCCCGCGCGTCCGTCCGCCCGGGGCCGGTGGCCGGGGCGCGTTCGGCAAGGCCCAGGATCGCCCCCGCGACCAGCCAGGTCAGCGGCGTCACGGTCGCGTTCGGGATCAGGTCGAACATGTTCACCCCATGGATGAGGACCAGCGGCCCGGTCCAGATCCCGCCCCCGCCCCCGGCCAGCATCGCCCCCCGCCGCCACGCCAGCACCGCCGGCAGCGCCAGCAGCCCGAACTGCGCCACGAACCCGACGATCCCCAGCACCCCCAGCACCAGCACCCATTGCCCGTCGGTGACGGTCAGAACGCGGCCGTCCTCGTTGTCATAGAGATGGTGGCGCCCCCAGAGACCCCAGCCGAACAGCGGCTTTTCAAGGGCATGTTGCGCCAGCACCCGTTCGTTGTCGAACCGGTATTGCAGCGTATGCGCCCGGTCCGGCCCGATCTGCCCGGCCAGGGCCACGATCTGCCGGTCCGGCACCAGCCCCGAGGTGCGCGCCACCGGATAGGCCAGCGCCACCAGCGCCAGCAGCGCGGCCAGCCTCAGATGCGTCCGCACCGGCAGCATCAGGACCGCCGGCACCAGCACCAGCGCGTAGAACACCGAGGCATAGGATTTCTCGAGCACGAGCGTGACCCCGAGCCAGCCCAGCGCCCCCCAGCCCGCCGCCCGCCAGCGCCCGCCATGGCGCGCGACCGCCGCCGCCGCCGTGACGGCGGTCATGGTGAAGAAGGCCACCCAGAGCGCGTGATAGAGGAACACGATCGGGCGGAACCCGCCGTCGCGCATCATCTGGCTGAACAGGTGCTGGAAATAGCCATAGACCCAGGTGTTGATCTGCGGCGAGAGGCGCACCTCGATCAGGATCGGCAGGGAATAGACCAGTCCGGCGATCATGAACGCGCCCACGAGATCGCGGTGATCCTCCTCGCGGTTCAGGAAATGCCGGGCCAGAAGGAAGGGCGTGACCGTTGCCGCCTGAAGGATGACCATGGCCACCGCCTCGCGCCAGTTGAGGCCGGGCAGGACGACGGGGCCGTGGACCATCGGCTCGGGGTTGGTGAGGACGGTCGCCACCGGCGAGAACACGAACAGCACGACCAGCCCGCGCGCCAGCCACCCCTGCGGCAGCAGGGCAATGCCCGGCCGATACAGCGCCACCGCCGCCGCCAGCGCCGAGAGGGCGGGAATGTGGTCCTTGTCGAACGACGGCAGCAGCGGCAGGTTGATCGCGGCCGGCGGCGGCGGCAGCAGCAGATAGCCCGCGATCAGCGCGACGATCAGCGCCCGCCCCGGCCCGAGGCGCCGGAACAGCACGGCGGTGACCACCGGCCAGAGCAGGAGTGCCGCCAGCGCGACGAGGTTCGGCACGGATTCCCCCCCATCAGGACCGCCCGTTCAACCGGGCCCGGCAGGCAGGATAACCCGCTTTCGGGGCAGAAACATGACCCCCGATGGCCGCGCTGCGGCAGGGCTCGGCCCGGAGGGGCCGGGACCGGGCCAGAGTGGGGGCGTCAGCTGCCGGTCGGATGCAGCAGCACGCCCACCGTGCGCAGGATGAGCCGCAGATCGGTGCGCAGCGAGAGGGTGCGGAAATACTCGCGGTCGAAGGTGGCGCGTTCGGCGAAACTCGCCTCGTTGCGGATCGACACCTGCCAGGGCCCGGTCAGGCCGGGCACCAGCGCGTAATATTCCGTCCCCGGATAGATCGCCGCCTGCGAGGGCATGAAGGGGCGCGGCCCGACGATCGACATCTCGCCCCGCAGCACGTTCCACAGTTGCGGAAGTTCATCGAGCGAGGTGCGCCGCAGCAGCTCGCCAAGGCGGGTGATGCGCGGATCGCGCTTCAGCTTCTGATAGGCGTCCCATTCGGCCCGCGCCGCCGGATCCTGCGCCAGATGGCGTTCCAGCCGGGCGTCGGCGTCATGGACCATGGTGCGCAGCTTCCACATGCGGAAGATGCGCCCGCCGCGGCCGACCCGCTCCTGCACATAGAAGGGCGAGCCGCCGTCCAGCGCGATGACAAGGGCAAGCGGCAGCACCACCGCAAGGACGGGCACCGCGGCAATTCCGGCAAGGGTCAGGTCGAACAGGCGCTTGAACACCCGCGCATAGGGCCCCTGGCGAAAGTCCCGGGCCGGCCGGCGTGGAAGTCCGGCCACCTGTGCAGGCCCGTAATTGCGAAACTGAATCGTCACGTCATCCCCCCGAAGGGCTGTGGATCGCATGACCTGCTCCCGCGGCCGGCCCGGACGGGCCGCCCGTCACCTGGGCGCAGAGCGTGCGTTGTCCTGTTCCCCGTGCGGACCCTGCGGGCCGCCCGTGCCGGTGTCGTTCCGGCAAAACTCCCGTTCGACAGGGCCCCACCGCCCCGCGGCCTCCGGTCCTCATCGCTGCGGATCCGGCGGCCTCGAGAAACCTAATCACCCGGATCGGGCCGCTGTCAAAGGGGCGTTTCCCGGATCGGTGCCCGCGAGGAGGCCGTTCACTTGCGCCAGTTGTGCCCGAAGCCCCCGGCGATCAAGGGGGAAAACCCGGCGGGGGAAAACGCCCGGGCCGGTTCATCGTTTCCATTACGGAAAACAGGTGCCCGCCTGCGCCGGATTGTTCACGCATGATCGCGATTCCGACAATTTTCACCGAATTGACGCTGCGGCATCCGGCGGGGCGATCACACGCGAACGTGAATGCGGGCAGCATTGTGGCGCGATTGTGCCCGCCCGTGGAAACCGCGGCAGGAATGTGGCGAAAGCCCGGCCTCAACCAGAGGGGGATTGCCGGGTTCCGGCCAATCCGCGCGACCCGCCCGTATTGTTCGCGCCCGGGTGACAGGCCCGCCGCGACCGGCATCGGCCGGGGCGGCCACGGGCGAATCACCCGGGGCTGTCGGGCAGGGCGGACAGGTAGCGGCCATAGTCGTTGCGCGCGAAAATCCGCGCCCGTTCGCGCAGCGCCGCATCGTCGATCCAGCCCTGCCGCCAGGCCACCTCGTCCGGGCTTCCGGTCTGAAGGCCCTGCCGGCTTTGCAAGGTGTGAACGAAGTTGCCGGCGTCGAGCAGGCTGGCATGCGTGCCGGTGTCGAGCCAGGCAAAGCCGCGCCCCATGCGTTCCACCGCGAGGATCCCCTCGGCCAGATACATCCCCAGCAGCGACACGATCTCGAGTTCGCCGCGCGCCGAAGGCGTGACGCGCCGCGCGCGCGCGGGCGCGCTGCCGTCCAGGAAATAGAGCCCGGTCACCGCATGGTTCGACGGCGGGCGGGCCGGTTTCTCGATGATCTCGCGCGCCTGCCCGGCGGCGTCGAAGGCGACCACGCCATAGCGTTCGGGATCGGCGACGTGATAGCCGAACACGGTTCCGCCCACGGTCCTTGCATCGGCGGCGGCCATCAGTTCGGGCAGGCCATGGCCGAAGAACAGGTTGTCGCCCAGGATCATCGCCGAAGGCGCCCCGGCAAGGAACTCCTCGGCCAGCAGATAGGCCTGCGCCAGCCCGTCGGGCGAGGGCTGGGTGATGTAGCTCAGGCGGATGCCCCACTGGCTGCCGTCGCCCAGCGTGCGGCGGAACTGCTCCTGATCATGGGGTGTGGTGATGACGGCGATCTCGCGCAGCCCGGCCAGCATGAGCACCGACAGCGGATAATAGACCATCGGCTTGTCGTAGATCGGCAGAAGCTGTTTCGAGACGCCCAGCGTCACCGGCCAGAGCCGCGTGCCCGTCCCCCCGGCGAGGATGATGCCCTTGCGCTGCATGGTGCCCCCTGTTCAGAACGGATTGACCCAGTCGCGCAACAGCGGCGCGGCCCGGTCCTTGTCGGAAACGATCGCCCCCGACGCGGGAATGCCCCAGTCGATGCCAAGGTCGGGGTCGTCAAAGCGCACCGCGCCGTCCTGCTGCGGCGCGTAGGTATCGGTGCATTTGTAAGCGATCTCGGCGCCGTCGGTCAGCGTGGCAAAGCCGTGCAGGAATCCCCTGGGGATCAGCAGTTGCAGCCCGTTGTCCGCCGACAGTTCCACCGCGAACCAGTGGCCGAAGGTGGCCGAGGCCGGGCGCATGTCCACGGCGACATCGCGCACGGCGCCCTTCAGGCAGCGCACCAGCTTGTCCTGCGCGCGCGGCGGCGCCTGATAGTGCAGGCCGCGGATCGTGCCGCGCGCCAGGCTCATCGAATGGTTGTCCTGCACGAAATCGAGGTCGATGCCGTGGGCGCGCAGGGTGGTGCGGTTCCAGGTCTCGCTGAACCAGCCGCGCGCATCCGCGAACCGGCGCGGTTGCAGGACCAGAAGCCCGGCGATCGGGGTCTCGCGCAATTCCATCAGGCCGCCTCCATGTCGCGGATGATGCCGGGCAGCGCCTTGCGCCAGTCGGGGCGGGGCAGGCCGAAGGCGGCTTCGGTCGAGGAACAGTCCAGCCGCGAATTGAGCGGGCGGCGCGCCGGGGTGGGGTAATCGGCGGTGGGAATGTCGCGCACCGGCGTGGCGATGCCGGCCGTGGCCAGGATCGCGCGGGCGAAATCCGCCCAGCTCGTGTCGGGGGCACCCGCATGGTGATACACCCCCGCAAGCGCCGGATCGCGCCGCAGCGCCGCCGCGATGGTGAGGCAGGCGCGCGCGATGGCCGCCGCGGGCGTCGGCCCGCCGATCTGGTCGGCGACCACCGCAAGGGCAGGGCGTTCGGCCCCGAGGCGCAGCATGGTCCGCACGAAATTCGGGCCATGCGCGGAAAACACCCAGGAGGTGCGCAGGATCGCATGGACCCCCCCGGCGGCGGCGACCGCCCTTTCGCCCGCCAGCTTGGTCCGGCCGTAGGCGTTGACGGGCGCCGGCACGGCATCGGGCCGCCAGGGGGTGCTGCCGCTGCCGTCGAGGACGTAGTCGGTCGAGATCTGGACGAAGGGCACCCCGCGCGCCGCCGCCGCGCGCGCCAGCACGCCGGGCGTGGTGCCGTTCACCGCCAGGGCGATGGCCTCTTCGGTCTCGGCGCGGTCCACGGCGGTATGGGCGGCGGCGTTGATCACCGCCTCCGCGCCGTCGAGATGACGCGCGAACCCGGCCAGCGCCGCCTCGGGCCGGGCGAGGTCGACCGCGTCGCGGCCCAGGAACACCGCCCCGTCCCCGGGCAGAAGCCGGGCCAGTTCGCGCGCCACCTGCCCGGTGCGGCCGAGGACGACGATCCTCATGCCCCCATCCCGAGGCGCTGTCCCACCCCCTGCCGCGACAGCAGCGGGCGCCACCAGTCCTCGTGCGTCAGATACCAGTCCACGGTGCGCGCCAGCCCCTCGTCCAGCGTGACCTTCGGCTCCCATCCCAGTTCGTCGCGGATGCGTCCGGCGTCGATCGCATAGCGGTGGTCGTGGCCGGGCCGGTCGGCGACGAAGGTGATGAGGCGCGCATGCGGCGCCCCGGCGGGCCGGGCGCGGTCCATCAGCGCGCAGATGCGGCGCACGATGTCGATGTTGCGCGCCTCGGCATTGCCGCCGATGTTGTAGCTGCGCCCGGTCTGCCCACGCGCGAGCACGAGCAGAAGCGCCTCGGCGTGGTCCTCGACGTGGAGCCAGTCGCGCACGTTCTCGCCCCGGCCGTAGACCGGGATCGGCCGGCCGTGGAGCGCGTTCAGGATCGTGACGGGGATGAGCTTTTCGGGAAAGTGGCAGGGCCCGTAGTTGTTCGAGCAGTTCGACAGCACCACCGGCAGGCCATAGGTCGCATGCCAGGCGCGCACCAGATGGTCCGAGGCGGCCTTGGACGCCGAATAGGGGCTGCGCGGGGCGTAGGGCGTATCCTCGGTGAAGGGCGGATCGTCGGGGCCAAGGTGGCCGAACACTTCGTCGGTCGAGATGTGGTGCAGGCGGAAACCTGCGGGCCGGCCGGCGGCGACCCAGTGCTGGCGTGCCGCCTCGAGCAGGTTGAAGGTGCCGGTGACATTGGTGGCGATGAAATCGCCCGGCCCGTCGATCGAGCGGTCGACATGGCTTTCGGCGGCCAGATGCATGATCGCATCGGGGCGGAACCGCGCGAGCGCGGCATCGAGCGCGGCGCGCTCGCGCAGGTCGGCCCGGACAAAGGCATAGCCCGGCAGATGCGCCACCTGGGCCAGATTGGCGGGATTGGCCGCATAGGTCAGCGCGTCGAGATTCACCACCTCGTGCCCGGCCCCGAGCGCCGCGCGCACCACCGCCGAGCCGATGAAGCCCGCGCCGCCGGTGACGAGGAGCCTCATGCGCCGGCCGCCCCCAGCCGTTCGGCCAGATGCAGCAGCCCGAGCGCATAGCCCTGCACCCCGCAACCGGCGATCACCGCCTCGGCCCGGGCCGAGATGTGGGAATGGTGCCGGAACGCCTCGCGCCGGTGGATGTTCGAGATGTGCACCTCGACCACCGGCGCCTCATAGGCGTTGAGCGCATCGAGCAGCGCGACCGAGGTATGGCTCCAGCCGCCGGGATTGATGAGGATGCCCGAGGCGGTGCCGCGGGCGGCGTGGATCCAGTCGATCATCACGCCCTCGTGGTTGGTCTGGCGGCAATCGGCGGCCAGGCCCGCGCCCCGGGCGGTGCGCTGGCAGAGCGCCTCGACATCGGCAAGGGTGGCGTGGCCGTAGATTTCGGGCTGGCGCAGGCCGAGCAGGTTCAGGTTCGGGCCGTTGAGGACGAGGATCGTGGGCATCGGCGCTCTCTCCTGTGACGCAGGGGTTCTCGCAAATGCCCGCGCAGGCGGCAAGGGCGGATGGGCGGCGGGGTGGCTCCGGCGGGGTGGCTCGGCGGGGCTTGGATTCGGCGGGGCGTCGGCCTATGCCCGGCGCAGGATCAAGGGAGGGCGCGATGGCCACGAAACTCGAACAGCTCCGCTCCATGACGGTGGTCGTGGGCGACACCGGCGATATCGAGGCGGTGCGGGCACTGAAGCCGCAGGATTGCACCACCAATCCCTCGATCGTGCTGAAGGCGGTGCAGATGCCGTCGCTCGCCGATCAGGTGGCGCGGGTGATCGAGGCGGGCCGCGGCCGCACCAATGCCGTCGAGGCGATCGCGCAGGACCTCACCGTGATGGTCGGGGCCGAACTGGCGGCGATCGTGCCGGGCTATGTCTCGACCGAGGTGGACGCGCGGCTGTCGTTCGACCGCGATGCCTCGGTCGCCAAGGCGCGCGCGCTGATCGCGGCCTTCGGCGCGCGCGGCGTGGGGCCCGAACGCATCCTCGTGAAGCTGGCCACCACCTGGGAGGGGATCGAGGCGGCGCGCATCCTCGAGGCCGAGGGCATCCGCTGCAACATGACGCTGCTCTTCTCGATGGCGCAGGCGGTGGCGAGCGCGGATGCCGGCGCCTATCTGATCTCGCCCTTCGTCGGGCGGATCACCGACTGGTTCGGCAAGGCCACCGGCCAGACCTACACGCCCGAGACCGATCCCGGCGTGGCCTCGGTCCGCAGGATCTATGACTATTACAAGGCGAACGGGATCTCGACCATCGTCATGGGCGCCTCCTTCCGCTCGACCGGGCAGATCGAGGCGCTGGCGGGGTGCGACCGGCTGACGATCGCGCCGGCGCTGATGGAGGCGCTTGCGGCCGACGAGGGCGCGCTGCCGCGCCGGCTGTCGCCCGAAGGGGCGACCGGGGCCGGGCGCATCGTCATGGACGAGGCCGAATTCCGCTGGCAGATGAACGAGGACGCGATGGCGACCGAGAAACTGGCCGAAGGGATCAGGAATTTCCAGGCGGATACGCTGAAACTCCACCGGATGATCGCCGAGCGGCTGTGACGGCTAAGGTGAGAGGCTGGACAGCGACCCAGGCGGGGCTCGTTGCGGCTGCTTCCTTCCGGACCTGACCGGGTTGGCGAGGCGCCTGCCCGCGCCAGCCTCTCGGGGCCGCATATAGGGCGCGCGCGCGCGCGGCGCAAGCGCAAGGAGGGGGGCGCTGCCCCCCGTCGCCCGATGGGCGACTCCCCCCGGGATATTTGGAGACAGATGAAGGGGCGCGCGGGGC
>JADYZU010000050.1 GCA_020852925.1 Rubellimicrobium sp. | reverse complement strand
GCCCCCCCACGGCCCTGCGGGCCTCCCCCCCGGGGTATTTTCGCAAAGATGAAGGGGGCGGGCCAAGGGCCGGCCAAGTGTCGGGCCAAGGACCGGGCCGGAGTCAGGCGCGGCCGAAGCGCGCGCGCAGGGCACCGTGCACGGCGGGCGGAACGAATTTCGACACATCGCCCCCGAGTCGCGCGATTTCCTTGACCAGTTTCGAGGCGATGGCCTGATGGCGGGCCTCGGCCATGAGAAAGACGGTCTCGATCGCCGGATCGAGGGCGCGGTTCATGCCGACCATCTGGTATTCGTATTCGAAATCCGCAATCGCCCGCAGGCCGCGCAGGATCACGCTGGCGCCGACATCGCGGGCGCAGTCGATCAGCAGGTTCTCGAACGGATGCACCCGGATCTCGATGCCGCGGGCGCCGGCGATGGCGGCGCATTCGGCCTCGAGCATCGCCACGCGTTCGTCGAGGGTGAAGAGCGGCCCCTTGTCGCGGTTGATCGCCACGCCGATCACCAGCCGGTCGACCAGAGAGGCGGCCCGCGCGATGATGTCCAGATGCCCATGCGTCACCGGGTCGAAGGTACCCGGATACAGGCCAACGCGCATGACGATCCCCCCTGTCCGTCCATGGCCGCACGCAACAACAGCGCGCCCGGGGATGCAAGGGGCGTCGTGCGCCGCGTCAATGGCCCATGATCATCCCTTCGAGGGCGTTGCGCTCCATCGCCAGTTCGCCGATCCGCGCCTTCACCACGTCCCCGATCGAGACGAGCCCGACGAGGCGCCCGTTCTCGAGCACCGGCAGGTGGCGGAAGCGGCCCTCGGTCATGAGTTCCATGAGCCGCACCGCGGTATCGTCGCGGGTGCAGGTGGTGATGCGGCGGGTCATGATCGAGGCCACCGGATCGGACAGGCAGGGAGAGCCGCGCCGCCCCACCTCGCGCACGATGTCGCGTTCCGAGAGGATGCCATCGACGCGGGCGCCATCGGCCGACACCACGAGGCAGCCGATCCGCCGCTCGGAGAGGATCGCGGCCGCCTCGGCGATGGTGGCATCCTCGGCGATGGTCATGACGGCGTCGCTCGCCTTCGAGCCAAGGATCTGGTGAACAAGCATCGCATCCTCCCTCAACGGTTGTCGTCACAGGGTCGCGCCGCGCCGCGATTCCGTCAAGGGTTGCGTGCGGTCGCTTCGGCGCGGGCCACCGCGGCCTCGAGCCGGGCCACCTCGAGGCGGATGCCCTGCGCCACCAGCGCCGCCACCTGCGACAGCCGCGCCGAGCGCAGGTCGGATTCGTGGCGCACCAGATGGAAGGCGCGGCGCAGCGCCAGCGCCCCGGTCAGCACCCGCACCAGTTCGGGCGCCGAAGGCAGCGCGAAGTCGTGGACGATGCCGACCCCGCGTTCGCGCAGCATCATCAGTTGCACCGTCACCGAATTCGAGGCGAGATCGACCCGACCGGCGCCGATTTCGCCCAGATAGTCGAGTTCGCGGTCGAAGATCATGTCGGGGATGTAGCCGACGATCGGCCGGCCGCGCAGATCCGCCAGCGTGGCCAGCGGCGGCGCATCGCGCCTTTGCGCCAGATGCAGGCGGTAGTCGGTGATCTTCTGCACCGTCACCCGCCCCGCTTCGGGCGGAGAGACGGTCACCGCCATGTCGGCCTCGCGCCGCGACAGGTTCACCACGCGCGGCAACGCGAGGATCTGGAGTTCCAGCGCCGGGTGCGCGCGCTGGATCGCGGCGCAGACCTGCGGCAGCACGAAGGTGGCGCAGCCGTCGGGGGCGCCGATGCGGATCTGGCCCGAGAGCGCTTCCTTGCCCTCGGCCGATTCGGTGGCCCGCAGGAGCGCGGCCTCGGCCTCGGCGGCATGGGCCATGAGGCCCTGGCCGCGTTCGGTCAGGGCATAGCCCTGCGGCCCCTTCACGAAGAGCGCGGCGCCCAGCGCATCCTCGAGCCGGGCGATCCGGCGCGAGAGCGTGGCCGGATCCATCCGCAGCCCCGGCGCGGCGGCGGTCAGGCTTTCGGCGCGGGCGACGGCAAGGAAGATGCGCAGGTCGTCCCAGTTCATCCCGACATTTCCGCAAGGCAACTTTGGAATACTGTCTATTTTCCCGTGAAAAATGCAAGGCTAGGATCGGCACAGCCAAGGAGGATTCCATGCAGGAAATCGGACATTACATCGACGGCGCGCGCGTCGCCGGCGCTTCGGGGCGCTTTGCCGATGTCTTCAACCCCGCCACCGGCGAGGTGCAGGCCCGGGTCGCGCTGGCGAACGGGGACGAGCTGGCCCGGGCGATCGCCGGGGCGAACCGGGCGCAGCCCGGCTGGGCCGCGACCAATCCGCAGCGGCGCGCGCGCATCATGATTGAATTCGTGCGCCTCTTGAACCGCGACATGGACAAGCTGGCCGAGGCGCTGTCGCGCGAACACGGCAAGACCCTGCCCGATGCCGCCGGCGACGTGCAGCGCGGGCTTGAGGTGATCGAGTTCTGCATCGGCGCGCCGCACCTGCTCAAGGGCGAATACACCGACGGCGCCGGCCCCGGCATCGACATGTATTCCATGCGTCAGGCCGTGGGCGTGGTGGCGGGGATCACGCCCTTCAACTTTCCGGCGATGATCCCGATGTGGCAGTTCGGCCCGGCCATCGCCGCCGGCAACGCCTTTGTCCTCAAGCCGTCCGAGCGTGACCCCTCGGTGCCGCTCATGCTGGCCGAACTGATGACCGAGGCCGGGCTGCCGCCCGGCGTGCTTCAGGTCGTGAACGGCGACAAGGAGGCGGTGGACGGCATTCTCGATTCGCCCGGCATCCAGGGCGTGGGCTTTGTCGGATCGACTCCGATCGCCGCCTATATCTATGCCCGCGCCGCGCAGAACGGCAAACGGGTCCAGAGCTTTGGCGGCGCCAAGAACCACATGATCGTCATGCCCGATGCCGACATGGAGAAGGCCGCCGATGCGCTGATCGGGGCGGGTTACGGCGCGGCGGGCGAACGCTGCATGGCCATTTCGGTGGCGGTGCCGGTGGGCGAGGAGACCGCGGACCGGCTCATCGCCGAACTGGTGCCCCGGATCGAGAAGCTGCGCGTCGGGCCCTATACCCTGGGCAACGACGTGGATTACGGCCCGCTTGTCACCGCGGCGGCCAAGGCCAATGTGCTGCGCCTGGTCGAGACCGGAATCGCGCAGGGGGCCGAACTTGTGGTGGACGGGCGCGGATTCCGCCTTCAGGGCTACGAGAACGGCTTTTTCGTGGGCCCGCATCTGTTCGACCGGGTGACGAAGGACATGGATATCTACCGCACCGAGATTTTCGGGCCGGTCCTCTCGACCGTGCGCGCGAAGACCTATGAAGAGGCGCTCGCCCTGGCCACCGATCACGAATACGGCAATGGCGTTGCCATCTTTACCCGTGACGGCGACACCGCCCGCGATTTCGCCAACCGGGTGCAGGTCGGCATGGTCGGGATCAACGTGCCGATCCCGGTGCCGCTGTCCTATCACACCTTCGGCGGCTGGAAGCGGTCGTCCTTCGGCGACCTGAACCAGTATGGCGGCGACGCCTTCCGCTTTGTCACCAAGACCAAGACGGTGACGGCGCGCTGGCCTTCGGGGATCAAGGAGGGCTCGGCCTTCAATTTCAAGGCCATGGACTAGGATCAGGGCGGCGCGGGGTTGCATTGCGCGCCGCCGTCCACATCTGATGAGAAGGCACCGGCGCAGGTCCGCGCCGGGGCGGAGATTGGGGATCTGTCCATGTTCACCATCAACGAAGGCATGATCGACCGCGCGATCCGGGTGATCGTCGGCGCCGGGCTTTTCATCTGGTTCTTTGTCGATCAGGCATCCGGCATCGCCCATTGGGCCAAGCTGATCGGGATTCTGCCGCTCATGACCGGGCTGGTCGGCATGTGCCCGCTCTATTCGCTTCTGGGGATTTCGACCTGCCCGACGAAACGCGGCTGACCGGAGGCCGGGCGGCGGGCTATTCGGCCGCCGCCCGCCGCGGGCGCAGGAGCGGCCCGAGATAGCGCCCGGTGTGGCTGTCCGCCACCCCGGCGACGGTCTCGGGCGTGCCCGCCGCCACGATCCGCCCGCCGCCGTCGCCGCCTTCGGGGCCGATGTCGATGATCCAGTCGGCGGTCTTGATCACATCGAGGTTGTGCTCGATCACCACGACGGTGTTGCCCTGGTCCACAAGCTCGTGCAGCACCTCGAGCAGCTTGCGCACATCCTCGAAATGCAGGCCGGTCGTCGGTTCGTCGAGGATGTAGAGCGTCCGCCCCGTCGCCGTCCGGGCCAGTTCCTTGGCCAGTTTCACGCGCTGCGCCTCGCCCCCGGACAGGGTGGTGGCCTGCTGGCCCACCTTCACATAGCCAAGACCCACGCGCACCAGCGCCTCGAGCGGGCGGCGGATCGCCGGCACCGCGCGAAAGAATTCGAGCGCCTCGTCGATGGTCATGTCGAGGACATCGGCGATGCTCTTGCCCTTGAAGCGCACCTCGAGGGTTTCGCGGTTGTAGCGCGCGCCCTTGCAGGTTTCGCAGGTGACATAGACATCGGGCAGGAAGTGCATCTCGATCTTGATGAGGCCGTCGCCCTGGCAGGCCTCGCAGCGGCCGCCCTTCACGTTGAAGGAAAACCGCCCCGGCGCATAGCCGCGCGCCTTTGATTCCGGCAGTCCCGCGAACCAGTCGCGGATCTGGGTATAGACGCCGACATAGGTGGCCGGATTCGACCGCGGCGTGCGGCCGATCGGGCGCTGGTCGATGTCGATCACCTTGTCGAGATGCTCGAAGCCGCGGATCGTCTCGCAGGGGGCGGGGGTCTCGCGCGCGCCGTTCAGCTTCATCGCCGCGTTCTTGTAGAGCGTCTCGATCGTCAGCGTCGACTTGCCGCCACCCGAGACGCCGGTGACGCAGACCAGCCGGCCCAGCGGAAACTCGGCCGTCATCTCCTTGAGGTTGTTGCCGGTGGCGCGAACGACGGTCAGCGCCTTGCCATTGCCGTCGCGGCGGGTGGCCGGCACCGGGATCGCGCGGCGGCCTGACAGATAGGCGCCGGTCAGGCTGTCGGGATGGGCAGCGATTTCCTCGGGCGTGCCCTGCGCGACCACGCGCCCGCCATGCACCCCAGCCCCCGGCCCGATGTCGAGCACGAAATCCGCGGTGCGGATCGCATCCTCGTCATGTTCGACCACGATCACGGTATTGCCCTGATCGCGCAGCCCCCGCAGCGTGGCCAGCAGCCGGTCGTTGTCGCGCTGGTGCAACCCGATCGAAGGTTCGTCGAGCACATAGAGCACCCCGGTCAGCCCCGACCCGATCTGCGAGGCCAGCCGGATGCGCTGCGATTCCCCGCCCGAGAGCGTGCCCGCGTTGCGCGACAGCGTGAGATATTCGAGCCCGACATTGTTCAGGAAACCCAGCCTTTCGCGGATTTCCTTGAGGATGGCACGGGCGATCTCGTTCTTTTGCGCGCTCAGCGCAGCCGGCACGCCCTGCACCCAGTCATGCGCCTCGCGGATCGACATGGCCACCACCTGCCCCACATGGCGCCCGCCGATGCGCACGGCCAGCGCCTCGGGGCGCAGCCGGTAGCCGCCGCAGGCATGGCAGGGACGGTTGTTCTGATACTGCTCGAACTCCTCGCGCACCCAGGCCGAATCGGTCTCGCGGTAGCGACGTTCCATGTTGGGGATCACCCCCTCGAAGGCGCGGCTGACCTGATAGATGCGCCCGCCCTCGTCATAGCGGAAGGTGATCTCTTCCTTGCCCGATCCGCGCAGGAACACCTCCTGCACCGCGGGCGGCAGCTCCTTCCAGCGCGCCCTGGGCGAGAAGCCGTAATGCGCGGCCATGGCGTCGATGGTCTGGCGGAAATAGGGGCTTTTCGACTTGGCCCAGGGGGCGATGGCGCCGCCGTCGATGCGGCGCGTGATGTCGGGGACGATCAGGCGTTCGTCAAAGAACAGTTCGTGCCCGAGGCCGCCGCATTCCTGGCAGGCGCCATAGGGCGCGTTGAAGGAAAAGAGCCGCGGCTCGATTTCCGGGATGGTGAAGCCCGAGACCGGGCAGGCGAACTTCTCGGAAAAGGTGATGCGCTCGGCCTCGCCCTCGGCGGGGGCGGTCTCGAGGATGGCGATGCCGTCGGCATGGTCGAGCGCGGTGCGGAAACTGTCGGCCAGCCGGGTTTCAAGGCCCGCGCGCACCACGATGCGGTCCACCACAAGGTCGATGTCGTGGCGCAGCTTCTTGTCGAGGGCGGGCACCTCCTCGATCTCGTGAAAGGTGCCGTCAACCTTGACCCGCTGAAAGCCGGCCTTGCGCAGTTCGAGCATCTCCTTGCGGTATTCGCCCTTGCGGTCGCGCACGATCGGGGCAAGCAGATAGCCGCGCGTCCCCTCGGGCAGGGCCATGACGCGGTCCACCATGTCCTGCACCTGCTGCGCCTCGATCGGCAGGCCGGTGGCGGGGCTGTAGGGCGTGCCCGCGCGCGCGAACAGCAGGCGCAGGTAGTCATAGATCTCCGTCACCGTCCCCACGGTCGAGCGGGGGTTCTTCGATGTGGTCTTCTGTTCGATCGAAATGGCGGGCGACAGGCCGCTGATGTGATCGACATCGGGCTTTTCCATCATGTCGAGGAACTGCCGCGCATAGGCCGAAAGCGATTCGACATAGCGGCGCTGCCCTTCGGCATAGATCGTGTCGAAGGCGAGCGAGGATTTCCCCGACCCCGAGAGCCCGGTCAGCACCACCAGCCGGTCGCGCGGGATGTCCACGTCGATGTTCTTGAGGTTGTGCTCGCGCGCGCCGCGCACTTCGATGTTCTTCAGTTCGGCCATGTCATCCCCACCGGCACACCCGGTCTACATACTGCGCCGGACGGCGCCTTCCAATGTGCAAAAGTGAACACATCATGAACTTTCCGAAACCCGCATCCGGGGCGCGGGATACATCTTTACATTGGCATGTGTTGATATATATCGGGCGCAATCCAACCACAGGAACCCGACCATGCTCAACCTGTTCCGCCGCCCCGCCGGCAACCGCCCCGATCCCAAGGAACTCGTCCGGATGGGCGAGGCGGGCGAGGCCATCGTCATCGACATCCGCGAACCGGGCGAAGTGCGCGCCTCGGGCAAGGCGGCCTGCGCGCTCCATCTGCCGATGGCGGTGCTGCGCACCAAGGCCGATCCGTCGTGCAACGAATGCGCTCCCGAACTGAGGAACGACAAGCCGGTGATCCTCTATTGCGCCTCGGGCGGGCGGGCGTCGATGGCCGCCCAACTGATGAAGCAGCTTGGCCACAAGGAAGTCTACAACCTTGGCGGGCTGATGCACTGGCAGGCGGCGGGCGGCAAGATCGCGCGCTGAACCGGCCTCTGGGGGCTATCCAGACGGATGGTCCTGGTGGATAATCCCGGTCGTCAGCGACCGGGATCATTCACATGTCAGTATTCAACCGCCTCTTCGCCCTCGTCTTCGCCTTCGCCCTTCTTCTTGCCCCTTTCGCCCTTGCGCCGGCCCAGGCCCGGGCGCAGGAGCGGCCCGCGACCATCCTCGTGCTTGACGCCTCCGGCTCCATGTGGGGGCAGATCGACGGCGTGAACAAGATCGTGATCGCGCGCGAGGTGGTGGCCGCGATCCTGGCCGATTTCCCGGCCGATCAGGATCTGGGCCTTGTCGCCTATGGCCACAACCGCCGCGGCGATTGCACCGACATCGAGACCCTGGTCGCCCCCGCCCCCGGCACCGCCGCGCAGATCGCGGGCATCGTGAACGGCCTGAACCCGCGCGGCATGACGCCGATGACCGATGCCGTGATCGCCGCCGCCGAATCGCTGCGCTACACCGAGAACGCGGCGACCGTGATCCTGGTCTCGGACGGGATCGAGACCTGCAACCCCGATCCCTGCGCCGCGGCCCGCGTGCTCGAGGAGACGGGGGTGGATTTCACCGCCCATGTCGTGGGCTTCGACGTGAGCGGCGAGGAAGAGGCCCTCGCCCAGATGCGCTGCATCGCCGACGAGACGGGCGGCCGGTTCCTGACCGCCGACGATGCCGGCGAATTGCGCGCGGCCATGGAGGAAGTGGTCGAGGAAGTCACCACCCGGCCCGCGCCGCCGCAAGCCGAGCCGCCGCACACCGGGCAGGTGCGCATCACCGCCCTGCTGGGCAGCGCCGGCGGCGAACCTGTGCCGGCCCCGGTGCTGTGGACGCTCGAGGATGCCTTCGGCACCCTTGTCGCCGACGGGCCGGACGACAACCCGCTGCTGCGCGACCTCGCCCCCGGCACCTATACCGTCCATGCCGTGAACACTGCGGACGACGCGACCGGCAGCGCCATCTTCACCGTCACCCCGGGCGCGCAGGCGATCACCGTGATCCTGCCGGCCGCCACCCCGACCGCCACCCTTGACGCCCCCGCCACCGCCCCCGCCGGATCGAGCGTGACCATCGGCTGGACCGGGCCGGACGCGCAGTTCGACAACATCCAGATCGGCCTGCCCGATGGCCCGGCCCTGCAATACACCTATGTCGAGACGGGAAACCCCCTCACCCTGATCATGCCGGGCGAACCGGGGGTCTACGAATTGCGCTACCAGTGGCAGGATCTGCACCCGATCGCGCGCCAGCCCATCACCGTGACCGAGGCTACCCTTGCCCTGGTCGCGCCCGACAGCGTGCCGGGCGGCGCCACCATCGCGGTGGACTGGCGCGGGCCGGACCAGCAATACGACAACATCCAGGTCGGCCTGCCGGGCCAGGGCGCCTCGGACTATCGCTATACCAGCGAAGGCAGCCCGGTGCGCCTGATCATGCCCTGGGCGCCGGGAACCTATGAATTGCGCTATCAGTTCCAGGACCGCGAAGCGATCCTGACGCGCCCGATCACCGTGACGCCGGGCGAAGTGTCGATCACCGCGCCCGCGTCCGCCGCCGCCGGCACCCGGATCGAGGTGCACTGGACCGGGCCGGACGCCCAATACGACAACATCCAGATCGGACCTGCCGGCAGCGACAGCTATGGCGACTACGCCTATACGTCGGACGGCACCCCCCTCACCCTCATCCTGCCCGGAGAGCCGGGCGATTACGAACTCCGCTACCGGTTCCGCGACCGCGAGACGATCCTGCTCCAGCCCCTGACGGTGCTGGCCCAGGACGCGGCGCTGAGCGTCCCCAAGGGCCTGACCATGGGGGCAAGCGTGCTGATCGGCTGGACCGGGCCGGGGCTCGAGGGGGATTTCATCGCCATCGGCCGGCCGGGCGAGGGCTATGTCACCTGGGCCATGACCGCCGACGGCAATCCGGTGGCGATCACCCTGCCGCCCGAACCGGGGACATGGGAGGTGCGCTATGTCCTGGGTGCCGGCGAAGAGGTGCTGGCGCGTCAGACCGTGACCCTGGACGCGGTCACGGCCACGCTCTCGGCGCCCGCGACCGCCCGGCCCGGCGCCGATCTCGCCGTGTCCTGGACCGGGCCGGGCCACGAGGGCGATTTCATCGGCCTTGGCCGCCCCGGCGAGGGCTATGTGACCTGGGCCATGACCGCCGACGGCAATCCGGTGACGCTGAGCCTGCCCGAAGAGGGCGGCGCCTGGGAATTGCGCTATTACATGGCCGAGGGCGAGACCGTCCTCGCCACGCAGCCGCTGCTCCTGTCCACGAAGCCCTGACGCGGCGGGTCTTGCGGGAGGGGGTCTTGCAGGAGAGGGCCTTGCGAAGGGGGCCGGCCGGCCCCCTTTCCGGGTCAGATGTGCAGCACCCGGTCCCAGGCGTCGAGCACGCTTTCGTGCATCATTTCCGACAGGGTCGGATGCGGGAACACCGTGGCCATGAGATCGGCCTCGGTGGTTTCAAGGGTGCGGCCGATGACGAAGCCCTGGATCAGTTCCGTCACCTCGGCCCCGATCATGTGCGCGCCCAGAAGTTCGCCGGTCTTCGCGTCGAACACGGTCTTGACCAGGCCCTCCGGCTCTCCCAGGGCGATGGCCTTGCCGTTGCCGATGAAGGGGAATTTTCCCACGCGGATCTCGTGGCCGGCGGCGCGGGCCTTTTCCTCGGTCAGGCCGACGCTGGCCACCTGCGGATGGCAGTAGGTGCAGCCGGCGATGGTTCCGGGCCGCATCGGATGCGGATGGCCGCCCGCGATCAGTTCGGCCACCATCACGCCCTCGTGGCTGGCCTTGTGGGCAAGCCAGGGGGGGCCGGCGATGTCGCCGATGGCATAGAGGCCGGACACGCCGGTGCGGCAATATTCGTCCACCACCACATGGCTGCGGTCGATCCTGACACCCAGTTCCTCGAGCCCGAGCCCCTCGACATTGCCGACGATGCCCACGGCGGAAATCACCGTGTCGAAATCCTGGGTCGTGACGGCGCCCCCGGCCTCGATATGGGCGGTGACGCCCTTGCCGGGGTGGCGATCAAGGCGCTTGACCGCCGCGCCCTCGAGGATCTTCATCCCCTGTTTCACAAAGGACTTGCGGGCGAAGGCCGCGATTTCGGCATCCTCGACCGGCAGGATGCGCTCCATCACCTCGACCACGGTGACATCGGACCCGAGCGTGTTGAAGAAGCTGGCGAATTCGATCCCGATCGCCCCGGACCCGATCACGAGCAGGCGTCGGGGCATCCGCGGCGCGACCAGGGCGTGGCGGTAGCTCCAGACCAGATCGCCGTCGGCCTCGAGCCCCGGCAGTTCGCGCGCCCGCGCGCCGGTGGCGAGGATGACATGCGCCGCCTCGAGTTCCTCGGCGCCCTTGTCGCCGGTCACGCTGACGCGGCCGGGGGCAGTCAGGCGGGCGGTCCCCATCACCACCGTCACCTTGTTCTTCTTCAGCAGATGCCCGACCCCGCCCGAAAGCTGTTTCGCCACCCCGCGCGAACGCTTCACCACCGCGTCAAGGTCAAAGCCCAGCCCCTCGGCCCTGAGGCCGAAGTCGGCGGCGCGCGACATGAGGTGGAACACCTCGGCCGACCGCAAGAGCGCCTTGGTCGGGATGCAGCCCCAGTTGAGGCAGATGCCGCCCAGGCTTTCGCGTTCGACCACCGCGACCTTCAGGCCCAGTTGCGCGGCGCGGATGGCGGCAACATAGCCACCGGGGCCGGCGCCGATCACGATCAGGTCAAAGGTTCTCGCGGCCATGCCTCGCTCCTGCTGAAGGTCTGTCTGGCGTGAATATTAACCGCGCGCGGCCGCCTTCACCAGTGAGCGCTTGTCACCCCGTCCCCGGCGGGGGGATCGCGGCGGGGGGCGGGGTGCCGTTCGGAGGGACGGCCACGGCGTTGCGCCCGGCCTGTTTCGCGGCATAAAGCGCCTCGTCCGCGCGGCGCAGCAGATCGCCGATGTCCGTCCCGCATTCGGGGTAGGCCGCGGCGCCGCAGGAGATCGTCACCTTGGGCAGGATCGAATCGAGGTGGCGCACCTGGAGATCCGAGACCGAATCGCGCAACCGCTCGGCCAGCGCGACCGTTTCGCCCAGATCGGCGGCGGGGACCAGCACCATGAATTCCTCGCCCCCGTAGCGGCAGCCGATCTCGCCGGCGGTCAGGATGTCGTGCATCCGGGCACCGATCCCGCGCAGCACCAGATCGCCCGCGTCATGGCCGTGGTTGTCGTTGAAGGTCTTGAACCGGTCCGCATCGAAGGAGATGAGCCCGAAACGCGATCCCCGGCGCGAGGAGATCGAGAGTTCGCGGTGGATCGCGTCCATGAAATAACGCCGGTTGTAGAGCCCGGTCAGCGGATCGCGGATCGACTGGTCGCGCAATTCGTCGCGCAGCCGGGCATTGGCGATCGCCATGGAGATATGTTCGCCGCAGCGGATCGCGAAGGCGCCCTTGTCGCCCAGCCGGGCCGATCCGGGCGAATCGGTGTCAAAGCGCGCATGCAGCAGGCCGACCGTATCGCCATGGGCCACGATCGGCACACAGATGTATTCGCGCACCGCAACACCGTGGTGGTGGCCGGTCACATGGTCGCAACTCAGGCACAGCCCGTCCTCGTCGTATTCGTAGGAGCGGCCGCGCCGCAGCGCCCAGCACGAATCGGCGGTGATGTTCGGGTGCAGGTCCCTGGTGTTCCATTTCACCATGCCATCGAGGACGTCGCGCGAATTGGAATAGATGTAGAGTTCGCCCTTGGACCCCGGCAGCAGCACGCGCATGAACCGTTCGACCACCATGTAGAGTTCGTCCAGCGACTTGCAGCTTTGCAGCCATTCGTTGAGCTGGCCGAGCAACCGCCCCTCGGTGCGGCGGATGCGTTCCTGTGCGAGGATGTCGAGCGTGCGCTGTTCGGCCGCGTCCGATTCGGCCTTGGCGCGGGCGAGTTCCTGTTGCACGCGCCGCGCCTCGGTCACGTCGGTGAGGGTGACGACGGTGCCGCCGCCCCGCATCGGCCGCCCGGTGGTCAGGACCACCCGCCCCGAGGGCAGGGTGCGGTCGAAGGAATAGGGCTGATGCGCGGCGATGGCGCGCTCGCTCAGTTCCAGAGAGGCCTGCGAGATGTCGCCGCGCGCGACCGAACGGGCGCGGAAATCGGCGCGCATCGTGTCGTGGTTGAGGGTGTCCACCCCGATCTCGAGCATGGGATAGACGCGGGCGTTGAACATCAGGCAGCGCCCGTCCGGCCCCCAGACCAGCACGCCCTGTTCCATGATGTTGATGACCTGCCGTTCGAGCGGGTCGCCGCCACCCCGGTCGCCCACCGGAACGCCGGCGCCGATCTTCTGCTCTTTCATGCCGAATCCCCTTCCTCGGGGGCAGGGTCGCAGCAAAGTTCTGACGCCGGGTTAACGCGCGCTCAGAATGGATCGCGCCCCTCGCGCAGCGCGCGCATCGCCGCGCCATAGCCCCCGGCCCGCAGCCAGGCGGCCTCGTCCGCGGTATCGGCGCGGCCGAGGGCGGCGTTGCGGTTCGGGAACCGGCCAAAGCGCGCGATCACCGCCCGATGCGCGCGCGCGTGCAGCAGGCTGTCCTCGTCCGGCAGGCGGTCGCCGATGAGGGCGACCGCGCCCGCCTGATCGGCGGCATCCTCGGAATGTTCGAAGGGAAGGTAGAAGAACTGCCGTTCGGGCGGCGCGAAGGCCCGGTCGAAGCCACGCGCAACCGCCTGTTTCGCCGCGCCAAGCGCGAGGGGATCGGTCGAGAACGCCTCGGCCCGGCCCCGGAACATGTTGCGCGGCAACTGGTCGGTGAGGATCAGGAAGGCAAGCGTGCCGCGCGCATCCGCAAGCCAGTCGCGCAAGCCGCCGTCGCGGGCGCGGGTCCAGTCGGCCAGGAAACCGTCGCGGCAGGCGGCGTCGATTGCGGCCGTGCCAGCATACCAGCCCGCCGGGCCGATCTCGTCGAGCCAGAACGCGAGGATCCGTTCGGCCCCTGCTGCGGTCCTAGTCATCGGGGGTCTCCTGATCCTGAACTTCGCCCATGGATACCGCGCGCAGGCCGGCGGCATCGGCCGCGGCCTCCTGCGCGGCGCCGGCGGCCAGCGCCGTGGCCTGCTGCGCGATCGGCGTATAGACCCCGCGCGCGCCGACGATGGTCCGGTCGGGCGCGGCGCGCATCCGCCAGAGCGCATAGGCCCCGAGCAGCCCCAGGAACACCGCGATCACGAACCAGAACCCGCCCGGCCCGATCCCGTCCATCATCCAGCCCACGGCAAAGGGCCCGGCGATGGCGCCAAGGCCGTTGATGAACATGAACCCGCCCGAGGCCGCGGCCATGTCGCTGCGGTCGAGGTAATCGTTCGCATGGGCGATGAGCAGCGCATAAAGCGGGTTCGTGGCCCCGCCCACCAGCGCCGCCGACAGCAGGATGAGCCAGAACTGCCCAGGCACCACCACCGACAGGATCGCGCCCAGCGTCCCGGTCGAGGCGAGCACCGCCACCAGCAGCCGCCGGTCCACCCGGTCCGAGATCCAGCCCAGCGGATATTGCGCCAGAAGCGGCAGCGCATAGGCCACGGCGATCATGGTCGAGATCTGCGGCACCGTCAGCCCCGCGCGCGCGCCATAGATCGCGGACATGCCCATGAGCGCGGAAAACACGCTGCCCAGCAGGAACACCCCGACGCTGGCCAGGGGCGACGCGGCGATCAGCCGGCGCAGGGCCATCGGCTTGGTCGTCTCGAAGGCGGGGGTGTGGTTCGTGGCCGACAGCAGGATCGGCGCGAAGGACAGCGACACCAGCACCGAGGGCACGATGAAGATGATGAACCCGCCCACGTCGCCGGTGGCCAGGATGTATTGCGCCAGCACGATCCCCGCCATCTGCGCGATCATGTAGAGCGAGAGCGCCTTGCCGCGGTTCTCGTTCGTGGCCAGGTCGTTGAGCCAGCTTTCGGCGGTGATGTAGACCCCGCAGAAGCAGAACCCGATGATCACCCGCATCGCCACCCAGGCCCAGGGGTCGGCGATGGCGGGATATAGCACCAGGATCGCCGAGATGAGCGAGGCCAGCGCCGAAAACACCCGCACATGCCCGACATTGCGCAGCATGCGCGGCGCCACCCGCGCCGCCAGCAGGAAACCCACCGAATAGGCGGACATGACCATGGAGATGTCGAAGGTGGAGAACCCCTCGGCCTCGCCGCGCAGGCCAAGGAGCGGGCCCTGAAGGCCGTTGCCGATCATGAGCATGAAGATGCCCAGAAGGAGCGCCCAGGAACTGCGCAGCACCGCGATCATGTGGCCCTCCTGCCCCGACCGGGCCGGTTCTAGCAGAGACCGGCGCCCGGCGATACTGCCCTAGGGCAGCAGAAGCGAGGCGTCGCCATAAGAGAAGAACCGGTAGCGCCCGGCCACGGCATGGGCATAGATGCGGCGGATCCGCTCGGGCCCCATCAGCGCCGCGACCAGCATGAGCAGCGTCGATTTCGGCAGGTGGAAATTGGTCACAAGCCCGTCCGCGACGTTGAAGCGGAACCCCGGCCGGATGAAGATCCCGGTCATGCCGCGAAACGGCGCGATGGCGCCGGTGGGGGCGGCCGCGCTTTCGATCAGGCGCAGCGCCGTGGTGCCCACCGCGATCACGCGCCCGCCCCGGGCGCGCGTGGCGGCGATGGCGGCGGCGGCCTCGGGCGTCACCTCGCCCCATTCCTCGTGCATCCGGTGATCCTCGATCCGGTCGGTCTTGACCGGCAGGAAGGTGCCCGCGCCCACATGCAGCGTCACATGCACCCGCCCGACCCCGCGCGCCGCGAGCGCGTCCAGAAGCGGCGCATCGAAATGGAGCGAGGCCGTGGGCGCCGCCACCGCGCCCGGGGTGCGGGCCCAGACGGTCTGATAGTCCTCGCGGTCGGCGGCGTCGGGCGGGCGCAGCGCGGCGATATAGGGCGGCAGCGGCATCTGGCCCGCGGTCTCGAGCGCGGCATCGAAGGCGGCGCCGGCCAGGTTGAAGCGCAGGAGGCCCTCGTCGCCCGCGCGCCGGTCGAGCGTGGCGTGAAAGCCGGGGGCAAAGACAATCACCTCGCCGGGCGCGACCTTGCGCAGCGGCCTGAGCAGCGCCGACCAGGTGCCGTCCGGCATCGGCGCAAGCAGCGTGACCTCGATCCGGGCAAGCGCCGCGCCGCGCAGGCGCTGCCCCGACAGCCGCGCCGGAATCACACGCGTGTCGTTCAGCACCAGAAGGTCGCCGGGCCGCAGGATCTGCGGCAGGTCGGTCACCTGCCGGTCGGCGATGGCGTCCCCCTCGGCCACGAGCAGGCGCGCCGCCGAACGCGGCCGGGCCGGTCGGGTGGCGATCAGATCGGCCGGCAGGTCGAAATCGAAGTCTGACAACTGCATCATTCGACCTGCGGCGGCGGACGGCGGAAGATTTCCCGGAACATGCCCGGCGTGAACACCGACAGCGGATTGACCAGCACCTGCGCCGCGCCCATCGGCCCGCGCAGGGTGAAGTTGAAGCCGATCAGCCCCTCGCCCCGGCGGGTCAGGATCGCGCCGACCGCGTTGAACAGGTAGAACGGCGAGATCACGCCCTGAAAATCCATGCTGTTGTCGCCCGGCGTGTAGACCCCGTCGAGCGAGATGCCAAGCCCGGCCCCGACCGCACTCGAGGACAGCACTGTGATGCGGTCGGGGCTGATGCGGAAATCGGCCAGCACCTCGTCAAAGACCAGGCCCTGCCCCGCCATCTGCTGGATCAGCCCCACCACCGAAATCGCATTGAGCAGCGAGGCCAGCGCCGGCGCCTCGCGCACGCGCAGCGCCGAGATGGAGAGGTTGCCGTCATAGGTGCCCTCGGGTCCGGCCGGCAGGAAGGTCAGGTCGAGCGGCCCGCCCTGCGCATGGTCGAGAAACCCCGCCGCCCCGAGGACCTGGCCCGAATCCTCGGCGAGGATGCGCACCGCCGTGCGCCCGTTCATCGGCACGACCGCCCCCTGGACCGGCGCGGCGCCGTTCACCTCGGCGGTGAAACTGCCGGCAAGGCCGCCGGAGCCGGTGAAGGTGCCGGCAAAGCCGGTCAGGGCGATCCCCTCGGTCACCTGAAGCCGGTCGAGCCGCAGCGAGAGCGGCCCGCCCCCCGTGCCGACGCCCGTGCCGTCGCCGCCGCCGTCGGCCCCCGCGCTGCCGCCCAGCGTGGCAAAGCGCAGATCGAGCATGCCGCCCCCGATCTCGACCCCCGGCGCGCGGCCCGCGCCCCGCCCGACAAGGGCCAGCGGCGCGGCATCAAGCCAGCCGTCGAGGGTGACGCGCGAGAACGCGGCCCGTTCAAGTCCGCCGCCCGGCGCCAGATCGACCCGGCCCGTGGCCCGCAACCCGGCCGCGTCAAGGATCAGCGTCTCGACCGTCGGGCGCGCGCCCAGATGGCCCGCCACCTCGAGGGTGCCGGCCCGGTCGCGCCCCTTGTGCCAGCCCACCGCCGGGATCGACAGGACAAGGCCGCGCAGGTCGCTCGTCAGGGCATAGCGCGGCGGGGCGCCCTGCGGCAGGTCGATGGTGAAATCGCCCGTGCCGCTGCCGGTCAGCATCCCCTGCGGCAGGCCGATCCCGAAGGTCTCGAAGAAGCCGGGCGACAGCGCCACCTGCCCGCTCACCTGCCCCGCGAGCGCCCCCGCGCCAAAGCCGGTCGTGAAGCGGCCGGTGAACGGCACCCCGTCAAGGGTGGCCGCGCCCTCGACCGTCAGGCCGGTCATGGTCAGGCCCAGATCAAGGCGGGTCGCCGCCAGCAGGCGGCCCGGCACGAGGCGGTCGCTTTCCACCTGCCCGAGCACGGCGTGCAGATCGGCCCCGATGCTGCCCGGCGGCATGGGAAAGACCTGCGGAATGCGGATCGGCCCGCTCAGATCCGCCGCGCCGCTGGCCATGTCGACCGGCAGGCCGCTCGGGGCGACAAGATGCAGCGGCGGCTGATCGGCCAGCGACAGAAGGGCGGTGATCGGCCCGCGGGCGGCCAGGTCGAGGACGGCGACCTGCGGTCGCGCGGTCAGATCGGCGATCGTGTAGGAGGTGCCGGCCATGTCGACCGTCCCGCCCTGGGGCGGGCTTACCTGCCCCGCGGCAAAGACCACCGAAAACGCCTGACCGTCGAGCGACAGCGACCCCGCCCCCCCGGTGATCGGCGGCAGACCGTCGAGCAGCGTCACCGTCGCCTCCCGGAAGTCGTGGCTGAGCGCCATGTGCGGCGCGCCGCCGGGCACCATGCGCAGCCCCATGGTGAGGTCGGTGATCTCGCCGCCGGAAACGTGGCCGAGGTACCAGTGGCGGCTGCCCTCGAGAAAGCCCTCGGGCCAGAGTTCGCCCAGCCGCGCCACCGTCACCCGCCGCAGCACCCCGTCAAGGGCAAGCCCCCATCCCTCCTCTCCGGCGGTGATCCGGCCCGAGGCGACGAGCTGGCCGCTGCCGCCATCGGCCGCGGGCTCGACCGCGATCTGGCCGATCTCGAGGGCGAAGGGATCGAACGACAGCCGCAGATCGACACTGGTCGGCGGCAGCGCCGCCGGGCGCGACAGCAGGCCGGCCGGATCGAGCGCCGCCCCCGCCAGGACGAATTGCCCGATGATCGGCGCGGGGCCGTCTTCGGGCGGGCTCCCGATCCGGCTCGCGATCCGGCTCTCGAACCGGCTCTGGCCGCTTGCCCGCAGCGTGCCCCAGTCGCTTTGCACGCTGAGGCGGTCGACATCGAGGCGTCCGGAGGCCGGATCATAGCGGACCTCGGCGCTGGCATTGTCGAAGGTGAGGGGCGCCGCCCCCTCGGCCGGCGCCAGCGCCCCCGCCCCGACCCCGAGCGTGGCGCGCATGCCCGACAGGTTGCCCGCCGCATCGAGCTCCGCCCGGACCGACCCCGACAGCCGCGCGTCCAGCACCGAAAGCCAGCCCAGCGCCGGGCTCTGGCTGGCGATGTCGGCGGCGGCGGCATCGGTGACGGAAAGGTCGAAGGTGGCGGCGCGGCTGTAGCGCGGGCTGTCATAGGACAGGTGCAGCGTAGTGGCATAGCTGCGCCCCGAGAGGATGCCCAGATCGGCCTCGGCCCTTGTATGCCCGCCGGTCAGATCGACGGTGACCGTGCCGCCATCGACGTGAAAGGTGCGTCCCGCGCGCGCATCGCGGAAATCGGCGCCAAGGCCGCGCAGTTCGGCGCGCCGCAGCGCCTCGAGGCCGGGGGATTCGAGGATCGCGTCGATCATCCCCGACAGCGCCGCCAGGTCGGGCAGTCCGTCGATCCGCTGCCCGCCCCCCAGCGCGATGGCCAGCCGTCCGTCCGCCGCGCGCGACAGCGAAAGCTGCGCCCCCTCGAACACCACCGCCTGCGGCAGCACCTGCCGCGCCAGCACCAGCCCGCGCGGCGACAGCGTGACCGCGATCAGCGGGATGCGGGCGATGCGCCGCCCGTCACGGTCGCGCAGGTCGGTGTCGCGCAACCGCACCACCGGATGCAGGTCCGGCCCGACCGCCACGGTGATGCGCCCGAACCCGAGCGTGCCCCCCCCGAGCAGGTCGGCCGCCTGCGCCTCGATCCGGGTCTTGATCCAGGAGGGCGCGGTGATCTCGCGGCCGATCAGGCCGAAACCGGCGATGAGCGCGAAAACCACGCCCAGCATCGCCAGATGCCACAGCCCCCCCAGCGCGTGACGCGCCGCCCGCCGCCCGCGCCGCCGGGGCGGCGCCGGATCGGGCGCGCCCTCCCGCGCCTGCGGGGCCGGTTCCCCGCCCGCCTTTCCTGCCTGCGACCCAAGCGGCACGCGCGCGCCCCTGCCCTTTTCCTTTTCCGCCTCCCGGCCCAGTATGGGGCGGATGGAACAGGAGCATGACATGCCGCTGAGCGAAGGCCAAGAAGTGCCTGATTTCACCCTTGCCTGCGACGGCGGCGGCACGGTCGCGCTGTCGTCCCTGCGGGGGGCGCCCGTGGTGGTCTTTGCCTATCCGCGCGCGGGCACGCCCACCTGCACCGACGAGGCCCGCCAGTTTTCCGCCCGCCTGCCCGAATTCACCGCCCTTGGCGCCACGGTGCTGGGCCTGTCGCCCGATCCGGTGGCGGCGCTAGGCCGGTTCCGCGACCGGCAGGATCTGAGCGTGGCCCTGCTGTCCGATCCGCAGCACGAGGTTCTCTCGGACTGGGGGATCTGGACCGAAAAGCAGATGTATGGCCGCCGCTCCATGGGGGTCGAACGCACCACGGTCCTGATCGGCGCCGACGGGCGCGCGCGGCGCATCTGGCGCAAGGTGCGCCTGGCCGGCCATCTGGACGAGGTGCTGGCCGCGCTGGCCGCGCCCTGAGCCCTGAGCCCCGGCAAGATCGGCGGGAAATTGCCGAGAATCCCGCACAATCCCCGCGCCGGGGCAAAGCTGTTGCGGCACGGCCCCCGCCTGACTAACACGGACGCGCAAAGGCCGCGACGGCCGCCCCGGGTCGGGGCGGCGCCCCGGGCCCTGGCACGGACGACGCATGGATGACGTGAAATCAGGCGCTTGCACGACGCTTGCCCGACCACCCGCATGATGGGGCACGACAGATTTGAGACTTCGGCTGATTCACGACCTGCACGCGGCGCTCGAGCGGCGCTTTCCCGAGCGGCGGCTGTTCCTGCGGTCCGAAACCGAAACCCGGTTCATCCGCCTGCGCCCCGAAACCCAGGCGATCGCCTGGACCGGCGCCACGCTCGTGGTCGGCTGGACCATCGTCGCCACCGCGATCCTGCTGATGGATTCGATCGGCGCGGGCAATTTCCGCGCCCAGGCCGCGCGGGACCGCACGATCTACGAGGACCGGCTCAATGCCATTTCCGACGAACGCGACCTGCGCCTGACCGAGGCCCAGGCCGCGCAGGAGCGGTTCTCGGCGGCGCTGGCGCAGATCTCCACCATGCAGGGCGAAATCCTGCGCCTCGAGGAGCAGAAGCGCGAACTCGCCTCCGGGATCGAGGCAATGCAGGCCACGCTCCAGGAGGCGATGACCGAACGCGACCTGGCCCGCAACGAGGCCGAGACCCTGCTGGCCGCCGCCGAGGCGGGCGAGATCAGCCTGGCGACCGGGGCCGATGACGAACTGTCCGGCGCCCTCGGCGTGCTGACCAGCGCCCTGTCCGAGACCGCGGCCGAACGCGACCAGGTGGCCGCCAGCGCCGAAAGCGCGCTCGAGCAGACCGCCGAACTCGAACTGGAACTGCGGCTGATGTCGGACCGGAACGACGCCATCTTCCGCCAGATCGAAGAGGCGATGGTCGTGTCCGTCGAACCCTTCGACCGCATGTTCCGCGCCGCCGGCATGGACCCGCAGCGCGTGATCGACACGGTGCGCAGCGGCTATTCCGGGCAGGGCGGGCCGCTCATGCCGATCACCTATTCGACCAGCGATGCCGGCCAGCCGGACCCCGACACCCTGCGCGCCAACGAGATTCTCGGCCGTCTCGACGAGTTGAACCTCTACCGCATCGCCGCCAGCGTGGCGCCCTTTTCCCCGCCACTGCGGGACGGCTACCGCTTCACCTCGGGCTTTGGCGCGCGCTGGGGGCGGCAGCATGCCGGGCTGGATCTGGCCGGGCCGGTCGGCACGCCGGTCTATGCCACCGCCGACGGGGTCGTGACCGAGGCCGGCTGGCATTCGGGCTATGGCCGCCTGATCACCATCCGGCACCAGTTCGGGATCGAGACCCGCTATGCCCATCTCAACGCCATAAGGGTCGAGGTCGGGCAAAGGGTCTCGCGCGGGGACCGGATCGGTGATATGGGCAATTCCGGACGTTCGACCGGCCCGCATCTCCACTACGAGATCCGCGAAGGCGGCGAACCCGTGAACCCCACGATCTACATGAGAGCTGGTCAGGATGTTTTCTAAGAGCAAGATCAACGAGCCCGCCCCGAAACCGCCCGAGACTCCGGCTGCGCCTGCCCCCGCCGTTCCCGCCGCCAGCGCCGAGGCGCGCCCCGCCGCCCCCAAGGCCAAGCCGCCCGCCTCGATCCTGTCGTCGGATCTCCAGATCAAGGGCGATTTGCGCACCACCGGCGACATCCAGATCGAGGGCCAGGTCGAGGGCGACATCCGCGCGCATCTGCTGACCGTCGGCGAGGGCGCCGTGGTCAAGGGCGAACTGGTCGCCGATGACGTGGTCATCAACGGCCGGATCGTCGGCCGGGTGCGCGGCATAAAGGTGCGGCTCACCTCGTCCGCGCGGGTCGAGGGCGACATCATCCACAAGACCATCGCCATCGAATCGGGCGCGCATTTCGAGGGTTCGGTGCAGCGGCAGGACGATCCGCTGAACGCCGCCGCCGCCGCGCCGCGCACGATGCCGACCGCCGCGATCCCGGGCAGCGACAAGGGCTGATCGCGGCCGCGTTTCCCGGCCCCCTGTCGCGGGTCATGCCCCGACGACGGCCGCGCCCGCTATTTCAGGGCGCGGCGATACAGGTGCCAGGTGGCATGGCCCAGCACCGGCAGCACCACGATCAGGCCCAGGAACCACGGCACCAGCGCCGCCAGGGTCAGCGCCGCGATCAGCGCCGCCCAGACCAGCATCACCGGCAGATTGTCACGCACCACCGAGATCGAGTGCAGCATCGCCGTGACGAAATCGAGTTCGCGGTCCAGCAGCAGCGGCAGGCTCATCACCGTGAAGGAATAGAGCACGAAGGCCATCGCCGCCCCGACCGCCAGTTCGACCCCGACCATGGTCATGCCCTCGGGCGTGGCCAGAATCTCCCATCCTTCCGAGATGTTCACGATCGGCATGGTCCCCATGAACAGGGCAAAGATCATGTGGGCGATGAAGGTCCAGAACAGGAACCAGATGACGATGATCGCGCCCAGCCACGGCACCTGCCGGCCGCGCTGATCCCAGACCACGCCCAGCACCCCGCGCCAGTCGAGGGGGTCGCCCCGCTCGACCCGGCGGCTGACCTCATAGAGGCCGACCGCGGCAAAGGGCGCACATAGCGGAAACCCGAGCGAAGTCGCCACCACCCAGGCCACCTGCCCCGCCCCGAGCCAGATCATCAGGAACCCGCCGCAGACATAGACCGCGCTGAAGAACAGCCCGAACTGCGGCGCGCGCATGAAATCGCGCCCGCCCGCGACCAGCGCCCCGCCCAGATCGCGCAGGCGCAGGTCCTGGATTTCAGGCAGGGGCGAAGGGGCACTGTGGCCCTGCGGCACGGCTGTGGTCATCGGTCCCTCCCGACGCGCAGCACACGTTCAGGCAGCCCCGCCTGTCAAGGCAAATCCACATCCCGCCCCCGGGTTTGCGCGCGCCCGCCCGGGCCGGCAGGGCGAGGGAGGCCGCTCAGTCGTCGGCCGTGGCCTCGGCCCGGCTCTTGCCGGCGACATCCCTGGCCAGCGTTGCCGCCATGAACCCGTCCAGATCGCCGTCCAGAACGCCCTGCGTGTCCGAGGTTTCGTGACTGGTGCGCAGATCCTTCACCATCTGGTAGGGCTGAAGCACATAGGACCGGATCTGGTTGCCCCAGCCGGCATCGCCCTTGGCCTCGTGCGCCTCGTTGATGGCGGCGTTTCTCTTGTCGAGTTCCAGCTGATAGAGCCGCGCCTTCAGCGCGTTCATGGCGATGTCGCGGTTCTGGTGCTGGGACTTGAGCGACGACGTGACGACGATCCCGGTCGGGAAGTGGGTGATGCGCACCGCCGAGTCGGTCTTGTTCACATGCTGCCCGCCGGCGCCCGACGAACGGTAGGTGTCGATGCGGATATCCTTGTCCTGGACCTCGATCTCGATGGAATCATCCACCACCGGATAGACCCAGACGCTGGCAAAGCTGGTCTGCCGCTTGTCCCCCGATCCGAAGGGGCTGATCCGCACCAGTCGGTGCACGCCGCTCTCGGTCTTGAGCCAGCCATAGGCGTTGTGGCCCGACACCCGGTAGGAGACGGATTTCACCCCGGCCTCCTCGCCCGGGGTTTCCGACAGGAGTTCGACCTGATAGCCCTTCCGCTCGGCCCAGCGGGTATACATGCGGGCCAGCATCTCGGCCCAGTCCTGGCTCTCGGTGCCGCCGGCGCCGGCGTTGATCTCGAGGAAGGTGTCGTTCGCATCCGCCTCGCCGTCCAGCAGCGCCTCGAGTTCCTTCTGCGCCGCCGACAGCGCCAGCGCGGCCAGCGCGGCCTCGGCCTCGGCCACCACCTCGGCGTCGCCCTCGGCCTCGCCCATCTCGATGAGATCGCGGTTGTCGCGCAGATCGCGCTCGAGCGCGGCCACCGTCGTCACCTTGTCCAGAAGCACCTGCCGGTCACGCATCAGTCGCTGCGCCGCGGCCGGATCATCCCACAGCGCCGGATCCTCGACCCGCGCATTCAGTTCCTCGAGGCGGTAGGCGGCGGTCTCGCGCCCCATGCGCTGCGCGAGCAGGTCGATCGACTTGGCGATGGCGGCGATATGGGCTTCGGTCTCTGCGCGCATGTTCCGGTCCTTGCATTCACCGCGCCTCATACAATGCACCCCGCACGCGGACAAGAAGCCCTGCCCCGCCGGCACCCGGCATGACCCGCCAGGGGGGCTCCGCCCCCTCCTGGCCTTCGGCCAGTTCACCCCCGGGGTACTTCAGGCAAAGATGAAGATGCCTGCCCTTCATCTGTCCCCAAATATCCCGGGGGGAGGCGCCCGCAGGGCGACGGGGGGCAGCGCCCCCCTCCCGCGCCGGATCCGCGCGCCGGTTTCGCTCAGTAAAGCCCGCCCGAGGTGACGGTGCCGAAACTCGCGTTCGGCCCCACGGTCGCCTGCTGGCCGGTGGCAGAGGTGACGTTGCGCGAACTGGCCCGCACCTCGTCCACCAGCGGCAGATCGGCTGCCATGGCGAAACCGCCGTCGAAGGTGATGCCGAAGAGCGGCTCCTCGCCGCCACGGAAGCATTCGCTCACCACATTCTCGCCGGTGGTGCCATCGGGCAAGCGCGCGCCGGTGAAGCGGTCGATCGGGATGAACTGGCAATCCGCCGGCACCGGGAACCGGCCGCCGCCATATTCCTCGATCGCGACGCGCATGAATTCCTGGAACACCGGCGCGCAGACCCCCCCGCCCGAGGCCGATCCCATCGACCTCGGCGTATCATAGCCGATGTAGCATCCCGCCGCGATGTTCGAGGTGAAGCCCACGAACCACACGTCCCGCGCATCGTTGGTGGTGCCGGTCTTGCCCGCCACCGGCACCGGCAGGCTGATGCCGCGCGCCGTCCCGCGCGAGATCACCCCCTCCATCATCGAGGTGAGCTCATAGGCCGTGATCGCGTTCATGATCCGCTCGCGGTGCGAGACGATGCCGGGGCTCTCGCCCTCGGGCAGGCGCAGGATCGAGCAATCCGGGCAGTCGCGCTGCTCGTGGCGGTAGATGGTGTTGCCGTGGCGGTCCTGCACCCGGTCCACCAGCGTGGGCTCGACCCGCTCGCCGCCGTTGGCGAACATCGCATAGGCCGCGACCATGCGGTAAAGCGTGGTTTCCTCGGACCCGAGCGAGGCGGCGAGGACCGGGTTCATCCGGTCGTAGACGCCAAAGCGTTCCGCATATTCCGCGACCGTGTCCATGCCGATTTCCTGGGCAAGGCGGATGGTCATGAGATTGCGCGACTGCTCGATCCCGGTGCGCAGCGGCGTCGGCCCGTAATACTGCCCCGAGGCGTTCTGCGGCACCCACAGGCCCTGCGGCGTGTTGATCTCGATCGGCGCGTCGACGACGATGGTCGCCGGCGTGTAGCCGGAATCGAGCGCGGCGGCATAGACGAAGGGCTTGAACGACGACCCCGGCTGCCGCATCGCCTGGGTCGCGCGGTTGAAGACCGAATGCTGGTAGGAAAACCCGCCCTGCATGGCCAGCACGCGCCCGGTGTTCACGTCCATGGCCATGAAGGCGCCCTGCACCTCGGGCACCTGCCGCAGGGTCCAGCGGATGAAGCTGCCGTCGCTGTCGGCGGTCATGCGCCGGACGAGGACGACATCGCCCACTGTGAAATTGTCGTGGAAATTCCCCCGCATCCAGTCGATGTCGGCGCGCGGCACTTCCTGCGGCTCGGCCTCGGTCTCCTCGACGCCCTCGATGCCGATGCGCAGACGCTGGTCCTCGACGGCCAGAACGACCGCCGGGAACCACTGGCCGTTGAGGGTGATGTCGCGCGGCACCTGCGCATCGGCAAGAGCGGCACGCCAGGCGGCTTCGTCGGCCAGGCTCTCGGGCGGGAGGATCCGGCCGGTGCCGCGCCAGATGCCGCGGTTGCGGTCGAACTGTTCGAGCGCGCGTTGCAGCGCATGGGCGGCGACCACCTGAAGATCGGCGTCGATGGTGGCGCGGATCGACAGGCCGCCGGAAAGGAACTCCTCCTCCGAGTAGCGGCGCGAGAGCTGGCGGCGGATCTCGTCGGTGAAATAGTCGCGTGGCGGCAGGCTGGCCCGGAAGGCGGGAATGTCGCCGGATTGCACGGTGACAAGGGGGGCCTCGCGTTCCTGCTCCCAGGTGGCGCGGTCGATGTAGCCGTCCTCGAACATGCGCCGCAGCACATAGTTGCGCCGGTCGACGGCATAGGCGTAGTCGCGCACCGGGTGCAGGTCCGAAGGCTGCTTGGGCAGCGCGGCAAGATAGGCGACCTCGCCGGCGCTGAGCTGGTCGAGCGACTTGTTGAAGTAGGTCTGCGCCGCGGCGGCAACGCCATAGGCGTTCTGCCCGAGGAAGATCTCGTTGAGATAGAGTTCAAGGATATGCTCGCGCCCGAGACTGGCCACGGCGCGGACGGCCAGGATCATCTCCTTGACCTTGCGCTCCACCTCGCGCGAGCCGTCGAGCAGGAAGTTCTTCATCACCTGCATGGCGATGGTCGAGGCCCCGCGCATCGCCGCCCCCCCCGCCGCATCGCGCGCCGCCGACATCAGACCCAGGACATCGACCCCGGGATGTTCGTAGAAATGCTGGTCCTCGGCGGCGATGAAGGCGTGCTGGACCAGGTCGGGGATTTCCTCGATCGGCACGAACAGCCGCCGCTCCTGCGCGAATTCGTCGATGAGCCGGCCTTCGCCCGAATAGATCCGGCTGATGGTCGGTGGCGCATACTGGGACAGCGTCTCGTAGGAGGGCAGGTCGCGGCCATAGATGAAGAAGATCGCGCCCAGCGCGAGCGCCCCCATCGCAAGGCCCATGGTGAGCATCGAGAAGATGCCCCCGAAAAAGGAAAGGATGAGACGCAGCACGGGTCGCGGGATTCCTCTGGCAGGTTCCGCCTTATAGGGGCCCGGGCCGGCGCGGTCAAAAGGCGCGCGCGCCCCCGGGCGGCAAACCGCCTTCGCCGCCGTCACCTTCGCGCGATCCCGAACCGCGCCACCCGGCCCCGGTGTCGCAGAGGGGGGGGGGGGGGGGG
>JADYZU010000049.1 GCA_020852925.1 Rubellimicrobium sp. | reverse complement strand
GGGGGGGGGGGGGGGGGGGGGGGGGGGGGGGGGGGGGGGGGCGCTGCCCCCCCGGGCCCTGCGGGCCTCCCCCCCGGGATATTTGCAGACAGATGAAAGGGCGGGCGGATGGGCGATATCGACGGGCTTTACCGCGAGGCGGATGCGGTGGAACTGGCCGGGCGGGTGCGGGCGGGCGAGGTCACGGCCACCGAAGTGGCCGAGGCGGCGATCCGTGCCATCGAGGCGTTGAACCCGCGGCTGAATGCGGTGATCTGCGATCTGCGCGACATCGGCCGGGCCGCGGCCAGGGACTGGGATGCGCGCGGGGCGGATGCGCCGCTGAAGGGCGTGCCGTTTCTGCTCAAGGAGCTGGCCTCGGGCTGGGGCGGGGTGCAGGCCACCAATGCCTCGCGCTTTCTGCTGGGCATGCGGGCCGCGGGCGATTCGGTGGTGGTGGAGCGGATCAAGGCCGCCGGGCTGTGCCTCATGGGCAAGACCAATGCGCCCGAGAACGGCTGGTCGCTCGATACCCGTCCGGCGGTCTACGGCGCCACGATCAATCCCTGGGACGCGGCGCTGACGCCCGGGGGGTCTTCGGGCGGCAGCGCGGTGGCGGTGGCCAGCGGCATGGTGCCGATCGCCGAGGCGAGCGACGGGGCCGGGTCGATCCGGGTGCCGGCGTCGTGCTGCGGGGTGGTCGGGCTGAAGCCGTCGCGCGGGCGCGTCACGCTGGCGCCCTTTGCCGACTACTGGTCGGGCGGGGCCTATTTCCTGTGCAACAGCCGCACCGTGCGCGATACCGCGGCCTATCTGGATGCGGTCGGGGGCGCGGTGCCGGGCGATATCTATGGCCTTGAAATGCCGCGGGAATCCTTTGCGGCGATGGCGGCGCGGGCGCCGGCGCGGCTGCGGGTGGGGTTCACCGTCACCGATCCGGCCGGCAATCCGGTCGATCCCGGGATCGCCGCGGGGGTGCGGTCGGTGGCGCGCACCCTCGAGGGGCTGGGGCATGAGGTCGAGGAGCACGACCTGCCCATCGACGCGGGCCATCTGTGGCAGACCTATACCGACATGACCTGTGTCGAGACCGCGGCCGGCTATGGTCAGGCCGAGGCGGCGCTGGGCCGCAGCATCGGGCCGGGCGATGTCGAGCCGCTGACCATGGCGGTGATCGCGCGCGGCCGTGCCGCCAGCGGGATCGAGCATCAGGGCCGGGTCAGTGCGCTGCGCGGGATCGGGCGGGCGATCGTGCAGGATCTGCTGCGCTACGATGTCTACCTGACGCCGACGCTGACGCAGCCGCCGCGGCCGGCGGGGTTCTATGACATGTCGATGACCGATCTCGATGCCTATAACGCGCTGTGGCGGGATGCGGTGTTCATGACGCCGTTCAACATCTCGGGGCAGCCGGCCATGTCGCTGCCCCTGGCACAGGCGGGCCACATGCCGGCGGGGGTGCAGCTGGTGGGGCGGATCGGGGACGAGGGCACGCTTCTGGCGGTGGCGACCGTCCTTGAACAGGCGATGCCCTGGGCCGGGCGGCGGCCGCCGCTGCGGCTCTGACGGAAGGGCGTGCCGGCCGGGGAGGGCGGCCGGGGCCGCGCGCGCGCTCAGCGCAGGGCGCGGATCGGGCCCTGGGCGCGGCCGTGGATGAACTGCGAGACATAAGGGTCTGCCGTCGTGTCCATTTCCGCCACCGCGCCCGACCAGCGGATCACGCCGTCGTGGATCATCGCCACCCGGTCGGCCACGGTGCGCACCGTGGTCATGTCGTGGGTGATGGTGATCGCGGTCGCGCCCATCTCGGTGACGATGCCGCGGATCAGGTCGTTGATCACGCCGGCCATGCTCGGATCGAGGCCGGCGGTGGGTTCGTCGAAGAAGATCACCTCGGGGTCGGCGGCGATGGCGCGGGCAAGGCCCACGCGTTTCTGCATCCCGCCCGAGAGTTCGGCCGGCAGGCGATCGGCCACATCCGCCCCGAGGCCCACCCGCGCGAGGCGGTCGATGGCGCGGGCGCGCGCCTCGGGGCGGGGCAGGGCGGCAGGGCCGCGCAGCAGGCGGAAGGACACGTTCTGCCAGACCGGCAGGCTGTCGAACAGGGCGGCGCCCTGGAACAGCATCCCGATCCGGGCGAGGAAGGCTTCGCGCGCGGGGGCGGAGTGCAATTCGCGCCCCTCGATCAGGATGCGGCCGCTGTCGGGGCGCACGAGGCCGAGGATGCATTTCACCAGCACCGACTTGCCGGTGCCGGACCCGCCGATGATCACGAGGCTTTCGCCGCGCGCGACCGTGAGATCGACCCCGGCGAGGACGCGGTTGGCGCCGAAGCTCTTGTGCAGGTCGAGGATGCGGATCATTTCGAGAAGAACATTTCGGTGAGGATCAGGTTCGCGGCCAGGATCAGCACCGCCGCCAGCACCACCGAGGATTTGGTGGCCCGGCCCACGCCGATGGCGCCGCGCCCCGAGTTCATGCCGGAATAGCATCCGGTCAGCGCCGCGATCAGGCCGAAGGCCGCGCCCTTGACCAGCGACGAGGTGATGTCGGTCGCGTCGAGGAAATCCACGGTGTTGGTGAGGTATTCGCGCGTGGCGAAATCGAGGCGCGTCACCGCCACCGCCCAGCCGCCCATGATGCCGATGAGGTCGCCCACCCCCACCAGCACCGGCACGACCAGCGTCGCCGCCAGGACGCGCGGCGCGACCAGGTATTTCATCGGATGGGTCGAGAGCGTCACCAGCGCGTCGATCTGTTCGGTGACGCGCATGGTCGCGATCTCGGCCGCGATCGAGGAGGTGACGCGCGCCGCGATCATGAGGCCGACCATCACCGGGCCCAGTTCGCGCACCATGCCGATGGCCACGATCTGCGGCACCGCGAATTGCGCGTCAAAGCGGCTGGATCCGGCGTAGATCTGAAGCGCGAGCGCGCCGCCGGTGAAGAGCGCGGTCATCCCCACCACCGGCAGGCTGAAATAGCCGATCTGAAGCAGAGCCGACAGGAATTCGCGCCAGTAGAACGGCGGGCGCAGCACATGGCCGGCCGCCTGCCCGAAGAAGATCGCGAACCGGCCGACCGCGGCCAGGCCCGCCAGCGTCCCGGCCCCGACCGAGGCAAGAAGCCGCAGCGGCGCTGGGGGGGTCACGCTCATGCCGCGTGATAGCGCCGCACCAGGCGGGGCGAGAGCGAGGTCAGGATTTCATAGCCGATGGTGCCGGCGGCGGCGGCGAGGTCATCCACGCCCTGATGCGGGCCGATCAGGGTCAGTTCCTCGGGGTCTTCGCCCAGATCGGTGACATCGACCGTGATCAGGTCCATCGAGATGCGCCCGACCGCAGGGCAGGGCCGGTCGCCGTGCCAGAGCCGCAGCCGCCCCGAAAGCGCGCGCAGGATGCCGTCGGCATAGCCGGCCGAGACGGTGGCGATCCGGCTGGGCCGCTGCGCCTGCCAGGAATTGCCGTAGCCCACCACCTCGCCCCGGGCGAGGTCGCGGCATTGCACCACCGGCAGCGCCAGATGCACCGAGGGATGCCCGCCGGCGAAGGGGGCCGCGCCGTGCAGGCCGATCCCCGGCCGAACCAGATCGAAATGATAGTCCGGGCCCAGCAGGATCCCCCCCGTCGCCGCCAGCGACCGCGGCACGCCCAGCCCGTCGGTCATCTGGTGGAACAGGTCGAGCTGATAGGGGTTCATCGGATGGTCGGGTTCGTCGGCGCAGGCGAGATGGCTCATGATCAGGGCCGGGCCCTGCGCCAGCGCCACTTCGGCCACCGCCGCCCATTCGTCCCATTCCATCCCCAGCCGGTTCATCCCGGTATCGAGCTGGATGCCGAACGGATGGCCGGGCAGCGATTCGAAATGCCGGGTGAGCTGCTCGAGGCTGTTGAGCATCGGCGTGAGGCCAAGATCGCCGATCATGTCGGTGTCGCCGCGCATGTGGCCCGCGAACACGCCGATTTCCGGCCCCGGTCCCAGCGCCTCGCGCAGCGCGGCGCCCTCTTCGGCCATGGCGACAAAGAACCGCCGGCAGCCGGCCCGCGCCAGCGCCCGCGCCGCGCGCGCGGCCCCGGTGCCATAGGCATCGGCCTTGAGCACGGCGCCGCATTCGGCGCGGGTCTGCGCGGCAAGGACGCGCCAGTTCGCCACGATGGCGTCGAGGTCGATGGTGAGGGTGCCGCTGCTCATGGCCGGTTCATGGCAGGGGGCGCGGCCTTGGGCAAGGCCCTCAGTAGTCGGCGGCACCTTCCTGCCACGGCCGCACCAGATTGCCGAAGCGGGTGAAGCGGCCCTCGAAGCTCAGATCGACCGTGCCGATCGGCCCGTGGCGCTGCTTGCCGATGATCACCTCGGCGCGGCCGTGCAGGCGCTCCATGTCCTGCTGCCAGGTCGCCATCTTCTCGAGGTCGTGCTCGCCGGGCTTTTCGCGCTCGCGGTAGTATTCCTCGCGGAAGACGAACATCACCACGTCGGCGTCCTGCTCGATCGAGCCGGAATCGCGCAGGTCCGACAGTTGCGGCCGCTTGTCGTCGCGCGATTCGACCTGACGCGACAATTGCGACAGCGCCACCACCGGGATGTCGAGTTCCTTGGCGATCGCCTTCAGGCCCTGGGTGATCTCGGACACTTCCTGCACCCGGTTGGCCTCGCCCCCGCGGGACGTGCCGCGCACCAGTTGCAGGTAGTCGACGATCAGCACGTCAAGGCCGTTCGTGCGCTTGAGCCGGCGCGCGCGCGCGGCAAGCTGGCTGATCGGCAGCGCGGGCGTGTCGTCGATATAGAGCGGACAGGCCTCCAGCGCCTTGGCGGCATCGACGAAGCGGCGGAATTCCACCTCGGTCATGTCGCCGCGCCGGATCTGCTCCGACGGGATCTCGGCCGCCTCGGAGAGGATGCGCGCGGCCAGCTGTTCGGCCGACATCTCGAGCGAGAAGAACCCGACCACGCCGCCATCGACCGCGCCCTCGCTGCCGTCGGGGCGCAGGCCCTTGCGGTAGGCCCTGGCGATGTTGAAGGCGATGTTGGTCGCCAGCGAGGTCTTGCCCATCGACGGACGCCCGGCGATGATCAGCAGGTCGGACTTGTGCAGCCCGCCCAGTTTCCGGTCGAGATCGGTCAGCCCGGTCGAGACCCCGGCAAGGCCGCCGTCGCGCTGATAGGCGGCATTCGCCACCTGCACCGCATCGGTGACGGCGCGCAGGAACGACACGAAGCCCGATTCGGAACTGCCCTGTTCGGCCAGCTTGTAAAGCGCCTGCTCGGCCTCGACGATCTGCTCCTTCGGCTCGGAGGCGACATCGACCCGCTGCGCGCGCGCGGCGATGTCCTGGCCAAGGCGGATCAGTTCGCGCCGCGTGGCCAGGTCGCGGATGATCTGGGCATAGTCGCGCGCCGCGAAGGACGAGATCGCCGCCCCCGCCAGCCGCACCAGATAGGCCGGCCCGCCCAGATCGCGCAGCCCCTCGTCCTCCTCGAGAAACGCCTTGAGCGTCACCGGCGAGGCAAGGGCGTTGCGATGGATGCGCGCGGCCGCCACCTCGAAGATGCGGCCATGGGTCGGGTCGTGGAAATGCTCGCGCGAGACGATCTGCGAGATCCGGTCGAAGATGTCGTTGTTGGTCAGGATCGCGCCGAGAAGTTGCTGCTCGGCCTCGATCGAATGCGGCATCGGTTCCGCCGCCGCTGCCGCCGGTTCCGCCCCGACCTGACCGATTCCGCCGATCTCGTTCATGGCCCTTCCCGATCCGTCCTGCCCGATCCGCTGCCTGTTCCGGCCCCCTGTTAGCGCGCAAGGGCGGGCCGGGGCAAATTGTATAAGTCAGGGGACGGATCCGGGGCCAGCCCGCGCCCGGCCGCGCTCAGGCGTGCGCGTCCGACCAGCCCTGCGGATCGCGCAGATAGGCGCCCACCGCCCCGAGCGTCGCCGCGTCGAAGGCCTGCCGCGCGGTCGCCTCGGCCAGCACGTCATGCCAGGTGCAGAGGTGATGCAGCGTGACACCTTCGGCCGCGAGCGATTCCTCGACCCCGGGATAGATGCCGTAGAAGAAGATCACCGCCGTATGCGCGCAGTCCGCCCCGGTCTCGCGGATCGCGTTCACGAAGCTGAGCTTCGAGCCGCCGTCGGTGGCAAGATCCTCGACCAGCAGCACGCGCTGCCCCGGCGTCATCACCCCCTCGATCCGGGCATTGCGGCCATAGCCCTTGGGCTTCTTGCGCACATAGGTCATGGGCAGCGCCAGCCGTTCGGCGATCAGCGCGGCAAAGGGGATGCCCGCGGTCTCGCCCCCGGCGATGTTGTCGAAAGCCTCGACACCGGCCGCGCGCATCACCGTGACGGCGAGGAAATCCATCAGCACCGAGCGGATGCGCGGATAGGAAATGAGGCGCCGGCAGTCGATGTAGGTCGGGGCCCTGCGCCCGGAGGCGTGGGTGAAGGGTTCGCGGGCGTTGAAATGGACGGCGCCGGATTCGAGAAGCATCGCGGCGGTGAGGCGGGCGATCTCGTCACGGGGCGGGAAGGAGGAGGGGATCATCTGGGCTCCTTTGGGGCGCCACAGGCTTTTCGCGAAAAGCCTGTGGGGGGCTGAATTTTCGCGAAAATTCAGGCTTCTGCCACGCGCCAGCGCAGCGGGAAGCCGGGATCGAAGACCGTGACCGGCCCGTCGCCGGTCGTGATCGTGCCGGGATGGGGCTGCGCCGCATCCCGCACCAGGGTGATCGTCGCCGGGTTCGGGGGCAGCCGATGGAAGGCCGGCCCGTTGAGCGAGGCGAAGGATTCAAGCTGCCCGAGCGAGCCGGCCTCCTCGAACACATGGGCAAGGCAGGCCAGCGTCACCGGCGCCGAGAAGATGCCGGCGCAGCCGCAGGGGGCGATCTTGGCCGCGTCCGGATGCGGCGCCGAATCGGTGCCGAGAAAGAAGGACGGATGCCCCGAGGTCGCCGCCCCGAGCAGGGCGCGGCGGTGGCCCTCGCGCTTGGCGACCGGCAGGCAGTAGTAATGCGGGCGGATGCCGCCCGCGAACATGGCGTTGCGGTTCACGATCAGATGATGCGTGGTCACGGTCGCGGCCAGATCGAGCCCGCCTTCGCGCACATAATCGACTGCCTCGCGCGTGGTCACATGTTCCATCACCACCCGCAGTCCGGGCGTGCGGGCGCGCAGCGGCGCAAGCACGCGGTCGATGAACACGGCCTCGCGGTCGAAGATGTCGATGTCGGGGTCCGTCACCTCGCCATGGACCAGAAGCGGCATCCCGATCCGCGCCATCCGGTCGAGCACGGGCTGGATGCGGGCGAAATCGCGCACGCCCGAATGGGAATTGGTGGTGGCGCCCGCGGGATAGAGTTTCACCGCCACCGCGGCGCCCTGATCATGGGCGCGGGCGATGTCGTCGGGGTCGCTGTCTTCGGTGAGGTAGAGGGTCATGAGCGGGGTGAAATCCGCGCCGGGGGGCAGGGCCTCGAGGATGCGGGCGCGATAGGCCAGCGCCGCGGCCATGGTCGTGACCGGGGGCACGAGATTGGGCATGACGATGGCGCGGGCGAAATGCGCGGCCGAATGCGGCAGCACGGCCCGCAGCATGGCGCCGTCGCGCAGGTGCAGGTGCCAGTCGTCGGGGCGGCGCAGGGTGAGGGTGCGGTCCATGCGGCCCGCTAGCACGCATGCGCGCGCGGGGCCAGCGGTTTGGGGCGCCGGGCCGGCCTGCGGGGGGCGCTTTTCCGGGGTGCGGGCCGCAGGAACCCTTGCGGGGGCGGGCCGGGATGCCGATATTGGGGGCACCGGATTCTGGCCGGCAGCCGTCAGCGGAGGCGCATCATGTGGGGTTTCATCGTCGCGATCATCGGCGGGCTTGTCGTCGACAGGGCAGAGGAACCGCTGGCGCGTCCCCTGGCACGGCTGATCGCGCCGGTGGTGCGCATCGAGCAGGCCGAGATGCGGACCCTCGCCTTTGCGGTGGTGATGCTGATCGTGGGCGTCATCGCCGACCTGATCGATTCGGGATCGCCCTTCTGGGTGATCCTGGGCGGGGTGCTGGGCCTGTTCGGCGTGCGGCTGTTCGCCTTCGCGCGCGACCGGCTGGACCAGCGCCGGCCCTAGGTCATCCGGCGTCCGCCATCGCCGCCAGTTCCTCGATCTTGCGGGCGAAATGCGCGCGGTCGCGGGTGGTGAGGCCGCGCAGGCAGACGCGGTGCGCGAATCCGGGCCGTCCCTGCGCCTCGAGCCGGCGCACCAGCATCCGCAGATAGGCGGGATTGTCGCGCCGCGCCCGCCAGAGCCGGGCAAAGCCGACGCCGGTCAGCCCGCCCGCCATCGCCGCCTCGATCAGGGCGGCGCCCAGGTCCATCTGGTCGAGCGCGGCCTCGGGGCGGGGGCCGGCCCAGGTGGTGCGGTGCACCGTGACATTGGCGCGGGTAAAGAGCGCGGCGTGGATCGCGTCGGGCACCACCGACGGGTCCACCACGATATCGACATGTTCGGCCGCGTCGATCATGTCGGGGCCATAGGCGTAGCGGCTGGTGAAATCCATGCGCCTTGTCCGGGGAAAGCGGCGGTCCCAGCCGGCGATCGCCGGGGTCAGCGTCGCCTGCGGCCGGATGGCCAGGACGCGCGCCCCCGGTGCCGCCACCGACAGCGCCGCGGCGGCGTAACCGCAGGCGCCGATGCCGAAGAACAGCACCCGCTCGAAATCCTCGAAGAAACCGTCGTCGGTCAGCCGGTCGAAGGTGCCCCAAACCGCCGGATCGCGAAACCAGGTGTCGCCGTCGCTGATGAAGGCGCGCAGCGACCAGCCCAGGCGCGCGCAGAATTCGGCGCCACGCGGCCGCGCGTCGGCGCGGCGGCGGATTTCCTCGACCGTCTCGAAGGTGACAAGCAAGGTGCGCCCGGCGTCGAGAAAGAGATCGGCATGCGCCGGTCCCAGCCTTTCGAAATGGCCCTCGTCCTCGCCCCAGGCGTCAAGGCGCATGAACCAGTCGTCGCGTTCGAGGCCGGACAGATCGGGCATGGCATCGGCAGCGGTCATGACGGTTCCCTGGCAGTGGTCCTCCCGGTCTGGACCCTTCATGGGGCCGAATTGGGATGGTGTCCCGGCGGAAAGCGGGCAGGTTGTTTCCTCCGCCGGGACACTCTGTTTCAGAAGAACGCCTGAAGCCCGGTCTGCGCCCGGCCCAGGATCAGCGCATGCACGTCATGGGTGCCTTCGTAGGTGTTCACGGTCTCGAGGTTGATCATGTGGCGCATGACCGGAAAACTGTCCGAGATGCCGTTGCCGCCGTGCATGTCGCGCGCGTCGCGGGCGATGTTCAGCGCCTTGCCGCAATTGTTGCGCTTGATGAGCGAGATCATCTCGGGCGCGGCGCGGCCGGCCTCGATGGCGCGGCCCACCGCCAGCGCCGCCTGAAGCCCGAGCGCGATTTCGGTCTGCATCTCGGCCAGTTTCTTCTGGAAAAGCTGGGTCTGCGCCAGCGGGCGGCCGAACTGCCGGCGGTCAAGCCCGTATTGCCGCGCCGCATGCCAGCAGGCTTCGGCCGCGCCCATCACCCCCCAGGCGATGCCGTAGCGCGCGCGGTTGAGGCAGCCGAACGGGCCCTTGAGCCCCTCGACCCCCGGCAGGAGCGCCTCCTCGCCCACCTCGACATCCTGCATGACGATTTCGCCCGTGACCGAGGCGCGCAGCGAGAGCTTGCCCTCGATCCTGGGCGCGGACAGGCCCTTCATGCCCTTTTCAAGGATGAATCCGCGGATCTTGCCGCCGTGGGCCTCGGACTTGGCCCAGACCACGAACACATCGGCGATGGGCGCGTTGGTGATCCACATCTTCGCCCCGTTGAGCACATAGCCCCCCGCGGTCCGGCGCGCGACGGTCTTCATGCCGCCGGGGTCGGATCCGGCGTCGGGTTCGGTCAGGCCGAAACAGCCGATCCGGCGGCCGGCGGCCAGATCGGGCAGATACCTGCGCTTCTGCGCCTCGGATCCGTAGGCGTTGATCGGATACATCACCAGGCTCGACTGCACCGACATCATCGAGCGATAGCCCGAATCGATACGCTCGACCTCGCGGGCGATCAGGCCATAGCTGACATAGCCCGCGCCCAGCCCGCCCAGATCCTCGGGGATGGTGACGCCCAGAAGCCCGGCTTCGCCCATTTCGGCAAAGATGGCGGGGTCGGTGGTTTCGGTGCGGTAGGCTTCGCGTACGCGCGGAGCGAGGCGGTCCTCGGCGAAGGCGCGCGCGCCGTCGCGCAGCATGCGTTCGTCCTCGGTCAGCGAATCCTCGAGCCGCAGCGCGTCGGCCCAGTCGAAGCGGCCAAGTTCGGGGGTGTCCTGCGTCATTCTGTCCTCCTGTCGTGCGCCATGGCTATCGCGCATGCGGCGGCGCGGCAATGGGAGAGGGACCGGCGGCGCGCGGGGCGGGGGCGGCGGGCGGGCGGGGCGCGCGGTTGAAACAATGCCTCACGGTGCCTTGAGTCGGGACGGTGAACCGGAAAATCATGTTGACACAGGGGGCTGTGCGAATTGACGCTGGGGGCGAAGCGATCCTGTCGCCTTCGCATTTGATCACCAGGAGCAGACCATCATGACCCATTCCCTGCCTGCCATTGCCGGCGCCGCCCTGGCCGCGCTCAGCCTTGCCGTTCCCGCCGCCGAAGCCTGCCCCGACTGGCGCCTCCAGCCGGTATTCGGCCATATCCAGCTCGGGGCCGGGTTCACGCCCGATCCCTATGTCCGCAACATCACCGCCGGCGGCTCCAGGAATCTGGCGAGCTGCGGCCTCAATGCCGCGGGTTTCGTGGCCGACCGGCCGGATTTCGACCTCTACTACAACGCCGGGGGCTACCAGTTGACCATCGCCGTGACCTCGTATGCGGATGCGATCCTGCTGGTCAGCGCCCCGGACGGAAGCTGGTTCTACAGCGACGACTATCGCGGCCACGATCCGGCGATCACCTTCCAGAACCCGCAATCGGGCCTCTATGACATCTGGATCGGCAGCTATGACGGCTCGCGCCGCAATCCGGGGCAGCTCATCATCACCGAATACAACTACTGATCCGGCCGGCCCGGAACGGAAACGGGCGGCCCGACGGGCCGCCCGCTGATGCGCAGATGGGGGATGCGCCGAAAGGGCAGGTCCGGCCTCAGCGCGCCGGAGAGATCATCATCACCATCTGCCGGCCCTCGAGCTTGGGCATCGATTCGACCTTGCCCTGAAGCTTCACATCCTCGGCGATCTTTTCCAGAAGCTGCTTGCCCAGTTCCATATGCGCCATCTCGCGCCCGCGAAAGCGCAGGGTGACCTTCACCTTGTCGCCTTCCTCGAGGAACTTGAACACCGAGCGCATCTTCACATCGTAATCATGGGTATCGGTTCCGGGGCGGAACTTGATTTCCTTGATCTCGATGACCTTCTGGTTCTTGCGCGCCTCGGCCTCTTTCTTCTGGGTCTCGTATTTGAACTTGCCGTAATCCATGATCTTGCACACCGGCGGCACCGCCGTTGGCGAAATCTCGACCAGATCCAGCCCGGCCTCTTCGGCCAGATGCAGGGCGCGATCCGGCGTCATGACGCCCAGGTTCTCGCCATTCGCGCCGATGAGGCGGATTTCCGGAACCCGGATACGCTCGTTGATGCGGGGGCCGGTCTCGCGCACCGGGGGTGCGGCGTGGGGTCTGCGTCCTATGGTCTTGATCCTTTGTCACAGTGGGCTGCGCGAAAATAGTCGGGTGGCGCGCGGTGTTCAAGTGGCGCCTGCGAAGCCCGCAGGGCCGGCGGCCTTTCCAATCGGGTGCAAATCTGACATAGGAAGGGGGACGGCCCCGGGAATGCGGGCTGGAACCCTCTGGAGGGATAGAGGCATGAACAATCGTATTGTTTCCATCATCGTGATCATCATCGTCCTTGGCGGCGGCTGGTGGTGGTATTCGAATGACCAGGCGAACAAGGCCCGCGAGGCCGAAGCCGCCGCCGAGGCCGAAGCTGCCGCCGCCGCCGAGGCCGAAGCTGCTGCTGCCGCCGAAGCTGCTGCGCCCGCCGCCGAAGAGGCCGCGCCCGCCGC
>JADYZU010000048.1 GCA_020852925.1 Rubellimicrobium sp. | reverse complement strand
CCCGCGCCGCGCAGCGCCGCCTTTCAGGCCTGGGCCGCCGCCGCGCAGGCGCCGGTGATCGACACCCGCGCCGCGCGCCCCGATGTCTTGATGGCGCTCAGCCCGCTGGCCGTGGCGCAGGCGCTGCGCCCCGGCGCGCGCCCCGAGAACTTCCGCGTCATCGTCGCCTCGGCCGCCCCGGCCCAGCCGCCGCGCGGCGCGGCGCCGGCGCTGGTGTCGGGTTCGGGCATCTGCGGCGTGGCGATCCTGTCGGGCCGCACCCTGGGCACGGTCGAGGGGCGCGGGGCCTGCGGGGTCGAGAACGCGGTCGAGATCACCGCGGTCGGCGGCATCCGCCTGGGCGGCGGGGTCACGGTCGATTGCCAGACCGCCTCGGCCCTGGCCGACTGGGTCGAGCGGGTGGCCAATCCGGCGGTGGGCGATCAGGGCGGCGGGCTGGCCCGGATCGACGTGGGCGGCGGCTATTCGTGCCGCGGGCGCAACAATGTCGCGGGGGCGCGGCTTTCGGAACATGCGTTCGGGCACGCCATCGACGTGATGGGCGTCACCCTGCGCGACGGCACCCGGCTCAGCGTGCTGGGCAACTGGGGCAACGCCCTGCTGCGCGAGATGCATCGTGGCGCCTGCGGCATCTTCGGCACCGTGCTGGGCCCCGACGCCAACCGCGCGCACCGCGACCATTTCCATTTCGACACGGCACGTTACCGCAGCGGATCCTACTGCCGCTGAGGCGCCAGCAGCCGCGGCGCCGGGCCCAGCGGCACGAACCCCAGCGACACCATCCCGCCGCCCAGCGTCAAGGCGGCGCTGAGCGACCGGTCGCCCTGCGCCGCCAGCGACAGCGCATTGCGCAGCATGTCGGCACGTTCGGCCGGCACCAGCCCGGTCGCGCTCATCAGATCGAGGAGGAGCGGCCAGTTGCGCAGTTCGACCTCGACCCGCCCCTCGGCCAGCCCGGCGGCGTCCGGCGCCACCTCGCCCCTGAGCGCGATCGAGGCCGGGCCCCATTCCCCCCGCAGGTCGCGCAGCACGATCCCGAGGATCCCCGGCTCGGTCCCGCGCGCCAGCGGCGCGTCCAGCCGCACCCCCGCATCCAGCCGCGCCCGGCCCGCCACCGCAGGCGTGCCCGTGCCCGGATCCAGCCGCGCCAGCAGATCCACCGGCAGCGCGATTTCCGCCAGATCGGCAAAGATGTCATAGCTGGCCGGATCGGGCGGGGCGCCATCGACGCCCGGCGCGCGCCGGAACGCGGCCAGCAGATGCGATGCCCCCCCCTGCCAGCCCGCGTCCGACGCCAGCGTGATCAGCCCGCTTTGCACCGTCGCCTGTTCCAGCGGCAGATCCGTGGCCACCCCCACCCGCGCCGATGCCATGAGGCCCTCGGCCCTGACGGTCAGGGTCTGGCCGGGCAGGGCGATGGTCTGTTCCTCGGGCCAGGCGGCGATGATCTCGTTCGGGCGGTAGGAAAGGGCGAACACCTGAAGGAAGGGCGCGTTCCAGCCGATCCCGGTTGCCGGATCCGCCAGCGCAAGATCGCTGAGCGTGGTGTCGATGCGCGACGGAAAGCCGCGTGTGGACAGGTCGGAATAGCTGACCTGCCAGCCCCCGTCGCGCAGTTCCGAGACGATCGCTTCGGCCCCGCCGCGCGCCGCCTGCGCGGCCACGAACCAGTAGCCGCTCCAGCCGGCGGCAAGGATCCCCGTCGCGATGGTCAAACCCCGGATCATGCGCCCCGCGCCCCCTTGCCCAGCCTGCGGCACAGATTACAGGTGTCCGCAGGCCCCGGCCAGACGCGGGACCGTGATCGGGGGACGATGGGCGCCGATGTGGGTGTTCGGTTACGGCTCGTTGATGTGGAATCCGGGCTTCGTGCCCCGGCAGGCGGTGCCGGCGCGGCTGTCGGGCTGGCGGCGGTCGTTCTGCATGCGCTCGGTGCATTACCGCGGCACCGCGGCGTGCCCCGGCCTGGTCCTCGCGCTTGACCGCGAGGGCGGCGCGGCCTGCGACGGCCTTGCGCTCAGGGTGGCGCCGGACGAGGAGGCGGCGGTGCTGGCCGCGCTGCGCGAACGCGAACTGGTATCCTCGGCCTATCTCGAGACCCGGCTCGTCATCGGCCTGGCCGACGGCCGCCGGATCGAGGCGCTGACCTATGTCGTCGATCCCGCGCATCCGCAATACTGCCGCATCCCGCCCGAGGAACAGGCGCGCATGATCGCCACCGCCACGGGCGAACGCGGATCGAACGCGGATTACCTTGCCAATACCGCCCTTCATCTGGCTGCGCTGGGGCTGGCCGATCCGGAACTTGACCGGCTCTGGGCACGGGTGCAGGCCATCCGTGGTGGTGCGGGGCCGGAAGGCACATAACCCTTGGGTGCCGGGCCGCATCTGCTATGGTCCAGACAGACCCAACCGATGCGGAAGGCAGACGCCCCGATGCACCGCCCCGACAGCGCTCCTGACAGCGGCACGGCCGCGGGCACCGCCCCCGGCGAAGGGGCCGTCGTGCTCTTCTCGCGGCCCTGGCGGCAGATCGTGATGATGGTCGTGGTGCTGGGGCTGGTGGGGACGGGGGTCTGGTACGGATTGCTGGTGATCCGGCGGATCTTCTTCGAACATGTCTATCTGAACGGCGCGATCCTGTCGGTATTCGTGCTGGGCGTGCTGTCGTGCTTTCGTCAGGTGGTGCAACTGCTGTCCTCGGTCGCCTGGATCGAGGGTTTCGCCGCCGCCCCCCCCGGCGGCGCCGCGCCCGAGGCGCCCTCGCTGCTGGCGCCGCTGGCGGCCCTCCTGAGGTCGCGCGGGGCGCGGATCCAGTTGTCGTCGTCATCGACGCGCTCGATCCTCGATTCGGTCGCCAGCCGCATCGACGAGGACCGCGAGATCACGCGCTATCTGGCCAATGTCCTGATCTTCATCGGCCTTCTGGGCACGTTCTATGGCCTGGCCACCACCGTTCCCGGTCTGGTCGAGACCATCCGTTCGCTGAACCCCGCCGGGGACGAGACCGGGATTCAGGTCTTTGCCCGGCTTCAGGCCGGGCTGGAAACCCAGCTTTCGGGCATGGGCACGGCGTTTTCCTCGTCGCTGATGGGGCTGGCCGGGTCGCTGGTGGTCGGGCTTCTGGAACTGCTGGTCGGGCATGGGCAGAACCGCTTCTACCGCGAACTCGAGGAATGGCTGTCGTCGATCACGCGCGTGGGCCTTGGCGCCGAGGAGGGCGGCACCGACCAGAACCTGATGGCGCAGGTGATCGACAATCTGGCCGAACAGATGGAGGCGCTGCAACTGATGTTCACCCAGTCGGACATCAGCCGCAGCCAGATCGACGCGCGCATGGGCGAACTGTCGGGCGCGATCGGCCGTCTGGCGCAGCGCATGGAGGACCAGACCGGCACCGCCGCCCTGATCCGCGTGGCCGAGGGGCAGGAGCGGCTGGTGGCGCTGTTGTCGCGCGACGGCACGGGCGAAGGCCTTGATGCCGAAAGCAGGATGCGCCTGCGGTCCATGGACGTTCAGCTCTTGCGGATCTTCGAGGAACTTTCCGCCGGGCGGCAGGAAATGCTGGGTGACCTGCGCAGCGACATCGCGGGCCTTGCCCGCGCGATCAGGGCGGGCCGGCGTGATCCGGCGGGCGACTGATGGCGCTGCGGCGGCGCAATCCCGGTTCGGTCGAGGGGACGGTCTGGCCCGGATTCGTCGATTCGATGACGAGTCTCCTTCTCGTCATGATGTTCGTGCTGACCATCTTCACCGTCGTGCAATTCGTGCTCAAGGACACGATCACCGGGCAGGAGACCGAACTGACGCGCCTGACCGCGCAGGTGGCCAATCTCACCGATGCGCTGGGCCTGTCGCAGGAGCGCGAGGCCGGATTGCAGGGGCAGGTGGCCGGGCTGGGGGCCGATCTGGCCGCCGCCGGCACGCGCGAGGCCGAACAGGCCGCCCGCATCGGCGCCTTCGAGGCGCAGGTGGCCGATCTGCTGGCGCGCAGCGCCCGGGACCGCGCCCGCATCGCCGGGCTCGAGGCCGACAGCGCGCGTCTGGGCGCGGAGGGCGCGGCGCTGTCGCAGGCCCTGGCCGCCGCCCGCGACGAGATCGACGCTGGCGCCGCCGCCGCGCGCCTGGCCGCCGCCCGGGCCGAGGCGATGCAGGCGCTTGTCACCTCGCTTCAGGGGCAGATGGCCGGGCGCGATGCCGCGATCACCGAGGCCGAGGCCGCGCGCCTTGTCGATGCCGCCGCGGCCGAGGAACTGCGCAACCGGCTGGCGGGATCGCAGGCCGAACTGACGGCGATGACCCTCTCGCTCGAGGAGGCGCGCGCCGGGGCCGAACGCACGCTCACCTTGCTGGCCGCGGCCGAGGCGGCGCGGGGCGATCTCGACCTGCGCCTTGCCGCCGCGCTGGCGCAGGTGTCGGATCTCGAGGGCGATCTGGCCGAGGCCGGCCGCGACCGCGATTCGACCCTGGCCCGGCTGAGCGCCGCCCTGGCCGCGCGTCAGGCCGCCGAGGCCGAGGCCCGCCGCCTTGCCACCCTGCTGGCGGGCGAGGGCGAGGCCGGGCAGGAGGCGCGCGCGGCGCTCGAGGCGGAACTGGACGCGCTGCGGGACGAAAGCGCGCGACTCGGGGCCGAGGTGGCGGGGTTGCAGGCGCGGCTGGCCGATTCCGAGGCGCAGGGGGCCGACCTGTCCGACCGGCTGGCCGCCGCCCTTGCCACGGGCGCGGCCAGCGCCGCCGATCTGGCCGAGGCGCAGGCCGCCCTTGCCCGCGCCGGCGCCGCGGCCGAGGCCGCCGGCGCCGACCGTGCCGCGCTCGAGGCGGAACTGGCGCGCACCCTGTCCGCGCGCGCCGCGGCCGAGGCGGAACGCCAGCGGCTCGAGAATGACCTGGCCGCCGCCCTGCTGGCGCGCGAGGCCGCCGAGGCCGCGCTGGCCGGGGCCGGGCAGGAGGCCGCGGACCGCGCGCAACTCGAGGAACGCCTTCTTGCCGCGCTGGCCGCCAGAAGTGTGGCGGAATCCGCCCGTGCCGGGGCCGAGGATCAGGCCGCCCGCGAGGCCGCCCTTCTGGCGCAGGCGCAGGAACGGCTGTCGCAGGAACAGGCGCTGTCGGCCGATTCGCTGCGGCAGGTGCAGGCGCTGAACCTGCAAGTTACGGAATTGCGCAGTCAGATCGCGGGGTTGCAGGAACTGCTGGGCCTTGCCGACGCCCGCGATGCCGATGCCGGGGTGCAGATCGAGAACCTGACCGACCGGCTCAATGCCGCGCTTGCCCGCGCCGCCGCGCAGGAACGCCGCGCCCGCCTCCTCGAGGAGGCCGAGGCCGAACGCCTGCGCGTCGAGGCCGAACGCCTGGCCGCCGAGGCGCAGGATCTGGAACATTACCGTTCGGAATTCTTTGGCCGCCTGCGCGATGTGGTGGCCGGCCAGCAGGGGATCCGGATCGAAGGCGACCGGTTCGTGTTCTCCTCCGAAGTGCTGTTCGCCCCCGGTTCGGCCGACCTGTCGCCCGAGGGCGCGGACGACATCGCGCAGGTCGCGGTCATCCTGCGCCAGATCGCCGGCGAAATCCCCGACGGGATCGACTGGATCATCCGGGTGGACGGCCATACCGACAACGTGCCGCTCTCGGGCAGCGGCCAGTATCGCGACAACTGGGAACTGAGCCAGGCCCGCGCCCTTTCGGTCGTGCGCTACATGATCGCGCGCGAAGGCATCGCGCCCGGCCGCCTTGCCGCCAACGGGTTCGGTGAATTCCAGCCGGTCGATCCCGCCGACACGCCCGAGGCGCGCGCCCTCAACCGCCGCATCGAGATCAAGCTGACCGAGCGCTAGGCAGGGGCAACGAACCGGTCGAGGTCGTCATAGAGGCGCTGCCAGTCGGTGTATTCGCGATCCTCGCCCTTGCCGGCCGCCGGATCGCGCCGCCCGCCCAGCCAGCGCATCGCCCAGGACTTGAGGAAATCGTATTCGCCGAACCGGAACGCCCCGGCGACGTGCCAGATGGCGCCCGGGGTCCAGCCGGTGACCTTTTCCATATGGGCGACCACGGCGGCGATGTTCTCCTGATCCTCCGCCTCGCGGCTGGCGGCCGAGAGCGAGACCGAGACGAACACGTTGCGCCGGGCCGCGATCGCGGCATGGTTGCGGGTCGCATAGTCGATGAAGGCCGGCTGATACTGCCCGGCATGGACCGACGCGGCCAGGATCACCGCCTCGTAATCGGTCAGGTCGGTGTCGCCGGCCGCGCCGATCTCGAGCACCTCGACCGAATGGTGGCCCAGCGCCAGATGCGCGGCGGCGCGACGGGCGATCTTGCGGGTCTGGCCCTCGGTCGTGGCGTAGAGGATGAGGATGGTCATGGCGCGCTCCTTTGCGGTGCAACCGCCGCCCGGTCCGGCGTCACGGCACCCTGTCCCCGCGGCCCGGTCCCCGCCTTGATCCGGGTCAAGGCGGGGGCGCGCACGCGCGAAGGGGGGTCAGTCCGCGGTCAGCAGGGGCGGCTTTCTTGCGGTCAGGCGCGGTTGCGCCGGCTTGTCATAGCGCAGATCGAGGGCGCCGTCCTTCACGCCCACATGCACGATCCCGCCCTTCATCAGCCGGCCGAACAGCAATTCCTCGGCCAGCGGTTTCTTCAGATGCTCCTGGATGACGCGGGCCAGCGGGCGCGCGCCCATCCGGTCGTCATAGCCCTTCTCGCCCAGCCAGGCGGCCGCCTCGGGGGTCAGGTCGATATGCACGTTGCGGTCGATGAGCTGCGCCTCGAGCTGGAGCACGAATTTCTCGACCACCTGCATGATCGTCTCGCGCGCGAGCGGCGCGAACGAGATGACGGCGTCGAGGCGGTTGCGGAATTCGGGAGTGAAGGTGCGTTCGATCGCGGCGGTATCCTCGCCCTCGCGCCGTTCGCGGCCGAATCCCATCGGGGCCTTCTGCATGTCGCTCGCCCCGGCGTTGGTCGTCAGGATGAGGATGACATTGCGGAAATCCACCTGCCGGCCGTTGTGATCGGTCAGCTTGCCGTGGTCCATCACCTGCAACAGGATGTTGTAGACATCGGGATGCGCCTTCTCGATCTCGTCGAGCAGCAGCACGCAATGCGGATGCTGGTCCACCCCGTCGGTGAGAAGCCCGCCCTGGTCGAACCCGACATAGCCCGGCGGCGCGCCGATCAGGCGGGAAACCGCGTGTTTCTCCATGTATTCCGACATGTCGAAGCGCAGCAGTTCCACCCCCAGCGCATCGGCAAGCTGACGCGCCACCTCGGTCTTGCCCACGCCGGTGGGGCCGGCGAACAGGTAGTTGCCGATCGGCTTCTCGGGTTCGCGCAGGCCGGCGCGGGCGAGCTTGATCGCGCTCGAGAGCGCCTCGATCGCGGCATCCTGGCCGAAGACCACGCGCTTGAGGCCGCGTTCGAGATCGCGCAGCACCTCGGCATCGTCCTTGGAGACGTTCTTGGGCGGGATCCGCGCGATCCGCGCCACCACGTCCTCGATCTCCTTCACGCCGATGGTCTTGCGCCGCTTCGATTCGGCCACGAGATGCTGGGCCGCGCCGGCCTCGTCGATCACGTCGATGGCCTTGTCGGGCAGCTTGCGGTCGTTGATGTAGCGCGCCGACAGTTCCACCGCGGCACGGATCGCCTCGGCGGTATAGCGGATGTGGTGGTGATCCTCGAAATAGGGCTTGAGGCCGCGCAGGATCTTCACGCTGTCCTCGACCGTGGGTTCGTTCACGTCGATCTTCTGGAACCGCCGCGCGAGGGCGCGGTCCTTTTCGAAATGCTGGCGGAATTCCTTGTAGGTGGTCGATCCCATGCAGCGCAGCTTGCCGCCCTGGAGCGCGGGTTTCAGCAGGTTCGAGGCATCCATCGCCCCGCCCGAAGTGGCGCCCGCGCCGATCACGGTGTGGATCTCGTCGATGAAGAGCACCGCGTCGGGGTGATTCTCGAGTTCGGAGACCACCGCCTTCAGCCGTTCCTCGAAATCGCCGCGATAGCGCGTCCCCGCCAGAAGCGCGCCCATGTCGAGGCTGTAGATGGTCGCCCCGGCCAGGACATCGGGCACCTCGCCCTCGACGATCTTCCAGGCCAGGCCCTCGGCGATCGCGGTCTTGCCCACGCCGGGGTCGCCCACGAGCAGCGGGTTGTTCTTGCGCCGCCGGCACAGGACCTGGATGCAGCGTTCGACCTCGCTCTCGCGGCCGATGAGCGGATCGACATCGCCCTTGCGCGCCTTCACGTTCAGATCGACGCAGTATTTGGACAGCGCGGTCTCGCGCTCTTCGGTGACGGGCGCGCGTGTCTCGGCCGGTTCGTCGGGCTGGTCGGCGCCCTTGACCGGGCGGCTTTCGCCAAAGGCGGGATCCTTGGCCACGCCATGGGCGATGAAATTCACCGCGTCATAGCGGGTCATGTCCTGTTCCTGAAGGAAATAGGCCGCGTTCGATTCGCGTTCGGCAAAGATCGCGACCAGGACATTGGCGCCGGTCACCTCGCTGCGGCCGGAACTCTGGACATGGATCGCCGCGCGCTGCACCACGCGCTGGAAGCCGGCGGTGGGGACCGCCTCGCTGCCTTCGACATCGGTGACGAGGGTCGAGAGTTCCTCGTCGATGAATTCCTGAAGATCGCGCCGCAGCACGTCGAGATCGACGGCACAGGCGCGCATCACCCGCGCGGCCTCCGGTTCGTCGATGAGCGCGAGGAGCAGGTGTTCGAGCGTGGCGAGTTCATGGCGATGGGCATTGGCAAGCGCCAGCGCCGCATGGATGGCCTGCTCGAGCGTGGGCGAAAATGACGGCACCTTGATTCGTGCTCCTCTGATCGGGGCCGGACGGGGCGTGGGCGCCCCGTGTGACCGTGGCCTCATGAACCTAAAGATCGGGTTTCCGCGCCGGTCTTCAAGCTGATTTTTCGCATTTGCCGATCACAAACCCCGGGGCGCGCGCCAAGGGCACGGACGGGCGCGGCCCTGCCCGGGTCAGAAGCGGTTCTTGCGGTTGCGCAATTCGGCGAGGACCGCGGATTCCGGCGCGCCGGCCAGGCCCAGGGCCGCGCGCACCGCCTGTTCGCCGGTGCGCAGGAACGGGTTGGTGGCGCGCTCCTCGGCCAGCGAGACCGGCACGGTCGGCCGCCCTTCGGCCCGCTCTGCCTGCGCCCGCGCCGCCCGTGCCAGAAGCGCGGCGTTTCCGGGCTCGATCGTCAGGGCGAAGGCCGCGTTCGCCAGCGTGTATTCGTGGCCGGGGCAGACCAGCGTGCCCCCGGGCAGCGCCGCAAGCCGCCCGAGCGTGGCCAGCATGTCCGTGGCCGTGCCCTCGAACAGCCGGCCGCAGCCAAGGCCCATCAGGCTGTCGCCGGTAAAGACCGCGCCGGCCCCAGGGACGTGGAACGCCACATGCCCGAGCGTGTGGCCCGGCGCGTCGATCACCTCGGCCTCGAGCGCGCCAAGGGCGATGCGGGCCCCCGGCCGCACCGCAAGATCGAGCGGCGGCAGGCGGTGCCGGTCGGCCTCGACCCCGATGACGCGCGCGCCCTCGCGCAATTGTGCCACGGCGGCGACATGGTCGTCGTGGTGATGGGTGAGGAGGATCGTGGACAGGTGCCACCCCCTCTCCTCGAGGGCCAGCCGGACCGGCCCGGCCTCGGGGGCGTCGATCAGCGTGACATGGCCGCTGGCCGGGTCCCGCAGGAGCCAGGCGTAATTGT
>JADYZU010000047.1 GCA_020852925.1 Rubellimicrobium sp. | reverse complement strand
GCCTTGATCGTGCCGGTGATGACATCGACCGAGGGGCGCTGCGTCGCCATGATGAGGTGAATCCCCGAGGCGCGCGCCATCTGCGCCAGTCGCTGGATGCAGGCCTCGATCTCTTTGCCCGCGACCATCATCAGGTCGGCCATCTCGTCGACGATGACGACGATATAGGGCAGTTTCTTCGGCTCGATCTCCTCGGTCTCGAACACCGGATCGCCGGTTTCCTCGTCAAAGCCGGTCTGGACGGTGCGCTTGAAGAGTTCGCCGTTGGCGAGCGCTTCCTTCACGCGGCCATTGTAGCCGTCGATGTTGCGCACGCCCATCTTGGACATCTTGCGGTAACGCTCCTCCATCTCGCCCACCACCCATTTCAGGGCGACGACGGCCTTTTTCGGGTCGGTGACGACGGGGGAGAGGAGGTGCGGGATGCCGTCATAGACGGAGAGTTCCAGCATCTTCGGGTCGATCATGATCAGGCGGCATTCCTCGGGCGTGAGCTTGTAGAGGAGGCTGAGGATCATGGTGTTGATGGCGACGGACTTGCCCGAGCCGGTAGTGCCCGCGATCAGGAGGTGGGGCATCTTGGCGAGGTTGGCGACGACAGGTTCGCCGGCGATGTCCTTGCCCAAGGCGAGGGGCAGGCGCAGGCCGGTGTCGCCATATTCGCGGGCGGCGAGGATTTCGCGCAGCACCACCTTTTCGCGGAAGGCATTGGGGAGTTCGATGCCGATGACGGTGCGGCCCGGCACGGTCGAGACGCGGGCGGAAAGCGCGGACATGGAGCGCGCGATGTCGTCGGACAGGCCGATGACGCGGCTGGCCTTCAGGCCCGGCGCGGGTTCGAGTTCATACATGGTGACGACCGGGCCGGGGCGGACGGAGACGATCTCGCCCTTCACGCCATAGTCATCGAGCACGCTTTCCAGCATGCGGGCGTTTTCCTCCAGCGCCTCGTCGGAAAGCTGGGCGCGCTGGATGGTCGTCGGGCTGGTCAGGAGCGAGAGCGGCGGCAGTTCGTAGGCGTCGCCTGCCGGGTCGTCGAAGCGCAGGCTGGGCTGCTTCTCATCCTCGGCCTTGCGCGAGGGGGCGGGGGCCTTGCGGGCGGCATGCTGGACGACGCCGCGCTTGGCATCGGCGGCAAAGCCGTGCGGCTGGGCAAGGCGCGCGGGCGGCGGCGGCAGGTCGTCCTCATCCTCGTCGAGATGGGCGAAGGCGTTGCGGTCCCAGTCGTCGGCTTCGTCCGCCTCGGCCTCGATCACCGGCGGAGGGGCGACGGGCGCGCGGATCACGGCGGGCGCGGCGGCGGGCCCCTTGGTCAGCGGCGGTTCGGCCCGCAGGGGGGCCTCGGCCGGGGCTGAGCCACGGGATTTCACAGCATCGGCGATGCGCGAGCGGATACGTTCGGCACTGGGGGCCTCGGTGGCCCAGATCGTCTCGGACGGGGTCCGCTCGATCAGTTCGGGTTCGAGATCCACCATCGGTTCTTCGGGAACGCCAGCGATGCGACGCAGAAGGCCGGGCATGCGGGCGAAAAGCCCGCCCGCGGCTTCGACAGGCTCGGCGGCAAGAGGGGCCGCGACGGCGGCGGCGGCGGCGGGCACGAAGCGCGGATCGGCGCGCAGGACGGCGGCACGGGGGCGCGGCCCCTCCGCCGGGGCGGCAAGGGCGGGTTCGTCCAGCCCGGCATCGAAGCGGGCGGCGTGGGCGGTGCGTGCCTCGGCCTGGGCGGCGCGGCGGGCGCGGTGCATGTCGTGCAGGCCTTGTGCGGTGCGGGCCGACATGGCGGCGCCGGTGCCGAGCGCGCTCATCAGCCGGTCATAGGCGAGGATCGAGTAGTAAAGCGCGCGACGGGTGATCAGGCGCAATTCGGCACGGTCGAATCCAAGGACGAAAAGCATCATCGCGGTGGACAAGAGCGTCAGCAGAAGCGCGGTGACGCCAAGGCTGATGCTGCCGGACGCCGGAACGACACCCAGAAGCGCGCCAAGGACGGTATCGCCGAACAGGCCGCCAAGGCCGAAGGACTGGTTCCAGCCTTCGTCCGCCACATGGGTTGCGGCGGTGACGGACATCATCGCCACGCCGATCGGCGCGAAGATCGCCCGGTTGATCGCGCGGTCCTCGCCCCGATGGGTGACAAGGCGCGCGCCCCAGACGGCAAGGATCAGCGCGATGCCCCAGCTGCCGCGCCCGGCGATGACGTAAAGCGGCGCGGCCAGCGAGGCGCCCATGCGCCCCAGAAGGTTCTGCACAGGCTGATCGGTGGCGGTGAACCAGCTCGGATCATCGGGCGAATAGCTGGCAAGCATCATCGTGACCAGGCCGGCCAGGACCATCAGGGCCGCGCCCAGAAGCTCCTTGCCGCGCCGTTCGATCGCCGCCTGCATCTTCTGATCCACCAGAGGATCCCGCCGTCTTGCCTGATATGACGCCATCTCGATCTTACCGTCCCTGCACATAGATGCAGTCGCGCAACCGGGTCAGCGCGCGCTGCATGTCGTCTTTCGGGGCGACCATGGCCACCCTAATGTAGTCCCGTCCGGGATTGTGGCCGTCGACCTCGCGCGCCAGATAGGCGCCGGGAAGGACACGGACCCCGGTTTCCTGCCAGAGTTTCAGCGCCGCCGCCTCGCCGCCATCAAGGTGGTCGGGGACCGGCAGCCACAGGAAGAACCCGCCCTCCGGCCCGCGATAGGACTGGATCGGCGCGAAGATTTCGTCCGCGATGCGGAACTTTTCCTGATAGAGGGCACGGTTTTCATCGACATGCGCCTCGTCGGCCCAGGCGCGGGCGCTGACCCGCTGTAGGGGCAAGGGCAAGGGCGCGCCGCCATAGGCCCTGAGCTGGCGGAAGCGGCGGATGCCCTCGGGTCCGCCGGCGACGAAGCCCGAGCGCAGGCCCGGCAGGTTCGAGCGTTTGGAAAGCGAATGAAAGACCGCGACCCGTTCGGGATCGGCGCCCATCGCGGCGGCGACATCCAGCGCGCCCGTGGGCGGTTCCGTGCGCCATATTTCCGAATAGCATTCGTCGGACAGAAGCGTGAAGCCGTGCTTTTCCGCCAGCGCGACCAGCCGTTCCAGATAATCGCGCGGCGCGACCGCGCCCTGCGGGTTGGCGGGCGAGCAGAGATAGGCCACCGCCACACGGTCAAGAAGCGCGGGCGGCAGGCGTTCGTAGTCAGGCAGGAAACCGGTCTGCGCCGTGGCGGGAACGAAGACGGGTTCGGCGCCCACGGACAGCGCCGCCGCGGCATAGGGCTGATAGAAGGGGTTCGGCATCAGGACGACGGGGCGCTTGGCCCCTTTCGTTTCCGGGCAAAGTGCCAGACAGGCGTCGAAAAGCCCCTCGCGCGTGCCGTTCAGCGCCATGATCCGTTCGGGGCCGACCGTCGCGCCGTAGCGGCGCCCGATCCAGCCAGAGATCGCGGACAGCAGTTCGGGCGCCCCTTCGTTCGGGGGGTAAAGTGCAAACTCGCCGACATGGGCGGCCAGCGTTTCGGCGACGAAGGCAGGCATCGGGTGGCGGGGTTCTCCGATGGTCATGGCAACCGGCTCGGCGCCCGGCTGATGGGCGTCGAGGAGGCTCCGCAGGCGCGGAAACGCGTATTCAGGCAGGTTCGAGAACCGCTCGGGGAACGCCATTCATGCCTCAATCATCGGGGTCATGCCGCCCCGTTCAGGGAAAGATTAGCCGCTTGGACTGGTCGGGTCCAGAAAAAGCGATGGCGGGCGCGGCGCTGCCGGGACGGGTTGTGGCTTTTTGGCCCGGGCGCGGGTCAGCCGCCGGCCAGCGCGGCTTCGGCCGCATGGCCAAGGCGCAGCAGCGCCTCCTCGCCCATCGGCCGGCCCAGAAGCATGATCCCGGTCATCGGCAGGCCGGTGGGCAGGGTCAGCGCGCACAGGCCCATCAGGTTGCCGATCCTGGTGTTGCGCAGCGCCAGCAGGTTCTCGGCGGCGAAATAGTCCGGGTCGGTCTGAAGGCGGGCCGCATCGGGCGGCAGGATCGGCGCGGTGGGGGCGAGGACTGCATCGAAGGGGGCCATGCGGTCGGCCCAGATCGCGCGGATCGCCCGCAACCGTCGCCAGGCCGCGATGAAGTCCGCCCCGGAATGGGCGCCGCCAAGGCGGAAACGGTCGCGGATAGGGGGATACATGCGGTCCGGCGCTGCCTCGATCCGGTCGCGCCAGATGGCATAGGCCTCGGTGGTCAAGAGGATGCCCGAGAGGCTCATCGCCTCGGCCAGTTCGGGAAGGGCGACGCGGTCGATGCTGGCGCCCGCATCGGCGAGGCGTGCGACCGCGGCCTCGAAGGCTGCGAGCGGTTCGGGGCGGCATCCCTCCAGCGCCACGGTTTCGATGACGGACAGGCGGCGGCCATGAAGGCTGGCGCCGCGCAGGTCGACGGGCGCTTCGCCGGCGAGGGCGGCGAAGGTCAGGGCCGCATCCGTGACCGTGCGGGTCAGCGGGCCGATGGTGTCGAAACTTTCCACCAGCGGCACGGTGCCGGACATCGGCAGGCGGCCGTGGCCGGTCTTGAAGCCGACGAGATCGTTCCAGGCGGCGGGAATGCGGACCGAGCCGCCGGTGTCCGAGCCGATCCCTGCCGCGGCGAGGTCCAGCGCCACCGACACCGCCGCGCCCGAGGAGGAACCACCGGGCACCAAGGCCGGATCATGGGCATTGGGCGGCGTCGCCGTCATCGGGTTCAGCCCGAGGCCGGAAAAGGCCAGTTCGGTCATGTGGGTCTTGCCAAGGCAGATCAGACCGGCGGCGGTGGCATTGCGCAGCACACCGGCATCCCGGTCGGGCACCCGGCCCTCAAGCAGGCGCGAGCCGGACTCCGTGGCGACACCTGCGGTGTCGAAGAGATCCTTCCAGCTGACCGGCACCCCGTCGAGCGGCGACAGGCGCAGGCCGGCGCGGGCGCGGACGCGGGCGGCCTCGGCCTCGGCCAGGGCGCGGGTTTCGGTCAGGCGGGCATAGATGCGGTCGCCCGACGGATGGGCGCGGATCGCGGCCAGATAATCCTCGGTCAGCCAGACGGGGTCCAGCTCACCCCGCCCGATCGCCTCGCCCAGTTCCGCCGCCGTCTTGCCCCGCCAGAAGGTCATCGCTTCTCTCCGCTGCCTGACGGGAAGGTAGCGGCAAGGGATCGCATGGACAATCCCGCCCGGGCCGCGCGATAAGGGGGCATGATCCCTGACCATGACATCGTGATCGTCGGCGGCGGGCTGAACGGCCCGGCCCTGGGGCTGGCGCTGGCCCGTGCCGGTCTGCGGGTTGCCGTGGCGGACACCCAGCCGGCGCGTGCCCGGGCCGAGGCGGCGTTCGACGGGCGCGCCTATGCGCTGGCCATCGCCTCCAAACGGCTTTTGCAGGCGGTGGGGGTCTGGCCTGCGGTCGAGCCTGAGGCCCAGCCGATGCTGAAGATCGTGGCCAGCGACGGGCGGCCGGGCGAAGGCGCCGCGCGACAGATCCTGACCTTCGACAGCGCCGAGATCGAGGAAGGCCCGGTCGGCTTCATGGTCGAGGACCGCCATCTTTACGCGGCCTTCCTGACGGCGATGGAGACGACGCCCGGCCTGACCCATATCCCGGGGACGAGCGTGACCGGGCATGAGGCCGGGCCGGCGGGGGTGCGTGTCACCCTGTCGGACGGGCGCACCCTGTCGGCGCGGATGATCGCGGCCTGCGATGGGCGCGGCTCGCCCACCGCCGCGCGGGCGGGGATCCGGCGGACGGGCCATGCCTATCGCCAGACCGCTTTGGTGGCGGCCATCGCCCACGACAAGCCGCATGGCGGCGTGGCGCACCAGTTCTTCATGCCGACCGGTCCGCTGGCGATCCTGCCGCTGAAGGGCAACCGCTCGTCCATCGTCTGGAGCGAGACGGAAGAGAATGCCCGCGCCGTCGCGGCGCTGGACGACGCGGCCTTCCTTGAGGTGCTGCGCCCGCGATTTGGCGACTTTCTCGGGCGGATCACGCTTGCCGGTCCGCGCTTCAGCTATCCGCTGACGCTGACGCTGGCCGACAGCTATGTCGCGCCCCGGCTGGCACTGGTGGGGGATGCGGCGCATGGCGTCCACCCGATCGCCGGGCAGGGGCTGAACCTTGGCCTGCGCGACGTGGCGGCCCTGGCCGAGGTGCTGGTCATGGCGCGCCGCCGCGGCGAGGATATCGGCGCGGCGGATGTGCTGGACCGCTACCAAAGCTGGCGGCGGTTCGATTCCACCACGCTTGCCCTGGGGATGGATGGCGTCAACTGGCTGTTTTCAAACGACAACCCCGCGCTGAGGGTCGCACGGGACTTGGGCCTTGGGCTGGTGAACCGCACCCCGCCGCTGCGCCGCGCCTTCATGCGGCAGGCGGCGGGCCTGTCGGGACATCTGCCAAAACTGCTGACCGGTCCGCCGGTCTGAGCGCCCCAACTTCATTCTGGCACAAATATCCCGGGGGTGCGGGGGCAGCGCCCCCGCCCGTCAGCCCAGCGCGCGGG
>JADYZU010000046.1 GCA_020852925.1 Rubellimicrobium sp. | reverse complement strand
CGCCTCGGGTCCGCCGCAGGGCGGGCGCAAGCATCCGCAGCAGGAATTCCTTCAGGTCGATACCACGAACATTCTCTTCATCTGCGGCGGCGCCTTTGCCGGGCTGGACAAGATCATCGCCCAGCGCGCCAAGGGCGGCGGCATGGGCTTTGGCGCCACGGTGCGCGGCCCGGACGAACGTTCGGTCGGCGAGATCTTCAAGGATCTCCAGCCCGAGGATCTGCTGAAGTTCGGCCTCATCCCCGAATTCGTCGGCCGCCTGCCGGTGATCGCCACGCTCACCGACCTCGACGAGGCCGCGCTGATCCAGATCCTGTCCGAACCGAAGAACGCGCTGGTCAAGCAGTATCAGCGGCTGTTCGAGCTTGAGGATACCAAGCTCACCTTCACCGAGGACGCGCTGAAGGCGATCGCCCGCCGTGCCATCGAACGCAAGACCGGGGCGCGCGGGCTGCGCTCGATCATGGAGGAAATCCTCCTCGATTCGATGTTCGACCTGCCGGGCATGGCCAGCGTCACCGAAGTCGTGGTGAACGAAGAGGCGGTCGCCCCCGGGGGCAAGCCGCTCATGATCCACGCCGATCCCCCGGCCAGGAAACCGGCGACCGCGGGCTGAGCCGCGATGCGCCGCCTGTCGACCGGATCCCCGTTCGAGGCGCAGATCGGCTATGCCCGCGCGGTGATCGCGGACGGGGTGGTGCATGTCTCGGGCACGACGGGGTATGACTATGCGACCATGACCCTGCCCGAGGGGGTCGAGGCGCAATGCGCCAATGCCCTGGCCACCATCGCCCGCGTCCTGGACGAGGCCGGGTCGGGCATGGATCAGGTGCTGCGCGTGCGCTACATCCTGCCCCAACGCGCCGATTTCCCGCCGTGCTGGCCGCTTCTGTCGCGCGCCTTCGGCGCGGCGCGGCCGGCGGCGACCATGATCCAGGCCGGGTTGATGGAGCCCGAGATGCGCATCGAGATCGAGGTGACGGCGCGGCTGCGGCCCTAGGGCAGCGCCCGCGCCTCGCGGCCGGTCAGGAAACGGCGCGCGGGCTGCACCGGGCCGTCGCGGCCCATCCCGGGGAACAGCAGGCCGATTTCGTCCCGGTCCGCCCGGGGCAGCGCCAGCAGCGCCTGTTGCCCCAGATAGAGCGATTCCGTCGCGCAACCCTGGGCGGTCACGATCTCGTGCCGGTCGAACAGCAGGTGATGATAGCGCAGCGGCCGATCCGGCGCGGCGATGTCGATTCCCGGCCGCCCCACCAGCAGCCGCGCCGCCACCAGAACGCCCCGGCCCCTTGCGTCGGCGACAAGCAGCCGATGCTGGCGCGTCACCCGCAGGTCGCGCGCCGGGATGCCGGGGCCCAGCGCGTCCTTGCGGATCAGGACGGCGCAGAGGCGCGGCTCGACCATCTGTTCGGCCAGTCCGACCGCGCGCCGCCCGATCCAGCGGATCGGCTGCGGCCCGTGGTCGCGGGTCATGACCATATCCCCCGGCAACAGCCGCTCGATCGCCACCTCGCCCCCGGGCGTCAGGATCGCCGTGCCCTGCGCGAAACAGACCGGCATGGGATTGGGCAGGTCGAAGGGCCGCGATTCCTTCACGTCGAACGACACGATCAGCCCGGAGAGCGGCGGCAGCCCGTTGGGGAAATGCAGGTAGATCTGCCCGTTCACCGAGAATGCCATCATCGGGTGGGGAAACAGCTTGATCCCGAGGACGCTGAGCGTCGAGACCGTGCCCGCCCCCAGATAGTCGATCCCCTGTTGCGGCCCGCCGTCGATGCTGACCGTGGTCAACCCGTCGTCATTCTGTTCCAGCCGCCCCTCGTCATCGAGGAAGGTCGCGGAATGGTTGCCCCCCGCGACATTGACCAGGCTGAAATTCACCAGCTTGCCCAGCATCAGCGACGCAAGGCTGCCGCTGTAGTGATAGACGCTGCCGATGGTCGAGGAGACGGTCATCGCGGGTCCATGGGACGGATCGGGTCGTGCCGATCGGTTCATGCTCCCTGAACCGGTGCCCGCGTAAGGCGCGGACGCGGCAGAAACATGGCAGCGCCTGCGGCCCCGAAGGCGCTGGAAATCCCCGCGGCGATGGGCCATAGAGTGGGCGCCCGCGTGCCTGAGGTGATACGATGAAGTTCCTGATCAGCCTGCTGACCTGGTGGAACAGCCAGACGCTCAACACCCGTTTCCACACCTGGCGCAAGGGTGTGAAGGTCGGCGAGGACGCCGAGGGCAATGTCTATTACCGCAACCGCGACGATTCGAGCCGCTGGGTCATCTACAACGGCGAGGTCGAGGGATCGCGCGTCAGCCCCGACTGGCACGGCTGGCTGCACCGCACCTGGAACGAGCCGCCGACCGAACGCCCGCTGGCGCACAAGCCCTGGGAGCGGCCGCATGTCGCCAACCTGACCGGCACGCCGGCGGCGCATGTGCCGGCCGGGTCGATCCGCCGGGCCGAACCCCTGCGCCGCGCCGATTACGAGGCGTGGTCGCCCGAATAGGCCGGAGGAGCCGATGCAGCAAAGCCGCAGCGAAATCGCGGTCGGGGCGGTGGTCCTGGCCGCTGCCGCCGTCTTTCTGGTCTGGCTTCTGCAATTCGCCGGCGGCCAGACCCGGGGCGGCTACGAGGTCATGGCCAGTTTCCGGTCGGCCGAAGGAGTGGCCATCGGATCCGAGGTGCGGATGTCCGGGATCCGCATCGGCACGGTGTCGGGCATGGCGCTGAACCCGCTGACCTTCCGCGCCGAGACCAGGCTGCGCCTCGATCCGGCGGTGCCGATCCCCGATGACAGCAGCGCGGTGGTGGCCTCGGACGGGCTGATGGGGGGCGCCTATGTCGAGATCGTGGCGGGCGGATCGCCCGGCAATCTCGGGCCGGGGGCGGAAATCCTCGATACCCAGGGCGCGGTCAGCCTGATCCAGCTTCTGCTGAAATATGTCTCGGGCGGCAGCGGCGATTCCGGCAGTTCCGGCGGGGACGGGGCCGCGCCATGATCCGCCCTGGCGCCGCGGCCTTTGCCCTTGCCATCGCCACGGCCCTGGCGCAGCCGGCCGGGGCGGTCGCGACCGTCACCGTGACCGCCGGCACCGTGCGCGTCCTCGACAAGATCACCGGCCGGGTCGAGGATCTGGCGCTGGTCAGCGGGGAAACCGCGGTGGTCGGGCATCTGTCGGTGACCATGGGCGAATGCCGCTATCCGCGCGACAACCCGACCGGCGATGCCTTTGTCCAGTTGGTGATCCACGATTCCCGGTCCGCGGATCCGGTGTTCTCGGGGTGGATGGTGGCCTCGGCGCCGGCGCTCAACCCGCTCGACCATCCGCGCTATGATGTCTGGGCTATCGACTGTCAGCTACCCGAGAGCGCGACCCCGGCGTTGACCCTGACCCCCGCCCCCGAAGAGGCGCCCGCGGAATAGAACGCGGCCGGGCGGCGGATCGCATCGGCCAGCCGCAGCAGGTAGTCGCCGCGCGGGATCTCGACCGCGCCCAGCGAGGCCAGATGCGGTGTCAGGAACTGCGTGTCGAACAGCCGGAACCCGCCCGCGACCAGCCGCGCATGCAGCACCGCCAGCGCCATCTTGGATCCGTCGGTCGCGCGCGAGAACATGCTTTCGCCAAAGAAGGCGGCCCCGATGGCGATGCCGAACACGCCGCCGATCAGGGTTTCGCCGGTGCGGATCTCGATGGAATGGGCGTGCCCCATGCGGTGCAGATCGTCGTAGACGCGGGTCAGGTCGTCGTTGATCCAGGTTTCGGGACGGTCGGCGCAGGCGGCCACGACCTCGGCAAAGGCGCTGTCGGCCGTGGCGCTGTGGCGCCCGGATTTCAGGCGCCGCCGCAGGCTGTGGCTGATGTGGAAACCGCCGAGCGGAAAGATGCCGCGCCGTTCCGGGCTGACCCAGAACACCTCGTCCGAACGGCGCCCCTCGGCCATGGGAAAGATGCCCTGGGCATAGCCCGCAAGCAGGATGTCCGCGCTCAGCATCCGGGTTCCTGTCGGGCCGGGGGGGCGCCCATCGGGGGGGCCTAGCCGCCCAGATGGTCGCGCAGCCAGGTCTCCAGCCAGTGGATGTTGTAATCCCCCTGCTGGATCGCCTCTTCGCCGATGAGCGCGTGAAACAGCGGAATGGTGGTGTCGATCCCGTCCACCACCAGTTCCGACAGCGCCCGTCCCAGCCGCGCCAGCGCCTCGGGGCGGTCGCGGCCGTGCACCACCAGCTTGGCGATGAGGCTGTCGTAATAGGGCGGGATGCGGTAGCCCGCATAGATCGCGCTGTCCATCCGCACGCCCAGGCCGCCGGGCGCGTGGAACTGCGTCACCGTGCCGGGGCAGGGGGCGAAGCTCGGGATCTTCTCGGCGTTGATGCGCACCTCGATCGCATGGCCGCGGATGACCAGATCCTCCTGGGTGAAGGACATGGGCAGGCCGGCGGCCACCCGGATCTGTTCGCGTACCAGATCGACGCCAAAGATCGCCTCGGTCACCGGATGTTCGACCTGAAGGCGGGTGTTCATCTCGATGAAGTAGAACTCGCCGTTCTCGTAGAGATATTCGATGGTCCCGGCGCCGATGTAGTTGATGCGGGCCACGGCCTCGGCGCTGATCCTGCCGATGCGGGCGCGTTCCTCGGCGGTGATGACGGGGCCCGGCGCCTCTTCGAGCACCTTCTGGTGGCGCCGTTGCAGCGAACAGTCGCGCTCGCCCAGATGGACGGCATTGCCGCGCCCGTCGCCGAAGACCTGGATTTCCACATGCCGCGGCGTGGTCAGGTATTTCTCGATATAGACCTCGTCGTTGCCGAAGGCGGCCTTGGCCTCGGCGCGGGCGGTGCGCAGCGCGATCTCGAGTTCGGCGGAATTGCGCGCCACCTTCATGCCGCGCCCGCCGCCGCCGGCGGTGGCCTTGACGATGACCGGATAGCCGATGCGCCCGGCCACCTCGAAGGCCTGCGCCACCTCGGCCACGCCGCCGTCGGATCCGGGCACCACCGGGATCCCCAGATTGCGCGCGGTCTCCTTGGCGGTGATCTTGTCGCCCATGATGCGGATGTGATCGGCCGAGGGGCCGATGAAGGTGAGGCCGTGATCCTCGACCGCCTGGACGAAGGCCGCGTTTTCCGACAGGAACCCATAGCCCGGATGGATCGCCTGCGCGCCGGTGATCTCGCAGGCCGAGAGGATCGCCGGGAACGACAGGTAGGACTGCGACGAGGGCGGCGGCCCGATGCAGACCGATTCGTCGGCCATGCGCACATGCATGGCATCGCTGTCGGCGGTCGAATGCACGGCGACGGTGGCGATGCCCATCTCGCGGCAGGCGCGGATGACGCGCAGCGCGATCTCGCCACGGTTGGCGATGAGGATCTTGTCGAACATCGCGCTCACTCGATGATCATGAGCGGGGCGCCGAATTCGACCGGGCTTCTGTCCTCGACGACGATGCGTTTCACCGTGCCGGAACGCGGCGCGGGGATCTGGTTCATGGTCTTCATCGCCTCGATGATGAGCAGGGTATCGCCCTGCGCCACCTGCTGGCCCACCTTCACGAAGGGTTCGGCCCCCGGTTCGGGTTGCAGATAGACGGTGCCGACCATGGGCGAGGTGACGGCGCCCGGATGCGCGGCCGGATCGCCCTGCGCGGGCGCGGCGGCGGCCGGGGCGGCGGCGGGGGATGCGGCGGCGGCGGCGGGCGCGGGATGCGCGGCCGGGGCCACCTGAAGCGTCTGCATCGCCACCGGGGCGGGGGCGGGCTGGGTGCGGCTGACGCGGACGGTCAGGCTGTCGTCCTCGCCGTATTCGCGGTTCACCTCGATCTCGGTCAGGTCGTTTTCACGCAGGAGTTCGGCAAGCGCCCGGATGAAGCGCACATCGCCATCGTGGGTCGCGGTCTTGTCGTCGCTGTCCTGCGCGGTCGTTCTGGCCATTTTCGGTCCTTGCCCCCGGTTCCTGCCCGCGTCATTGCCCCGGCGCGCCGGGAAGTCGCGGTTGTCGCGGGCTTATACGTCATGCGCCGTCCCGAGGGAAGGCCGAACGCCGCCGGTCCGGCCCGGCGGCGCCGCGCCTCAGATCAGGGCGAGGAACCGCTCGACCGCCGCGGCATCGGCCGACCAGTCGCAGACCAGACGCCCGGTCAGCAGGTCGTCGGGGTTCCCCCCCTCGAGATCGCCGCCCCACAGGTAATACTGCGCCCCGCCCTCGTGCAGGCGCCGGTGCAGGCCGCGCGGGGCGCGGAAGAACATCAGGTTCGCCTCGACCGGATAGAGCAGTTCGACCCCGCGCGCGCCCAGGCCCTGCGCCAGAAGCGCCGCCGCGGCATTGGCGCGCGCGGCAAGGTCAAGCCAGAGACCGTCACTGAGCCAGGCCTCGGCCTGCGCCGACAGGTAGCGGTGCTTGGAGAACAGATGCCCCGCGCGCTTGCGGCGATAGTCGAATTCCTGCGCCTGCGCCGGATCGAACAGCACCACGATCTCGAGGCCGACACAGCCGTTCTTCGTCGCCCCGAGCGAGAGCGCATCGACCCCCGCCTGCCACGAGATCCCGGCCGGGCGCGCGCCGCAATGCGCCAGCGCGTTCGAGAGGCGCGCGCCGTCCATGTGCACGGGCAGGCCATGGGCGCGGGCGATGGCGGCGAGTTCGGCGATGCGGGCCGGGCCGTGGGTGGTGCCCTTCTCGCTTGTCTCGGTCAGGGTGACGGGGCCGCGCTTGGGCCCGTGCACGCCGCGCCCTTCCTCGGCGGCGATGGCGGCCCGCAGCGCATCCGGATCCATCCGCCCGTCCGGCGCCTCGACCAGCGTGAGCTTCGCGCCCCCGGTAAAGAACTCGGGCGCGTTGCATTCGTCCTCCTGCACATGGGCGGTGCGGGCGCAGAAGATCGTCTCCCACGGGCGGGCCAGCGTGGCCAGCAAGAGCGAATTGGCGGCGGTGCCGGTGGCGACCAGCCGGACCGCGGCCTCGGGCGCCTCGAAGATCTCGCGCACCATGGCCTGCACGCGCTCCATCGCCGCCTCGGCGCCGTAGCCCGGGGAATGGCCGGCATTCGCCGCCGTCATGGCGGCCAGGATCGCGGGATGGGCGGGGCCGGCATTGTCGGAGGCGAAATTCATGGCAGGGGCTCGTCGATGATGTGATCTTCCCAGTCGTCGTCGTCGACCGACTCCTCGCTGATCGCAAGGCCGCGGATCGAGGCGCCCGAGGCATGGGTGCTCTCGGGGTCGCCGGTCAGCAGCGGATGCCAGTCGGGCAGGGGCAGCCCTTCGTGCATCAGGCGATAGGCGCAGGTCTGCGGCAGCCAGTAGAGGTGCCGCGCGATGTTCCCGGCGGTCAGCGTGATGCATTCGGGCACATGCGCGTGGCGGTTCGCGTAATGGCGGCAGCGCGCGGTCCCGGTATCAAGTAGGCGGCAGGCGATCCGGGTCAGGGCGACTTCGCCGGTCTCCTCGTCCTCGAGCTTGTTGAGGCAGCACTTGCCGCAGCCGTCGCAGAGCGCCTCCCATTCCGGGGGGCTGAGGTCGGACAGGGCGTGCTGTTCCCAGAATCGCGGGCGCAGGCGGGGGGCCATCTCAGGGCCCCTCGGGCAGGGCGGCCAGCAGCGCGCGCGCGCGGTCGCAATCGGCCCGCATCTGGAGGATCAGCGCATCGAGACTGTCAAAGCGCTCCTCGGGGCGCAGCCAGTCCACCAGCGCGACCGAGAGCGTGGCGCCGTAGAGATCGCCCGAGAAATCGAACAGGAAGGTTTCGCAGTTCGGGACATTCTCGCCGAACATCGGCCGCACCCCGATCGAGGCCGCGCCGTGATAGCGCCCGGCATGGGGCCCGTCGAGGACATCGGCCAGCACCGCATAGACGCCGAACCGCGGCGGGTGGCGGTGGGCGATCGACATGTTCGCGGTCGGGAATCCCAGGTCGCGGCCGCGCTGGTCGCCGCGGATCACCGGCCCCTCGATCCGGTGCCAGTGGCCCAGCATGCGCGCGGCATCGCCGGGGCGGCCGTCGGTCAGCGCCGCGCGGATCGCGGTCGAGGACACTTCGGTGCCGCCCGCGTCCATCATCCGCGCCACGGTGACGCCAAAGCCCAGGCGCGCGCCCAGGCGGCGCAGGTCGTCGGCCCCGCCATCGCGCCCGTGGCCGAAGCGGAAATCGGCGCCGACCGCGACATGCGCAAGGCCCAGCCGCTCCGACAGGATGACACGGGCGAAATCCCCGGCCGACAGGGCGGCGAGGGCGGCGTTGAACGGCAGTTCATAGAGCCGCTCGACCCCGAGTCGCGCCAGTTCGCTGGCCCGCGCGGCCGCGTCCATCAGGCGGAAGGGGGCGGCGTCGGGGCGGAAATACTGGCGCGGGTGCGGCTCGAAGGTGAGGACGCCCAGCGGCGCGCCCAGATCGCCGGCGGCGGCACGCGCGAGGTCGATGACATGGCGGTGGCCCAGATGCACGCCGTCGAAATTGCCGATGGCGGCGGCAGCGCCGCGCAGGGCGGGGTCGATGAACAGGCTGTCGCGGATGATGCGCATGGGCCGGTGGCTAGCCTTCCGGGGGGACGGGCGCAAGGGTGCGCGGTTCAGCGCAGGAACCCCATGGCCCAGGTCGGGTTCTGCCGGTGCGCCTCGAGATAGCGCTTCAGCGCGGCCTCGTCGGGGTGATGGTCGGTCCCCGTCTCCTCGAGGGCGAGGCCCCCGGTGATGAACAGGCAATCAAGACCCTCGCCCGCCGCGCCCGCCACATCGGTGCCGATCCCGTCGCCGATGCACAGGATGCGCGCCTCGTCGGGCAGCGCGCCAAGCGCGGCCAGACGCTGCCGCGCGAGGTCGTAGATCGGCGGATGCGGCTTGCCGAAATAGAGGGTCTGGCCCCCCATCTCCTCGTAGAGGCGGGCAAGCGCGCCCGCGCACCATTCCCGCGTCTCGCCCCGGTCGACGACGATATCGGGATTGGCACACAGAAGTTTCAGCCCCCGCGTTTTCGCGCCCAGGAAGGCCGGGCGGTTCAGCGCCGGATCGGCATGCGGATCGAACGGGCCAAGGCAGACGATCCCCTCGGCCTGATCGAGCGGGACGCGGCTGATCGCCACCGGATCGGCCACGATCCGGGGCGGCTCGAAGAAGGCGAGGTCGCCCTCCTGTCCCATGAACCAGACCTTGCGCCCGACCGCGCCCTGAAACATCGCTACCCGCGCGGCATCGCCCGAAGTGGCGATCACGTCCCAGGCATCCTCGGGGATGCCGAGCGCGGCGATCTGCACCGCCACCTGCGCGCGCGGGCGCGGGGCGTTGGTCAGCAGCACCACCTTGCCGCCCTGCGCGCGAAAGGCCCGCATCGCCGCCACCGCGGCCGGCCAGGCGGCCAGGCCGTTGTGCATGCAGCCCCACAGATCGACAAGGGCCGCGTCGTAACGCCCGGCGATCTCGTCGAAGCGGTCGATGATGCGGGTCATGGCGGGCCTCCGGTTCACTTCACCCTGAGCGCGGGGATGATCTGCTTCTTGCGGCTCATGATGCCGGGCAGCACCACGCTGTCGCCGGCGGCGGCGGCGCCAAAGCTCTTGTCCGCGATGCTGCGGCACAGGTCGTTCGGGGTCAGCAGCGTGGCCTCCTCGCGCAGGATGTCCACCACGAACAGCAGCACCTGATCGGCCCCGTCCTCGGCCGCGACGCCGGGCATGGCCGCGACCAGCGCCGCCTTGCGCGCAAGGATCGCCTGCGGCGAGGTGGTTTCGAGCACGGAAACCCGCAGCTTCACGCCATCGACCGCATATTCCTTGGAATCCATTCGCAGCAGTTCCGCGTCCGAGAAGGAGGACACATCCGACTTGGCCGCGAACATCTCGGCCGCGTAGGCGGGGATGTCGATCTCCAGGTCGCGCGCAAGGATTTCAGCGATGCGGCGGTCGGCCTCGGTCGTGGTGGGCGAACGGAACTCGAGCGTGTCCGACAGGATGCAGGACAGGATCAGGCCCTTGATCCCCTCGGGCGCATGGCCGCCGTGGCCGCCCATGAGCTGATACATCAGCGTCGCGGTCGAGGCGACGGGCCGGATCGTCACCTCGATCGGGCCCTTGGTCTCGATCCCGCCGGTCAGCTTGTGGTGGTCGATGATGGCGCGGATGTCGGCCCTGGCGATGCCTTCGGGCAGTTCGGCCGGGTTGTTGGTATCGACGATGACGACCGGCGCCCCTTCGGCAATCGCGGACAGCACCGGCGGCACTTCGAAACCCCAGCGCTTCAGCACGAACAGCGCCTCGGTATTGGGCGTGCCCAGCACCCGCGCCTCGGCCGCCTCGCCGGTATGGTCGAGATACCAGGCCCAGATGATGGCCGAGCCGGTGGCGTCGGTGTCGGGCGACTTGTGGCCGAAGACGAGGGTGGTCATGGATGCGGTTCCTGCGGGCAAGGGGAATGTCCGCGCGCCCATAGCGCAGGCGCCGGGCAATGTCACGGCCCGCCGCCGCAGTCCACGTCCATGCCCGCCACCGCTGTTCGCGTCCATGCCCTTGACAGGCCCGGGGCGCGGTCCTACCTAGCCCGCTGTTGGCACTCATCCTGACCGAGTGCCAACCGCATCAACAAGGAGTTGCGAAGATGGCATTCAAACCGCTGCATGACCGCGTGCTGGTTCGCCGCGTGCAGAGCGAGGAAAAGACCAAGGGCGGTCTCATCATCCCCGACAGCGCCAAGGAAAAGCCGGCCGAGGGCGAAGTGATCGCCGTGGGCGAGGGCGCGCGCAAGGATTCGGGCGAGCTGATCGCGCCGTCGGTGAAGGCCGGCGACCGCATCCTGTTCGGCAAGTGGTCGGGCACCGAAGTGACCCTGGACGGCCAGGAGCTGCTCATCATGAAGGAAAGCGACATCCTCGGCATCATCGCCTGAGGTTCGCGGGGCCTGACCGGCCCGGTTTCCCGAACGCGGCGGGCCAGGCCCGCCCCACATCTATCAGACGAGGTTCATGGCCATGGCTGCCAAAGACGTCAAATTCGATACCGACGCCCGCTCGCGGATGCTGCGCGGCGTCAACACCCTTGCCAATGCGGTGAAGGTCACCCTCGGCCCCAAGGGCCGCAATGTAGTCATCGAGAAGTCGTTCGGTGCGCCGCGCATCACCAAGGACGGCGTGTCGGTCGCCAAGGAGATCGAACTCGAGGACCGCTTCGAGAACATGGGCGCGCAGATGGTGAAGGAAGTCGCCTCGCGCACCAATGACGAGGCCGGCGACGGCACCACCACCGCCACCGTTCTGGCGCAGGCGATCATCACCGAGGGCCTCAAGTCGGTTGCCGCCGGCATGAACCCGATGGACCTCAAGCGCGGCATCGACCTTGCCACCGGCAAGGTCGTCGAGGCGATCAAGGCCGCCTCGCGCCCGGTCGCCGACAGCGACGAAGTGGCCCAGGTCGGGACCATTTCCGCCAACGGCGAGGCCGAGATCGGCCGCCAGATCGCCGATGCGATGCAGAAGGTCGGCAATGACGGCGTGATCACCGTCGAAGAGAACAAGGGCCTCGAGACCTCGACCGATGTCGTCGAGGGCATGCAGTTCGACCGTGGCTATCTCTCGCCCTATTTCGTCACCAACGCCGACAAGATGACGGCGGAACTCGAGGACGGGCTCGTGCTTCTGCACGAGAAGAAGCTCTCCTCGCTCCAGCCGATGGTGCCGCTGCTCGAGTCGGTCATCCAGTCGGGCAAGCCGCTGCTGATCATCGCCGAGGATGTCGAGGGCGAAGCCCTGGCCACCCTCGTGGTGAACAAGCTGCGCGGCGGCCTCAAGATCGCCGCGGTCAAGGCCCCCGGATTCGGCGACCGCCGCAAGGCCATGCTCCAGGACATCGCGATCCTGACCGGCGGGCAGGTGATCTCGGAAGACCTCGGCATGAAGCTCGAGAATGTCGGCATCGACATGCTCGGCCGCGCCAAGCGCATCTCGATCAACAAGGACAACACCACCATCGTCGACGGCGCCGGTGACAAGGCCGAGATCGAGGCCCGCGTCGCGCAGATCCGCGCCCAGATCGAGGAAACCACCTCGGACTACGACCGCGAGAAGCTTCAGGAGCGTGTGGCCAAGCTGGCGGGCGGCGTTGCCGTCATCCGCGTGGGCGGCATGACCGAAGTCGAGGTGAAGGAGCGCAAGGACCGCGTCGATGACGCCCTGAACGCCACCCGCGCCGCGGTGCAGGAAGGGATCGTCGTGGGCGGCGGTGTCGCCCTCGTGCAGGCGGCCAAGACCCTGGCCGATCTCAAGGGCGAGAACTCCGACCAGACCGCCGGCATCGCCATCGTGCGCCGCGCGCTCGAGTCGCCGCTGCGCCAGATCGCCGAGAACGCCGGCGTCGATGGCGCCGTGGTTGCCGGCAAGGTGCGCGAGTCGAACGACAAGACCTTCGGCTTCAACGCCCAGACCGAGGAATATGGCGACATGTTCAAGTTCGGCGTGATCGACCCGGCCAAGGTCGTGCGCACCGCGCTCGAGGATGCGGCCTCGGTTGCCGGCCTGCTCATCACCACCGAGGCGATGATCGCGGACAAGCCCAAGGACGACAAGGGCCCGGCGATGCCCGCCGGCGGCGGCATGGGCGGGATGGATTTCTGATCCGACCGACCTTCGGAAGTTCGGGAAGGGGCGCCGCAGGGCGCCCCTTTTCGCATTCGGGGCTGCGGAATGCCGGGCGATGTGCTAGGATCGGGCCACGGCCTCATCCCCTGTTCCGGGAGTTTCCCATGCGCCTGACCCTCCTTCCCGCCATCCTGGTCCTTGCCGCGTCGCTGGGCGCGGGGGCGGCCGTGCAGGCCGACGACGGCGGCAGCTTTTCCTTCGGCGGCGACATCTACGCCGGCGGCCGGACCGTCGCCATCGACGGTGGCGGGCAGGACAGCGCCTTTGGCGCGGGCTATGCGGTGACGCTCTCGGGCGACCTGACCGGCAGCGCCCATCTGGCCGGGCGCCGCGTGAGCGCGCTGGGCGCGGTCGGCGGCAATCTCTATGCCGCCGGACAGGAGGTGCGCGCCGAGGGCGCGGTCGCCGGGGATGCCACGCTGGCCGGCGAGACGGTGACGGTCGCGGGCGGCATCGGCGGCAACCTGCGCGCGGTCGCGGCCGAACTCGCGGTCTCGGGCCCGGTCGCGGGTGCGGCGCTGCTGAGCGGCGGCGCGGTGGCGATCTCCGGCACCATCGCCGGCGATGCCGCGATCACGGCCGAGAGCGTGACCTTCGGCCCCGAGGCACGGATCGACGGCCGGATCGACCTTTACGAGGCCACCGAGGGCCAGCTGGTCGTGCCCGGATCGGTCGCCCCCGAGGACCGCATCACCCGCCACCTGATCGAGGCCGACGAGAGCGGCCTGCCGGCAGCGGTGCCCGGCATGAACTGGCGCGCGCGCACAGGCGGCATGGTGGGCAGGATGATCGCGGTCGCGGTGCTGGCCGGGCTGGCGGCGGCGCTGTCGCCAGCGGCCATGGCCTCGCTGGCCGGGCGGATCGCGTCGCGGCCCTGGCGGGCGCTGGGGCGGGGGTTCCTCGGGCTGTCGGCGCTGCTGGGCGCGGCGGTTCTGGTCGCGCTCACGCTGGTCGGGATCGTGCTGTCGCCGGTGGCGATCCTTGCGGCCGCGATCCTGGGCTGCGCCGGCTATGTCACCGCCGCCTGGACCATCGGCGCGCGCCTGCTGGCACGCGGCGGGGCGCCGGGGCTTGGCGCGCGGCTGGCGGCGGCCGTGGTCGGCGCGGTGATCGCGGTGGCGCTGGGACTGGTGCCCTGGGTCGGCTGGCTCGTGACGCTGGCGCTGGTCTGGGCCGGATCGGGCGGCCTGATCATGGCGATGGCCGACCGTCGCCGCATCCGCCGCGCCGGGCGCGCGGGCTGACGGCTCAGGCCCGCACGATCGGTTCGAGCGGGTCATAGCCGATCGCCCCCTCGGACCAGGCGATGGCGGCCAGGCTGTCGGGTTTCACCCGCAGCCCCGCCATCCCCTCGGGCGTGACCCAGCGGCGGTGACTCACGACGCCCTCGGGATCGGTCCAGGCGCCCTCGGGATCGCCGGCGATCAGGGTGCAGCGGAAGTAGATGTCGACCTGATGAAAGGTGCCGCCCGGATCGTGGAATTCGTTCACAAGGCAGGGCGCCCCCACGGCGACGGTCAGGCCGGTTTCCTCGTGCACCTCGCGGATCAGGTTCGCGGGCAGGCTTTCATGCGGATTGGCGCCGCCGCCGGGCACGCTCCAGAAATCGGTGCGCCCGGGCCAGGTGTTCACCAGCAGAAGCCGCCCCTGCCGCAGCACGATGGCGCGCACCGCCAGCCGGATCGGCGGCGGGCGCAGGCGCGCGGGCGGATGGGGGCGGGGGGCGGTCATGGCGGCAGACTGCCGCCGGGCGCGCGAAATCGCAAGGCCGCCCCTGTCGCCCGGCGACGGCCGCGCTAGGATGGCGGCATGGCCAAGCATCCCCGCCCGACCCTGATCCAGCTTCTGCGCCCGCAGCCCGACCCCGCGGCCGGACCCGGATCTGCCCCCGGATCCGCCCCCGAAACCGCCTCCGAGGCGGTGGTCTTCATCCACGGCCTGGCCCGCGGCGCGACCTCGCTGAAGCCGATGCAGATCGTGGTCGAACGCTTCGGCTATTTCACCGTCAATTCCGGCTATCCCTCGACCGGGGCCAGCATCGGTGCGCTGGTCGATGACTGGCTGCCGGCAATGGTGGCGCGCTGCGGTGCGCGGCGGGTGCATTTCGTCACCCATTCCATGGGCGGCATCCTGGTGCGGGCCTATCTGTCACGGGCGCGGCCGGCGCTGATGGGGCGGGTGGTCATGCTGGCGCCGCCGAACCGGGGGTCCGAACTTGTGGATATCTTTGGCGATTTCGCCCCCTTCCGCTGGATCGGCGGGCCGGCGGGCAAGGAACTCGGCACCGGGCCCGACTCGACCCCGCTGACCCTGCCCGAACCGGGAGACGGCCCCCTGCCGCCTTATGAGGTGGGGATCATCGCCGGCAGCGCCACCGCGAACCTCATCACCGCCGCGCTGATCGAGGGGCCGAACGATGGCAAGGTCTCGGTCGCCTCGACCCATCTCGCGGGCGAGACCGACCATCTGGTGCTGCCGGTCACGCATACGTTCATGATGAACAACCCGCTGGTGATCGCGCAGGTGCTGACCTTCCTTGCCACCGGGCGGTTCGACCGGGATCTGACGCTGGAAAACGTGATCTTCGGCTGATCAGCGCGGCGCCGGGCCGGTGATGCGGTTCACATGGCCCATCTTGCGGCCGGCGCGCACCTCGGCCTTGCCGTACAGATGCAGCGCCGCGCCCGAGGCCATGAGTGCCGGCAACCGGTCCATGTCGTGGCCGATCAGGTTCTCCATCACCACATCCGAATGCCGCGTGCCGTCACCAAGCGGCCAGCCGCAGACCGCGCGGATGTGCTGTTCGAACTGGTCGATGAGGCAGCCGTTCTGGGTCCAGTGGCCGGAATTGTGCACGCGCGGCGCGATCTCGTTCACGATCAGGCCGGCGGGCGTCACGAACAGCTCGACCCCGATGACGCCGACATGATCGAGCGCGTTCAGGATGCGCGCCGCGATCAGCACGGCATCGCTGCGCTGCGCCGCACTCAGCCGCGCGGGCACGGTGGTGGTGCGCAGGATGCCGTCGCGATGCACGTTCTCGCCCGGATCGAAGGCCGCGACCGAGCCATCGGCCCCGCGCGCGGCGACGACCGACACCTCGCGGTCGAAGGCGACGAATCCTTCAAGGAGCGCGGGCGCCCCCGCCATCGCCTGCAGCGCCGCGGGCGCGTCGGCGGCGCGGTCGATGCGCGCCTGCCCCTTGCCGTCATAGCCGAGCATCCGGGTCTTGAGGATCGCGGGCGTGCCGATGCGCGCAAGGGCCTCTGCCAGCGTCGCCGCATCCTCGACGGGGGCGAAGGGCGCGACCGTCAGGCCCAGGCCGGCCAGAAAGGTCTTTTCCGCCAGCCGCTCCTGCGACACGGCGAGCGAGCGGCGCCCGGGCCGGATCGGGCGGATCGCCTCGATCGCGTCAAGGGCGGCGGTGGGGACATTCTCGAATTCGTAGGTGACGACATCGACACTGCGGGCAAAGGCGCGCAGCGCCGGGGCGTCATCCCAGGGCGCGGTCGTGCAGCGCGCGGCCACCTGTGCCGCCGGGCAGCCGGCCTGCGGTTCGTAGACATGGGCGCTCAGGCCCAGCCTGCTGGCCGCGACCGCCAGCATCCGGCCAAGCTGCCCGCCGCCAAGGATGCCGACCGAGGCGCCGGGGGGCAGGGGATCAGTCATCGACGGGTTCCTCCGGGATCGCGGCCGAGAGGGCGGCGCGCCAGTCCTCGAGGCGCTGCGCGAGCGCCGCATCCGACAGCGCGAGGATCTGCGCCGCCATCAGCCCGGCATTGGCCGCGCCGCCGATCGCCATGGTGGCCACCGGATAGCCGCGCGGCATCTGCACGATGGAATAGAGCGAATCGACCCCGGCCAGCGCGCGCGTCTGCACCGGCACGCCGATCACCGGCAGCCGGGTCTTGGACGCCATCATGCCCGGCAGATGCGCGGCCCCGCCGGCGCCGGCGACGATCACCCGCAGCCCGCGCGCGACCGCGTTCACCCCGTAATCCCACAGCCGGTCGGGCGTGCGATGGGCCGAGACGATGCGCACCTCGTGCCCGACCCCGAGTTCGTCAAGAACGGCCGCCGCCTCCTGCATCACGGGCCAGTCGGATTGCGACCCCATGATGATGCCGACCAACACATCCGCCATGCGCAGACCCCCGGAAAACTGCCAGCGGCACTATAGCACGGGCCGCGGATGCGCAATCGCGGCTTCGGCGGGTCAGGCGATGATGTCCGGCAGGAGCCGGTCCTCGATCTGGCGGATCTGGTCGCGCAGCGCGAGCTTCTGCTTCTTCAGCCGGCGCACGGTCAGCACATCCGAGGGGCCCCGCGCCTCGAGGGCGTGGATCGCCTCGTCGAGGTCGCGGTGCTCGCGCCGGAGCACCTCGAGCTTCACGCGCAGGACCTCGGCCTCTTCCATCCTTGCGGACATGTTCATCAGTCACCCTCTGGCGGCGGGTCCGGCAGATTCCCGACGGTCCGGCGGACCATCCCCGCGCAAGGATAATCCCAACCGCGCCGCCGTGCCAGTCCCGCCCCTTGCAGCCGCGTCCGCTTGCCCCATATTCTTGGGGCAGGGCCGCCGTCAGGGGCCCTCGGCGACGGTCGCTTTGCCAAAGGACGTGTCAAGATGACGAAACTGACCCTCGGGGCCCATCCCTTCCTTCTGGGGTTCGACCAGCTCGAGCGGCTGGTGGAGCGCACCGCGCGCACGGGCAACGACGGCTATCCGCCCTACAACATCGAGCAGACCTCGGAACGTTCCTACCGGATCACGCTGGCCGTGGCCGGCTTTACCGAGTCGGACCTGGCCATCACCGTCGAGGACCGGTCGCTGGTCATCCGGGGCCGGCAGCACGACGACGGCGCGGACCGGGTGTTCCTGCATCGCGGCATCGCCGCGCGGCAGTTCCAGCGCAGTTTCGTTCTGGCCGAGAATGTCGATGTCGGCGAGGCGGTCCTCGGGAACGGGCTGTTGCATGTCGATCTGGTGCGGCATGTTCCGGAATCGGTCGTCCAGACCATCCGCATCCGCAGGGGAGGGGGCTGACATGGACACGCGCTATGACTTTGGCACGATGGTGCAGGATCTGGTCTATGTGAAGGAAGTCGCGGTGTCCTCGTTGCCCGAGGAGGTGCAGAAGCAGGTGCAGGGGATCGAGACGGTCTTTGCCGTCCACGATGCCGAGGGCACGCAGCTTGCGCTGGTAGCGAACCGCAACCTTGCGTTCCTGCTGGCGCGTCAGCATGACAAGGTGCCGCTGGCCGTGCACTGAACGCAGGGCGGCGGTCCGGCCACCAGCCGGGCCTCATGGGCGCGCAGGCAGGGGCGGGCGGTGGCGCGCGCCGGGCCGTCCGGCTGCGCGAGTTCGGGGAAAAGCGTCAGGATCTCATCGCGCGCTGCCTCATCCAGGCGGCTCAGGCCGATGGCGCCGGGATGGAAACTCTCGCTCGGGCAGCCTTCGGCCATCACGATCTCGTGCCGGTCGAACAGGATGTGCACCCAGGTCACGCGGTCGCGCGGGGTGAGGCGGATCGTGCTGTCGTTCACGAGATGGAGCGCGGCGACCAGCACCTCGGCCTCGCCGACAAGGAGTTCGGCCCGCCAGCCGGCGATCAGCATGCGGTGCTGCTGTGACACGACCAGCGGGCGCAGATTGCCCAGCGCGCCCGTGGCGATGGTCACCGGGGCGGCGCGCCCCCGGCCGGAGACGGTGCGCCGCCCGGTCCAGCGCAGCGGCTGCATCCCGCGGTCAAGGGTCAGGACGTGATCGCCGGGGCGCAGATCCTCGACCCGGCGGGGGCCGGTGGCGGTGTCGATCAGCGTGCCGGCGGCAAAGCAGATGAAGGGATCGTCGCGGGTGTTGACATAGCTGTGGCTGTAATCGGTGCCGTTCCAGCCGTTCAGCGTGATCGAGCCGACCGCGCTGTAATGCACGCCCGGCGGAATGTCCGCATCGTTGAGGCGCACCATGTAGGTGCCGTCCTTGAACAGCCAGACCACGGTCGGGACGTGATGGACCACGCCGTTCACGGTGAACGTGCTCTGGGTATAGCAGCCGATTTCCTTGATGATGCGGGTGGCGCCGCCCACGGTGACGGATTCGCCCCCCGCATAGGAGGCGTCGTCGGTATCGGCATCGGCCATCCTGCCGTCGCCGTTGGCATCGTGCCAGACGATGCCGGCATGGCTGCCGGGTGAGATCTGGATCCCGTTCTGGCCCGCCGAGATGTTGTTGTCACTGGTGGCCAGGAACCCCGGCCAGATCGCGCCCGGATACCAGGCCCAGCTTGTCGTGTTCACCATCGCGGCCCCCGTCCCCCCGTGAAGGGGGCCGGGCCCCCGCCCGGACGCGGGATCGTGCGGTCCGGGTGGGGTCAGCCTAGAGGCAAGCCGTCAAGAAACCGTTGACGCGCGCGGGTCTTCTCAGGCCTTCACCAGGCCCATCCCCTCAAGCTTCAGCAGCACCTGATGCGCGCAGGAATCGACATCGACATTTTCGGTCTCGACCCGCAGTTCGGGGTGTTCGGGCACGTCGTAGGGGTCGGAAATTCCGGTGAATTCCTTGATCTTGCCTTCGCGCGCCAGCTTGTAGAGGCCCTTGCGGTCGCGCCGCTCGCATTCCTCGATCGAGGTGGCGACATGCACTTCGACGAAGGCGCCGTATTGCTCGATCATCTCGCGCACTTCGCGCCGCGTGGCGGCATAGGGGGCAATCGGCGCGCAGATGGCGATGCCGCCGTTCTTGGTGATCTCGCTGGCGACATAGCCGATGCGCTTGATGTTGATGTCGCGGTGTTCCTTGGAGAAACCCAGTTCCGACGACAGGTGCTTGCGCACCACATCGCCGTCAAGCAGCGTGACCGGCCGGCCGCCCATCTCCATCAGCTTGACCATGAGCGCGTTGGCGATGGTCGATTTGCCCGAACCGGAAAAGCCGGTGAAGAACACGGTAAAGCCCTGTTTCGACCGTTCCGGGCTGGTCTTGCGCAGTTGCGCCACCACTTCGGGGAAGGAGAACCATTCCGGAATCTCGAGCCCCTCGCGCAGGCGCCGGCGCAGTTCCGTCCCCGAGATGTTGAGCACGGTCGATCCCTCGGGCACCTCGTCCTCGGGGAAATACTGGGCGCGTTCCTGCACATAGACCATCTGGCGGAAGGGGACGACGCCGATGCCGATTTCCTCGGCGTGCTTCCTGACCAGATCCTGCGCGTCATAGGGGCCGTAGAAATCCTTGCCCTGGCTGTTCTTGCCGGGCCCGGCATGATCGCGGCCGACGATGAAATGGGTGAGGCCGTGGTTCTTGCGGATGATCGCATGCCACAGCGCCTCGCGCGGGCCGCCCATGCGCATGGCCAGGTTGAGCAGGCTCAGATGGGTGGTGGCGGCGGGATATTTGCCCAGCACCGCCTCGTAGCAGCGCACGCGGGTGAAATGGTCCACGTCGCCCGGCTTGGTCATGCCGACGACGGGGTGGATGAGCAGGTTGGCCTGCGCCTCGCGCGCGGCGCGGAAGGTCAGTTCCTGATGCGCGCGGTGCAGCGGGTTGCGCGTCTGGAAGGCGACGATGCGCTGCCAGCCCATCTTGCGGAAAAAGGCGCGCAATTCGTTGGGGGTCTCGCGGCGGCCGCGGAAATCGTAGTGCATCGGCGGCTGAAGCCCGGTGACGGGGCCCCCCAGATAGACCTTGCCCGCCTTGTTGTGCAGGTAGTTCACGCCCGGATGCGCCACGTCGTCGGCGCCAAAGACGCCCGTGGCCTCGCGCGACTTGTCGGGGGTCCAGCGGTCGGTCACCGTCATGGTGGCCAGGATCACCCCCTCCTGATCGCGCAGGGCGATATCCTCGCCAAGGGTGATCCGGTCGGCAAAGTCCTGCGACACGTCCAGCGTGATCGGCATCGGCCAGAGCGTGCCGTCGGCCAGGCGCATCCCGTCCACGACCCCGTTGTAATCGGCCTCGCCCATGAACCCCCTGAGCGGAAAGAAACCGCCGTTCATCAGCAGCTCCAGATCGCAGATCTGGCGCGGCGAGAGGTCGTGACTCTTGAGTCCGGCGGCGGCAAGGCGCAGCTTCTGCGCGCTCTCGGGGCTGACATAGAGTTCGGGGATCGGGGCAAAGGGCGTGGTCACGGACAGGGATTCCTTGCGGCAAGGCGGCGCCGGAATGCGCGCTGACGCGGCCTTAGACCCGGAATGGGGCGCAATTCAAGCGCGGGAATGGCCGGGGCCGGCCATTTTCCGCGCCTGAACCGCATTCATGGCCATCGGGGCCACGGATGCGGGTTGCGGGCGCGGGTTGCGGGCGCGGGTTTCAGGCGCGGGCGGCCTTGGCGGCCAGGCGGGCGCGGATGCGGGCCGGGTCGATGCGCGGGGTCGCGGCAAAGAGGGTGCGGGTATAGGGATGTTCGGGCGCGGCAAAGATGGCGTCGCGCGGGCGGTATTCCACCACCTCGCCCAGTTGCATCACCATCACCTCGTCGGCGACATGGCGCACCACCGACAGGTCGTGGCTGATGAAGACATAGGTGAGGCCGAATTCCTCCTGCAGATCCTGGAGCAGGTTCAGGATCTGCGCCTGCACCGACAGGTCGAGGGCCGAGACCGGCTCGTCGAGGATGAGGAGTTCGGGATTGACCATCAGCGCCCGGGCGATGGCGATGCGCTGGCGCTGCCCGCCCGAGAACATGTGCGGATAGCGGTTGTAATGCTCGCTTCCCAGACCGATCCGGTTCAGCATCGCCATCACCCGCTCGCGCCGCTCGGGGGCCTGCAACCCGGTCGAGAGGATGAGCGGTTCGGCCAGCACGTCGCCGATCTTCTGGCGCGGGTTCAGCGATCCATAGGGATTCTGGAACACGATCTGCACCTTGCGGCGCAGTTCGGCGGTCACGCCGCCGGCGAGGGCCACCTTCTCGCCGTTGATCAGCACCTCGCCCGAGGTGGGCGCGTCGATCAGGGTGATGATCCGCGCCAGCGTGGACTTGCCGCAGCCGGATTCGCCCACCACGGCCAGGGTCCGGCCGCGCGGCACGCTCAGGTCGATGCCCTTGAGCGCGCGCACCGTCTTCCTGCCGCCGAACAGGCTTTTCGTGGTGTAGTCCCGCGTCACCGCGCGGGTCTCGATCACGGGAGCGTCGGTCATCCCCGGGCCATCCATGCCGCGACATCGACACTGGGCAGCCGCCCGCCGGTGGCGTTTTCCGGCAGCGCCGACAGCAGCGCACGGGTATAGGGGTTCTGCGGCGATTCAAAGAGGGACAGCACGTCCGCGTCCTCCATCTTGTGGCCCTTGTATTGCACGATCACCCGGTCGGCGGTTTCGGCCACCACCCCCATGTCATGCGTGATCAGCACCATGGCCATGCGGTGTTTCGCCTGAAGGTCGAGGAGCAGGTCGAGGATCTGCTTCTGGATCGTCACATCGAGCGCGGTCGTGGGTTCGTCCGCGATCAGCAGGCGCGGATTGCAGGCCATGGCGATGGCGATCATCACCCGCTGGCACTGGCCGCCCGACATCTGGTGCGGATAGGACCGCATCCGTCCGGCCGGATCGGGCAGGCCGACCAGGGTCAGCAGTTCGATCGCGCGCGCGGTGCATTCCCGGGCGGACAGCGCGGTGTGGCGGCGCAGGGTTTCCGTGATCTGGAAGCCGACGGTGAAGCAGGGATTGAGGCTTGCCACCGGTTCCTGAAAGATCATCGCCATGTCGCGCCCAGAGAGCGCGCGCCGTTCGCGCGGGGTCATGCGCAGCAGGTCGCGCCCGTCGAATTGCAGCACATCGGCGGTGACGGTCGCGCTGTCGGGCAGAAGGCCCATGACCGCCAGCATCGCCACCGACTTGCCAGAGCCGCTTTCGCCGACGACGGCTAGGACTTCGCCCTCGTGCACCGAGACATCGAGGCCCTCGACCGCAAGGAACGGCCCGCGCGCGGTGTCGAAGGCGACGGTGAGATTGCGGATTTCCAGCAGGGGCATCCGTCTCTAGCTCCGCTTCAGTTTCGGGTCGAGCGTGTCGCGCAGCCCGTCGCCGATGAGGTTGATCGCGATCACGGTGATGAGGATGGCCAGGCCCGGCATGGTGACGATCCACCAGTCCGAGGTGATGAAGTTGCGGCCATCGGCCAGCATCGTCCCCCATTCCGGCGTGGGCGGCTGCGCCCCCATCCCGAGAAAGCCCAGTGCCGCCGCATCGAGGATCGCGTTCGAGAAGGACAGCGTCGCCTGCACGATCAGCGGCGCCAGGCAGTTGGGCAGGATCGTCACGAACATGAGCCGCAGATGCCCCGCGCCCGCCACCCTGGTGGCGGTGACATAGTCGAGGTTCTTTTCCGCCATGACCGCGCTGCGCGTCAGCCGCGAGAAATGCGGCAGGAGCACCACCGCGATCGCCAGCATGGCGTTGAACAGCCCCTTGCCGAGGATCGCCACCAGCACCAGCGCCAGGAGAAGCGACGGAAAGGCCAGCAGGATGTCCATGATGCGCATGATCACCGCATCGGTGCGCCCGCCGACATAGCCCGCGACCAGCCCGATGATGATCCCCGAGGTCAGCGAGATCGCCACCACCACCACCCCGATCAGCAGCGAATAGCGCGCGCCGTGCATGATGCGCGACAGGATGTCATGACCCACGTCATCGGTGCCCAGCAGGAATTCCATCCGCCCGCCCTCGACCCAGGCGGGGGGCACCTTGTAGGCGCCGCGGAACAGTTCGGTCGGATCGTGCGGCGCCAGCCAGGGCGCCAGCAGCGCGATCAGCACCATGGCCGTGAACACCACCAGCCCCACCACCGCGCCGCGGCTGCGGATGAAGTAGCGCCAGTTCTCCACCCAGGGCGAGATCGGCCGGTCGTTGTCGTCGGCAATGCTCATGCTTGCGCCCTCAATCGTGCCGCACGCGCGGATTGACCAGACCGTAGAGCAGGTCCACCGTCAGGTTCACCACCATGACCACCAGCGCTATGAGAAGCAGCCCCCCCTGCACCACGAGGTAGTCGCGCCGCGAGATGGAATCGACCAGCCACTTGCCGATGCCCGGCCAGGAAAAGATCGTCTCGGTCAGGATCGCGCCGCCCATCGCGACCGAGACCTGAAGCCCGATCGTGGTCACCACCGGGATGAGGGCGTTGCGCAGCGCATGCAGCCCCACCACCCGCAGGGGCGTCAGCCCCTTGGAACGCGCGGTCATCATGTAGACCTCGCCCAGCACCTCGAGCATGGCCGAGCGCGTCTGCCGCGCGATCACCGCAAGCGGGATCGTCGCCAGCACCACGGTCGGCAGGATCAGATGCACCACCGCCGACCTGAACGCGCCGGGCTCGCCCGAGATCCAGGTGTCGATCAGCTTGAAGCCGGTGACCGGCTCGACGAAATACTGCAACCCGAGCTGCCCCGAGACCGGGGTCCAGCCCAGGGTGGACGAGAACAGGATGATGAGCAGAAGCGCCCACCAGAAGATCGGCATGGAATAGCCCACCAGCGCGGTGCCCATGGTGATCTGGTCGATCCAGCCGCCCCGGCGCACCGCCGCGACGATGCCCGCGCCGATGCCCAGCACGGAGGCCAGGGTGATGGCGCAGATCGACAGTTCGACCGTGGCCGGGAACCGGGCCATGAATTCCTCGAGGACCGGGCGCTTGGTGGTGAAGGAATAGCCGAAATCGCCCCGGGCCAGCCCGGCAAGGTATTCGAGATATTGCTGCCACCACGGCCGGTCCAGACCGAACTGCGTCATGAGTTCGGCATGGCGTTCGGGCGAAACCCCGCGTTCCCCCGCCAGCAGCAGCACCGGATCCCCGGGCAGCAGGCGGATGAACAGGAAGGCGATGAGCGTGAGACCGATGAAGGTCGGGATGATCAACAGCAGCCTGTTGAGCGTGAACCGAAGCATTCTGCCCCCTGGAATCGCGACATGGCGGAGGGGATTTCCCCCTCCGCCACAGGGCAGGGCCTATTCGGCGACCGACACGCCGAGGAAGCGGTGCATCCCCAGCGGATCCTGGATGTAGCCGGTCACGGTGTTGCGCATCGGCAGCGACACGATCGAATTGGCGACGGTGAACCACGGCGCCTGATCGGCGAAGATTTCCTGCGCCTGCCGGTAGAGTTCCAGCCGCTGGGCCGGATCGGCGGTGACACGGGCCTGCTGGATCAGCGTGTCGAAGGGCTCGTAGCACCATTGCGCGCGGTTGTTCGACTCCACGCCGTCGCAGGAAAGCAGCACGCCGAGGAAGTTGTCCGGGTCGGCGTTGTCGCCGGTCCAGCCCAGAAGCACGGCGCCGTCACGGTCGATCGCCTTGCTCTGCGCCAGATATTCGCCCCATTCCATCGAGACGATGTCGGCGGTGACGCCTACGGCGGCGAAATCGGCCTGGATCATCTCGGCCATGCGGCGGGCGTTGGGGTTGTAGGGCCGCTGCACCGGCATCGCCCAGATGTTCATGTGCAGGTCGCTGACGCCGGCCGCGGCAAGGGCGGCGCGCGCCGCCTCGGGGTCATAGACATGGGCGGGCAGGTCGGCGTTGTAGGCCCAGGAGGTGGGCGGCAGCGGCGCATTGGCGGCGCGGCCGGTGCCCTGGAACACGGCCTCGATGATGGCGTCCTGGTTGATCGCCATGTTGAGGGCGCGGCGCACCTCGGGGTTGTCGAACGGCGGCATCTGGGTGTTGTAGGCCAGATAGCCGACGTTGAACCCTTCCTGCTGCATCACGTTCAGGTCCGGATTGGCCTGGAGCGAGGCGATGTCCGACGGGTTCGGATAGGGGATGATGTCGCATTCGCCGGCAAGCAGCTTCTGCTGGCGCACGCCGGGATCGACGGTGATCGCCATCACCAGATTGTCGATCGGCTGATCGCCGCCCCAGTAGTCGTCAAAGCTTTCGTAGCGGATCACCGCATCCTGCTGGTAGTCGAGGAAGGTGAAGGGCCCGGTGCCGACCGGATGGGTGTTCAACTGCTCCATCGTGCCGGCCGCCTCGAGCTGGTCGGCGTATTCCTTGGACATGATCGAGGCAAAGTCCATCGGGAAGGTCGACAGCAGCGTCACGTCCGGGCGGGTCAGGTTGAAGCGCACGGTCAGGTCGTCCACGCGCTCGATGCTGGCGATGCCCGAGGCCATGCCGGTCGAATCGAAATATTCCCAGGCGATGCCGGGGGCATAGGCATACCAGGGGCTGGACTGGTCAAGCTGGCGCTCGAACGAGAAGATCACGTCATCCGCGTTCAGGTCGCGGGTCGGGGTGAAATACGAGGTGGTCTGGAACTTCACGCCGGGGCGCAGGTGGAAGGTGATGCTCAGGCCGTCCTCGGCCACTTCCCAGGATTCGGCCAGCGAGGCGACGGTATCGGTGCTGCCGGGGGCAAAGTCGATCAGGCGGTTGTAGATCGCGCGCGACGAGGCGTCGAACGTGGTGCCGGCGGTATAGGGCGCCGGGTCGAAGCCTTCGGGCGAACCCTCGAGGCAGTAGACCAGCGTGCTTGCCTGCGCGGCGGCGGCAAGGCCGAACGTCAGCATCGCGGTCGTGGTGAAAAGCTTGGTCCGCTTCATTGAAAACCCTCCATGAGCCAAGCCGGACCGATCCCCCCGGGGGGTCTGTCAGTCCGGATTCAAGAGGCACACGCTGCGCGCACACCCCCCTGTCGTCAGTGACCTGTCTTGGCCGGTTCTGCCCCGCAAGTGACGGATAAATCCGAAATTTCCGTTGCAGCGCGCCGGCCCCCGGCACACCTTGGGGCACGCTATTCCCGAACCCCGCGATAGGCAAGCAGGAATGGATCGCCGGCCCGGCCCCTGACCACACGTCAGGGCCGCCCCCCGGGCGCGAGGGGCGGCCCCTGTCAGGTCGCGGTCCCGCCCCGGGTCAGGCGGGCCGGGGCAGGGCGGGCGCCGCCGCAGCGGGGCGCGCGGCGCGCGGGCGGCGCAACAGGCGCATCCCGTTGGCGATGACGACCAGCACCGAAAGCTGGTGCACCAGCATCCCCCCGGCCATGTGGACATTGCCGCTGAGCACCCCGGCCATCAGCCCCGCCACCGTGACCAGCGCGATCGCCAGATCTGGCGCATGTTCGCCACCGTCGCGCGCGAGATGGCGATGGCCTCGGGGATGCGCGCTCGAGGTCGTCGGTCATCAGCGCGATGTCGGCGGTCTCGATTGCCACGTCTCTGCCCGATGGCTCCACTCCCGCGCGGCCTCCAGATCGCCCCTTGCGCGGCCGATTGCCGCCAGCAGGACGCAGGAAACCTGCGATGGATTGGCCAGCAGCGTGGCCTCGAACCCGTTGCGCGCGCAGTAGTCCGCCAGCTTGGGACGTCCGTGGCAGCGCTTCACCACCTGAAGCAGCCGGTCTTTTTCCTCCCGGGTCAGGGAACTGAAAAAGGCATCGGCAAGCGCGCTGTCCCCCTCGAGCAGGCAGAGAATCTTCCTGTAGGCGAAGAAGGCATTCCCGGGGTCCATTCGCAAGCCGAAGTCGGCGACCCTGATCCTGTGCGCGACGGGCATGTCCGGGGGGGCATTTTCCAGCAGGGCGAGGGCGGAGAACGCCCGCTGCCCGTCGGGGGCTCCGTCGGGTTCCTCGACCACGCCGGACAGAAGCCGGGCAATCTCGGCGGGGCTGAACAGGGTCGTGTAATCCTCGAGCCTGACCGCCGCCAGCCTGGCAGCGACCATCGAGAACCCGCTGCGGCCGGCAATGATGCGGGTGCACCTGCTCATCAGCACCATGTCGAACAGCGCCTGCTGTGCGCTGTCCATGTCGGGCGGCATCATGTCCTGCGAATTGCGGATCCCCGGAAACCGCTGTCCAAGATACTGCCCGAGCCGTCCGTCCTGACAGAACAGAAGACAGCGCTGCGGACCGATCCCGGTGATGAGCCGGATGGCAAGCTGATAGGGGATCACCTTGTTCACCCAATAGCCGTTCAGCCGGAATTCCCCATAGACGACATCCCCGGCCCGCAGGTGAATGGCCGTCAGGCCCTCGGGCAGCGGGCCATGAAGCGCCCGGTCGATCGCCCTGGCGTTCTTCGGCGAAAATCCGATCCGCAGGAAAGTCTTGCGAAAATCGTGGCCGGCCAGGTCCGCGCGAAACGGATTTGCCCGGTCGAGGCCGGCGCCGGCCGATTGCGGCACCTTGCAATAGCTGGTGTGGTCCTTGCCCTCGCCCCCAAGCAGGGCGGCCGGCGTCACCTCGTTCAGCGCCTGCAATTCGGCGTCGGAGAGGACATGCGCGTCCAGAAACCCGGCATCGAAGCAGATTTCGGCCGCTTCGACGCTGTGATGGGGATTGGCGCTCTTGTTGTCCTCCCAATGGAACCTGAACGGCAGTCCCGTGATGTCGGACAGCGCCATTGCGTTCAGGAGCGACAGCAGACGCACCCCGAAACCGTCGGTCCGCGCGGCGACAAGGGATCCCGTCATTCCGGTCATTGCGCGATTCCCCTTTGTTTGCCGCGTTCACCGGCCAGGTCGGTCCGCCGACGTTCATAGTGGCTGGCCGCACGACGGTCAAACCGGGCAGGCGATCAGGGACCGATCCGGACAGCCCGCCCGCGCGGCCGGCCGGACCGGAGCGCGGGCGGCGCTGCGCGGTCCGCGCCGGGCGAGGGGGTTATCCCCAACTATTCGCTTTACAGATCGCGCCAAGGCGCCCACCATATCGGGTATGGAAAAGGGGGCGGCTTACCGTCTCTTGTGGGTGCAACAAGTGCTGGGGTCTTTGTCCGGCCCGATGACAAAGGCAGGAACCGACGCATGGCCATGTCCGAACATATCCGTGACGTTGACGATCTGCACCCGATCGACCTGGCCGAGCATCTTGCGCTCGACAACGACTGGGAATTCGACCGCATCGCCGAGGACCAGATCGCCATGGCGGTCGAGGGGGCCTGGCGGACCTATGCGCTCACCCTGGCCTGGTCGCCCTCGGACGAGGTGCTGCGCCTCATCTGCACCTACGAGATGGAGCCCCCCGACCATCGCCTGCCCGAAGTGCACGAACTGCTGAACCGGGTGAACGATGCCTGCTGGACCGGCTGTTTCACCTGGTGGGGGGAACAGCGGCTCATGGTCTATCGCTACGGGCTGTTGCTGGCGGGGGCGCAGATCGCCGGGCCGGACCAGATCGACGGCATGATCCGGTCGGCCATCGCCTCGTGCGAGCGGTTCTATCCCGCGTTCCAGCTTGCCACCTGGGGCGAAAGCCCCCCGGCCGAGGCGATGCGCGTGGCGATCAGCGAGGTCTGGGGCCGCGCCTGAGGCCCGGCGCCGCGGATTCGGGCGCGGATTCGGGTCGCAGATTCGGGTGTGGATTCGGGCTGGCGCGGATCCCGAGGCCGGTGGCTTGCGGGCGGCGGCGCGGGCGCCTAGGGTCGGGCCGATCCGGAGGGGGGCACCATCGACATGGACATGGACGGGGTTGCGGGCCGCGGGCTGCTGCTTCTGGGCTGCGGCAGGATGGGGTCGGCGCTGCTCGAGGGGTGGCTTGCGGGCGGGGTGCCGGCCGCCGCGGTCGGCGTTATCGACCCCGCGCCCTCGGACTGGCTGCGGGCGCAGGGGGTGCGGCTGAATGCCGGGCTGCCCGCGGATCCGGCGGTGGTCGTGGTGGCGGTGAAGCCGCAGGTCATGGGCGCGGCGCTGCCGGGGATCGGCGCGCTGGGGGGGGGGCGGACGCTGGTGCTGTCGATTGCCGCGGGCACGCCGATCACCCGGTTCGAACAGGTGTTCGGCCCCGCCACGCCGGTGGTGCGCGCCATGCCCAACACGCCCGCCGCCATCGGCCGCGGCATCAGCGCGATCATCGGCAATGCCGCCGCGCGGGCCGCGCATCTGGATCTGGCCGAGGCGCTTCTGTCGGCGGTGGGGCAGGTGGTGCGCCTGGAATCCGAGGACGAGATCGACGCGGTGACGGCGGTCTCCGGCTCTGGCCCGGCCTATGTGTTCCACCTGGTCGAGGCGCTGGCGCTGGCGGGCGAGGCCGAGGGCCTGAGGCCCGATCTGGCGCGGCGCCTGGCGCGGGCCACGGTGGCCGGCGCGGGCGCGCTGCTCGATGCCTCGGACGAGGAGGCGGGGCAGTTGCGCCGAAACGTCACCTCGCCCGCCGGCACCACCGCGGCGGCGCTTGCGGTCCTCATGGACGAGGCGCACGGCCTTCCCCCCCTGATGCGCGCCGCGGTCCATCGCGCGCGCCTGCGCTCCGAGGAACTGGGACGTGGCTGAACCGATCACCTTCGACGACTTCCTGAAGGTCGATATCCGGGTGGGCCGCATCCTGCGCGCCGAACCCTATCCCGAGGCGCGCAAGCCCGCGATCAAGCTGTGGATCGACTTCGGCCCCGATCTGGGCGAGCGCAGCTCATCGGCGCAGATCACCCGCCATTACCGGCCCGAGGATCTGCCGGGCGTGCTGGTCATGGCGGTGGTGAACTTTCCGCCGCGCCAGATCGGCCGGTTCCTGTCCGAGGTGCTGGTGCTGGGCGTGCCGGATGCCGAGGGCGAGGTGGTGCTGATGCGCCCCGATCACGAGGTGCCGGTCGGGGGGCGGCTGTTTTGAAGTCGCTGCTCATCACCCGCCCGATCGCCGACCCGGTGCTGGCGCAGGCGCGCGCGCGGTTCGCGGTCACGCTGGGCAAGGGCCCGCTGGACGAGGATGCGGCGGCCGCGGCGCTGGGCGCGCATGACCTGATCCTGCCCACGCTGGGCGATGCCTTTACCGCCGCCGCGTTCCGCAAGGCAGGCAAGAATCCGCGCTGCCGGATCCTTGCGAATTTCGGGGTGGGCTACAGCCATATCGACGCCGCCGCCGCGGCGGCGCATGGGGTGGTGGTGACGAACACGCCCGATGTGCTGACCGATGCCACGGCCGATATCGGCATGACGCTGCTGCTGGCCACCGCGCGCCGCGCCGGCGAGGGCGAGCGCATGCTGCGCGATGGCCGCTGGGGCGGGTTCGGGCCGAAGGGCCTGCTGGGCACGCATGTGACCGGCAAGGTGCTGGGCATCGTCGGCATGGGGCGGATCGGGCAGGCGGTGGCGCGGCGCGGGCATTTCGGCTTTTCCATGCCGGTGATCTATTACAACCGCTCGCCGAAGGCGGTGGATCTGCCGGCGCGGCAGGTCGCGGATCTGCACGAGCTGATGCGGCTGGCCGATTTCGTCGTGGTCACCGTGCCGGGGGGCGCGGCCAATGCCGGGCTGATCGACCGCGCGGCGATCGCGGCGATGAAGCCGGGCGGGATCCTCGTGAACATCGCGCGCGGCGAGGTGGTGGACGAGGAGGCGCTGATCGACGCGCTGGCCGCCGGGCGGATCGCGGGGGCGGGGCTTGATGTCTATCTGCACGAGCCGCATGTGCCCGAACGGCTGCGCGCGCTCGAGAATTGCGTGCTGCTGCCGCATCTGGGATCGGCCACGGTCGAGACGCGGCAGGCGATGGCGCAGATGGCGCTCGACAATCTCATCGCCTTCGCCGAGGGGCGCGCGCCGCCGCAGCGGGTGAACTGAACGGGGGCGGGCCTGTGGCCGGCAGCAGGGCGGGGGGGCGCTGCCCCCCCCGGGCCCTGCGGGCCTCCCCCCCGGGATATTTGGGGACAGATGAAGGGGGGTCAGGGCCGGGGCGCGGCGGCGAGCGGACGGTCGCCCACGGCCTCGCGCCAGTGGCGGCGGCAGAGGCTTTCGTAGCTTTCGTTGCCGCCGATCACCACCTGCGCGCCTTCGGTCAGGGCCCGGCCGGCGGCGTCCTTGCGCACCACCATCGTGGCCTTCCTGCCGCAATGGCAGATGGTGCGCACCTCGCGCATCTCGTCGGCAAGGGCGAGGAGCGCGGCCGAGCCGGGAAAGAGCCGGCCGCGGAAATCGACCCTGAGGCCGAAGCACATGACCGGCACGCCCAGGTCATCGACCGCGCGCGCCAGTTGCCAGACCTGCGCCGCGGTCAGGAACTGCGCCTCGTCGACAAAGACGCAGGCGCAGGGGCCGGAAGCGAGCCGGGCCGCGATCAGCGCGCCAAGATCGTCGTCCGGGCCCCAGGTCTGGGCCGCGGCGCCGATGCCGATGCGGCTTTCGATGCGGCCGGGGCCGGCGCGGTCGTCGAGGCGGGCGGTCATCAGATGGGTCTGCATCCCGCGTTCGATGTAGTTGTGGGACGCCTGGAGCAGCGCGGTCGACTTGCCCGCGTTCATGGTGGAGTAATGGAAATAGAGCTTGGCCATGGGTCCAGTAGCGCCTTGGGCGACCCCTGGGCAAGGGGCGGCGGAACCGGCGGCAACCGGCGGAAGGGGGGCGGCCCGCCCCCTTCCGCCCCGCCCGTTGCGCGGGCGGCACTCGTCATTCGCCGTCGTAACCGGACGGGCAGGGCGGGAATGACAAGCCGGCGGCGGGAAGCTAATGGGAAAGCGTAGCCGGGATTCCCCGGGCGGTGCGTGAGGGGGTGGCGATGGACGGGATCGGGTCCTATCTGAAGAAACATACCGAGGCCCTGGTCAAGGACGTGGGGATCGAGGCGGCCTGCGCGGTCACCGGCAAGTCGAAGGCGACGCTCGGGCGCTATTATTCCGGCGACGACGACCATGCCGACCGTTTCATGCCGGTCGATGCCGTGGCCGCGATCGAGGCGGTGGCGCCCTATCCGCATGTGACCGCGGCGCTGGCCGAGTTGCGCGGCATCACCCTGAGCCGGGACGGCGCCGAGGTGCGTGCCGAAGGCCGCGTCAACAGCGACGTGATCGTGCTGAGCCAGCGCTTTGCGCAGCTCATGGCGGAATACAACCTGTCGATCGCGGACGGGGTGATTTCCGTGAACGAGGCCAAGCGCATGCTGCGCGAGACCCTTGCGCTTCAGAAGATCCTGCTCGAGATGAAGCTGCATCTGGAGCAGGAGACAGCCTGAGGCGCCCCGGGGCGCTTCGGGGGCGCCCCGGGGGGCGCCCGGACGCAGCGGGGCGCGGCCGGATCAGGCGGCGGCCTGCATCCTGGCCACCGCTTCGCGCACGCTGTCGCGCAGCCCCTCGCCCCCGGCGGCGGCATGGGCGAAAAGCTGGGCCTTCATGCGCGGTTCCCAGAATTTCGCCAGATGATCGGCCACCGAACCGGCGGCATCGCCGGGCTGGGTGTCGAAGAAGGTGGCGATCTGGTTCGCCATGCGGATCATCTTGTCGGGGGTCATGTCGAGGGGCCTTCCTGACGGCTGTGCTGGGGATGGGCATAGACCACCGGGCGGCCGCCGGCGGTCGAGAACAGCATGAGGCCGGCCGCCTGCGCGAGGCGCCGGGCATGGGCCGTGGGCAGCGAGACCGAGGCGAGGACCGGCGCCCGGGCCATCACCGCCTTCTGCACCATCTCGACCGAGAGGCGCGAGGTGACGAGGACGGCGCAACCGGCCGGGTCGATGCCGGCGCGGGCGGTGGCGCCGATCAGCTTGTCGAGCGCGTTGTGGCGGCCCACATCCTCGCGCGCGAGGAGGATGGCGCCGTCGCGCCAGAGCGCCGCGGCATGGACGGCGCGGGTGGCGTCGTGCAGCGGCTGATGCCCCGGCAGGAGCGCGAGCGCGGCCGCCAGCGCATCGGGGCCGGGCAGGGGGGCGCGCGGCGCGGGCAGGCGGGGCAGGGCGCGCACCGCCGCCTCGAGGCTGTCGATGCCGCACAGGCCGCAGCCCACCGCCCCCACCAGCGCGCGCCGGCGCGATGCCAGCGCCGCCTCGCGCGCCGGCGGCAGCCAGAGCCGCGCCTCGATCCCGAGGTCATGGGTCACGATCTCGATCTCGCCCGCCTCGGCGGCGGGGGCGATGCCTTCGGAGATGGTGAACCCCAGCGCGAAATCCGCGATGTCGGCGGGGGTGGCCATCATCACCGCCTGGGTCGTGCCGTTGTAGACCAGCGCGACCGCCACCTCTTCGGGCAGGTCGCGCGGTCCTGCGGGGGTCTCGACCCGCAGGACCGGGCGATGCGCGCTCATTCCGCGGCAGGCAGGATGCGGCGCGAGCGGGCGCGCAACTCGGCCTGTTCGGTCTGCCAGCCGGTCGGCCCGTTCGACAGCCCGACCTGCACCGCCGTCACCTTGTATTCCGGGCAGTTCGTCGCCCAGTCCGAGAAATCGGTGGTGACGACGTTGGTCTGGGTGCCGGGATGGTGGAAGGTGGTATAGACCACGCCCGGCGCCACCCGGTCGGTGACAAGCGCGCGCATCGTCGTCTCGCCGGTGCGCGAGGCAAGGCGGATGACGGCGCCGTCGCGGATGCCGCGCTCCTCGGCGTCGTGGGGATGGATCTCGAGCACGTCCTCGTCATACCAGACGGTGTTTTCCGTGCGCCGGGTCTGGGCCCCCACGTTGTACTGCGTGAGCGTGCGCCCCGTGGTGAGCAGGAGCGGAAAGCGCGGGCCGGTCCTTTCGTCGGTGGCGACGTACTCGGTGACGATGAAGCGCCCCTTGCCGCGCACGAAGCCGTCGACATGCATGATCGGCGTGCCTTCGGGGGCGGCCTCGTTGCAGGGCCACTGCACCGAGCCCATCCGGTCGATGAGGTCGAAGCTCACCCCGGCGAAGGTGGGGGTGGTGGCGGCGATCTCGTCCATGATCTGCGCGGGATGGGTATAGGCCCAGTCGGCGCCCATGGCATTGGCGAGCATCTGGGTGATCTCCCAGTCGGCGAAACCGTTCCTGGGCATCGTCACCCGGCGCACGCGGTTGATGCGGCGTTCGGAGTTGGTGAAGGTGCCGTCCTTTTCAAGGAAGGTCGAACCGGGCAGGAAGATATGGGCATAGTTCGCGGTCTCGTTCAGGAACAGATCCTGCACGATCACGCACTCCATCGCCGCAAGGCCGGCGGCGACATGGTGCACGTCGGGGTCGGACTGCATGATGTCCTCGCCCTGGATGTAGATGCCGCGGAAGGTGCCGTCGATGGCCGCGTCGATCATGTTGCCGACGCGCAGGCCCGGTTCGTGGTCGATGACCGTGCCCCAGAGGCGTTCGAACACTTCGCGCGTGGCGTCCTGGCTGACGTGGCGGTAGCCCGGCAGTTCGTGCGGGAAAGAGCCCATGTCGCACGAGCCCTGCACGTTGTTCTGGCCGCGCAGCGGGTTCACCCCCACGCCGGGGCGGCCGATGTTGCCGGTGAGCATGGCAAGGTTGGCGATGCCCATCACCGTGGTCGAGCCCTGCGAATGTTCGGTCACGCCAAGGCCGTAGTAGATCGCGGCATTGCCCCCCGTCGCATAGAGCCGCGCCGCCGCGCGCAGGGTGGCGGCCGGGACGCCGGTCACGGCTTCGGTCGCCTCGGGCGCATGGCGCGGATCGCTGATGAAGGCGGCGTAGTGCTGGAACTCGTCCCAGTCGCAGCGGCTGCGGATGAAATCCTCGTCGATCAGGCCCTCGGTGACGATGACATGCGCCATGGCGCTGACCACGGCCACGTTGGTGCCCGGGCGCAGCGCCAGATGGTGGTCGGCGTCGATCCCGGTCGATTTCACGAGGTCGATGCGGCGCGGGTCGATGACGATGATCCGCGCGCCCTGGCGCAGGCGCTGCTTGATGCGGCTGCCGAAGACCGGATGCGCGTCGGTCGGATTCGCGCCCATGACGATGAACACGTCGGTCTCGTCCACCGAATCGAAGTCCTGCGTGCCCGCCGAGGTGCCGAACGCCTGGCCAAGACCGTAGCCCGTGGGCGAATGGCAGACGCGGGCGCAGGTGTCGGTGTTGTTGTTGCCGAAGACCGCGCGGATCAGCTTCTGCACGAGATAGGTTTCCTCGTTCGTGCAGCGCGACGAGGTGAGCCCGCCGATCGAGGTGCGGCCATGGCGTTCCTGCACGGCGCGCAGGCGGCGCGCGGCCTCGGACAGCGCCTCTTCCCAGGACACTTCGCGCCAGGGGTCGGTGTAGTGGTCGCGGATCATCGGCTTGAGGATGCGGTCGCGGTGGCTGGTATAGCCCCAGGCAAAGCGGCCCTTCACGCAGGAATGGCCGTGATTGGCCTTGCCATGCTTCCACGGCACCATGCGCACCACCTGATCGCCGCGCATCTGCGCCTCGAAATTGCAGCCGACGCCGCAATAGGCGCAGGTGGTGACGACGGACCGTTCGGGCAGGCCGATCTCGGCCACGGCCTTTTCCTGAAGGCTGCCGGTCGGGCAGACCTGCACGCAGGCCCCGCAGGACACGCAGTCGGACGACAGGTAATCGTCGCCCGCGCCGCCCGGCGACATGCGCGAATCGAACCCGCGCCCGGCGATGGTCAGCGCGAAGGTGCCCTGGATGTCGTCGCAGGCGCGCACGCAGAGCGAGCACAGGATGCACTTGGCCGGGTCGTAGCTGAAATAGGGATTGCTCGCGTCCACGCCGCCGTCATGGCGCGCATTGGCGCTGCCGTCGGGGTTGCGCGCGAAGACATGGTTGGCGCCGGGGGCATAGCGCATCTCGCGCAGGCCCACGCGCGCGGCCATGGTCTGAAGCGCGCTGTCGCCATTGGCCGGATCGGTGAGCGCGGGCACCGGATGGTCCGAGGCATAAAGCTCCATCACGCCGCGGCGCAGGGCGCGGATGCGGTCGGTCTGGGTGTGGACCACCATGTTCTCGGCCACCGGCGTGGTGCAGGAGGCGGGCGTGCCCCTGCGCCCCTCGATCTCGACCAGGCAGAGCCGGCACGAGCCGAAGGCATCAAGGCTGTCGGTGGCGCAGAGTTTCGGGATCTCGATCCCGGCCAGCGCGGCGGCGCGCATGACCGAGGTGCCCTCGGGCACGGTGACGGCGAAACCGTCCACGCTCAGCGTCACCTGCCGGTCCGAACGCACCGCGGGCGTGCCAAGGTCGCGGTCGTCGAAGGGAATGATGAAGTCCTTCATGGGATGGCTCCTTCGCCGGTGCGCGAAACGGGGGCCGCGCTCATTGCGCGGCCTCGCGGGGCGCGAAATCCTCGGGGAAATGGGTCATGGCAGAGACCACCGGATAGGGGGTGAAGCCGCCCAGCGCGCAGAGCGAGCCGTCGCGCATCACCGCCGCCAGATCGGTGACCAGCGGCCGCGCCGCCGCGTCGCCCTGGCGGATGCGGTCGATGGTCTCGACCCCGCGCACCGCGCCCACCCGGCAGGGCGTGCACTTGCCGCACGATTCGATGGCGCAGAACTCCATCGCGAACCGCGCCTGTTCGAGCATGTCCACGGTATCGTCGAAGACGACGATGCCCGCATGCCCGATGAGCGCGCCCTTGGCGTCGTATTCCTCATAGCCGAAGGGCGTGTCGAACTGCGCCACCGGCAGATAGGCGCCCAGCGGCCCGCCGACCTGCACCGCGCGGACCGGCCGCCCGGAACGGGTGCCGCCGGCGATCCCGTTCACGATCTGGTCGAGGGTCAGGCCGAAAGCCACCTCGTAGAGACCGCCGAAGCGCACGTTGCCCGCGATCTGCAGCGGGATGGTCCCGCGCGAACGGCCCAGGCCGAAGTCGCGGTAATGCGCCGCCCCCCGCGCAAGGATCACCGGCACCGAGGCCAGCGAGATGACGTTGTTCACCACCGTGGGCCGCCCGAACAGGCCCTGCAGCGCCGGCAGCGGCGGCTTGGCCCGCACGATGCCGCGCCGCCCCTCGAGCGAGTTGAGCAGCGCCGTCTCCTCGCCGCAGACATAGGCGCCCGCGCCCACGCGGATCTCGACATCGAAACCGGGGCTGAGCGCGGCGGCCGACCACAGGCGCGCGGCCTCGCGCATGATGGCGATGGCGTCGGGATATTCCGAACGGATGTAGACATAGCCCTTGTCGGCGCCGACGGCATGCGCGGCGATGGCCATGCCCTCGATCAGGCAGAAGGGATCGCCCTCCATCAGCATCCGGTCGGCGAAGGTGCCCGAATCGCCCTCGTCGGCGTTGCAGACGATGTATTTGCGCGCGGCCTCGGCGCCGGCGACGGTGCGCCACTTCACCCCGGTCGGGAATCCGGCGCCGCCGCGGCCGCGCAGGCCGGATTGCACCACCTCCTCGACCACGTCCCCGGGCGCCGTCGCCTGCGCCCGCGCCAGCCCGGCCAGACCGCCATGCGCGCGATAATCGTCAAGCGAGAGCGGGTCGATCACGCCCACGCGGGCGAAGGTCAGGCGCGTCTGGCCCTTCATCCAGGGCAGATCGTCGGTGGGACCGAGCGCGCGGGGATGGCCCGCCGGATCGGCCAGCAGCGCCGGCACGTCGGCCGCGCCAAGCGGGCCGAAGGCATGGCGCACGCCGTCGATCTCGATCTCGGCCATGGGTTCGAGCCAGATCATGCCGCGCGATCCGGTGCGCACCGGCACCACCCCGGCGGCCTCCATCGCGCGGGCGACGGCATCGGCCCCCAGCGCGCGGGCGGCGGCGTCCTGCGACAGCCAGACCTTCATCGTGCCACCCTCCCGCACAGATCGTCCGCTTCGGCGCGGCCCACCAGTTCGCCGTCGACCATCGCCGCCGGCCCGCAGGCGCACAGGCCCAGGCAATAGACATCCTCGAACAGCACGTCCGCGCGTCCGGCCAGCCGTTCCTTCACCTCGGCCTCGAGCGCGCGGCCTCCCTGCGCCTGGCACGATTCGGCGCGGCACAGGCGCACCACATGCGCCGGGCGCGGTTCGCGGCGGAAATCGTGGTAGAAGCTGACGACCCCGTGGATCTCGGCCTTGCCGATGTTCAGCGCGGCGGCGATCGGGGCCAGCGTCGCTTCGGGGACATGGCCCCATTCCGCCTGCACCGCATGCAGGATCGGCAGGAGCGGCCCCTCGAGGCCGGCATGGGCTGCGATGATCTCGTCCAGGCGGACGTTCGGGGAGCCGGGCGGGGACTGCATGGCATGGACCTTGTTCTCGATTCCCGCCCGCGATAGGCCCAGTCGCGGGGCATTTCAATATCGCCGTTCCGTGGAACGATAGGGAAAGGCTATCGGTGCCGCTCAACCCTCGGCCATGCGCCGCGCCTCGGCCAGAAGGGCGGCGATCACCGGGGTGTGGGGTTCGCGCCAGGGCGCGATGAGTCCGACCGCGTGGCGCGCGTCGGGCGCGACGATCGGCACCGCGGCCAGCGCCCCCCCCGGCAGGAACACCTCGGCCGCCTTGCGCGGCAGGATCGTGGCCCAGCCGCCCTGCGCCACATGCTGCGCCAGCACGATGGTCGAGTTCGATTCGATCGCCGGCGCCACCGTCACCCCCGCCTCGGCCAGATGCCCGCCGATGATGCGGCGGTTCTGCATGTCGGGGGTCAGCAGGCACAGCCGCAACTGCCCCAGGTCCGACCAGCGCACCCGCCCGCGCTGTGCCTCGGGCGAATCGCGGCGCACGAGCAGGACATAGGTTTCCCTGTAAAGCGGCACCGTGACCACCCGGCCCAGCGGTTCGTTGTCGAGATACGAGATCCCGGCGTCGATCTGGAGCCCCTCGAGCGATTTCAGGATGTCGATGGAATTCGACGACATGACCGAGAAGCGCACGTTCGGATGCGCGGCGGCAAAGCGCGCGGTCAGCGCCGAGGCCACGGTGAGCGCGGTGGGAATGACGGCCAGGCGCACGATCCCCGACAGGCCCATGCGCGCGGCGCGCAATTCCTCGCGCATGGTGCGGGCGTCGCCGACGATCTGGCGCGCCCAGTCGAGGACGCGCGCCCCTTCGGGGGTGAGGCCGCCATAGCGGCTGCCGCGGCGCACGAGTTGCGCGCCGAGATCGGATTCAAGCTGGCGGATCGCGGCCGAAAGCGTCGGCTGCGCGATGCCGAGCCGTTCGGCCGCGCGCCCGAAATGCTGGGCCTGCGCCAGCGCGATGAACATCTCGAGCTTGTCGATCATGACCGGCCCCCCCGTCGCGGGCATCCTGCCGCAGCGCGCGCGGGACGGCCAGTGGCGCGGCGGGTCTTTGCGCAAAGGTGAGGGGCAGGCGCGGGGAATCGGGCCGGGCCGGGCGCAGGGAGGCGCAGGAGGGCGGGGCAGGGCGCAGAGGGCGCGCGCGGGCCGGCGATCCGCCCGTCCGGGCGGCATCCTGCCGGCGTGGGCGGGCCATGGCGGGCAGAAGCGCGGGCGCACCCGGGTGCCGCGACGTGCCCCCTTGCACTTTCCTGTGAGTGACCGAAACTGAGGCTCAGCCTGCAACCCTTGCGGGAACAGGATTTCAACCCGGACCGGGGGCATTCTTGTCACCTGGCCGGATCACGACAGGGAGAACAGATCATGACGTTCAAGGCCGCACTTCTTGCGGGCACCGCGCTTGCCTTCGTGGGCGGCGCCGCCATTGCCGGCGGCACGCATCCCGTCACCGGCGAGGCGCTGGCCGACAACCAGACCTTCACCTATCGCGTGCTCGACGAATTCCCGTCGATCGACCCGAACCTGATCGAGGATGTCGAAGGGTCCGCCGTCGGGCGCAACCTGTTCGAGGGGCTGCTGAGCCAGGACGCCGAAGGCAATGTCGTGCCGGGCGTCGCCACCTCCTACGAGGCGTCCGAGGACGGGCTCACCTATACCTTCCACCTGCGCCCCGAGGCGAAGTGGTCGGACGGGCGGCCGGTGACGGCGGGCGACTTCGTCTATTCCTGGCGCCGCGCCGCCGATCCGGCGACCGCCTCGGAATACCAGTGGTACATGGGGCTCATGGCGCTCGAGAATGTCGAGGAGGTCATGGCCGGCGAGATGCCGCCCGACCAGCTGGGCGTCACCGCGATCGACGATCAGACGCTCGAGGTGCGGCTGCATACCGCGCTGCCCTATTTCCCGCAGATGGTCGTGCATACCACCACCTTCCCGGTGCCGGCCTGGGCGATCGAGGAATGGGGCGACACCTGGACCCAGCCCGGGCACATGGTCTCGAACGGGGCCTATGTCCTGGCCGAGCGCGTGCCGCAGGAAAAGATCGTGCTGACCCGCAACGACCAGTACTGGGACAATGCCAACACGATCATCGACACCGTGACCGCGATGATCATCAACGACGAGAACGCCGCGCTCACGCGCTATCAGGCGGGCGAGCTTGACAAGACCGACGTGCCCGCGGGCCAGTATCCCGCCCTGCACGAGCAGTTCCCCACCGAGGCGGTGTCGGTGCCGAACCTGTGCACCTACTACTACAACATCAACCTGACCGAGACCGGGGTGCCCGCGCTTCAGGACGTGCGGGTGCGCGAGGCGCTGGCGCTGGCCATCGACCGCGACGTGATCGTGAACAACGTCCTCGCCGGCGGGCAGGTGCCGGCCTATTCGCTCACCCACTGGGCGATCGCCGGCTGGGAAGTGCCCTCGGTCGATTATGCCACCTGGACCCAGGCCGAGCGTGACGAACGCGCGCGCCAGCTCATGGCCGAGGCCGGCTATGGCCCGGACGGCGAGGCGCTCTCGCTCGAGATCCTGTTCAACACCTCCGAGGCGCACAATTCCATCGCCGTCGCCATCGGCCAGATGTGGAAGCAGAAGCTGGGCGTCGACACGACCCTGGCCAACCAGGAATGGCAGACTTTCCTGACCGCCCGCGGCGAGCAGGACTACCAGGTGGCGCGCGCCGGCTGGTGCGCCGACTACAACGAGGCGTCGTCCTTCCTCGACATCATGCAGTCGGAATCGGGCTACAACGATTCCAAGTATTCCAACCCGGAATATGACGCGGCCATGCTCGAGGCGCGCACCGCCGCCGATCCGATGATCGACTACCAGGAGGCCGAGGCGCTGATCATGCGCGACTTCCCGATCATCCCGCTCTACTTCTACGCCAGCGTCTTCATGCTGGACGACGCGATGAAGGGCTGGCCCTTCGAGAGCGCCCAGCAGAACTGGTATGCGCGCACGCTTTACCGCGTCGCCGAGTAAGCCGGACCAGAGCCGCGTCCCGCGCCCGGATTTCCCCCGGGCGCGGGGTTTTTTGCCGGTCCCGCCCAGGCGGCGCACCGGCGCCCGGCATGCGCCCCCCGCAGGACCAGCCAGATGCTGAGTTTCATCACCCGTCGCCTTGTCGTGGCGATCCCGACGATCCTGATCCTGATCGTCATCTCCTTCGTGCTGATGTTCGCCTCGCCCGGCGGCCCGTTCAACAGCGAACGCCCGCTGCCGCCGCAGGTGCTGGCCAATATCGAGGCGCGCTACGGCCTTGATCAGCCCTACTGGAAACAGATGTTCGACTATGTCTGGAACGTGGTCGTGCATTTCGACTTCGGCCCCTCGTTCCAGTACCGCGACCAGACCGTGAACACGATCATCGCCCAGGGGTTCCCGGTGACGCTGACCTACGGGATCTGGGCCTTCATCCTGGCGGTGCTGATCGGGGTGGGCCTTGGGGTGGTGGCGGCGGTGCGCCACAACACCTGGATCGACTATTTCGCCGTGGGCGTGAGCGTGGGGGCGCAGGTGCTGCCCAATTTCGTGCTGGCGCCGATCCTCGTGCTCATCTTCACGCTGTGGCTGGGCTGGCTGCCCGGGGGCGGCTGGAACGGCGGCGCCTGGCAGAACGTGGTGCTGCCGGTGGTGGCGCTGGCAACGGCCTATACCGCCTCGATCGCGCGCATCACGCGCTCGTCCATGCTCGAGGTGCTGAACTCGGGCTTCATCCGCACCGCCCGCGCCAAGGGCCTGCCGATGCGCCGCATCATCTGGCGCCACGCGCTCAAGCCGTCGCTCCTGCCGCTCCTGTCCTATCTGGGGCCGGCCTTCGTGGCGATGATCACCGGATCCTTCGTCATCGACATGTATTTCTCGACCGGGGGGATCGGGCAGTTCTTCGTGAACTCGGCGCTGAACCGCGATTATCCGGTGATCATGGGCATCACCATCCTCGTGGGGGTGCTGACCATCCTCTTCAGCCTCGTGGTCGACGTGCTCTATGCATGGATCGACCCGAAGATCCGTTACTAGGGGGCGATGATGGCACTCGTTTCAAGGGCGGCCGTCCGCGATCTCGAGGGGGCGGGCGCCGTGCGCGGCCGGTCGCTCTGGGCGGATGCGCGGCGCCGCTTCATGGCCAACCGCGCGGCAGTGGCGTCGCTCGTGGTTCTGGTCCTCATCGCGCTCTTCGCCTTCTTCGGCGGCTTCGTGCAGGCCTGGGACATCGAGACCATGGACTGGTCGGCGCTGGGCACCGGGGCGGCGGTGAACGGGCGGCCGTCGATCGCCACCGGGCATTACTTCGGCACCGATCAGGACGGGCGCGACCTGTTCGCGCGCACCATCCAGGGCACGCGCATGTCGCTCATGGTGGGCATCGTCGGATCGCTGGTGGCGGTGGTGGTGGGCACGCTCTATGGCGCGATCTCGGGCTTTGCCGGGGGGCGCACCGACCAGATCCTCATGCGCATCGTCGATGTGCTCATGTCGATCCCGTTCATGTTCGTGCTGATCCTGCTGCTGGTGATCTTCGGGCGCTCCATGCTCATGATCTTTGTCGGCATCGGCCTCATTTCCTGGCTCGACATGGCGCGGATCGCGCGGGGGCAGACGCTCTCGATCAAGAACAAGGAATATGTCGAGGCCGCGACCGCGATCGGGGTGCGCCCGCTGACCATCGTCATGCGCCACATCGTGCCGAACCTCGCGGGGATCGTCATCGTCTATGCGACGCTGCTCATTCCCGGCATGATCATCACGGAAAGCTTCATCTCGTTCCTCGGGCTTGGCGTGCAGGATCCGCAGACCTCGCTGGGCGCGCTCATCTCCAAGGGGGCGGCGCAGATGCAATACGGCACGCTCTGGATGCTGATGTTCCCGCTCGCCTTCCTGGTCGTGATGCTCTTCACCTTCTTCTATGTGGGCGACGGGCTGCGCGATGCCCTCGATCCCAAGGACCGCTGACATGGACAGCCCATCCCCCGCCATGCCGCTGCTCAAGGTCGAGGACCTGACCGTGACCTTCTCCACCGGCGATCTGCCGGTGAATGCGGTGAACGGCGTGTCGTTCCATGTCGACAAGGGCGAGACCCTTGCCATCGTCGGCGAGAGCGGATCGGGCAAGAGCCAGACCGCCTATGCCGCCATGGGCCTGCTGGCCAGGAACGGCCGCGCCACCGGCCGCGTCACCTTCGACGGGCGCGACCTGCTGTCCTTGCCGCAGGCGGACCTGAACCGGATCCGGGCGAACGACATCGCCATGATCTTTCAGGATCCGATGACCTCGCTCAATCCCTACATGCGGGTGAGCGACCAGATGGCCGAGGTGCTGACCCTGCACAAGGGCATGTCCCGGCGCGAGGCCCTGGACGAGGCGGTGCGCATGCTCGACGCCGTGCACATCCCCGATGCGCGCCGGCGCGTGCAGATGTGGCCGCACGAGTTTTCCGGCGGCATGCGCCAGCGCATCATGATCGCCATGGCGCTGCTGTGCCGGCCGCGCCTCCTGATCGCGGACGAGCCCACGACCGCGCTCGACGTGACGGTGCAGGCGCAGATCATGAAGCTTCTGGGCGAGATCCGCCGCGATTTCGGCACGGCGATCGTGCTCATCACCCATGACCTGGGGGTGGTGGCGGGATTCTGCGACCGCACGCTGGTCATGTATGGCGGGCAGGTGATGGAGGATGCCCCGACCGAGGCGCTGTTCGCCCGGCCGATGCATCCCTATACCCTTGGCCTCATGGCGGCGGTGCCGCGCATCGACCGCGACGAGGAATCGCTGCTTGCCATCGCCGGAGAGCCGCCCGACATGTCGCGCCTGCCGCCGGGCTGCCCGTTCTCGCCGCGCTGTGCCCTGGTGCGCGACATCTGCCGCAGCACGCGCGCGCCGATGGAATCGCCCGCCCCCGGCCGCCGCCGCGCCTGTCACGTCCCGGTCGAGGAGGTCGTCCTTTGAGCACAGTCACCGCCCCCTCCCGTCCCGCGGCCCGAGAGGGCGGCGCCGCGCCACTTCTGCGGGTCGATGACCTGCGCGTCACCTTCGACGTGCGCCCGCCCGGCGCCTGGCCCTGGACGCCGCCGCTGAAGCTGCACGCCGTGGGCGGGGTGAGCTTCGATCTCGCCCCCGGCGAGGCGCTGGGGATCGTGGGCGAATCCGGGTCGGGAAAATCGACGCTGGCGCGGGCGATCATCGGCACCATCCCCTCGAGCGGGGGGCGCGTGGTGTTCGACGGGCAGGATCTGACCGCGATGGACCCCGCCAGCCGCCGCGCCCACCGGCGCGACGTGCAGATGGTGTTCCAGGATCCGCTGGCCGCGCTCAACCCGCGCATGAACGTGGGCGACATCATCGCCGAACCGCTGCTGACCCATGAACCCGGGATCGGCCGCAAGGCCGCGCGCCGGCGTGCCGCCGAACTGATGGAGCGGGTCGGCCTGCTGCCCAACCTGATCAACCGCTATCCGCACGAATTTTCCGGCGGCCAGTGTCAGCGCATCGGCATCGCCCGCGCGCTGATCCTCAACCCGCGCCTCGTGATCTGCGATGAGCCGGTCTCGGCGCTCGATGTGTCGGTCCGGGCGCAGGTCGTGAACCTTCTCAAGGAGTTGCAGCGCGATCTTGGCGTGGCGATGATCTTTATCGCCCATGACCTGTCGGTGGTGCGCCATGTCTCGGACCGGATCCTCGTCATGTATCTGGGCCGGATGATGGAGGTGGCGCCCGCCCGCCCGCTGACCGCGACTCCGCGTCATCCCTATACCAAGGCGCTGATCGCCGCCGTGCCGATCCCCGATCCGCTGCGCGAGAAGGCCCGGCCCCGGCCGGTCCTCGAGGGCGAGTTGCCGTCGCCGCTGAACCCGCCCTCGGGCTGCGTGTTCCGCACCCGCTGCCCGATCGCGCGCCCCTCCTGTGCCGAAGGCGAGCCGGCGGTGCTGAACCCCGGTCCCGGCCATTTCGTGGCCTGCCCCTGGATCGACGAGGCCTGAGAGGGCGGGGGCGGGGGCGGCGCCGGGCCGCCCCCTCAGTAATCGCGCTCGAAGAAGATGCCCAGACTGGTTTCCCCCGATCCGCTGGCGCTGCCGCTCACGGTGATGTCCTGCGTGAGGTCGAGGTGGATGTTCACCGCCGCCTCCGAGCCGATCGTCACATCGGTGTAGACGTTCTCGCCCAGATAGGTGCCAAGGCGCAGCGCGGTGCCGCCGTCCTCGCCGGTCACCACGTCGAGATCGTCCACCCCGAGCCCGGTGCGCAGCCCGTCGATGATCCCGCCGCCGCCGCGACCGGCCAGCGTCCCGACCGCCGCGGCCAGTTGCACCGCCTGCAACGGCGTGATCGAGGCAAGGTCGCGCCCGAACAGCAACTGGGCCAGCACCTCGTCCTGGGGCAGGTCGGGGACCGAGGAAAAGGTGACCTGCGGCGCATCCGCCGGTCCTTCGAGGGTGACGGTGACCACGGTGCCGGTGCGCGCCTCGGTGCGGGCGGCCAGGTGCAGCCAGGGCATGAAATCGCCCTGGATGTCGGCGCGCCCCTCGCTCAGGGTGAAGCGCTGTTGCAGGATGTCGAGCCGCCCGCGGATGAGCGCGAACCCGCCCGAGGGCAGGATCGCGGCGCTGGTCCCGCCCAGCCGCAATTCCCCGCCCAGTTCCGCGTCAAGGCCGCGGCCGCGGATGAAGATCCGCGCCGGGGCCGAAATCAGGATGTCGAGGGCATAGGGCAGCCCGCCCGAAGCGGCCACCGCCTCGGCGCCGTTCGCCCCGAGCCCGGCGCGCGCCAGCGTCGCGGCCACCGCGCCCGGCGTGCCCAGATGCACGACCGGCGGCAGATCGCCCAGGCCCCCCACCCCCGAGGAGGGGATGCGCAATTCGGTCGGGCCAAGGTCGAGGCGCCCCGAGAAGCGCGCGCCCCCCGCCAGCGGGCCGTCGATGCGGATTTCGCCGGTGGCGGTGGTGTCATAGAGTTCGGGGTCGCGCAGCGCTACGGCGCCGGCCTGAAGGTGCAGCGCGGCGGGCATGTCGGCCGAGAGCGTGACCGGGCCCTGCACCCGCAGGCTGCCGCCACCATCGACCCTTGCCGACAGATCGGTAGTGGCGCGCCCGCCGGCCAGCGTCACGCTGCCGTCGATCCCGGTCAGGCGGATGCCGAATGACGGATCGACCGCCTCGGCGCCCGACAGGCGCAGACTGCCCGACAGGGCATCCAGGCTGGTGCCGGCAAGGCGCAGGTCGAACCCGGCCTGCCCCGCAAGGCGCTGCGGTTCGATCATGGCGTTCATCAGGCCAAGGGGCAGGGTGCCGGTGGCGCGCAGGTCGGGCCGGCCGTCCGCGCCGATCCGTCCGTCCAGATCGGCCGTCATGCCGCCGGGGCCGGTCATCGCCGCCTCGATCATCCAGTTTTCACCCGAAAGGCGGGCCGTGCCCTGCGCCGTGGCGGGGCCGCTGAAATCGGGGGCGAGCAGGCCCACATCGGCAAGGCGCGCGTCGAACCGGGCAACCGGGCCGTCGCCGCGCCCGTCCAGGGTGGCGCGGGCGGTCAGGTTCGGCATCGCAAGGTCCAGATCGCGCACGAGGATCCGCCCCGCCGCATCGCGCTCAACCCCGAGCGAGAGCCGCCCGACCCCCGCCAGCACCCGCGCCAGTTCGGGCTGGCCGGGGTCGAGGTCGCGCAGGCTGGCCTCGAGCGTCAGGTCCAGCGCCAGATCGCGCGGCACCAGCCGCCCGGACACCGTGCCCTCGATCCCGCCGCGCAGCGCGCCCGCGCTGAAGGGCGCCAGATCCTCGGCACCCAGCACCAGCCGCCCGGTCATCCCGGACATGGGGTCCGTGCCTTCCGACCGGGCCACCAGGGCGGCGTGCGCCCCCTGCACCGTGGCATCGAGATCGAGGGTCAGCGCCCCTTCCGCCGCCCGCCCGATCCGGCCGGCAAGGGTGGCGGGGCCGCTCAGGCCGGGGGCGATCATGCCCGCCTCGTGCAGCGTCAGATCGAGGGTCGCGTCGATTGCGGCAAGATCGGTTTCGCCTGCCGCCGTCAGGTGCAGGGCAGGGGTCTCGACGGTGACGGCGCTCAGGGTGAAGGGGCCGCCGTCGTCGCGCGTCACCCTGCCCGAGAGGCTGCCGCGCCCCGCCAGCAGCGGCGCCAGCAGGGGCTGGCCCGGGTCAAGGTCGCGCGTGGTCGCGTCGAGGGTCAGCGCCAGCGCCGAAAGATCGGTCGCAACCTCTCCCGTCAGCCGCAAATCGACCGCGCCGGTGGCCTCTGCCATCCCGCTCAGCGCCGCGAGCGTGGCGACATCCGCGATGCCGGCCGTGCCCTCGCCGGTGAAGCGCCCCCCGGCCAGCGTGCCAAGGACGCGCGCCGTGGTCCCCATCGCCTCGGCGCTCAGGTCCAGCGCGAGGGTACCCGCCCCATCGCGCGCCATCGTGCCCTGCACCCGCGCCGGGCCGGCCAGACCGTCCGCCCCGTCGATCAGGCCCGCTAGCTCGGGCAGCGTCAGGTCGAGGGCGGCGCGCAGGTCCGCGCCCGCGCCCGCGATCCCGGCGTGGCCGGTGCCGGCAAGGCGGGGCGTGGCGATCTCCAGTCCCTCGATCCGGGTCGTGCCGGCGCCGTCATGGCGGATGCGCGCGCCGATCCGGCCCACCCCGGCCAGCAGCCGGTCAACCGTGGCCTCGCCCAGCGACAGATCGGTGGTGGTGGCGCTCAGGTCCAGATCGGCCGCGGCGCCGGTGATCGTGCCCAAAAGGCGAAGCTGCGCCGCGCCGCCAAGGCCAGTCCCGGCCAGCGCCGCATAGGCCGCCAGATCCGGCACCGTGCCGCGCAGGTCGAGGGCAAGGGCCCCGGCCCCCGGCGCGCGCCGGAGCGCAAGCACGGTCTCTGCCCCCGGCAGATGCGCGGTGGCCTCCACGCTCAGCCCGGCGCCGGTGCTGTCGGCCAGCACCGCCTCGGCGCGGACCGGACCGGCAAGGCCCGGCACAAGGCGCCCGGCATCGTCCAGCGTGAGGGTCAGGTCCGCGCGGCTTGCGCCCGAGGTGAGGGTGGCGCCCCCCGCGACCTCCAGCGCCGCCGTGGCAAGGTGCAGCCCCTCGATCCGCAGGCCCTGCGCATCGCGTATTGCGCTGAGCGATACCTCGCCCGCCCCGGCCAGAAGCGCGTCCGCCTCGGGGATGCCAAGCACGAGATCCCGCGTCGTCCCCGCCAGATCGACCGTGACCACCCGGTCAAGCAGGTCGCCCTCCAGGCCGATGCGCAGATCGGCCGCCCCTTGCAGCGCGAGCCCGGTCAGCAGGTCGAACCGCGCCAGATCGCCCGCGCGCAGATCCAGCCCGAGATCATAGGCCAGCCGCCCCGCGCCGCCGCCGATGGTGCCCGACAGCGCCGCGCCGATCCCCGGCCCGTCGATCCCGAGCGATTCGAGGATCACCGGCCCGCCGTCCCTGCGCGACAGCACCAGATGCCCGGTGACATCCGGCCCGACCGCGCGCGCCAGCCCCGGATCGTCCAGCACCAGCCCGCGCGCGGCATAATCCATGGCCAGGGTGAGGGCGCCGTGCCCGGTGGCGTCCTCGGGGGTGAGGGTGCCGCCCCCGGACAGCGCCAGCGCCGGCATGGCAAAGCCCGGACCCGCCAGATCGCCCAGATCGAGCGCGGCGCTCCAGGTGTCGCCGGTGGCATGGTCGTAATCGACGGCAAGGGTCATCGTCCCGACCGTCACCGGATCGCCGCCGATGGGCAGGATCACCGGCCCGCCGCCGGGCAGGCCGATGTCGCCGCGCAGGTGCAGCCGTTCGGGCCACATTCCCGGTGACAGCAGCGCATCACCCGTCAGCCGCACCGCCTGCGCCGCAACCCCGAGCGACGACAGTTCGAGGCTGCCGTCAGCCGCGCTCTGCCCGACAAGGGCAAGCGTCACGTCGCTGCCGAAGAAGGCGCGATAGTCGGGCGCCAGCAGCGGCGTCACGTCGCCGCGCAGATCCAGCGAAAACCCCCGCCCCGTCGCCCCGTCCGCGCCGGTCACCGCCACAAGGCCGAAACGCCCGGTCACGCGGTCCTCGCCGTCCGAGGCTAGGCGCAGGTCGGCGCGGTAGTCGTCGATGGGCGCGGTGCCGGTCACTGTCAGGTCAAGGGCCGGCGCCCCCGGCAGCGCCAGCAGCGTGGCCGCGATCCCGCCCGCGCCCTCGCTCAGCGCCAGATCGACGCCCAGCACCCGCGTGGCGTTCGAGAACGAGCCCTCAAGGCGGAAATCCCCCGCGCCGCCGATGCGCGCGGCGTTCAGGCGGATCCCGCCCTCGCCCCCGGCCAGCCGCGCCTCGCCGTCGAGGGACAGCACCACCTCCTGCCCGGTCAGCGCCGCGCCCAGCACGATGCGCCCGACCGACAGATCGCCGATCCGCACCGCCACCGGCAGTTCCGGCAGGGCGAAGGGCACGGATTCGGGGCTGGGCGGCGGCGCCTCGCCCTCGGGGCTGCGGATCAGGTCGATGGACCCGGCCGAGAGCCGGTCGATCTCGAGCCGCCCGTCAAACAGTGCGGCGCGCGTCCAGTCAAGCGCGAGGTCGCGCGCGATGAGCCATTCGCCCCCCGCATCGGCAATCGACAGCCGCGCGACCGTGGCATGCGACGACAGCGCGCCGCGAAAGCCGTCGATGCGCACGATCTGGCCTTCGGTGGTCAGCATCCCCTCGATCATGTCCGACAGGAACGACCGGTCGCGTTCCGCCTCTTCGGCCGCTCCATCGGCCCGGGCGGGCGGGGGCAGCCAGACCAGCACCGGCCAGAACAGCATGAGGGCAAGGGCAAGGGCGCGCATCAGAAGGCCTGTCCGATTCCGATATAGATCTGCACCGCGCCAAGGGCGTTGTCGCCCGAAACCGGGGTGGCCAGGTCTAGGCGGATCGGCCCGATCGCGGTATCGTAGCGCAGGCCGATCCCGGCGCCCGCGTGCCATTCGGCGCCCTCGCCCGGAAAATCGGCGAGGTCGATGGCACCCAGATCGAGGAAACCCACGGCGCCGATGCTCTCGGTGACGCGGATGCGCGCCTCGCTCTGGAGGCCGGCAAAGGACCGCCCGCCGATCCGCACCGTCTGCGGCCCCGTGCCGAAGTCGCGGGTGATGGCGATGCCCAGATCCTGATAGGGCTGCCCGCGCACCGTGCCGCCGCCGCCCGAGTGGAACAGGAAATCGCGCGGCGCCGCCAGAAGATCGGCCCCGAGCACCGAACCCGCCTGTGCGCGCAATGCCAGCGTCACGCGCCCGTCCGCCCCGCCGAAACGGTGATAGAACCGCCCGTCCGCCATGAGGCGCAGCCCGCTGTCCGGGCGCGCGGCGCCAAGGAAAGGGGTCGCCGTCACGTCGAGGAAATAGCCCGATGTGGCATCGAGCGGATCGTCGCGCCGCTCGAGCGTGGCGCGCAGCGGCAAGGTGACGAGGGCATAGCTGCGCGCGCGCCAGGGGGTGGTTTCCTGCGCCGCGATGAGGCCCAGCCCCGCCTCCCAGGTCAGGCCGTCGCGCGCGTGGCGCAGAAGGCCGACGTTGCCGGTGATCTGGCTGAGCAGGTAATCCGCCTCGTCGAGGCGTTCGAGGGCAAGGGCCGCCGTCAGATCCATGTCGGGCGAGAGCGTCGCGGGCCGGCCGAAGGACAGGCCCAGCGCCAGATCCGGCCCGCCCCTGCCGCCCAGGCCGAAGCCGCCCTCGATCCCGGTCACCGCCGCGTCGAGGCGCAGCCGCTCGGCCCCGCCCAGAAGGTTGCGATGCAGCCAGAACGCGTTCAGCGACAGCCCCTCGGTGGTGGATACCTCGGCGCCAAAGCCAAGGCGGCGCGGGACCATCTCCTGCACCTGCGCGGTGACGGGCAGGGTGGAACCGGGGCCGGGGGCCTCGCCCTCGATCAGCGCGACCGAGGCGAAGGCGCCGGTGCGGCGCAGACGCTCCTGCGCGCGGGCGATGGCCGCGGGATCGAAACGGGCGCCTTCGGGCAGGCCGGCGATCGCGCGGATCCGGTCGCTGCGCACCGCCTCGTTGCCGGAAACGGACAGCGGGCCGAAGGTCAGCGCCGGGCCGGGCGCAAGCCTGAGCGCCACGTCGAGGCGATCCGCGCCATGGAACGCGCGGATGTCCTGGCCCGCCACCTGCGCCAGCGCATGGCCCTGCGCGCGCCAGCCCGCGACGGCGGCCTGCGCGCCGGCCTCGATCAGGGTGCTGCGCGCCACCTCGCCCTGCGTCAGGCCGGGGGGCAGCGCCGTGCCCGGTGCCAGCGGGCCGATCCCGACCGCGCCGAAGGTGAAGCGGGGCCCGGGATCGACGGTGATCTCGACCCGTGCGACGGCCGCGGGCGCATCGAGCGGGGCGATGCCCGCCGCCTCGCGCCCGTCGATCAGGATCGAGACCGTGCCGCCGTAATGCCCCGCCGCATAAAGCGCGGTCAGGAGGCGGCGGTAATCGGCGCGCGCGGCGGCGACATATTCGACCGCATCGCGGTCCGCCCCGCCCTCGAGCGAGACGACAAGGGAATTGGCGCGCAGGATCTGCGCCAGCGCCTCGTCCCCGGTGGTAAGGTCGAGCGTGACTTCCTGTGCCATGGGCGCCCGGTTCGCCGGCGCGATGGCCACAAGCGCGGCCATCGCCACGGCCCCGAACCCCCCCTTCGTCCAGCGCATCACACCCCCCGGTCACGGTCACCATCCCGCCCGGGCAGGGGCGGTCAACCCCGCGACCCTATCGCAGCCGGTTCCGGTTTCCAATGCCGCAGAGACGGGTTTGCGCCGCCTCCGGCACGAACCCGCCCGGCGGCGACCTCAGGCAAAGGGATCGCTTTCGTAGCGCACGGCGGTCATGCACAGACCGCCGGGCGGGGCCACCGGCCCGCAGGCGGCGCGGTCGCGCGCGGCAAGCGCCGCTGCCACGCGATCGGGCGCCCAGGCGCCGGCCCCCACCCGTTCCAGCGTGCCGGCGAAGGAGCGCACCTGATTGTGCAGGAACGAGCGCGCCCGCACATGCATCCGGATCTCGGTCCCGCCGGGCACCGCGATCTCCTCGATGCGGATCTCGTCCACGGTCCTGAGCGGGCTTTTCGCCTGGCAGATGGTCGAGCGGAAGGTGGTGAAGTCATGCGCGCCCAGCAGATGCGCCGCCCCCGCCCGCATCAGCCCGGCATCGAGCGGATGCCCCACCCGCCACACCTGCCCGGCCGAGAGCACCGGATGCGCGCGCCGGCACAGGAAGCGATAGGTATAGGCCCGTTCGCGCGCAGAAAACCGCGCGTGGAAATCCGGCGCGACCCGGGCGCAGCCGATCACCGCCACCGGGGCCGGGCGCAGGTGGAAATTCAGCGCCTCGGACAGCCGGAAGGGCTGCCAGTCGCGCCCGAGGTCGCAATGCGCCACCTGGCCCGTGGCATGGACCCCGGCATCGGTGCGCCCGGCGGCGACCGTCGCGTGCACGCCCGGTTCGATCCGGGACAGCGCCGCCTCGAGCGCACCCTGGACCGAGGGCAGATCCGCCTGCCGCTGCCAGCCGCGAAAGCCGGATCCGTCATATTCGATCATCAGGGCATAGCGCGGCATGCCGGCCGCCTAGCGCGCGCGCCGGGCCCGGGTCAAGGGCCGCGCCGCGCCCGCACCACCCGGTCGTGCAGCGCGTGGCCGGCGGGGGCGGGGGGGCGCTGCCCCCCCGGGCCCTGCGGGCCTCCCCCCCGGGATATTTGAGGACAGATGAACGGGGCCCCCTTCATCTTTGCAAAAATACCCCCGCCGGAGGCGGCGCGACGCCGACCGGGGGCGTGCGGCCGGGGCGGCTGGCGGTTGTCGGGGACGGGGTCCGGCGGCGATCGTCCCCGGGGGCAAGCCGCTCGCGCGGATGGGAACGGGCGGGGCTACCGGGGCGGGGGGCGTTCGTGTATCGCGGGGCCGGTCGGGATCGGCGCAGGGGGCGGGACAGTGGCGGAACATCGCATGGCGCGCGGCATCGTCGGGCTGCTCGGGGCGCTTGGCTGGGGGGCGGTCGCGGGCGGGATCGCGGTGCCGGCGGGGCTGGTGGCGCTGCAGGGCCTGCCGGAGGCGGCGATGACCCCGGCGGTTCTGGCGGCGGGGGTGATCGCGGGCGGGCTGTGTCTTGTGGCGGTGTCGCTGGTGCTGCGGGCGCAACTCGATCTGGTGGCGCAGGTGACGGAAATGAACCGCGCCCTGCGGCGTGCGCCGGCCCCGGCATCCGCCGTCCCCGCCGGACGGCCCGATGCGCCTGTCCCCTCCGGCCCCTCGCGCCGGGCCGAGCCGCCGCTTACCCGCACGGCCCCCCTCTCCGGCCCCCTCTCCGGCCCCGCATCTGGCCCCGTCTCTGGCCCCGTCTCTGGCCCCGTGGCTGGCCCCGTGTCTGGCCCGTTGCGCGACGCCTCCTGAGGCTGCGCCCCTACACAAGCGCCTGCCTGCGGCCTATCTTGGGGGTGGCAGCACAGGGGCGGCATGTGGCGGCAGGCGGATGGATCGGCGATCTGGCCGAGGGGCTGGGAAGCGCGCTTCACCTCAGGGATCCGGTGCTCAGGCTGGGCGTCACCGGGCTGTCGCGCGCGGGCAAGACGGTGTTCATCACCTCGCTGGTGTCGAACCTGCTCGACCGGGGGCGGATGCCGCTGCTGTCGGCGGCCGCGCAGGGCACCATCGCCGCCGTGCGCCTGCAACCGCAGCCCGACGACACCGTGGCACGCTTCGACTACGAAGAGCACCTGGCCCGGCTGACCGCCGCCGAACCCGCGTGGCCGCAGGGCACCAGCCGCATCAGCCAGTTGCGCCTGTCCTTCCGGCTCGAGGCGCGCGGGATGCTGGGCGGGGTGATCGGCGCCGTGGCGGGGCCGCGGCGCGTGCATCTCGACATCGTCGATTATCCGGGGGAATGGCTGCTGGACCTCGGGCTCATGGAGATGGATTTCGCCACCTGGTCCGCGGGCATTCTGGCGCGGCTGCCGGAGCGGCCCGGGGCCGCCGCCTGGTTCGAGGCGCTGGGTCGGGTCGATCCCGCCGCGCCGTTCGATCCGGTGGTGGCGCGCGGCCTTGCCCGTGCCTGGAGCGCGCATCTTGCCCTGGTGCGCGAGGCGGGGATGGCCGATTTCTCGCCGGGGCGGTTCCTGCTGCCGGGCGATCTCGAGGGGTCGCCGGCGCTGACCTTCGCGCCGCTGCCGCCCCTGGCGCAGGCGCCGCGCGGGTCGCTCTGGCGCGAATGCGAACGCCGCTTCGATGCCTACCGCGACCGGATCGTCGCGCCGTTCTTTCGCGACCATTTCGCGCGGATCGACCGGCAGGTGGTGCTGGTCGATGTGCTGGGCGCGCTGGCGGGGGGGCCGCGGGCGCTGGCGGATCTGCGCCGGACCATGGCGGGCATCCTGGGCGCCTTCAATCCGGGGCGCAGCGCCTGGGCGGCGCGCGCGCTGGGGATGCGGCGGGTGGGGCGCATCCTGTTTGCGGCCACCAAGGCCGACCATCTGCACCACGCCCAGCATCCGCGCCTGGCCGCGCTCACCGCCGAACTGCTGCGCGAGGCGCGCGAGCGGGCCGGATTCGCCGGGGCCCGGACCGAGTCCATGGCGCTCGCCGCGCTGCGCACCACGGTCGAGGACGAGATCGCGCATCTGGGGCGGCGCGTGGCCGTGGTGCGCGGGCGGCTGGGCGCGACCGGGCGGCAGGCGGCGCTGCATCCGGGCGACCTGCCCGAGGATCCGCGCAGCCTGCTGTTGCCGATGCGCGACGGGGCAGGGGGGGGCGAAGCGGCGGGGGCCCTTTGGCCCGCCGCCCTTTGGCCCGCCGCCGGTTTCCACGTCCCCGATTTCGCCCCCGCGCCCCTGACCCTGCGCCCCGGCGAGGGGTTGCCGCATGTCCGCCTCGACCAGGCGGCCGAATTCCTGATCGGAGACTGGCTCTTGTGACCCGCAGACCCGAGGATGGCGCGATGACGGGGCAGGGGCCGCCCGTCCTTGTCGATCTGGCCGACGCGCCCCCGGCCACCCCCGACCGCGCGCCCGTGCCGGGGACGCAGGCGGTGCCCGGAACGCAGGCGGTGCCGCCTTCGGCCGGGCTGCCGTCCGACCGGCGCGGCGGCGGGCTCTGGCTGGCGCGGGCGTTCTGGCTGGTGACGGCGGCGCTTCTGTCGCTGGTGCTGTCGCTGGCCGCCTGGGACTGGACCGCGCGGCTGATCGGGCGGGTGCCGGTGCTGGGCTGGCTTGCGGGCGCGCTGCTGGGGGCCTTTGCGCTGATCGTGCTGGCGCTGGCGCTGCGCGAGGGGGTGGCCCTGCTGCGGCTGGGCCGGATCGACCGGCTGCGCCTCGAGGCCGGCCTTGCGCGCGCGGCGGCGGATGCGGCGCGGGCGCGCGGGGTCGTGGCCGCCATGAGCCGTCCCTGGCGCACGCGCCCCGGCATGGGGGCCGTGCTGGCGCAGGTGCTGCCGCGCCTCGACGAAGAGGTGGACGCGGCCGGCGTCCTTGCCCGGGCCGAGACCGCGCTGCTTGTGCCCCTCGATGCCGCCGCGCTGCACGAGGTCGAGGAGGCCGCGCGCCGCATCGCGCTTCTGACCGCGATCGTGCCGATGCCGGCCGCGGATGTGGCCGGGGCGCTGTGGCTGAACCTGCGCATGATCCGCGCCGTGGCCGCGATCTATGGCGGACGTCCCGGCGTGGTCGGGTCGTGGCGGCTGGCGCGGCGGGTGCTCGAACATCTGCTGGCCACCGGGGTGCTGGCCGCGGGCGACGATCTGGCGGGGTCGATTGCCGGCGGCTCGCTGCTGTCGCGGCTGTCGCGCCGGTTCGGCGAGGGGGTGGTGAACGGCGCGCTGACGGTGCGGGTCGGGCTGGCGGCGATGGACCTGTGCCGGCCGCTGCCCTTTGTGCTGCACGCGCGCCCGGGGGTGGCGGCGGTGCTGGGGCGCGCCCTTGCCGGGCTGGCGGGGGGCGAGCGCGGGGCGGGGGGCGCGCGCAAGGCAGGTCCGGCGCCCTGAGGCGCGGCCGACCCCGTGAAATGCATGGCGGCCCCCGGAGGGGCCGCGATGGGGATGGCCGGGTTGCCGGGGTCAGGCGGCGGCGCGCGCGGCCTCGGCCTCTTCGGCGGCGTGGCGCCGTTCGCTTTCCTCGCGCGAGAGCGCGACCGAAGTGCGCACACCCTTGCCCACGAAATCCATCAGGCCCTGAACCACCCGTTCGTTCGGGTCGATCCCGGCGCAGGACAGCACCTCGCGCCCGTCGCGCGACCGCGCCCAACGGGCGATCTGCTCCGGGCCGTTGCCGTATTTCTTGTCATCGGCGATGGCATCATCGAGCGCAGCCAGCACCACCGCGGCAAACAGCTTGCGGGCACGGTTTCCCTGCTCGTTGTTGAAAGCGGTGCTGTCGACGAAATCCTTCATCTGCGATTCCCTACCGTTCTTGCTCTTGCGTCCTTCGATGTCCTGCGGAATATGCATGTTTGGCACCGATTCTGTGGCGCTGTTTTTGCATGGCTGTCCTGCACTATCCGCATGGCGCCCCGGAGAGCCCCTGTCCACATGCCCGCAAGGGGCAGATCCCGGCCGGTTTGCCGGATGCGGACATGGCCCCGCAGGGTGCAGCGCCGGATATAGGGGGGCGGGGGGCGTGGATCAACACTTCATCAGTTTTTTCGTGCCTGGTTCGCGACTTTGCGCGGACGAATCGCCGCCCGGCCCGCAGGAGGTGCCACCATGTTCGACGACAGGCTGAAGGCCGGTCTCATCGCCGCGATCCGCGAGGCGGCGGCGCACCGCATCCTGCCGCGGTTCCGCGCCCTGGTCCCCGGCGAGATCCGCACGAAATCCGGCCATGCCGATCTGGTCACGCTGGCCGATACCGAAGCCGAGGCCGAGATCACCGCCCGGATGCGCGCGCTCTGGCCCGAGGCCGAGGTGCTGGGCGAAGAGGCCGTCGCCGCCGACCCGGCGCTGCGTCCGCGCATGGGCACGGCCGAACATGCGGTGGTGATCGACCCGGTGGACGGCACCTGGAACTTTGCCAAGGGCCTTGCGCTCTTCGGGACGATCGCGGCGGTGCTCCACCGGGGGCGGCCGGTCTGGGGGATGCTCCATGACCCCGTGCTCGACGACTGGATCGAGGCGGAAGCGGGGCAGGGGACGGTGTTCCGGCACAAGGGGGGCGCCCGCCCTCTGGCCACTTCGCAGGAGACCCGCGCCGGACGGATCAGCGGCTATGTGCCGATGGGCCTGTTCCCACGGGCGACCCAGTTGCGCATCTCGGCCGATCTGCCGGACTTCGCCCGCGTCACCTCGTTGCGCTGCGCCTGCCACGAATACCGCATGCTGGCGCAGGGCAGCGCCGAATTCCTGCTCTCGGGCCCGGTGCCGCATCCCTGGGACCACGCGGCCGGGGTGCTGTGCGTGACGCAGGCGGGCGGGGTGGTGCGGTTTCTCGACGGGGCGGACTATGACGCCAACCGGCGCAAGGGCGTGCTTCTGGCCGCGGCCTCGGCCGCGCTCTGGGACGATCTGGCCCGCCGGTTCGCCTATCTGGCCTGATCGGTCCGGATCCGCAGCCCCGCGGCGCCGAGATCGCCCCCGGCCCGGTCGTGCCGCAGCCAGGCAAGGGCCCGCCCGCCCGAACGCGTCAGGAGCGTGCCGGCCTCGCGCCCGTCCGCAGTCAGGATCGGCGTGCCGGGCGGGGCCGCGCCGCCGCCCACGACCAGCACCCGCACCAGCCCCTTGCGCAATTCGCTCCGGTGCTTCATCCGTGCCGTCACCTCCTGCCCGACATAGCAGCCCTTGCGGAAGTCGACACCGTTCAGGCGCTCGAATCCCATCTCGAGGATGTAGGTTTCGGGGGTGAGCTCGATCCCGGTCTCGGGGATCAGATGCGCGACGCGCAGCGCGTCCCAGTCGGTGGCATCATCCTGCATCCCGGCGCCGTAAAGGCGCCAGCCCAGCGCCGGATGGCGCGGATCGGGCAGCGCGCCCGCGGGGGCGGGCCCGGTCCCGCGCGCCACGGTGATCTGCGTGGGCGCGATCGTCACATCCGCGCGCAGCCGGTAGCGGCCCAGCCGTTCAAGGAGGAGCGGCGCCAGCCCGGCATCGACATCGAGGAGGATGGCATCGTCTCGCGCGATCATGAAGAAATCGGCGAGGTATCTTCCCTGCGGGGTCAGAAGGGCGGCATAGCGGATCCCTGCGGCGCCGAGTCCGCGCAGGTCGTTGGTGACGAGGCTCTGAAGGAAATGCTCGCGGTCGGAACCGGTCACGGCAAGGACGGCTCTGGTCATGGAAGGGGGCTCCGTTCGGCTGCCGGCCAAGGATAGGCCGTGGCCCTCCATGCGCAAGGCCCGGGACCGCACCGCGCCTGTGCGGGGCATTCCACAAAATTCCCGAATTTTGTGGCGGGCGACGCGGTTTCGGCATCGGCCTGGCGCGGGACACAAAATTCGGGAATTTTGTGGGTCCGGCCGGTCAGACGGGCTCGCGCAGGTGCAGGGCGTGGAGCGCGGCATAGACCCCGCCCAGCGCCACAAGATCGGCGTGGCGCCCCTCCTCGACCACGCGGCCGCCATCCATGACGATGATCCGGTCCGCACCCAGCACCGTGCCAAGCCGGTGTGCGATCACCAGCGTCGTGCGCCCCGCCGCCATCCGCTCGAGCGCGGCCTGCACGGCCGCTTCGGCCTTCGTGTCGAGAGCCGAGGTCGCCTCGTCGAGAAGCAGCACCGGCGCGTCGCGCAAGAGCGCGCGCGCGATCGCCACGCGCTGGCGCTGCCCGCCCGAAAGCGCCGATCCGCGCGGCCCCACCCGCGTCCCGATCCCCTGCGCGAGTCCGGGCAGGAAGGCCGCAACCTGCGCATCCGCGAGCGCCGCCGCAAGCCGCGCCGGATCCACGTCGTCCCGGCCCAGCAGGATGTTCTCGGCCAGGGTCTCGTCAAAGAGCGCGGCGTCCTGCGTCACCACGGAAAACAGCCCGCGCAGATCGGCAAGTTCCATGTCCCCGGTCGCAACCCCGCCCAGGGTGATGCGTCCGCGGTCGGGATCGACCAGCCGCGTCAGCAGGTTGAACACCGTGCTCTTGCCCGCGCCCGAGGGGCCGACGATGGCGGTGGTTTCGCCGGCGCGGGCGGTGAAGCTCAGCCCGTCGAGCACGATCTTGCCGTCATAGGACAGGCCGACATCGTGAAAGCGGATGTCGGGCGCGCCGGTGGGCGGGGGCAGGGGACGGGCCGGCGGGCGCAGGGCCGGTCCGGTCTCCATCAGCTCGCGCGTCCTCTCAACCGAGGCGGCGGCCTGCTGCCACTGGCCGCTCAGCCCGCCCAGGCGGCGCAGCGGTTCGAAGGCGATGGCGATGGCGGTGAAGAAGGACATGAACTGTCCCACGGTCTTGTCGCCGGCGATGATCTCGGAGCCGCCCCACCACAGCACCCCGAGGAACCCCAGCCCGGTCATGAGGTCGATCAGCGCCGGGATCGCGGCGCTGGCCGCGGCCGAGCGGGTCTCGGCGCGGACGCGGGCGCGGGTCAGGCGGCGGAACCGGTCCGACTGGTAGGTCTCGAGCCGGTTGAGCTTGATCTGGGTGAGGCCGTGGAACACCTCGTCGAGGCGGGTCGACATCTCGGCGGCGACCTGCCGCGCGTTCGTGGCGGCGCGGCGCACGCGCGACTGCGCGGCAAGCGAGGGCGCAACCAGCAGCGGCACCCCTACCAGCGCCACCGCGGTCCAGCGCCAGTCGATCACCAGCGCCACCGAAAAGAGCGAGACCACCCCCACCAGATCGCGTCCGAAGCCGGTGACGAGCGCCGACCACAGCCCGGCGATGACGCCCGCGTCGCCCTGCACCCGCTCGATCAGCATGCCGGGCGGGTGGCGCTGATGGAATCCGGTCTCGAGGGTCATGAGCCGCGCCAGCAGATCCTCGCGCAGATGCGCGGCGCCGCTCTGGCTGACCCGGGTCATGAGGATCTGCTGCGCCATCGAGGTGATGGCGCGGATCGCGAACAGGCCCAGCACGGTCAGCCCGACGGTCCAGATCGCGCCCGTGCGGTGCTCGACGAAGATGCCGTCGAACATCGGCCCCATCATCCAGGCCATGACTCCAAGGGTGCCGCCCTCGATCGCCATGAAGAGCGCGGCCAGCACCATGAGCTTCCAGTGCCGGCGCATGTAGCCGTGCCAGAGCCAGCCCAGATGGCCGCGCGCCCCCGGCACGCCTACCGCCGGCGCAGCCATCGGCGCGAGTCGCGGAAGCTGCGGGTGACTTCGGCCGGGTCGTAGTCGCGGGCGATCCAGTCCTCGATCCCGATCGCGCCCTCGTGCAACCGCGCCTCGTAGCGGTCGAGAATGTGGTCGAGGATCCCCGCCGCCCCCTGCCGGATATGCAGGTGGCGCAGCGACAACTGCCCGCGCGCGACCTGAAGCGGCACCCCCTCGATCGCCATGAGATAGAAGGCCGAGGCGATCCCGGTACGGTCGGCGCCGGTCTTGCAATGCATGACGAAGGGCCGCCCGATCTCGCGCATGCGGGCGATGAGCGCCAGGTAGGTTCCGGGCGGCAGGGCATTCGTCGCGCTCAGCCCGACGGTGACATGCTCGAGGCCGAGGCGTGTGCAGGCGTCGCGTTCGACCCGTCCGTGCGCGGCGTCCCGGTCGCCGCGCAGGGACAGCACCGTGCGGATGCCCATGTCCTTCCACCGCGCCAGCCGGCCCGGATCCGGCTGGCTCGACCGCCAGACGCCGGGGGCGATTTCACGGGTATTGGTCCACATCCGCCGCAGGCAGCCGTGGTCGTTGAATTCGAGGCGCAGATGGTCGCGCAGCGTGACGGGCGGTGTGACGGGCGGCGTGACGGGAGGCGCGATGGGCGGCGCGAATGGCGGCGCCACGGGGGCGGCCCCGGCGCCGGCGGGCAGGCGCTGTGTCGTCGGCTTCTTGTCCATGCGGCCCCCATGCCATGCTGGGGCCTCTTGACCGAAAAGTGCCGCAGGAGCAAGCGCAGGGAACAAATGCCCTGGACAGGCGCGCGGGGCAAACGTGGGGGCGGGGGGGGGG
>JADYZU010000045.1 GCA_020852925.1 Rubellimicrobium sp. | reverse complement strand
GATGTTCTCGAGGTTGAACTGGCCGAGCATCTTGTTGTCGGCCGCCATCTCGCGCTCGCCCTGGAAGACCCGGATCGTCACCGCGTTCTGGTTGTCCTCGGCGGTCGAGAAGACCTGGCCCTTCTTGGTCGGGATCGTGGTGTTGCGGTCGATGAGGCGGGTGAACACGCCGCCCAGCGTCTCGATCCCCAGCGACAGCGGGGTCACGTCGAGCAGGACCACGTCCTTCACGTCACCCTGGAGCACGCCGGCCTGGATCGCGGCGCCCAGCGCCACCACCTCGTCGGGGTTCACGCCCTTGTGGGGCTCGCGGCCGAAATACTTGGTCACCGCCTCGACGACCTTGGGCATCCGGGTCATGCCGCCGACCAGCACCACCTCGTCGATGTCGCCGGTCGACAGCCCGGCATCCTTGAGCGCGGCCTTGCACGGCTTGAGCGAGGCCTCGATCAGGTCGCCCACCAGCGACTCGAGCTTGGCGCGCGTCAGCTTCATCACCATGTGCAGCGGCTGGCCGTTGGTGCCCATGGAGATGAAGGGCTGGTTGATTTCGGTCTGGGTCGAGGACGAAAGCTCGATCTTGGCCTTTTCGGCCGCTTCCTTCAGGCGCTGGAGCGCCATCTTGTCGCGGGACAGGTCGACGCCGTGCTCTTTGCGGAACTCGTCGGCCAGATAGTTGACGATCCGCATGTCGAAGTCCTCGCCGCCGAGGAACGTGTCGCCGTTCGTCGACTTCACCTCGAACAGGCCGTCGTCGATCTCGAGGATGGTCACGTCGAAGGTGCCGCCGCCAAGGTCATAGACGGCGATCGTGCGGGTTTCCTTCTTGTCGAGACCATAGGCAAGCGCGGCCGCGGTCGGTTCGTTGATGATCCGCAGCACCTCGAGACCGGCGATCCGGCCGGCGTCCTTGGTGGCCTGACGCTGGGCGTCGTTGAAATAGGCGGGCACGGTGATGACGGCCTGCGTCACCTCCTCACCAAGGTAGGACTCGGCGGTTTCCTTCATCTTCTGGAGGATGAAGGCGGAAATCTGGCTGGGGGAATAGGTGTCGCCGCGCGCCTCGACCCAGGCATCGCCGTTGCCGCCGTTCACGATCTTGAACGGGACAAGCTTCTTGTCCTTGGTCACTTCGGCGTCGTCGACGCGCCGGCCGATCAGGCGCTTCACGGCATAGATGGTGTTTTCGGCGTTGGTGACAGCCTGGCGCTTGGCCGGCTGGCCCACGAGGCGCTCGGCCTCGGTGAAGGCGACGATCGACGGCGTGGTGCGCGTGCCTTCGGAATTCTCGATCACCTTCGGCTGCGATCCGTCCATGATCGCGACACAGCTGTTGGTCGTGCCCAGGTCGATCCCGATCACTTTACCCATGTTCCAAAACCCTCTCTCTCAGGCGTCTGAAGCGGCAGGAGCCCGCAACGGCACCCCGGCCTTCCGGAAGCGGGGAAGTCCCCCCGGATCATCGGGCTATATAGGGAGGGGTTTTCGGCGCTGCAACGGGGCGACAGTCGCGGACTGTCACATATCTGCACCGCCTTGCGCAGGGGATGCGCCGAAGGCTATCAGAAGGGTGGCGGCACCGGCACGGAAGGGACGGGCAGGCGCCGCCAGAGGAACCGGACGGACATCCTCCGCCCGATCCCCCGGAACCCGGGTGCGCAAGGGAAAGGGACCGCGCGCCCCCGGGATACGGACCTAGCCGCTGTGCGCCTGCGCTTCATCGGCCGAGCCGGCATCGTCGCTGCCGTGGCCTTCCATCGCGGGGGCGTCATGGCCGGACATGTCATGGCCGCTCATGCCATCGGTTGCCGCATCGCCCGCAAGCCGCGACAGATCGACCGGCACTTCGACCACGACATCGCCCGCGATCTCGAAATGCAGGGTGACGGGAAAGACAAAGCCGTCCTCGAGCGCCGCAGTGACGCCCATGAACATGACGTGATGCGATCCGCGCGCCAGCAGGAGCTGGCCACCGGCGGGAATTTCCCAACCCTCGGGCACATGGACCATCTGCGCCGTGCCGTCATCGCCCATGATATGGGTGTGAAGCTCCACGCGCTCGGCCACGTCGGCCGATGCAGACACGAGGCGGTCAGCGGTGTCGCCGTGATTCTCGATCACCATGAAGGCGGCGCCCGTGGGCGCGCCGGGACGCGAGGTGATCGCATAGGCATCGTGAACCACGATGTCCTGGGCAAAGGCGGGGGCGGCAAGGCAGGCAGCGGTCAGCGCCGCGGCAAGAAACATGCGTGACATGTCGTGTCTCCGGTGTGGATGTGGTCGTTCTGAAGGTTCGGGTCAGGCCAGCGCAGGAGGTGCGCGTGCCTGAGGAACCGGCAGCGCCGGGACCGACACCAGAACCGGGATCACCGGCGACGGGACAAAGAGAGAGATGCCTGACGGCGCCCCCGCGACCACGGGCGCCAGGGGCGGTGTGGCAACCGCCAGAACGGCATCGGGGCAGACATGCGCGGGGCCGACGGGCATGCCGTCGGGGCCCACACTCACCATGACCAGGCCGCCACCGGCACAGATCACCATCGAGCCATCGGCCACGCCCTGCCCGCGAGCGCGCGCAAGCTCTTGCGACGTCAACGCAAGAGTCAGGACGAGCATGAACGCGACAAGGCGGCGAAGGCTCCACATGGGCCCTGCTTATCACCTGCGCGCACAAAGAGCAAACCGCCGCTCTGGACAGGATTGTCGCGCCCGGCCATGACAGGGCATGGACACCGCCGCCCTAGCCCAAGCCGTCGCCGCGGGCGACCGACGCGCGCTGGCCCGTGCGATCACGCTGGCCGAAAGCAGCCGCGCCGATCACCGCGCCCGGACCGCCGCGATCCTCACGCATCTGGCACGGGAACTGCCCTCGGCCGGGCGGCAGGCGCTGCGCCTTGGCCTGTCGGGCACGCCCGGCGCCGGCAAGTCCACGCTGATCGAGGCGCTTGGCCTGCACCTTGTCGGGCAGGGCCTGCGGGTGGCGGTGCTGGCGGTCGATCCGTCCTCGGAACGGTCGGGCGGCTCGGTGCTGGGCGACAAGACCCGGATGGAGCGCCTGAGCCGCGACCCGCGCGCCTTCATCCGCCCCTCGCCCAGCAGCGCCCGCCTTGGCGGCGTTGCCGCCCGCACGCGCGACGCGGTGGCCATGTGCGAGGGCGCGGGCTTTGACGTGGTGGTGATCGAGACGGTCGGCGTGGGTCAGTCCGAGACCGCGGTTGCCGACATGACCGATGTCTTCGTCCTTGTGATCGCACCGGCGGGCGGGGACGAATTGCAGGGGGTCAAGCGCGGGATCATGGAACGGGCCGATCTCGTCCTGGTCAACAAGGCCGATGGCGCGCTCAGGTCGCAGGCTGCGCTCACCCGCGCCGATTACGGGGCCGCGCTGCGCCTGATGCGGCCGCGACCGCAGGATCCCGAAGGTTTCCCGCGCGCGCTCACGGTCTCGGCCCTGACCGGCGAGGGGATCGAGGCCGCCTGGCAAGCCGTCACCCGGATCGCCGACTGGCGCAAGGAGACGGGCGTGTGGGCGCGCACCCGCGCCGAACAGGCCCGTGCCGCCTTTCGCACCGAGGTGATGGCCGCACTCATGGACCGGCTGTCGCGCGACCCGGACGTGGCCCGGCGCATCGCCGCACTCGAGGGAGAGGTCGCCCTGGGCCGCCTCGATCCGGCGGCGGCGGCAGCGCGGGTGCTCGGGCCGGAAGGCGGGGCATGAACGCCGCCGGCCCCGCCTATACGCCGGTCTTCGAGGGCGACCACCTGCGCGCCGCGCTGAGTGTCGGGGGCGCGACCGGCGCGCGCGATCTTCTCGTGGTGACCTTCGATTTCCGCCGCATCGGGCGCAAGGGCTTTTCCGAGGCCAATTTCTCGTCCGCCTTCGCCCGGCAGGGCCATTCCCAGTTGTCCATCACCTGCCGCGAGAACGACTGGTTCATCAATGCCGATACCGAAGCGCTCGAGCAGGCGATCGCTCGGGTTGCGGCGGGGTTCCGGCGGGTGCAGGCGCTGGGGTTTTCCATGGGGGGCTACGGCGCCTTCCGGTTCGCCCGCGCGCTGAACCTGCGGGGCGTGGTCGCGGTCTCGCCGCAGGCGTCGATCGCGCCGGGCGTCGTGCCCGGCGACCGGCGCTATGCCGAAGAGGCCCTGCGTTTCGATCCGGCGCTTGGCGATCTGACCGTCCGCGGCAAGGACGACCTGCGCGGGGTGATCCTTGTCGATCCGTTCATCCGCCACGACATCCACCATGCCCGCCTCATCACCGGGGCCTTTCCGCGGGTGCGCATCCTGCCCCTGCCCTTTGCCGGTCACCCCGCCTCGCGCGTGGTCGGCGAGGCCCGGCGGATCTGGCTGCTCCACCGCGAGGCCGCCGCCCATGTCCAGACCGGCGCCGCGATCCGCGCTGCCCATCGCAGTGCCCGGCGCGATTCGGCCATCTACTGGGCCAATCTCGCGCGCAGCGCCGAGGCGCACCACCCCGCCCTCGCGCGCGCAGCCCTCGAACAAGAGCGGATCTGCCGCGAAAAGGCCGAGGCCGCGCGTGCCGCCATGCGCGCAGAGCAAGAGGAAAACACCCGCCGCAATGCCCTGCGCCGCGCGGCGTTGCGCACACGCCCGCCCTCTGCCGGCGACGGCGAAGCGGGTTGACCTCCCGGGGGAATCCCCGTATCTGCGCGCAATCGAATTGCGGGTCCGCCTGACGGGCCCTGTCACCCGTCACCGGAGGGCGCATTGGCGCCGGCCGGCCAAACCGAAGGACGAACGCCATGTCCCGCCGCTGCGAGTTGACCGGCAAGGGCCCGATGTCGGGCAACAACGTGTCGCATGCCAACAACAAGACCCGCCGCCGGTTCCTGCCGAACCTGCAACCGGTGACCCTCATCTCGGATACGCTGGGCCGGTCGTTCAGCCTGCGCATCTCGACCGCGGCGATTCGCGCGGTGGATCACCGCGGCGGGCTCGACGCCTTCCTCGCCAAGGCCGACGATGCCGATCTCTCCTCCGGCGCGCTCCAGATCAAGAAGGACATCGCCAAGGCCCGCAACGCGGCCTGACCCGGCGGACAGTCTGGACAGGGGCCCGGAACCACGGTTCCGGGCCTTTTCTTTTTGCGGATCAGGCTGCGGCGTTAACACATCGGGAAAGCGGACCTGCGAAGGTGGCACCGTCGCGCTGCGGAGGTTCGCTTGCCTGCTGGTCCCTACCCCTTGCTTGCGGTTCTGGCCGTGGTCGCGGTTCTCGTGGCCGGGGCGGTCCTTGCCGTTGTCCGCATCCGCCGGCTCGAGGCGCGGATCCGCGGCGCGCTGGCCGCAGAACGCCGCCGCGCCACCTACTATCGCATGTCGGCCGAAAATGCCCGCGACGGGCTGGTGATCCATGACACCAACCTCACGATCCTGTGGGCAAATCCCGCCTATCTGCGCATGATGGGGCAGCCGGCCGAAAAGGTGATCGGACACACGCCGCTCGACTTTGCCTTTCCCCCCGGTGAGGCGCCCCGCAAGGAGGATGTGATCGCCACCCTGCGCGCCGCCGCCGAAAGCGGGCGCGAGGCACTCCACATCTTCCGCAACACCCGCGGCGACGGGACTCAGTTCTGGAACCAGATCAACTTCGGCTTCCAGAGCGACGAGAAGGGCGAATCGCATGTCGTTCTGGTCTGCCGCGATGTCACCCGCGCCGTCGAACAGGAAGAGGACGTGCGCCGCATCCGCGACCGGCTCGAACACGAGGCGCGGCACGACGGCCTGACCGGCGCGGCCAACCGGACCGAATTCCTGCGCTTCACGCGCGAGGTGCTCGAGGGCGGGACCAGGACCGGGCAGCGGGTCGCACTTCTGCATATCGACCTCGACCGGTTCAAGGACATCAACGATACCCATGGCCATTCCGCCGGCGATGCGGCGCTGATCCATGCCGCGCGCGAACTGAAGGGGGCGGTGCGCCGCAGCGACATGGTCGCGCGGGTGGGGGGCGATGAATTCGTGGTGGTCTGCCCCGGCGTGCCGGATCTCGCCACGCTGGAACGGCTGGCGCGCGGGCTTGCCGCCGCGATCGCCCGACCGTTCAGGTTCAACGACATGAACCTCTATACCCGCGCCAGCTTTGGCTGTGCCCTCTCCACCCTCGGCGAAACCGATCCGCAGGCGCTGCTCCTGCAATCGGACTTCGCCCTCTACGAGGCCAAGCACGCCGGCCGCAGCCGCGTCACCGTCTATGACGAAGGGTTGCACCAGCGCCACATCCGGATGCAGCGCCGCGCCACCGACCTGCGCGACGCGGTCGAGACCGGGGGCCTCGATCACGTCTTCCAGCCGGTTGTCGAACTCTCGACCGGGCGCATCGCCGGATTCGAGACGCTGGTGCGCTGGCACCACGAGACCGAGGGCATCATCAGCCCCGCCGATTTCCTGCCGATGGCCGAGGATCTCGGCCTGCTCGCGACCCTCGACCTGCTGTCGATGGAGGCGGCGCTGTCGATGAAGCGCCGGCTGGGCGCGGCGGGTTATGGCCAGACCGTGCTGTCGTTCAACGCCTCGTCCGATCTCCTGCGGCATCCCAGTTTCATCAACCGCCTGGTCTTTGGCGCCGAAGCCGCGGGCATGGACCGCAGCCAGATCGCCATCGAGGTGCTCGAGACCACGGTCTTCACCGATCAGGACGAACGCGATTCCCCCGCCCGCATCATCCGCGACCTGCGCGACGCGGGTTTTCACGTCTATCTCGACGATTTCGGCATGGGCTATGCCGGGCTCGCCCATCTGGCCGAACTGGCGATCACGGGGATCAAGCTCGACCAGCTTCTGGTCAAGCGGATGCTCACCAACGAAACCTCGGCCAAGATCGTCGCAACGATCATCGAACTGTGCCGCGACCTCGGGCTGCGCATGATCGCCGAAGGGGTCGAGGATGCCACAACCGCACAGCGCCTGCGTCAGATGGGTTGTCCGCTGATCCAGGGATACTGGCTCTCGCCGCCGGTCTCGGGTGACAACGCCATGGCATTTGTCACCGGGCACAACGGCACGATCGCCCTGCCGCGATCGCGCCGGCGGCTGAGCGCGGTATGACACCCCGCCGGGTTGCCGCCCCCCGGGCCACCGGGCAGAGGACCGGCCCCGCGCGCGGATTGCCCCCGGATGCGCCTGCCTGTAAGAGAGCCGCCAACCCCGACCGGGGCGAGCCCCCGAACAGGAGAACGCGCAGATGGCCAGCTATCAGTATGTCTATCACATGGACAACGTGTCCAAGGCCTATGCCGGTTCGGGCAAGAAGGTGTTCGAGAACATCCGCCTGAACTTTCTTCCCGGGGTGAAGATCGGCGTGGTCGGCGTGAACGGCGCCGGGAAATCCACGCTGCTGCGGATCATGGCCGGGCTCGACAAGGACTTTCAGGGCGAGGCCTGGGCAGCCGAAGGTGTGCGCGTCGGCTATCTTCCGCAAGAGCCGAAACTCGACGAGACGCGGACCGTGCGCGAGAATGTCATGGACGGCGTGGCCGCCAAGAAGGCGATTCTCGACCGCTACAACGATCTCGCCATGAACTATTCCGACGAGACCGCCGACGAGATGGCCCGCCTTCAGGACGAGATCGACAGCCAGAACCTCTGGGATCTCGATTCGCAGGTCGATGTCTCGATGGAGGCGCTGCGCTGCCCACCCGACGATGCCCCCGTCGCCTCGCTTTCAGGGGGCGAGCGGCGGCGCGTCGCGCTGTGCAAGCTTCTGCTCGAGGCGCCCGAGATGCTGCTTCTCGACGAGCCGACCAACCACCTCGATGCCGAGACCATCGCCTGGCTTCAGAATCATCTGATCGAATACAAGGGCACGATCCTGATCGTCACCCACGACCGCTATTTCCTCGATTCGATCACCGGCTGGATCCTCGAACTCGACCGCGGCCGCGGCATCCCCTACGAGGGCAACTATTCCGCCTGGATCGAGCAGAAGGCCAAGCGCCTCGAACAGGAGGCGCGCGAGGACAAGGCGCGGCAGAAGGTGCTCGAGAAGGAACTCGAGTGGATCCGCCAGGGCGCGCGCGCGCGTCAGGCCAAGCAGAAGGCCCGGATCAACAAGTACAACGAGATGGCCGACCAGTCGCTGCGCGAACGGATCACCACCGCGCAGATCGTCATCCCCTCGGGGCCGCGCCTGGGCAGCCGCGTCATCGACGTCGAAGGTCTGGGCAAGACCATGGGCGACCGGATTCTCATCGAGGATCTTTCCTTCTCGATCCCGCCCGGCGCGATCGTGGGGGTGATCGGCCCGAACGGCGCCGGCAAGACCACGCTGTTCCGGATGATCACCGGGCAGGAGACGCCGGACAATGGCACCATTGTCGTCGGCGACACGGTGAAGATGGCCTATGTCGACCAGAGCCGCGATGCCCTCGACCCCGCCAAGACCGTGTGGGAGGAAATCTCGGGCGGGGCCGAACTGATCGAACTGGGCGATGCCACGGTGAACAGCCGCGCCTATTGCGGCGCGTTCAACTTCAAGGGCACCGACCAGCAAAAGAAGGTCGGCCTGCTCTCGGGCGGGGAACGCAACCGCGTGCACATGGCCAAACTGTTGAAATCCGGCGGCAATGTCCTTCTGCTTGACGAACCGACCAACGACCTCGACGTGGAAACCCTGCGCGCGCTCGAGGATGCGCTGACCGATTTCGCAGGCTGCGCCATCGTCATCAGCCACGACCGTTTCTTTCTCGACCGCATCTGCACCCATATCCTCGCCTTCGAGGGCGAGGCGCATGTCGAATGGTTCCAGGGCAACTTCGAGGATTACGAGGCCGACAAGGAGCGGCGCCTCGGCGCCGCCGCGATGCAGCCCAGGCGCCCGCGGTTCAAGAAGTTCGCGCGCTGAGGCAGAAGACCCACACGGCGCAGTGAGATCGCACGCCCCTCGCGACAGGACAGCTTGTCGCAGGGGGTGATTCGTGCGACGGCTGCGCCATCGGTTCCATTGGCGATTCCGCCAGGAGAGTTCGAGAATGTCGATCCAGAGCCAGCCTCAGGTGCAGGCACAGACCCAGGCACAGCCGCAACCCGGCGCCCAGGGATCGGTGCAGGGCCAGCAGCAGCAATCCGCCCCGAACAGCCCCCAGCCCGGCGCGCCGACCGTGCGGATCAGCGACTGGGCCTCGATCTGACGGATTGACGCGGGCAGGCCGCCGGGCCGGCCCTCAGGTCATCCGGCCCAGGACACGATTGCCGCAGCGGGAACCGCGCCCGACTGGCGCTTCACCTCGCGCCCGCCGGCGAATTTCACCATCGTCGGAATCGACCGGATCTGATGGCGCGCGCCGCCGTTCGGCTCTGCCTCGGTGTTGAGCTTCACCAGCCGCGCCTTGCCGTGCAGGGCACTGGCCGCCTTGGCGAATTCCGGCGCCATCGACCGGCAGGGCCCGCACCAGGGCGCCCAGAAATCCACCACCAGCGGCAAACCGTCGTTGCGCGCAGCCTTCTCGAGGACATCCGCCCCGACCTCGACCGGAGCCGACGGCAGGAGTTGCGCACCGCAGACCGCACATTTCGGCCCGGCCGACAGCCGGTCCTCGGGCAGGCGGTTGATCTGACCGCAGGACAGACAGGTGAGTTTCACGGCGCCCTCCAACACATTCCGGATCCAAGATATGTAAGCCGACCCGGCCCGGCAAGAGGCGCGCGCCGGGTTTCAGGCGTCCCTCGGCCGGAGTTCCCGCGAATGGCCGCGCCCTTGCCACATTTGCGCCCGAATCGCGGCGCGACCATGGGGCATCACGACCGGGGGAAGTCATGGCCGGACCATTCATCATCATCGGCAGCGCAATCGGTCTGATCCTTGCCTGTGCCGGGGTGATCGGCCTTGGGCTTTCGCCGCTGACGGCGGTTCTCCTGTGGGTCGCATCGGGGCCGGCCGCGGCGGTTCTGGCGGTGATCGCCACCCTCCTGCGCGGCGCGCCGGGCCCGGCCGAAGCTGCGGCGCAACCGGGCCGGGGCCCGCTTCGCGCTTGATTTTCCGGCCCTTGTCCGCCATTATCCGCGCGCCACGTTATCTATCGACCACTGTCGCGCTTCGGCTCCAGTCCATCGATCAGACCTGACGAGCCGGTCCGCTGCATCCCGCGAGCGGAGAATGACAGGAGAAGCTCACGATGGCCACTGGCACCGTGAAATGGTTCAACGCCACCAAGGGCTACGGCTTCATCGCTCCCGATGGCGGCGCCAAGGACGTGTTCGTCCATATCTCGGCCGTGGAACGGTCGGGGCTCAAGGGTCTCAAGGACAACCAGAAGGTCACGTTCGAGATCCAGGCCGGCCGCGATGGCCGTGAATCGGCGATCAACCTTCAGGTCGAGTGATCGCGTGCGGCGCTTCGTCCTGGCGCGGGGCGCCGCGTTTCTGACGCTGCTTGCGGCACTTGCCGCCTGCGACATGCCCGTCTCGGGCGGCGCCGGACAGCGCCCCCGGATCATCGCAACGGGCGTCGGCACCGCGATTGCCGTCCCCGCCCAAGGCCGACCGCAGGGGGCTGTCGCCATCTCGCCGCAGGGTGGGGCCGGCGGATCCGCCGCGATCCCGGCTGCCGCAAATCCCGGAACCAGACCCGGCACCGCCCCCTCGTCGCCCACGGGCGACGAACTTGCCTTCGTCACGCAGACCCTGACGCAGATGCAGTTGCGCTCCTACAGCACCGGAAGCGAGACCTGCGGTTATGTCGGGCGCGATGCGGCGGGGCAGATGATGGCCTCGGTGATCAACACCGGGCAGGAGGCATCGTGCTACCTGCCGCGGATCCCCAACGGGATGCGGGTGGTCGCCTCGATCCACACGCATGGCACCTACAGCCCCGCCTATGCCTCGGAATTTCCGACGGTGCAGGACATGACCACGGACGCGCGCGACGGGATCAACGGCTATATCTCGACCCCCGGCGGGCGCCTCTGGTATGTGGATACCGCAACCATGTCGGTGCGCCAGTTGTGCGGCCGCGGTTGCCTGCCGCAGGATCCGCATTACCGCCCCCAGGACGACGGCCCGGTGCAGGCGGCCTACACGATCGCCGAACTGCGCGCCTGGGAGGCCTACTGACCGCGCTAGCGACCGGCGCGGTCGGCCAGATCGGCCACCATCGGCCCGATATCCGCGACGATGCGCGCCACGCCCTGGGCATTGGGGTGGATGGCGTCGGGCTGCATGTAGTCGAGAAGCGCGTCCTGCCCCGTGCCCCCGGCCCGCAGCGCGGCGAGGAAATCCGGATAGAGCGGCACGCCATAGTCCTGCGCAAGCTCGGCAAAGACCGCATCGAACCCCTGCTTGTAGTCGGGGCCGAAATTGCCGGCCGCAGGCAACCCGACCAGAAGCACCTCGACCCCCTGCATCCGCGCCACGTCAAGGATTCCGGCCAGATTGGCGCGGACCACGGCAGGGTCGATCCCGCGCAGCATGTCGTTGCCGCCCAGCGCAACGATGAGACCATCGACATCGGCGCCAAGGGTCCAGCCCACCCGGGCCAGGCCGCCCGCGCTGGTGTCGCCCGACACTCCGGCATTGATCAGCGTCACCTCGATCCCGTGCGCGTGCAGCCAGCCCTCGAGTTGCGGCACGAACCCCTGATCGACCGGCAGGCCATGGCCCTGCGTCAGGCTGTCGCCCAGCGCGGCGATCGTCACCCCTTCGGCCCCCGCCGCGCCCGCCACCATGACGAACGCCACGGCAAGGTTGCGCGTCCGCGCCAGAGCGCCATATCCCCTGACAACCCCGCGAAGGAGCGTCGCCATGCCCGGACCTGCCATCGACCTTGCTGATGTCGGGCTCACGCTCTCGGGCAATGCCGGCGCGGTCGATGTGCTGCGGGGGCTCACTCTGACGGTCGCGAAGGGAGAGGCACTCGGGCTGGTCGGGCCAAGCGGTTCGGGCAAGTCGTCTCTCCTCATGGTCATGGCCGGGCTGGAACGGGCCAGCCGCGGCCGGGTCACCGTGCTCGGGCATGATTTCGGAGCCATGTCCGAGGACGGCCTCGCCCTGTTCCGCCGCAACCACATGGGCATTGTCTTTCAGTCCTTCCATCTCATACCGACGATGACCGCGCTCGAAAACGTGGCGCTGCCTCTCGAACTAGCACATGTCGGTGATGCCATGGCCCGGGCGCGCGAGGAACTGGCGGCGGTCGGGCTGGCCCAACGGGCCGGACATTACCCGTCACAGCTTTCGGGCGGCGAACAGGGGCGGGTGGCGCTGGCCCGGGCATCGGCGCCACGGCCGCGCATCCTGCTGGCGGATGAACCCACGGGCAGCCTCGATGCCGCCTCGGCGCGGGTGATGATGGACCTTCTGTTCGGCCTGCGCGAACGCCACGGCGCCACCCTGGTCCTTGTCACGCATTCGCCCGAACTGGCCGCCGCCTGCGACCGGGTGGTGCATCTGCGCGACGGTCGGCTCGACCGGACGGCGGAAAGGGCCGGATCGTGAGGGCAACGCTGCCCCTGGTCCTGAACCTGGCGTTGCGCGACATCCGCGGCGCGCTGCGATCGTTTCGCGTGATCCTGCTGGCGCTGGCGCTGGGTGTGGGGGCGATTGCCGCCATCGGCACGGTGAAGGCCGCAGTCGAGGCCGGGTTGCGGCGCGATGGCGTCACCCTTCTGGGCGGAGATGCCGAGGCGGCTTTCACCTACCGTTTCGCCAGCGCCGAGGAACGGGCGCACCTGACCGCGATCTCCTCGCGCCTGTCCGAAGTGGTGGCCTTCAGGTCGCTTGCCGTGGCCGGAGACGGGGACAGCGCCGACCGCGCCCTGACCGAGGTGCGGGCGGTCGATCGGGCCTATCCACTCGCGGGCGCGGTGACGCTTGATCCGCCCATGACGATGGACACGGCCCTTGACGGCAGCGACGGCCTGCCCGGCGCGGTGATGGAGGCGGCGCTGGCCGACCGGCTCTCGCTCGGGCCGGGGGACAGGTTCCGGCTCGGCACGCAGGGCTTCGTGCTCGGCGCGATCCTGCGCGACTGGCCGGACAATGCGACGGCGGGCATGGGTTTCGGCCCGCGCACCATGGTGCGCACCGCCGATCTGGCCGATTCGGGCCTGCCGGCCCAAGGCACGCTCTTTACCACGCATTACCGCCTCGACCTGCCGCCGGGCGTCGATCCTGCACTGGCGGGCAAGGAGGCATCCGCCCGCTTTCCCCGGTCAGGCCTGCGCTGGCGCCACCCGGGCGACGGGATGCCCGGCGCCGGTCAGGCCGTGGAGCGGCTGGGCTCGTTCCTGATGCTGGCCGCGCTTGCCGGGCTTGCGGTGGGCGGGGTCGGTATCGGTGCGGCGGTGCGGTCCTGGCTTGGCGCGCGCACGGCGACCGTCGCGATCCTGCGCACGCTGGGCGCGACGCGGCGCGTGATCGTGGCCAGCCACCTGATCGAGGTGCTGCTCCTTGCCGCGACGGGGATCGTGCCGGGCCTCGCCCTTGGCGCGGCGCTGCCCGCGCTGGCCGCACCGTGGATCACCGCGCATCTGCCGCTGCCGGCAGACTTTGCCTTTCATCCCGCGCCGCTGATCGAGGCGGCCACCTACGGATTCCTGACCGCGACGATCTTTGCGCTCTGGCCCCTCTCGCGGATCGAGGACATCCGCCCCGCCGTCCTCTTGCGCGATGCCATGGCCGCAGCGCGCCGCCTGCCGCGCTGGCCGTGGCTGGCGGTGATTGCGGCCGTCGGGGTGCTGCTCGTCGCGGCGGCGGCGCGGTTCACCGGATCGCTGACCCTGACCCTGTGGACGCTGGGCGCGATCACGGCGGTGCTTGCACTCCTCGCCGTTGCGGCGCTGGGGCTGCGCCTGCTGGCGCGTCTGCTGCGGCCCCTCGGGCAGGGCCGACCGGCGCTGCGCCTTGCGCTGGCTGCCATCGCGCATCGTGGCGGGGATACGGTGGCGACGGTCCTCGCGCTCGGACTCGGGCTTGCGGCGTTGGCCACCATCGGTCAGGTCGAGGGGAACCTGCGGCGCACCCTTCTTGGCGAACTGCCGCAATCAATGCCCAGCCATTTCTTCATCGACATCCAGCCCGCCCAGATCGGGGATTTCCTTGCCCGGCTGACCGGCGATCCGGCGGTTCATGCGGTCGATTCGGCGCCGATGCTGCGCGGCCTCATCACCGCGATCAACGGCCGCCCCGCGCAAGAGGTCGCGCCCGGCAACTGGGTGATCGAGGGCGACCGCGGCGTGTCCCATGCCGCCACCCCGCCGCCCGGCACCGTCATTACCGCCGGCCAGTGGTGGCCCGCCGACGACGCCGGCCCGCCCCAGATGAGCTTTTCCGCCAACGAGGCGGCCGCACTCGGCCTGAACCTTGGCGATACGGTCACGCTCAACATCCTCGGACGCGAGATCACCGCCACCGTGACCTCGTTCCGGCAGGTCGAGTTCCAGAGCGCCGGGATCGGATTCGTCATCGTGATGAATCCGGCGGCACTCGAGGGGGCCCCGCATGGCTGGATCGCCACCGCCCGCATCGACCCGACCGCCGAAGGCGGGATCCTGCGCGCGATCTCGCAAACCTGGCCCAATGTCACCGCGATCGGCCTGCGCGAAGCCGCCGCCCGCATCGCCGGGCTGATCGGCGGTGCCGCCGCGGCAATCCGCCTGGGCGCGGCGGTTGTGCTGGTGACGGGCATCCTCGTGGTGATCGGCGGCGCCCGCACCGGCGAGGCAGCCCGCACCCGCGAGGCGGCCGTGGCGTGCAGCCTTGGCGCGACGCGCGGAACCATGCTCTGGTCCTTCGCCCTGCGCGCCGCGCTGACCGGTCTTGCCGCGGGGGTGGTTGCCCTTCTTGCCGGGATGCTGGCCGGCTGGGCCGTGACGCAGGGCGCGCTCGGGGTGCGGTTTCACCCGGACTGGCCCTCGGCCATCACCATCACTGCCGGCGGATCGGCCATCGCGCTGCTGGCGGGGCTGGTCCTTGCCCTTGCCCCGCTTTCGGCGCGCCCGGCCCCATTGCTGCGCGCCCGCGACTAGAGAATGATCGCGCCACCCATCCGCAAGTCGCAGGAAACCCGATGACCGCCTTCTTCTCTGCCCCCGGCCGCTTCTGGCGCGGAAACCTCCACACGCATTCGAACCGCTCGGACGGCGCACTCGAACCGGCCGAGGTCTGCCGCCGCTACCGGGCCGAAGGCTATGACTTCATCGCGCTCACCGATCATTTCATCGGTCTCTACGGTTACCCGATCGTGGACACCTCCGCCTTCCGTACCCCGGGTTTCACCACCATCCTCGGCGCCGAACTCCATTCCGGCCCCATGGCGAACGGCGAGTTGTGGCACATCCTTGCGGTCGGCCTGCCCGCCGATTTCACCCCGCCCGAGGCACCGCATTTCCGCCCCGTCGACGGCATGGAATCGGGCGCCTCGATCGCCGCACGCGCGGTCGAGGCGGGCGCCTTCGTCGCCATCGCCCATCCGCCATGGTCGGGCCTGACGATGGAGGACGCCCGCTCGATCTCGCGCGCGCATGCGGTCGAGATCTACAACCACGGCTGCGCCATGGGCTGCGACCGGCCGGAGGGCGCGCATATGCTCGACCTCCTGCTGAGCGAGGGCCGTCGCCTCAACGCCATCGCGACCGATGACGCCCATTTCACCGAACCGGATCATTTCGGCGGCTGGGTCATGGTCAAGGCCGAGGAGAACAGCCCCGAAGCGCTGCTCGATGCGCTGAAACGCGGCGATTACTATTCATCGCAGGGGCCCGAACTGCGTGGAATCGAGATCGACGGGCGCAACATCCGGGTCCAGAGCTCGGCCGCCGCCTCGATCGTGGTGATGGGCCAGGGATCGGCGGCCAAGGCGGTGCATGGGGCCTCGCTCACCGAGGGGGTGATCCCTCTCGACCGCTTTCACGGATCGCCCTGGATCCGCGTCTCGGTCATCGACCGCGCCGGCCGGCGCGCCTGGTCGAATCCGATCTGGTTATGAACGGACGCGCCTTCGGCGCGAGAGTCCTTGTCTCGTCGTCGCCTGCGGCTCCTCCTCGGGGGCCTCCGGCGGGGGTATTTGAAACAAAGATGAAGGGGCCCCTTTCATCTTTGCAGCAAATACCCCGGGGTGAACTGGCCGCAGGCCAGGAGGGGCAGCGCCCCTCCTTCCCCCCGGCGGGAGAGGCCCCTCAGCCGGAGGCGGCGTTTTCGACGATCCGCAGCACCACCCGGGTTGCGGCTGCCATGTCCTGGACGCTGATCCATTCGAGCGGGCCGTGCAGGTTCTGCATCCCGGTGAAGAGATTGGGGGTCGGCACCCCCAGTTCGGTCAGGCGCGACCCGTCGGTGCCGCCGCGGATCGGGATCGAGACCGGCTCGATTCCTTCGGCGCGGGCAGCGGCGCGGGCGATTTCGACCGGGCGCATGTCTTTCTCGAGCCAGTAGCGCATGTTGCGGTATTGCGGCCGGATCTCGACGCTCACGCCAGCGCGCGGTTCGGTGGCGGCCACCGCCTCGACCACCTGCCGCAGCAGCGCGCCTTTCGCTTCCAGCCCTTCGAGTTCGAAGTCCCGCAGGATGAACCGCAGTTCCGCCTCGGCCGCCGTTCCTTCCATCGCATAGATGTGCAGGAATCCTTCGCGCCCTTCGGTGGTTTCGGGGGTCTGGGTGGCCTGCGGCAGCATCTCGACGATCCGCGCGGCAAGGTGGAGCGCGTTCACCAGCTTGCCCTTGGCCGTGCCCGGATGGATCGAGACCCCGCTGATCCGCACCACGGCGGCATCGGCCGAGAAACTCTCGTAGACGATCTCGCCGCGCGCGCCGCCGTCAAGGGTATAGGCCCAGTCCACCGCCATGTCGGCGGGCAGGCGCGGATCGACCCCGCGACCGATTTCCTCGTCCGGGGTAAAGACGATCCGGATCTCGCCATGCGGGATCCCCGGATGCGCAAGCAGGTGGCGCGCGGCCGTCATGATGATCGCCACGCCGGCCTTGTCATCCGCCCCGAGCAGCGTGAGCCCGGAGGCCGTGATGATGTCGTCCCCGCGACGGCTGGCCAGATAGGGGTGGTCTTCGGGTGACAGGACAAGGCCGGGTGCATCGGGAAAGGTGATCGCGCCGCCGTCATGGGCGCGCAGGATCCGCGGCCTGACCCCGCTGGCGGCAAAGGCCGGGGCGGTATCGACATGGGCGGCAAGGCCGATCACCGGCGCGTCCGCGACCGTCGCGGGGATGGTGGCGAGGACCACGCCGTAATCCGTCAGGCGCACGTCCCGCGCGCCGATTTCCCGCAATTCCCCCACCAGAAGATGCAGCATGTCGAACTGGACTGCCGTCGAGGGCTGGGTGAGCGAACCCTCGTCGCTCTGGCTGTCGATGGCGACATAGCGGCACAGCCGGTCTTCCAGTTCGCTGTCGAACCCGTTTCCCATGACGCGATCCTTTCTTGCCCGGCCCCCGATCCCGACGCCACAGAGAGGAGGGGGTCGGCCGTTGTCAACCCCGCGCCAAAGGGCTGCGATCCTTCTCTTGAACTGGCGCCGAAGGACGGCTATAGGGCGCCGGCGGCCCCAATAGCTCAGTTGGTAGAGCACCTGTTTCGTAAATAGGTGGTCGGCGGTTCAAGTCCGTCTTGGGGCACCACTCTCTCCGATCCTCTCCCCCCTTCCTCCGGCGGATGTCAGGCGTTATGCGCCCCGAGTGCCTGCATCAGGTCGGCAAGGATATCCTCGACCCCCTCAAGGCCGACCGACAGCCGGACAAGCCCCTCGGCGATGCCGTGGGCGGCGCGTTCTTCCTCGGTATAGGTGGAATGGGTCATGCTGGCGGGGTGCTGGATCAGGCTTTCGGCGTCGCCCAGGCTGACCGCGCGCTGGATCAGGCGCAGGCGGTTCATCATGGCGATCCCGCCCGCCTTGCCGCCGACCACTTCGAAAGGGATCATGCCGCCGAAGGCGGACATCTGCCGGCGGGCCAGGTCGATCTGGGGAAAGCTGTCAAGCCCCGGATAATGCACCGCGGTCACGGCCGGATGCGCCTCGAGCGCGCGGGCGATGATGAGCGCCGAGGCCGCGTGCCGCGCCACCCGCAGTTCGAGCGTCTTGATCCCGCGCAGAAGCAGCATCGCCGTGAAGGGCGACATGACGGCACCGGTCATGTCCTTGATCCCGACAAGGCGGATCTGCGTGATGTCCTCGAGCGAGCCCGCCACCAGCCCGGCGATCAGGTCGCCGTGGCCGCCCAGGTATTTCGTTGCCGAATGCACGACGATGTCGGCGCCGTGTTCGATCGGACGGGTGATGGCGGGCGAGGCATAGGTGTTGTCGACGATCACCTTCGCGCCATGAGCATGGGCGATGGCGGAAATGGCGGAAATGTCGACCAGGCGGTTGGTGGGGTTGGCGGGGGTCTCGAACAGGACGATCTTCGTGTCCGGGCCGATCGCCGCCTCGAGATTGGCCGGATCCGACAGATCGACGGCGCGCACCTTCACGCCGAACCGGGTCAGACCGTGCGTCAGCAAGGCAAAGGTGCAGCCATAGAGCGTCATGTCATGGATCACCTCGTCGCCCGCCGAAAGGAAGGTCCAGAGCGTGGCCGAAATCGCCCCCATGCCCGAGGCGGTGCAGAGCCCGGCCTCGGCCCCCTCGAGATTGGCGATGCGCCGTTCGAGATGATCGAGGGTCGGGTTCGAGACGCGGCTGTAGATGTGGCCCGGCCGTTCGCCGGCGAACATCTCGCCCCCGGCCTCGGCGCTTTCGAAGGCGAAGGTCGAGGTGAGATAGACCGGCGGATTGAGCGACCCCTCGTTCGCGGCCGGATCATAGCCGTGGTGAATGGCGCGGGTGGCAAAGCTGAGCGGGCTGTCGGTCATGATGCGGTCCTGTTGGCTGGCTGCTCCATGCTGCGCCATTCCGGCCCCGGGGGGCCAGAATGCCGTTGCGTCAGCCGTGCCATCGCCCGGCCTGCGCCCCCCCCCCCCTCACATCCCGCCGAGGGTGAGCGGGCAGCGCGTGCCGTCGAAGAAGGCGTCAAGGATCAGCCGGAACACCGGATCGGCGCCCGGCACCGCGGCAAAGAGCGTCGCCGACGAGCGCAGCTTCAGCGCGTCCACCGGGCCGAGGATCGCCTCAGCCCGCGTGCCCGCATGGGCGAGCATGAGTCGCGCGAGGTCCACCAGCCGCGGTCCGAGCACCGGATGCGCCAGATAGGCCGCGGCTTCGGCCCGGTCGGACAGGCCGTAGCGTTCGGCGGTGAGCGAGCGGCCAAGCCCTGCAAGTTGCGGAAACTCCCACCACATCCAGTGGCTCTGCTTGAGGCCCGCGCGAATCTCGGCGCAGGCGGCATCGTGGGTGCGCTCCTGCGCGGCAAGGAAACGGTCGAGTCCGGTCATGAGCGGTCTCCCTGTCCGGGGCTTGCCTTGTGCTCCCCGTCTGGAACAAATGGCACATGGAACCGACTGAATTGAAGAGCTGGGCGCAGTGCGCGCCCCATCTGGTCGCCGTCGCCGCGGGACGCGCGCCGGCCGATCTGGTCATCCGCGGGGGCAACCTCGTTAACGTCCAGAGCCGCGAGATCCTGCCCGGCTGGCAGGTGGCCATCGCCTGCGGCCGCTTTGCCTATGTGGGGCCGGACGCCGGCCACTGCATCGGGCCGGCCACGCAGGTGGTCGAGGCGGGGGGGCGCTATCTGATCCCCGGGCTCTGCGACGGGCACATGCATGTGGAATCGGGGATGCTCACCCCCGCGGGCTTTGCTGCGGCGGTGATCCCGCATGGCACGACGACCATGTTCACCGACCCGCACGAGATCGCCAATGTCCTGGGCCTCGATGGCGTGCGGATGATGCATGACGAGGCGATGATGCAGCCGGTGAGCATCTTCACGCAGATGCCCTCCTGCGCGCCCTCGGCGCCGGGGCTCGAGACCACGGGGTTCGAGATCGGGCCCGGGGATGTCGCCGAGGCGATGACCTGGCCCGGCATCATCGGCCTGGGCGAGATGATGAACTATCCCGGTGTGATCGGCGGCGATGCGCAGATGCTGGCCGAAATGGCGGCGACCATGCAGGCCGGCAAGGTGGTGGGCGGGCATTACGCCAGCCCGGACCGCGGGATCCCGTTTCACGCCTATGTGGCGGGCGGCCCCGCCGACGATCACGAAGGCACGGCCGAGGCCGATGCCATCGCCCGCGCGCGGCAGGGGATGCGCTCCATGCTGCGGCTGGGCAGTGCCTGGTATGACGTGGAAAGCCAGATCACGGCGATCACCGAAAAGGGTCTCGATCCGCGCAACTTCATCCTGTGCACCGACGATTGCCATTCGGGCACGCTGGTGCACGAAGGGCACATGGACCGGGTGGTGCGCCACGCCATCGCCTGCGGCTGCGATCCGCTGATCGCGCTCCAGATGGCGACGATCAACACCGCGACCCATTTCGGACTTGAACGCGAACTGGGCTCGATCGCGCCGGGGCGGCGGGCGGATGTGATCCTGACTTCGGACCTGCGCGCCCTGCCGATCGAGGCGGTCTTTGCGCGCGGGGTGAAGGTGGCCGAGGGCGGCAGGTTGCTGGTCGACTGTCCGCGCTACGACTGGCCGGCGCGGGCGCGGGGCACCGTGCATCTGGACCGCGCGCGGGTGGCCGGGGATTTCGCCATTCCCGCCCCGCCCGGCGCCAATGCGGTGCGCGCCCGCGTCATCGGCGTGGTTGAAAACCAGGCCCCCACCCGGGCGCTGACCTTTGAATTGCCGGTGACCGAAGGTCGCGTGCAGGCGACGGGCGAGGTCTGCCAGATCGCGCTGGTCGAACGGCACCGCGCCACCGGCAAGGTGGTGAACGGCTTTGTCTCGGGCTTCGGCTATCGCGGGGCGATGGCCGTGGCCTCGACCGTGGCGCATGACAGCCACCACATGATCGTCGTGGGCACCGATGCCGCGATGATGGCCGCGGCCGCGAACCGTCTGGCCGAGGTGGGCGGCGGCGTCACCGTCTGGAAGGAGGGACGCGAACTCGCCCTCGTGCGGCTGCCGATTGCCGGGCTCATGTCGGATGCGCCGGCGCAGGAGGTGGCGGATGCCGCGCAGGCGATGATCGCGGCGATGGAGGAATGCGGCTGCACGCTCAACAACGCCTACATGCAGCATTCGCTCCTGGCGCTGGTGGTGATCCCGGAACTGCGGATCTCGGACATGGGAATCGTCGATGTGGTGCGGTTCGCGGTGACCGACCTGTTCGAGGACAACGCATGAGCGCCGGGATCATCGACACCCCGCCGCCCGTGCCGCACCAGCCCTTTACCGATGCGTCCCTGGCTGTGGCGCAACTCATCCGGCTTCATGACGAGGCGACGGATTTCCTGGCCGGCCGCTTTGCCGCCGCACTTCGGGACGGCCGGCCCGAGCATCGGGTGCGCGCCTGCTATCCCGAGGTGCGGATTTCGGTCGCCACCCATGCCCTGACCGATTCGCGGCTGTCGTTCGGGCATGTCGCGGGCCCGGGGGTCTATTCGACCACGGTCACGCGGCCGCGCCTGTTCGCGAATTACCTCGAACAGCAGATCGGCCTCCTGTTGCGCAATCACGGGGTGCCGGTCCTGATCGGTGTCTCGGACACGCCGATGCCGGTGCATTTCGCGCTGGCCGATGGTGGCGGGGTGACGGTGCCGCAGGACGGCGCCCTCGACTTCACCCTGCGCGACGTGTTCGACGTGCCCGACCTGGCCACCACCCACGACGAGATCGTGAACGGCGAGGACTGGCGCTATCCCGACGGGTCGGCGCCCCTGGCCCCGTTCACGGCGCAACGGGTCGACTATTCGCTGACGCGGCTGGCGCATTACACCGCGACCCAGCCCGGCCATTTCCAGAACCACGTCCTCTTCACCAACTACCAGTTCTATGTCGACGAGTTCGAAGCCTACGCCCGCGAGGCGCTGGCCGACAGCGACAGCGGCTATACCGCCTTCGTCGGCCCCGGCGATGTCGAGATCACCACCCCCGGCGCGCCCCTGCCCGCCCCCGCGCGCCTGCCGCAGATGCCGAGTTATCACCTCAAGCGCGCCGACGGCAACGGCGTCAGCCTCGTGAACATCGGCGTCGGCCCCTCGAACGCCAAGACCGCGACCGATCACATCGCCGTCCTGCGGCCGCATGCCTGGCTCATGGTCGGGCATTGCGCCGGGCTGCGCAACAGCCAGCGGCTTGGCGATTTCGTGCTGGCCCATGCCTATCTGCGCGAGGATCACGTCCTTGACGACGATCTGCCGGTCTGGGTGCCGATCCCGCCGCTGGCCGAGATCCAGATCGCACTTCAGGATGCGGTGGCCGAGGTGTCCGAACTCGTGGGATACGATCTCAAGCGGATCATGCGCACCGGCACGGTGGCGACGATCGACAACCGCAACTGGGAACTGCGCGACCAGTCCGGCCCGGTCCACCGCCTGAGCCAGAGCCGCGCCATCGCCCTCGACATGGAAAGCGCCACCATCGCCGCGAACGGGTTCCGGTTCCGGGTGCCCTATGGCACGCTCCTGTGCGTATCGGACAAGCCGCTGCACGGGGAACTCAAGCTGCCGGGGATGGCGTCCGACTTCTACCGCACCCAGGTGGCGCGGCATCTGCGGATCGGCGTGCGCGCGATGGAGATGCTGCGCGCGATGCCGCTGGAGCGGATCCACAGCCGAAAATTGCGCAGCTTCGAGGAAACCGCTTTTCTCTGAATCACGGGCCCCGAGGGACAGGAGGGCTTTTTTTGCTTGCACTCCTTCACGTTTTCTTGTGCAGGTGTGCGGGACCGACATGGAACTGCCCCCGCTGCCCCCGAGGCCGAGGGCCGCAACAGGAGAGCGGAAATGGCTGATCAGATGACCAAGGCACAACTTGTTGCCGCCCTTGCAGAGGCGACCGGCAGCGACAGGAAATCGGCGGGCGCCGCGCTGGACGCGCTTGCAAAGATCATCACCGACACGGTGAGCGGCGGCGGGGCTGTCACCCTGCCCGGCGTCGGCAAGATCTATTGCCGCACCCGCGAGGCGCGTCAGGTGCGCAATCCCGCCACCGGCGAGATGATCCACAAGGACGCGGACAAGGTGGTGAAGGTCACCGTGGCCAAGGCGCTCAAGGACAGCGTGAACGGCTGATTGCACCGCAACGGGTGCGAACAGGGCCGCCTTCGGGCGGCCCTTGTCGTTCCGTCACCCGATCTGCCCGCGCCTGCCCCCGGTCTGGCCGCGATCCAGTAGCAGGTGATCGGCCAGAACCAGCGCCATCATCGCCTCGCCCACCGGCACCGCGCGGATGCCGACGCAGGGATCGTGCCGGCCCTTGGTCACAAGGTCGATCGCGCTGCCGTCCTCGCGGATCGACCGGCGCGGACTGAGGATCGAGGAGGTCGGCTTGACCGCGAACCGCACCACGATGTCCTGCCCCGTCGAAATCCCCCCAAGGATCCCGCCCGCGTGGTTCGTGGCAAAGACCGGCTGGCCATCCCGGACCCCCACGATCTCATCGGCATTGTCGCGCCCGGTCAGCGTGGCGGCCGCCATCCCCTCGCCGATCTCGACGCCCTTGACCGCGTTGATCGACATCATCGCCGCGGCAAGGTCCGAATCGAGCTTGGAATAAAGCGGCGCACCCAGCCCCGCCGGCACGCCCGAGGCCACCACCTCGATCACCGCGCCGACGGAATTGTGGTCCTTGGTGCGCAGGAAATCGAGGGTATCGGCCCATTGCACCGCCGTTTCGGCATCGGGGCACCAGAAATCGTTGCGCGCGATCTCGTCGGGGTCGAACCGGTTGCGGTCGATCTCTTGCTCGCCCATCCGGACCATGTAGCCGGTGATCCTGACCTCGGGCGCAAGCGCAGCCAGCACCTGCCGCGCCACGCCCCCCGCTGCCACGCGCGAGGCGGTCTCGCGCGCCGAGGAGCGCCCGCCGCCGCGATGGTCGCGCAGCCCGTATTTCAGGTGATAGGCGATGTCGGCATGACCGGGACGAAAGGCATGGGCGATCTCGCCATAGTCCTTTGACCGCTGGTCGGTGTTCTCGATCAGGAGCTGGATCGGCGTGCCGGTGGTGCGTCCCTCGAACACGCCCGAGAGGATGCGCACCGCGTCCGCCTCCTGCCGCTGGGTCATCATGCGGTTCTGCCCCGGCCGACGCCGGTCCAGCCAGGGCTGGATGTCCGCCTCGGACAGGACAATGCCCGGCGGGCAGCCGTCGACCGTGGCACCGATCGCGGGGCCGTGGCTTTCGCCCCAGGTGGTGAAGCGGAAGAGATGGCCGAAGGTGTTGAAGGACATCGCGGGGCCTCCTGTGCGTCATGGTCGTTTAGGACAGGGCCGCACGCGGGAAAAGGCGAATTCATCCCGCCCTTGCACAAGCCGGGCGGATCCCTATGCTTGATTCCACCTCGGGGGGCCCTGACCGGCTGAGATGCGCAAGCGGACCCGTTGAACCTGATCCGGTCAATACCGGCGTAGGGAAGGTGACAGGGCAACCCGTTCTCTCCCTTTCCGGTCACGCAAGAAGGGAGAATGCGATGCGGACCACGATTCTTGCCGTTGCATCCATGGTTGCCGCCGGCGCGGTGCAGGCCGGGGAACCGGCGCTCAGCGTCTATGTCTATGACAGTTTCGCCACCGAATGGGGCCCCGGACCCGCGATCGAGGCCGGGTTCGAGGCCGAATGCGGCTGTGACATCGCCCTGATACCCGCGGGCGACGGCGCGGCGATGCTGTCGCGGATCATGCTGGAGGGGGGGGCAGGCACGGCCGATGTCGTGGTCGGCCTCGACAATTTTCTGATGGAGCGGGCGCGCGCCACCGGCCTGTTCATGCCGCACGGCATCGAGGCGGCGAACGACCTGCCGGTGGCATGGGAGGACGACACCTTCCTGCCCTTCGACTGGGGCGCCTTTGCCTTTGTCTCGACCCGCGACGTGCCGGCGCCCGCCTCCTTGCGCGAACTGGCCGACAGCGACCTTGCGGTGGCGATCCAGGATCCGCGCTCGTCCACGCCGGGGCTTGGTCTCGCGCTCTGGGTCAAGGCGGCCTACGGTGACGGCGCGCGCGCGCTCTGGGCCGATCTGGCCGACAACATCGTGACCGTCACACCGGGCTGGAGCGAGGCCTACGCGCTGTTCCTGTCGGGCGAGGCGGATGGCGTTCTCTCCTACACCACATCGCCGGCCTATCACGCGGTCGCCGAAGGGGACGACAGCAAGGTTGCCTGGCCTTTCGCCGAGGGGAACCCGGTGCAGATCGAAGTGGCGGCGATCCTGGCCCGCGCCGACGACCCGGACCTTGCGCGCGCGTTCCTCACCTGGCTGGCCGGACCCGAGGGGCAGGCGCCGATCCCGGAAGCCAACTGGATGTTCCCGGCCCTGAACCCCGAAGGCGGCCTTGCCCCGGCGTTCGAAGAAGGCAGGCCCGCACATCCCCTGCTCATCACCCCCGCCGAAGCCGGCGCGATGCGCGACGCGGCACTGGCCGACTGGCAGGCGGGCCTTGCCGGCTGAGGCGGCACCTGCCGGCCCCCATTGGCCCGGCCGCGCGGCGATCGCCCTTGTCCTGACGGCGGTTCTGTCCCCGCCCCTGGCGCTGCTCTGGCGCGCGGGGGGCGCAGGGGGATTCGGGGCGGGCGATCTGGAGGCGCTGCGCTTTACCCTGTGGCAGGCGTTCCTGTCGGCCGCGATCTCGGTCACGCTGGCGGTGCCGGTGGCGCGGGCGCTGGCACGCCGCCGGTTTCGCGGGCGCGGCGCGGTGATCGCGCTGCTGGGTGCGCCGTTCATCCTGCCGGTTCTGGCCGCAGTGATCGGGTTGCTTGCGGTCCTTGGGCGCAATGGCGTTCTCAATCAGGCCATCGCCCTCGCCGGACTGCCGCGGCTGTCGATCTACGGCCCCTGGGGCGTGGTGCTTGCGCATGTGTTCCTGAACCTGCCGCTGGCGGTGCGCATGATCCTGACCGGCTGGCAGGCGATCCCCGATGACCGGTTCCGTCTTGCGGCCAGTCTTGGCGCACCCGTCGGCCGTATCCTTGAACGGCCGATGCTGCGCGCGGTGGTTCCGGGGGCGTTCCTTGTGATCTTCCTGGTCTGCCTGACCTCGTTCACGGTCGCGCTCACTCTGGGCGGAGGGCCAAGGGCAAGCACGCTCGAACTGGCCATCTATCAGGCGCTGCGGTTCGATTTCGCGCCGGGGCGGGCGGCGGTGCTTGGGCTGATGCAGGTGGCGCTGGGCGCGGGGTTCGTCCTGGTGGCGGGGCGGCTGGCGGTGGCGCAGGCGCCCGGCCCCGATCCCGGGCGCATCGTGCCGCGCTGGGACGGGCGCGGATGGGGCGCGCGGGCCGCGGACGCGGCGGTGCTGGGCGCGGTACTGTTGTTCCTGGTGCTGCCACTGCTGGCGGTGGTCCTGCGCGGGATTCCGGGGCTGACCGATCTGCCGGCGGGCACGGGTGCGGCGGCGGGGCGGACGTTGCTGGTGGCGCTGGCGGCCACGGCCATGGCGATGGCCCTGGCGATGGCGCTGGCGCTGCATGGCGGGCGGATCGCCATGATTGCCGGCACGCTGCCCATGGCTCTGTCGGGGATGGTGCTTGGGGCCGGACTCATGCTGCTGCTGCTGCCGGTCGCCGCCCCCGCGCAGATGGCGCTGCCGGTGACGGCCGCGCTGAACGCGCTGGCCGCCCTGCCCTTCGCGCTGCACCTGATCGCGCCCGAACTGGCGCGCATCCGCCGCGATTACGGCCGCCTCGCCGATACGCTGGGTGTGACCGGCGCGGCGCGGTTGCGGATCGTCATCCTGCCGCTGCTGCGGCGCCCGCTCGGCCTTGCCGCAGGGCTGGCTGCGGCGCTGTCGGTGGGGGATCTGGGCGTGATCGCGCTGTTCGCCACCCCGGATCAGGCCACGCTGCCGCTGCTCATGGTCGGCCTCATGGGGGCCTACCGCATCGACGCGGCGGCGGCGCTTGCCCTTGTCCTTGCGGGGGTGGCATTCGGATTGTTCCTGATCTTCGATCTGTGGGGGCGGCATGGGCCTGACTCTTGAAGGACTGGACCTGACCTGGGGCGATTTCACGCTCTGCGCCGACTTCACGGTGACCGAAGGCAGCGTCATCGCCGTGATCGGGCCGAGTGGCGCGGGGAAATCCTCGCTCTTGTCGGCAATCGCCGGATTCGCCCCGCCGGGACGCGGGCGCATCCTGTGGCAGGGGCACGAAATCGGCGCCCTTGCGCCGTGGGAGCGGCCGGTGGCGGTGCTGTTTCAGGATTCGAACCTGTTCCCGCATCTGGATGTGACGCGCAATCTGGCGCTTGCCCTCGATCCGTCGCGGCGTCCGGATGCCCCGCAGAAAGCGCGGATCGCGGACGCCCTCGGGGCGGTCGGGCTGGCGGGGTTCGGGGAACGGATGCCCGGTCAGCTTTCGGGCGGGCAACTCAGCCGCGCCGCCCTTGCGCGGGTGTTGTTGCAGGATCGGCCGGTGGTCCTGCTGGACGAGCCCTTTGCCGCGCTCGGCCCCGGCCAGAAGGACGAGATGCTGCGCCTTGCCGCCGGGCATCTGCGGCGGGCGGGGCGCACCGTCCTCATGGTGACGCATGACCCGCAAGAAGCGCGCGCGGTCGCGGATGGCATCGTCACCGTGATCGGGGGCCGGGCCACGGGACCGCATCCGGTGGCGATCCTCGACGATCCCGCCGGGCCCCTGGCCGAATACCTCGGCCACGCGCGGATGCCCCGGTAAAGGAAAGGGGGCGCGGGCATCGCGGCCCACGCCCCCCTCTGTCAGGCTGCGCCCGCGTCAGTCGCGAGCGCGGTTCTTGTGCGGGGCCCAGAGCCGCTTGTTCGTGAGATAGAGCAGCACCGCCAGCAGCGTCAGGAACAGCACCCCGAGAAGGCCCGCATGCTTGCGCGCGTCAAGATGGGGCTCGGCCGCCCACATCAGGAAGGCCGCCACGTCCTGCGCCTCGGATTCAAGATCGTTCACATGGCCGTCGTCAAAGACAACATCCTCGCCATAGAGCGGCTGCGGCATGGCGATCCAGCTTCCGGGGACCATGTGGTGGCCGTTCTCGTCAACGCAGCTTTCGGCAAAGGCGCCGTTCGCGAAGGCGGTGTTATAGTAGAGACCCGCGATGCCGTCCGGGGCGCAATCGGGTTCGGGCGCATAACCCGCCAGAAGCGAGGCGATGTATTCCGGCCCGCCCATCCCGCGGAAAAGCTGTGCAAGCCCGGTGCCATAGGGCCCATGGAATCCGGCGCGGGCCTTGGCGATCAGGCTCAGGTCCGGGGCATTCTCCATGCCCGAAGTGCCGAAATGGTCGGCCGGGGTCGCGGGCACGAAATCGCCTGCGGCGGTCTCGACTTCGTACTGGGCGGCATAGGCGCGCATCTGTTCCTCGGGGAGCATCGGCCCCCCTTCGTCGGACAGGGTGCGATAGGCGACGAAGTTCAGTCCGTGACAGGCGGAACAGACCTCGGTGAACACCTTCAGCCCGCGCTGAAGCTGGACCGTGTCATAGCTGCCGAACGGCCCCTCGAACGAGAAGGCGTAGTCGGTGATCTCTGCCTCGCCGGCGGCCATGGCCCCGCCGGTCGAGAGCGCCAGCGCAGCAACGGCGGAAAGGGCAAGCTTGCGGAACATCCTGGTCATTCCCTTTCCAGTCACTTGGCCGGTTTGCCGTAATGGGCGTCAAAGTCTTCCTCGATCGTGGCGGGCGGCGCCAGCGGCTTCTCGATCACGCCGAGGATCGGCAGGATGATGAGGAAGAAGGCGAACCAGTAAGTCGCGGCGATGAGCGAGATCCAGTCATAGGGAAAGGTCGTCCCCTGCGCGCCGACCCACATCAGCACGATGAAATCCACGCACAGCAGCGCGAACCACCATTTGAACATCGGCCGGAACCGCCCCGAGCGCACCATCGACGTATCGAGCCAGGGCGTCAGCGCCAGCACGAGGATCGCCCCGAACATGGCGAGCACGCCAAAGAACTTGGCGTCGATGATGCCGAAGGAGATCCAGTGCACGAACTGCACCGCCCAGACATCGGCGGTGAAGGCGCGCAGGATCGCGTAGAAGGGCAGGAAATACCACTCCGGCACGATATGCGACGGCGTGGCCAGCGGGTTGGCCATGACATAGTTGTCAGGATGGCCAAGGAAGTTCGGCATGAAGCCGACAACGGCCACGAACGCCACCAGGATCACGACCAGCGCGAAGAGATCCTTGATGACGAAATAGGGCCAGAACGGCAGGGTGTCGCGGTCGGCCTCCTCGCGCGAGGAGCGGCGCACCTCGACCCCGGTCGGGTTGTTGTTGCCGGTCGTGTGAAAGGCCCAGACGTGCACGATCACCAGACCAAGCAGAAGGAACGGCAGCAGATAATGCAGCGAGAAGAACCGGTTCAGCGCCGGCTGCCCCACCGCCCCCGCGCCGAGGAGCCAGGACTGGATCGATTCGCCCACCAGCGGGATCGCACCGAACAGGCCGGTGATCACCGCGGTGCCGTGGAACGACATCTGCCCCCAGGGCAGGACATAGCCCAGAAAACCGGTCGTCATCATCACGAGATAGATGAGCATGCCGATGATCCAGGTCACTTCGCGCGGGGCCTTGTAGCTGCCGTAGAAGAGGCCGCGGAAGATGTGCAGATAGACCGCCACGAAGAACAGCGAAGCGCCGTTCGCGTGGAAATACCGGATCATGTGCCCCGAATTCACGTCGCGCATGATATGTTCGACCGAGGCGAAGGCCATGTCGACATGCGGGACATAATGCATGACCAGCACGACGCCGGTCGCGATCTGGAGCACCAGAGCAAAGACGAGGACGATGCCCCAGATCCACCACCAGTTCAGGTTCCTGGGTGTGGGGATCATCAGCGTGTCATAAAGGAGCGAGATGACCGGCAGGCGGCGGTCAAGCCACTTCTCGATCCGCGTCCTGGGCTCGTAATGGTCGTGGGGGATACCGGACATTCGGATCTTTCCTCAGCCAAGCTCGATGGTGGTGTCGTCGATGAAGGCGGCGACGGGAATGTGCAGGTTCTGCGGCGCCGGCCCTTTGCGGATGCGGCCCGACGTGTCGTAGTGCGACCCGTGGCAGGGGCAGTACCAGCCCCCGAAATCGCCCGATTCCCCAAGGGGAACGCAGCCCAGATGCGTGCAGACCCCCATCTGCACCAGCCAGACCCCGTCCTCGGACAGGGCGCGGTTCTGGTCGCTGGCATCGGCGGCCGGATTGGCGAGGTTGTCGTTGCGCGACATCTGGTCGGGCAGATCGGCAACCGGGGTGTCGCGGGCGGTGGCGATCTCTTCCTCGGTGCGCGAGCGGATGAACACCGGCTTGCCCTGCCACAGTACCGTCAGTTGCGTGCCCGGCTCGACCGACGACACATCGACCCGGATCGAGGCCAGCGCACGCACATCCGACGAGGCATTCATCTGGTTCACGAGCGGCCACACCGCCGCCCCCGTCGCCACAACCGCCGCGCTGCCGGTCGCGTAATAAAGGAAGTCGCGGCGGTTGCCCTGGGGATCTTCTGCGTGTGACACGGGTCGTTCTCCGATTCGCTGACGGGGGCCCCGACGGGCCACGGCATTGCCGCGCCGGCGGCTATCCGCCGGTCGGTTCAGCCGACCTTTAGCCACCTCGACCGGGCACGTCCAGCTTTGACCGGCATGGAATCGGACCAAAACACGGCATGAGCGTCACGAAGGACACATGAAGGGACACGCCGCGACCCGGTTCAGGCCGGTCTGGTCGCCACCATCGAGGCGCGGGCGCCGAAAGTGTCGAACCACTCGTCCAGATGCGGCCGGTCACGCCGCCAGTCGCGCGCCGCAAACCGCAGGTCGAGATAGCCCAGCGCCACGCCCAGCGCGATCTGTCCCATGTCGATCGGCTGCGCCAGGAGGCTGCCCGCCTCGTGTTCGAGCTGGTCAAGGGCGTTGGCGATCTTGGCCCAATGCGCGTCAAGCCAGTCCTGCCACTGGAGTTCGGCCGGGCGCAACCGCATCTCGTAGGCCATGACCAGCGCCGAATCCACCACCCCCTCGGCAGTGGCCTCGAGCGTGAGCACCTCCCACAGCCGATCCGATGGATAAAGCCCTGCGCCCCACAGTTCATCGAGATAGCGGGTGATGACCCGACTGTCGTGCAGCGGTCGCGCCCCCTCGCGCAGGAGAACGGGGATGCGGCCGGTCGGGTGACTGGCCTTCACCTGCGGATCGGTTGCAAGGGCCGAAGTCGAGACCGCGACCTCCTCGATCTCCTCGCCCTGGCCGGCCTCGCGAATCAGGACACGGACCTTGCGCGCATAGGGCGAGAGCGGCGACATGATGAGCTTCATCGGAACCTCCACTTCCGTCCGGCACCGGCGCGGACCCTAGCGAACCGCGCCGCCGGGGCAAGCGCGCAGCACCGTCCGCCTTGAAACCGGCCGGCCGCCGCACATCAGGCCCGCAGGGCGCGGCCGTCCTGACCCTTGATCGTCACGCCGAAAATGCGGTCCTCGGGTTGATCGGTGTCGAACCGGACCTCGTTGAACTGTTCGGTGCGGCCCATGCGCGGATTTTCCATCAGCACGCGATGGCTGCGCCCGACCTGCGCCGCCAGATGAAGGCCAAGTGCCGCGTCCCCTTCGGCCCGCAGCCGCGCCGCCCGTTCGCGCACCTCGGCGCCCGGCACCTGCGGCATGCGCGCCGCAGGTGTGCCGCGACGGGGCGAATAAGGAAAGACATGCAGGAAACTCAGCCCGCATTCCCCGACCAGATCAAGAGAGCGGGCGAACATCTCTTCGGTCTCGGTCGGAAAGCCGGCGATGATGTCCGCGCCAAGGGTCATGTCCGGGCGCAACCGCCGCACCTCCTCGCAAAAGCGGATCGCATCGGCGCGCAGATGCCGGCGCTTCATCCGCTTCAGGATCAGGTCGTCGCCGGCCTGAAGCGACAGGTGCAGATGCGGCATCAGACGGCTTTCCTCTTCGATCGCCTGCATCAGCGCCGCGTCCGCCTCGATCGAGTCGATCGACGAGATGCGCAGCCTGTCGAGCGCGGGCACCATGCGCAGGATGCGCCGCACCAGATCGCCCAGCCGCGGCCCCTCGGGCAGGTCCGCCCCCCATGAGGTCAGATCGACCCCGGTCAACACCACCTCGCGATAGCCGCGTTCGACCAGACGGGCGATCTGGTCGACCACCACCTGCGCCGGAACCGACCGCGAATTGCCGCGGGCATAGGGGATGATGCAGAAGGTGCAGCGATGGTCGCAGCCGTTCTGGACCTGCACATAGGCGCGCGTCCGGGTGCCGAAACCGTCGATCAGATGGCCCGCAGTCTCGCGCACGGACATGATGTCGTCCACCATCACCTGCGCGGCGCCGGCGATCCGGTCGGGGGCCAGGGCCGCCCAGGTCGCGGGGTCCATCTTTTCACGGTTGCCGATGACGTGGTTCACCTCGGGCATGGCGGCGAACATCGCGGCCTCGGTCTGGGCGGCGCAGCCGGTGACGACGATCGTGGCACCGGGGTTGTCGCGCCGCAGGTGGCGGATTTCCTGACGGGCCTTGCGCACGGCCTCGGCGGTGACGGCGCAGGTGTTGACCACGACCGCATCGCGCAGACCGGCGGCGGCCGCCATGTCCTTCATCGCCTCGGTCTCCCAGGCGTTGAGCCGGCAGCCGAGGGTCGAGAACACAGGCGCGTTGCCCTCCATCACAGCGATTCCAGAAACTGCCGCGAGATCTGCCCCGCGAAAACCGTCATGGTCGGCCCGGTCATCCACACCCCGTCCTCGCGCCAGTCAAGCCAGAGCCGCCCGCCGTCGCAATCAAGCGTCACCCGGCGCCCGGTCAATCCCCGCCGCACCGCCGCGACCGTGACCGCGCAGGACGAAGACCCCGAAGCCGGGGTGATGCCCGCCCCCCTTTCCCACACCCGCATCCGCAGGTGATCGGGGCCTGTGACCTGCACCACCTGCACATTGGTGCGTTCGGGAAACAGGGGGTGATGTTCATGCACCGGCCCGAAAGCGGCCAGATCGACCGCGCCCGCATCCTCGACAAAGAAGGTGCAATGCGGATTTCCCATGCCGGTCGCCACCGGTGCGCCCTCGATCGGCAGGGACAGCGTATCCATCGCCCGCGCCAGCGGGATGTCCCGCCAGTCAAGGCGCGGCCTGCCCATGTTCACCGCCGTCAGCCCGCCGCCGGCATCCTCGGCCCGAAGGGTTCCGCCTGCGGTGGCGATGGTCAGCGCGGCCTTGCCGGTCCGGTCCATCTCGTGACGGGCGATGCAGCGGGTGGCATTGCCGCAGGCCGAGGATCGGCTGCCATCGGCATTCCAGAACTCGAGCCGCAGGTCCGCGCCCGCCCCATCCCCGTGGATCACCGCAAGCTGATCGAATCCCACGCCAAGGCGCCGGTCCGCCAGCGCCGCGACCAGCCGCGCATCGGGGACCGGCGCGCCGGCGCGCGCGTCGATCACGACAAAGTCGTTGCCAAGACCGTGCATCTTCATGAACGGCAGCAGGGGAGCGGGATCACGCGACATGCCCCGCCCATAACCCAAGGCTGCGGTCGAATCCAGATGCGTGCGGAAAACCCCTTGACCTTGCACCGGGCACAGTCTATCCGCCCGCTCTTGTGGGCTGTTAGCTCAGTCGGTAGAGCAGCTGACTCTTAATCAGCGGGTCGTAGGTTCGATCCCTACACAGCCCACCACATTCCCCGCGCCGGCGTTGCGCAGGCTTCGTTTTGCGGTTGACGTGTCCACCGCCCTCCCCTAGTCAGCGCGCGGTGCGGGCCCGTAGCTCAGCCGGTAGAGCAACTGACTTTTAATCAGTTGGTCGCGCGTTCGAATCGCGCCGGGCTCACCAATAAATCACGGATATGGCAGCAGTTCACCACCACCCGGGACACTGCCTTCAAATGCGCAACCGGGTGTTCCCCGCCCCGGTCGCGCGAGAAGCGGAACACCACCGCTGGCGGCGCCGCGCCCCCAAAGGGACGATCGTCGCGGACATAGGTCCAGAGACGCGCCGTCTTCGTGCCGCCGCGGGCCAGCAGCGGCACCGTCGTATCGTCACCATGCAGGCGTTCGGCCACCATGACATGCGCCGCGATCAGATCATGTAGCGGCTTCAGCAGATCGGTCACGGCACCGACCTGGTCGGCAATCGTCGAGAGGCCGAGGTCCACGCCTTCCCGCGCATACCGCTCGGCCTGGCGGTTCAAAGGCTGATGCTGGCCGAATTTTTCGAAGACAATCATCGCCAACAGGCTGGGGCCTGCCCAACCCCGCGGGATCGGGTGGAATGGCGCGGGCGGCTAGCTGATCTTCTCGCAGGCCCGGCAGGTGAACTTTTCGCGGACGGTCTGGATCACCTTCCATTGCCGCGGCACCACCTCCAGCGTCTCGGTGACATCTTCGCCCATTTTCACGATGCGGTCCGATCCGCAGCAGGTGCAGCAGGTCTGTGCCGGGACCACGACCCGCTCACGCGGCAGATGCTGGGGGAATGGTTTCTTCACGGGCTTGCGCCGCTCGAAAGCCGCCACCTTCGTGGTCTTTTCCGCCCGCGCCGCATCCTCGGCGGCGTCGGTCACCAGCTCCTCCAGTTGCAATTCCAGCTGGTCGATCAGCCGCGCCGTCCGTTCCGCGCTGTGGCCATATTGCTCGAGCTTGAGCAGTGCGATCTCGAGCTTGAGGCCCGCGATCATCGCCTCGGAGGTCGAGACCACCGCGCGGGCCTGTGCCAGTTTGGCTTCCGCGGACGAAGCGCGGTCCTCCGCCGCGGCGAGCGCGGCACGCAACCTCTCGATTTCGAAAGCAGGATCAGACATGGCGACTTTTGCCATGCGTCAGCGTAAAAGCCAACAAATACAGTCGCTTCATCCCCGTCAGCCCATCTTTTTCGGCCTCTGGGTCCAGCGCGGATTGCGCCAGTCAATTCCATCCAGAAGATACCCCAGCTGCGCCGCCGAAATCGCAACCGCCTCGCCGGTGGCGCTGGAGGGCCAGACAAATTTCCCGGCCTCGAGGCGTTTGGCATAAAGTGACATGCCCACCCCGTCGAACCACAAAAGCTTCACCATATCGGCCTTACGCCCGCGAAAGCAGAATATCTCGCCGCCATGCGGATCGCGGCCGAGCCCCTGCTGGACCTTCAGCGCAAGCGAATTCATCCCGCAGCGCATGTCCGTGACACCACCGGCGATCCACACCTTCGTCCCTGCCGGAAACGCGATCATC